>JANYHB010000021.1 GCA_025359265.1 Hyphomicrobiales bacterium | reverse complement strand
ACAAATTGGAAATTGCTTTTGCCCATCGCACATTCGCGTGGGGCAGCGAGGCTAGAGGCAAAGCCAATGTGCATGTGGTGATTTTAGGGCTTTGCAAGGCCGCTACGCAACTACCGGAGAAGCGGTTGTTTGATTATGCGAACATCAAGGGCGATCCTGTTGAGGCGAAAGTGAAAGCCATTTCGCCATATTTGTTTGATGGCTCGAGACTGGCGAACTCGCATGTCGTTATTCTTGATGATTCGAAGGCGCCTCCTATGATGGGTTCACTCAGATTTGGATCCCAGCCTATTGATGGTGGCCATTTGATTTTCGATGCTGCTCGGAGGCAGCAGCTATTGAATGAAGACGCAGCAACCGCCGCCTGTTTACGTCCCTATATTGGATCGGAAGAATATATCAACGGATCAACGCGATGGATATTGTGTTTGCAGGACATCAATCCAAGCGCCTTAAGGCAGATGCCTACGGCCTTAAAAGTCCTAGAAGCGGTGAAAAAGTTCAGACTCGAAAGTAAACGGGACGTGACGCGGCAACTTGCAGTGTTTCCAACTCAATTTGCATTCACGACGTTACCAAAAGAAAGCTTCTTGGTCGTCCCAGAAGTTAGCTCCGAAAACCGAAACTATATACCCATAGGATGGTTGTCGCCGCCCACTGTTCCAAGCAATCTTGTACGGGTATTGGAACATGCCAAGCACTTCCATTTCTCCCTCCTCACTTCACGCATGCACATGTCTTGGCTGCGTTACATTGGCGGGCGGTTGGAGAGTCGCTATCGTTACTCAATCGGCATCGTTTATAACCCGTTCCCTTGGCCTGATCTTTCTGATGCTGCCAAAGAAAAACTCAACACGCTTGGCCAAGCCATTTTGGATGCGCGCAGCCTCCACCCTCAATCAACCTTGGCTGATCTTTATGATCCGCTCACCATGCCCGCCAACTTGCGCAAAGCCCATGAGGCCAATGACAAAGCGGTGGACCAGCTTTATCGTAAAGAGGCTTTTGCATCCGATCGTGAGCGCGTTGAATTTCTTCTCGCCCGCTATGAACAAATCACCGCCCCCGCCTTGGCGCTGGCGGCGGCGAAACCGAAGAAGGCAAGAAAGATAAAAGCAACATGAAAGTGCCTGATGATGTTTGGGTGGAGTATGAAGGACGATTATCGGAAAGAGATCGTGCCTGTATCGCCGACTCTCCGAAAACAGATTTAAAACTCCGTTTTGATCGTTCCAACCTATGGCCACATGCTTTGGAACTTGCACGGCATTCCGAGCACATGGCTGTTCCACACATTGCTGAAAAAATTTCTCGTATGGGGACTAAGCTCGCAAATAATTCTGATGCGTTTGGTGAGGCCATGCGTTTGGCGGCATTTGAAATTCGCAACAATACGGTTGGAAGTTGGCCCGCCTTTGCGCTTTTGTTTCGCAAGATGCTGGGAGATGGCGCGATATCTTGGCTTCCAGCACTCTATTTGGGGGCACATGGGTTAGAAGCTACGGGTGACATCCCTGACCTTGACGATGTTTTGGAATTTCGGAATAATTATTGCAGCTAACAAGCGGGATCCCCGCCTTGGCGCTGGCGGCGGCGAAACCGAAGAAGGCCAAAAGGGCCAAGCCTGCTTAGCTTTCAATCCCCCCCCAACGTCGTCTTCCTGATGGGCTCAAGACTGTTGTTGTGGGGAAAAAGGCTCACGCAAGTTCGGGCGCTTGTGTGGAGTATGGCTGGATATGGCCGGTTCAGCGTACGCTGTCAAGCTTTAAATTCACAATACAGGAATAAAATTATAAGCCGTTGAAATGCCACTCATTCCCACTCAATCGTGCCGGGGGGTTTCGAAGTCACGTCATAAACCACTCTATTGATGCCCTTCACCTCGTTGATGATGCGCGTTGCCGTGCGGCCCAGAAACGCCATGTCATAGGGGAAGAAATCCGCCGTCATGCCATCCACCGAGGTTACCGCGCGCAGGGCCAGCACGCGGTCATAGGTGCGGCCATCGCCCATCACGCCCACAGTTTGCACGGGCAATAGAATGGAGAAAGCCTGCCAGATTTTGTCATAAAGGCCGGCTTTGCGGATTTCATCGATATAAATCGCATCAGCCTTTTGCAGGATTTGCAATTTCTCGCGTGTCACACCGCCGGGCAGGCGGATGGCCAGGCCAGGGCCAGGAAATGGATGGCGGCCGATAAATTCCGGTGGCAATCCCAACTCACGGCCCAGTGCGCGCACTTCATCCTTGAAGAGGTCGCGCAGCGGCTCCACCAATTTCATGTTCATGCGTGCGGGAAGCCCGCCCACATTGTGATGCGACTTAATGGTAACGGATGGCCCGCCGGTGAAAGACACGCTCTCAATCACATCGGGATAAAGTGTTCCTTGCGCCAGGAAATCCGCGCCGCCGATTTTCTGGGCTTCGCGCTCAAACACATCGATGAACAATTTGCCGATGGTTTTGCGCTTGGTTTCGGGGTCAGCCTCGCCTTCAAGGGCGGTGATGAATTCTTCGGATGCATCCACATGCACCAGTGGCAGATTGTAATGTTTGCGGAACATCTCCACCACTTGTGCTGCCTCGTTCAAACGCATCAGCCCGTGATCAACCAGCACGCAAGTGAGTTGATCGCCCACCGCCTCATGGATGAGAACGGCGGCCACCGATGAATCAACACCACCCGAAAGCCCACACAGCACTTTGCCCTTGCCCACTTGCGCGCGGATTTTGGCGATGGCCTCTGCACGGAAGGCCTTCATCGTCCAATCGGCTTTGCAGCCCGCAATGTTCATCACAAAGTTGCGGATAAGTTTTGCCCCATCTGGCGTGTGCACTACTTCAGGGTGGAACATGGTGGTGTAAATCTTGCGCGCCTCATCGCTGGCAATGGCGAAGGGCGCGTTTTCAGAAGTGGCCTTCACGGTGAAGCCCGCTGGCAATTTCGTCACGCGGTCACCATGGCTCATCCAAACGGGATAGCTTTTGCCAACATCCCAGAGGCCATCGGACAAAGCGCTTTGTGCAGTGATGGTGATTTCGGCGCGGCCAAATTCCGCCGCGTGGCCGCCTTCAACAACACCGCCAAGTTGCAGGGCTGCGGTCTGCTGGCCGTAGCAGATGGCGAGAACGGGGAGTTTGGAATCGAAAATCACTTGCGGTGCGCGAGGTGAACCCTCACGCGTAACCGAATCCGGCCCGCCCGAAAGGATCACGGCTTTGGGATTCAAACGATGAAACGCGGCTTCAGCTGATTGGTAGGGAACCACCTCCGAATAGACACCCAATTCGCGCACCCGACGCGCAATGAGTTGGGTTACTTGCGATCCAAAATCAACGATGAGAACTGTGCTGTGCATGGCGGGCGATTAAGGGAAAGCCGCAGAGTCCGCAAGAACGGGTTTCAGATCGTGAAAACATCCCAAATCAGTTTCACATTCAGCACAATCACAACGGCTGCGGTGAGCGTGGCCGTCGCGGTTAACCATCGGGGTGAAACCAACGCGCCCATTTTGCTGCGTGAAGCGGTAAACTGGATAAGGGGGATAATCGCGAAGGGCAGTTGGAACGCCAATACGACTTGGCTGAATACCAGAAGAAAGGCCGTGCCGGAGCTGCCGTAATATATCGTGACCAAAACTGCTGGCAGGATTGCAATGCTGCGGGTTACGAGCCGGCGCGCCCAAGGGGCCATGCGGAAATTGATGAAACCTTCCATCACAATTTGACCGGCCAAAGTTGCGGTGACGGCGGAGTTCAAGCCGCAGGCGAGGAGGGCGATCGCAAAGAGTTTGGGTGCGAGCAGTGAACCGAGAAGCGGGGCCAACATGCGTTGTGCATCGCCGATTTCCACCACTTCGGTTTGGCCCGCTTGGTGAAACGTTGCTGCCGCCAAAATCAAGATCGCCGCATTGACGAACAGAGCCAGCATCAAAGCAAATGTGGAATCGAACGTAACGTAGCGCAGTACCTTGCGTTTTTCCGGGATTGTTTCGCCGAGGTGGCGGGTTTGGACAATGCCTGAGTGTAAATATAAATTATGCGGCATAACCGTCGCACCAATAATTCCGAGAGACAGATAGAGCATTCCCGGTCGGTGCAGTAATTCAGCAGTTGGCACAAAGCCCGCAAACACGCCCGACCATTCGGGTTTGGCCAAAGCCATTTGCGCAATGAAGCAGATAAAAATCACTGCGAGCAGAGCAAACACGAAGGCTTCCACTTTGCGGAAGCCCAAGCGCTGCAGCATCAGCACGATGAATACATCCAGAGCGGTGATGATGACACCAAGTTCCAGCGGAATGTTGAACAGTAGATTGAGGCCTATGGCGGTGCCGACGACTTCGGCAATGTCTGTGGCGATAATGGCAACTTCGGCGAAAAGCCAAAGAATGAATGCCGCGGGTTTGCCATAGGCATCGCGGCAGGCTTGCGCCAGGTCGCGGCCGGAAGCCACAGCCAGTCGGCCCGCCAATGCCTGTAACACAATGGCCATGATGTTGGACAGCAGCGCCACCCACAGCAGGGCGTAACCGAATTTAGCACCGGCAGCGATGGAGGTGGCCCAGTTTCCGGGATCCATATAGCCGACTGAAACCAAAAAACCTGGGCCAAGAAAAGCAAAGGCCTTGCGCACAAGCCCAGAATTTTCCGGCACAGCAACCGAGCGAAACACTTCAGCCAGCGATGAATTTTGACTTTCGCGAAGCCAATTCGGAGGAGGGGTGGCAGGCATGTCCATTGCAAAAGTTTAGCACTAGCTAAACTTTCTGCAATAGGCTAAATTGCATACCGCACAGGCAAAATGGCATGAAACGAAAGATTGCATCTTCAAAGCTGCGTTCAGCGGCGTTTACCCGCACACGGGCTGATCATTCGGCGGAATTGGCGCATGATTATTGTGAGTTGATCGCCGAGTTGATCGACGAAAAAGGCGAGGCGCGGGGCACGGATATCGCGCTGCGTCTGGGCGTTTCGAACGCCACTGTGGCCAAAACAATGAAACGATTTTCGGATCAAGGGCTGGTTGAGCAGGAGCCTTACCGGGCTATTTTCCTAACGGCTGATGGCTGGAAATTGGCAGAAGACGGCAGGCGCAAGCACGCCATCGTGGAACAGTTTTTGCTGGCGCTTGGCATTTCATCCAAGGTGGCCCAAGTGGATGCTGAGGGCATAGAGCATCATGTGAGCGACGAAACGTTGAAAGCCATGGCGCGATTTTTGGCCCGCAACTAGGTTTGAGATTTGACGAGGTCGGCGGCTTGGGTGCAAACCGTGCACGGCGGGAACGCGCCAAGTGTTTGGAGCAACCGCGGCTTGATCGTCCATTTCCATTTTGCAAGGGCGAACGTGGGGAAACAGCGCGCCCACAGTTTGCCGAATGAAGGCTTCAATTGCGCCGTTGGATGCCACATCAATAACGTGAATCTGGCGCTCCAGCGAAGGCATCAACAGGGCTTGTCCCTTCAAATTTTGCATCGCCAGTGATGGAGCGGGCGGCGGCGCGTTGTGCTGCTTCAATTGTTGAATAGGCGTTCACCAAGGTGGGCATGCGTGGCGCGTCGCGCAGGAAATAAGGATGACCAAAAGCCACCATCATGGTTGGTAACGCGTGCCAGTAACGCGCCATGCCGGTGTCGAGGCCCTGGTGTTCGGTCAACCAATCAATGTGGATATGGCTGAGGCCAAGGGAAGACTCCACCGCCATGACATACAGCAAAAGATCAGCATTTTCACGGGTTGGCGGATTCTTGGGATCAAAGGCACGGGCTTCAAAGCCGCGTTGCTTCAACTCATCCATAAACACGCTCATTTCTTGGCGCGGTGCGCCAGGGAACATGCCAGGGGCGCCGCGACCGACCACCACAATGCGGCGGTGTTTGGCGGGCGAGAGCGGCAGAAGTTTCTGCACATCCTTCACTTTTGTGATCGATTTCTGCGCGGCCTTGGCGGCGATATCGAGATGGGATTTTGATTTGATTAGGTGTTGAACTTCTTCCAGCGAAGCGATGCGCTGGCTCACAGATTTCTGGTGCAAGCCAAGTGCGGCCTTGAGGGCGAGAATGCGGGTAACAGCATCCTCCAGACGCTGCTCTGACAGGCGCTTTTCGCGCAGGCCCTTGATCATAAAAGCCAGATCAGCCTCTGGGTTTGGTGAGAACAGAAATACATCACAACCATTCTCGATCACTTCCGGCACTTGCTCTTCACGGGCACTGAACGATGTGAGGCCGGCCATGGGCGTTGCGTCACTGATCACCAGGCCATTGAATCCCATATCTTTTCGCAACAGATTTTCATTCAGCAATTTCGAAAGTGATGCGGGGCGCAATTGTTCCAACCCATCGGCCACGCGTTTCTTTTTCATATAGGCTGGCAAAGCAATATGGGCTGACATCACGGTCAGCACGCCTTGCCTGATCAGGCCCTCGTAAAGCTTTCCGAAGGTTTGTTGCCATCGCGGCATGGAAAGCGGATTGACGGTGGTGACGAGATGTTGATCGCGTGCGTCATAGCCTTCGCCCGGCCAATGTTTGGCGGTGGCGGCGATGCCGTTTTTCTGCAGCGTGGCCACATGGACCTTGCTTTGGGCGGCGATGCGGGCGGCGATTGAACCATAAGAGCGCGTGCCCACGATGGCACTTTCGGTGGCGTGGTTGATATCAATGCAGGGGGTGAACGACCAATTGAAGCCCAGGGCGGCGGCTTCGGCGCAAACGGCTTGCAATACCGCGGCGCTGAGTTTTGGATCATTGGCTGCGGCAAGGCCAAGATTGTTTGGAAATTGCAACATGGCGGATGAACCGTGGCCACCGCCTTCAATATCACCAGTGATGAAAGGCGGAATTTCGGCCATATCCAGGGCGTGTTTGGTGGCGGCATGAGCGGCAGCCAATTCTGGCCCCATGAAACGGTGCAAGCCGCCGGGCTTCATATTGCTCAGGCGGGTGACGGTGGCCAGATCATCGCCCATGGTGATGTGGATGAAGAGTTGGCGGATTTTATCCTCAGTGCTCATCGCGTCACGGGTTTTCTTGACCCAGGCGATGGCTTCCTTGGACAGACTAAAGGGCTTTTTGCCGAGTGAATTTTCCAGTGTCATGTTTCGCCGTTGAATTGTTGCGCCACACAAACTATTGCTGCGCTGATGAATGAGCAACATATTTCTGGCCGGGTAACGATTGATCTTGGAGCATTGCGGGCCAACTATAAAACTTTGGCGGCGCAAGCCCCGAAGGCTGAGACGGGCGCCGCGATCAAAGCGGATGCTTATGGACTGGGCCTAGCCCCTTGTGCTGAGGCACTGTGGGGGGCGGGTTGTCGTTCGTTTTTTGTTGCACGGCCTCTGGAAGGCGAGGCACTGCGCGCCATTTTGCCCGACGCCTCAATCTATGTGCTGGATGGCCTATACACCGGTGAAGCCGAATATTATTTGCGCCACCGCCTCATCCCCGCGCTGATCTCACTTGAAGAAGCGCGTGAATGGTCAGCCAAGGGGAAAGGCACGCCATGTGCGTTGCATGTGGATAGCGGCATCAACCGCGTGAGCCTCTCTTATGCACAGCTTGCGGCTTTGGTGGCTGAGAAGTTGCCGCTGAATGTGGTGTTGTTGATGAGCCATCTGGCATCTTCGGAAGAGCCAGACAACCAATTCAACGGCGTGCAGCTGGGTCAGTTTCAGAAAGCGCGCGCACTTTTGCCGAATGTGCGCGCCAGCTTCGCCAATTCGTCGGCGCATTTTTTGGGAGGCGAATTCACCTTTGATCTCACGCGCGCTGGGGTGGCACTTTATGGCGGCAATCCACTGCCCGGCCAACCTAATCCGATGAAGCCCGTCGTCACCCTGGAAGCGAAAGTGTTGCAAGTGCGTGATGTGCCAAGGGGTGAAGCCACGGGTTATAATTCGACATGGCGGGCCTCTCGTGACAGCAAAATTGCCCTGTTGGGTGTAGGCTACCGTGACGGCATTCCACGGCGGATGAGCTCGGTGTTTGGGGGCAAAGCTGAAGTGTTACTCAATGGCCAGCGTTGTGCCATCGTGGGGCGTGTTTCCATGGACATGGTTGCGGTGGACGTGACTGACCATCCCGCACAGCGCGGCGAATGGGCCGAATTCTTTGGGCCGAACATATCGCTTGATGAAGCTGCCGCGTCGGCCGGCACCATTTCATGGGAGCTTCTCACCCATCTGGGCAACCGCTATGCTCGGCATTACATATCATGAGAATCGATGAATTAAATTTTGCGGCGCCCATCGGGCGACTGGCGCTGGGGTTTTTGGCCGAGATTGGACGCACAGCGCTGTTCACCAAAGATGCACTGCTGACCGGCCTGGCCCCGCGTTATTATTGGAACCAGATTGGGGCGCAGCTTTTTCGCGTTGGCTACACATCTTTGCCCGTGGTCGCGATGACCGCGTTTTTCACCGGTGGCGCTCTGGCGTTGCAGATTTACACCGGCTCCTCGCCCACAACGGCGGCCACACTGGTGCCTTCTATCGTGGCCATCGGTATGACGCGTGAGCTTGGACCGGTGCTGGCGGGCCTCATGGTTTCAGGTCGGGTGGGGGCATCCATCGCCGCTGAACTAGGCACAATGAAGGTGACCGAGCAGACTGATGCTCTGGTGACGCTCTCCACCAATCCCATGAAATATCTGGTTGGCCCTCGCCTGATTGCAGCGGTTTTATCGCTGCCGCTTTTGGTTGCAATAGGCGACATCATCGGCGTGATGGGCGGCTATGTTGTTGGCACGCGCAGCCTCGGCTTTAATGGCGCAGCATTTTTAAAAACAACGGCTGATGCATTGCATTCTGATGATGTAACTTCTGGCCTGATCAAAGCGGCGGTGTTTGGTTTTATCATCGCATTGATGGGTTGCTATCACGGCTTCAATTCCAAAGGTGGCGCGCAAGGTGTGGGCCGCGCCACCACCAATGCCGTGGTTTCCTCGGCCATTTTGATCTTGGCCGCCAACTTTGCACTCACGTCAATTCTGTTTGGCAAGCACTGATGGCCGAGCCTTTCATCAAGCTGCAGGAAGTGCGCAAAAGCTTTGGCCCAAAACATGTTCTCAACGGCGTCAATCTTTCGGTTTCCAAGGGCCGCTCCCTGGTTGTGATCGGCGGTTCAGGCACGGGCAAAAGTGTGATGCTGAAATGCGTGCTTGGCATTTTGCAGCCCGACTCTGGTGTTATTGAAGTGGGCGGGCTTAATGCGCTCGGCTTGCGCGGTTCTGCGCGGGATGAATTCTTGCATCGCTTTGGCATGTTATTTCAAGGTGGCGCATTGTTTGATTCACTCAGTGTTTGGGAGAATGTAGCCTTCGGTTTAATCCAAGGCCGCGGCATGGCGCGGGCCAAAGCCAAAGAAATTGCGATTGAGAAGCTGGGGCTTGTTGGTCTTACAGCGGATGTGGGAAAATTAATGCCCGCTGAGCTTTCCGGCGGGATGCAAAAGCGCGTGGGCCTGGCGCGGGCCATTGCGGCTGATCCTGAAATCATTTTCTTTGATGAGCCGACCACAGGCCTTGATCCGATCATGGCCGATGTGATCAACAACCTCATTGTGGATTGTGTGCAGCGCCTTGGTGCCACCACCATTTCCATCACCCATGACATGGCAAGTGCGCGCAAAATTGCCGATGACATCGCCATGATCTACAAGGGCGAGATCATTTGGCAGGGGCCCGCAAAAATGGTGGATCGCTCTGGCAGCCCCTTTGTTGACCAATTCATCCATGGCAAGGCCGAAGGGCCGATCAAGATGGATGTGTTGAAGGGTTAGCGGTTGTCAGCGTTTTCCGTACTACGTTGGGGC
>JANYHB010000014.1 GCA_025359265.1 Hyphomicrobiales bacterium | reverse complement strand
CGTGTGCAGTGAGTTTGGCATTGAGCACAGGCTCACCAAAATCAAGCACCCTTGGACCAATGGCCAGGTTGAACGGATGAACCGAACAATCAAAGAAGCAACTGTTCAACGTTACCACTATGGCAACCATGCCCAGCTTCGACAGCATCTCATTGACTTCATGAATGCGTACAACTTTGCCCGCCGCCTCAAGACCCTCAAAGGTCTCACGCCCTATGAGTACATCTGCAAATGCTGGACAAATGAACCAGAACGATTCAGACTAAACCCACTCCATCAAATGGCGCGACTGAACACCTAGTTTGCGATATGCTGCCGTGATGTGGTCTGCCACCTTAGCCGTTGAGGCGTGAGATGGGGCTTTATTATATAGTGCTTCAAGTTCAGCAGTGTTTTCGATGTATTGCATTAGAACAGTTTGCCGCCATTGGGCACCATTTGTGAAGGGCCAATTAACACAACGCCGCCATCTGCATCGGGAAAACCAAGTGTTAGAACTTCCGACATGTAGGAACCGATCTGGCGCGGTGGGAAATTTACGACAGCTGCGACTTGGCGGCCCAGCAAAGTTTCAGGCGTGTAGTGAGCCGTTATCTGAGCGGATGATTTTTTAACGCCGATTACATCACCGAAATCGATGCGCAATTTGAATGCGGGTTTACGGGCTTGGGGGAAGGATTCCACGCCAATGACGGTGCCCACGCGGATATCTACTTTCTCAAAATCAGCGAAAGTGAGCGAAGCTGTCATCTCGCCAGCTCCCGTGAGCGTCGTACGGCAGCTTCGACGGCTCTGTTCATCAGCTGTTGCATGCCGTCGTCAGCCAACAATACCTGCAAGGCGGCAGCAGTTGTGCCGTTCGGAGAAGTGACATTCTTGCGCAAGATGGCGGCATCAATGCCCGATTGGCGCATCAGTTCGCCAGAGCCTGCAACGGTTGCTCTGGCGAGGCGAACAGCGAATTCTTTGGGAAGGCCGACTTTTTCGCCGGCGGCTGCGAGTGTTTCAGCCAGCAGGAAAACATAGGCTGGGCCAGAGCCGGAGACGGCGGTTACAAGATCAATGGCCGCTTCGTCATCAACATGTACAACTTCACCGGTGGCCGCGAGAAGTGATTCAGCAAGTTTCATTTGTGCAGCAGAAACATGGGCGTTGCCTACCATCGCTGTTATGCCGCGGCCAATAGCGGCAGGAGTGTTGGGCATGGTGCGAATAATGCTGGTGGTTTTGCCAAAGGCCGCTTCAAATGTTGCTATAGTTTTGCCTGCTGCGATGGACAGCACTAGCGGTTTGGCCGCCATGAGCGGCAGCAAGTGTGGCAGAACTTCGGCCATCATCTGTGGTTTGACCGCGATGATCACAACTTCAGCATCTTCGATTGACGGCGGAGAAAAGTTCAGCCGCACGCCATGTTTTGACAGCAGCGCACCAAGTTCTGTTGATGGCATGGGTTCCATCACAGCGATTTTGGAGGCCTCTATTCCACGCGCCAACCAACCTTCCAGCATTGCGCTGCCCATCTTACCACAGCCCACCAAAACCAAAGTGCCGTTGAGCGGGTTGCTCATGCTTCGCCCATGGTTTCAAGAAGGGCATTTTTTAGTGCTTCATCGGCGGACTGCCCGGCCCAAATCACAAAATTGATAGCGGGATAATAGGTATGCATGGTTTCTACGCCCATGTGGATGATTGCTTCACATTGCTCGTCGTTGGCCTCAGCGCCGCCTGTCAACAGCAGTGCATAGCGATAAACCAGGGTGCCATTGTCCCACAGATCAAAATGGCCGTGAACAAGTTGCGCATTGATAGTGTTCAGCAGGCGGATTGCTTCGTCACGACGTTTATCTGGTACTTTCAAATCCAGTGTGCAGGCAAATTGTAAACTCTCGAGATCATCACGCCAGTTGAACGACATGGTGAGGTCGGCCCAACCGCCACCCACCAACATAATCACTTCATGATCATTCGTGCGGTCTAAGTGCCAACTTTTGGCCTCTGCCAAACGTTCAACCCGATCTAGGGGATTGGTTGCTTCACGATGGGTTGCAGCGCTGGCCGCCATATAAATTCTCCGAGGTCAACGAATCGTCGCAGCCTGGGTGCAAGTGTGGAGGAGGGCTCAACGCCATTCAACGCCGCGACTGATTCTTCCACATGAGAATTTCACATAAGAGAACCACGCGTGAATCAGTTTTGTGATAGCTTCCTCTCAAGTTCCGCAATACGGGTTTCGAGTTTGGAGTTTTCCAGGCGGGCCTTTTCGGCCATGTCTTTCACAACGTCGAAGTCTTCGCGTTTGACGATATTGAGGTTGTTGAGAACACGCTCCACTTGGTTCTGCACCATGGTGTCGATCTCTTTGCGTACGCCTTGGGCGGCACCGGCCGCACCCGTCATCAGCTTGGAAACTTCGTCGAAGAAACGCGAATTAGTGGTGGGCATGGTGGCAGCTCTCCTCTTCTTGAGAGCTAAACATTCTTGGCCAGCTTTTCAAGAGCTTGCGAAGCACATGATGAATGGGCAATGAGTGGCATATGCTTGCTGCCCTTGCTTTTCCGTCTTTTCTGAAGCCCAATTTGATCGAGTGGCCCATCCCGGTGAAATGGTATGGGCTGGCCTATGTGGGCGCTCTACTTTTTGCGGCCTGGTATCTGAAACGGCTGGTTTCCATGCCGTGGCTTTGGGGCAAGTGGAAGCCGGCCATGACCGCAGCGCAGGTGGACGATATGTTCATTTGGCTATTTCTTGGTGTGGTTGGCGGGGGCAGACTTGGTTACGTTCTGCTTTATCAACCAGCGAAATATCTCGCAGACCCATTGAGCATTTTCAAGGTTTGGGACGGCGGGATGTCGTTCCACGGCGGCTTCTTAGGTGTTGTCGTTGCTTGCTATTTCTATGGTCGTAAGGTGGGTTCCACGCTTGACCGGATGCTTGATTTGGGGGCCGCTGCAGCGCCCGTGGGCCTGGGGTTTGGGCGTTTGGCCAATTTTATCAATGCAGAACTATATGGGCGCTTTAGTGACACGCCATGGGCCGTGATTTTTCCGGGCGAAACCCAAGGGCGCCATCCCAGCCAGCTTTATGAGGCGGCGCTGGAGGGGCTTCTGCTCTTTGGGCTGGTGCGCATTGCCACGCATCGCTATCAGGCCCTAGCGCATCCGGGGCGGGCCTCTGGGGTGTTTGCGTTGGGGTATGGGCTATCGCGGATATTTGTGGAATTTTTCCGCGTGCCAGATGCTTTCATCGGCTATTATTTTGGATTTGTTACGCAAGGCATGATTTATTCGCTGCCGTTGGTTGGCGTGGGAATTTGGCTGCTTCTTAGGTCTCGGCATACATGATTGAATTCCTTAAAGAATTGATTGCAGCTGAGGGACCAATGCCGATTGATCGATATATGGCATTGTGTTTGGGCCATCCGAACTATGGCTATTACATGAGCCGCGACCCGTTTGGAGCATCAGGTGATTTCACTACAGCACCAGAAATAAGCCAAATTTTTGGGGAGCTGATAGGAATATGGTCTGTAGCGGCCTGGGAGGCGATTGGAAAGCCTTCGCCGTTCATCTTGGTGGAGTTTGGGCCGGGGCGCGGAACCCTTATGGCGGACCTTCTAAGAGCGACTTCGCGTATGGCGGAATTTCAGGCTGCTTTGAAAGTGCATTTGATTGAGACGAGCCCGACTTTGCGCAAACTGCAGCGCGAGAAATTAGGCGAGAATATTGAATGGCATGAGACGCTGGAGACACTGCCGCAGGAGCCGATGATTTTTGTAGCCAACGAGTTCTTTGACGCGCTGCCAATACGGCAGATTTTGAACCATGCTGGACAGTGTTTTGAGCGCTGTGTGGGCGTTGAAAATGATGCGTTGGCAAGCCAGGTTAGGCCGCTGCATGGCAGGCCTTTTGAGGCTGACGGAATGCATGAATTTTCGCCGGTTTCGCAGGCGGTGGCCCAGCTTTTGGGAGCGCGTATTTCAGCTTTAGGTGGCGCTGGAATAGTGATTGATTATGGCTACTTAAAGAGTGGTGTTGGCGATACACTTCAAGCGCTGAGGGGGCATAAATCCTGCGGTATTTTGGAGTATCCCGGCGCATCCGATTTGACGGCACATGTGGACTTTGAAGCCCTTGCCGCAGCGTTCATTTCTGGGGGAGCTGTGGCCTTGCCGCCATTGACCCAAGGAGCATTTTTAAGCGACATGGGAATTGAGCAAAGGCTGACCACACTTTCTGCCAAATTGCACGGCAAGCCTCGGGAGGATTTTGTGGCGGGGGGAAAACGCTTGGTGGGGAAGGATGAGATGGGGCAACTGTTTAAGGTGTTAGGCGTGGCGCAAGCGCAGAGGCAGGCCATTTATCCTTTTGAAACAACATGATAACTGTATCTGAATTGCATACGCCGGGCGTGGCCCATGGGTTTTTTACGCGGGAAGGCGGCTTTTCACAGGGCATTTTTTCGTCGCTGAACTGTGGTCTCGGAAGTGGCGATAATATTGAAATCGTTGATAAAAATAGGGCCAAAGTGGCATCGGCCTTGGGGGTTAGCCTTAACCATCTCGTTTCTGGCTATCAAGTGCATGGCACTGATGTTGCGGTGGTGACGGGGCCACTGGAAACACGCCCGAAAGTTGACGGAATGGTGAGCAAAACCAAGGGTTTGGCGCTCGGCATATTAACGGCTGACTGTGCCCCCATTTTGTTTGCCGATGCCCAGGCTGGCGTGATTGGCGCTTGCCACGCGGGGTGGAAAGGGGCCTTGCATGGCATCTATCGCGCGACTGTTGAAGCGATGGAAGCCCTTGAAGCAAAACGAGAAAATATCATTGCTGTGGTGGGACCAACGATTTCGCAAAAATCCTATGAAGTGGGGCCGGACTTTTGCAAGCACTTTCTGGAGCTTGATCCGGCCCATGAAAAATACTTCATTCCATCTGTTAAAGAGAACCACTATATGTTTGATTTGCCAAACTATTTGACTGATGCATTGATGCGCATGGGGTTGGGCAAAGTGGTGGATTTGGGGCTATGCACTTATCTGGATGAGCAACGATTTTTCTCATATCGGCGTGCCACACATCGGGGTGAAAGCGACTATGGCCGGCTTATTTCGGCGATTGGTTTGGCATGAAAATCAGCTTCAAATGGCATGACTTTGCTTGTGTTTTACTGACTTTTTGGTGTGTTTCGGCATGTTCTACGCAGAGTTTGTTGTTATCCAAGCCCGCCCCGCAAGCCGTGGCGCAAGACTCGCTTATTCACCCACCTTGGGAAACTTTGGTCAAGGCGGGGCCGGGGGCTGGCAAAGACATTGACCTTGAAACGTTGAATGGGCCAGAGCCTTCTGCCGCCCTGGCACAGGTTGCCGCACTGCCGCCCGTTTCCGAGGTTGCCGCGCCGAAGCCTGAGGCGTTAGCCAAGACGCCGCCAAAGGGTGCCACTGCAATCAGCGCGGTTGCCGTGCTGGCGGTGGAGGGTGCATCGCCCGAAGCCAACCGGGAGCTGACGGCGGCAATGCGCAAAGTTTTGAAAGATGCGGGCTGGCCGGTGCTTGCAATGCCCCGCAAGGATGCCATTTCCATTCGCGGGCATGTGGCGCTGGATGCAGCGCAGGGGCCAACCCAAACGGTGCACATAAGCTGGCAGGTGGCTTCACCCAAGGGCAAGGGTTTGGGCAAGGTTGACCAGAACAACCAAGTGGCGGCGCATGCGCTTGATGGACCATGGGGAGAAACGGCAGGGTTTGCCGCCCAAGCGGCGGCTGAAGGGGTGTTCAAACTGATAGGGCAATATCGCTAAGTGGCGTTGCATCTGCCGCGTCATTCTCTGACTGCGGGGGATGACAGCGTGTAACACGCGAAATTTTGAATTGAGCCATTTTGTGGCAGTAATAAATGCATCGGGGCGTTCGCTGGCAAAGTGCGTGGGGCGGCCTAATTTGCCGCTGGCAACCGCGTCATCAGGTTGTTATACGACGCGTAATTCGGGCGAGGGCGACTGCGATGATGAAAATTGTTTCCGGCAATTCCAACAAACCGTTGGCGGAAGCGATCGCGGCCTATCTTGGCCTGCCGCCGGTGAAAGCCGTGGTGAAGCGCTTCAACGATATGGAAGTTTTCGTTGAAATTCAGGAAAATGTGCGTGGGCAGGATATGTTCATTGTGCAATCCACCAGCTTTCCCACCAATGACCATTTGATGGAATTGCTGATTATCACCGACGCGTTGCGCCGCGCTTCGGCCAAACGCATCACTGCGGTGATCCCGTATTTTGGCTATGCGAGACAAGACCGCAAGCCGGGGCCGCGCACGCCCATATCTTCCAAGCTGGTGGCCAACATTATCACCCGCGCCGGGGCTGACCGGGTTTTGACGTTGGATTTGCATGCGGGCCAAATCCAGGGCTTCTTTGATATTCCGACAGACAATTTATTTTCTGGCCCGGTTTTTGTGCGTGACATCAAACACCACAATAATCTTTCCAACACCATCGTTGTGTCGCCAGATATTGGCGGCGTGGTGCGGGCGCGAGCCTTGGCCAAGCGACTGGATGTGCCCTTGGCCATTGTGGATAAACGCCGTGAACGCGCTGGCGAAAGCGAAGTGATGAACATCATCGGCGAAGTGGCGGGCAAGAGTTGCATTCTGATTGATGACATTGTGGATTCTGGTGGCACTTTGGCCAATGCGGCGGACGCGTTGGTGGCCAAGGGTGCGGTGGATGTGACCGCGTATATCACGCATGGCGTGCTTTCCGGCGGGGCGGTGGCGCGCATTACCTCGTCAAAATTGAAAAGCCTGGTGATTACCGATTCCATCCAGCCCACTGAAGCGGTGCGCGTGGCAAAAAACATTCGCGTGATTTCCGTGGCCACATTGATCGGCGAAGCAATTGGCCGCACCAGCAGGGAAGAGTCTGTTTCAAGCCTCTTCGAATAGCGCGGCCGCAAGCCTTGACACTCGATTATTTCACCGTGATTGTTGTCCACATGCCGGCACCCAGATGGCCGGGCACGTTGCAGAACAGGATGTAAGTTCCAGGTTTCATATCCACCGTCAACTCACCGGTTTTGCCGGGATCCAGCTCTGAGACTTCGCCGAGGTCATGGGTGTTTTCTTCATCGGCGCGATTTTCCTTATCAATATAGGGCAGGGATTTTCCTGTGCCCGCGTAGGGGGCCAAGAGCATTTCATGGATGACGGCCTTTGACGAATTTGTGACCTTGAAAACAACTTTGCCCTGGGGCACGACCACGGGCTGGGCTTTGATGCCCATGGGAGCCTTGGCTATATCCATGGTTGTTCCCGGCACCATTCCCATGTTCTTGCTCATATCGAGCGTTTCACCATTGTCCCAGAGCTTCACGTTCACGGTTGCGCCGGCCATTGCTGGCAGTGAGAGGTGGGTGAGCAGGGCTAAAGTCGCTAAGGCTTTAACTGGTTTAAGCATGACGATCTCTTTCGCTGAATGGCGATGCGTTGAAAGCAAATCAGTTCCGAGATGTTGGGAACGGGTCTTCAGTTCAGTCATCACCTGTTGTCCTTTTTATATGTGGTAGCCAAGGTGAAGTTTGAAGAGGGTGCGTCAATGTTGACCATGGCAAAGAAAGTGCACGTGTATTTGGCCCACGGTTTTTGATTCACGAGAATGGTTCGCCGCAAATGAGTTGTTTGCAGATGCCGGATCAACTATATCGGTTGCATGCCTCCCATCATTGAAATTTCTGGCCTTTCAAAAACCTACAAGACTGGCTTTTCGGCCCTCAAGAACATCAATCTGACGATCGACAAGGGCGAAATTTTTGCCTTGCTGGGGCCCAATGGGGCCGGCAAGACAACATTGATTTCAATCATTTGTGGCATTGTCACGAAATCCACCGGCACAGTGATGGTGGATGGGCAGGATATTGGCCCGGGCTACCGCAAAACCCGGCAGATGATCGGGCTGGTGCCGCAGGAATTGCATTTGCCGATTTTTGAAAAGGTGGGGGATTCGGTGAGTTTCACCCGCCACCTTTTTGGCTTGCCGCGCAATGATGCGCATATTGAAAAAGTGCTCAAGCAACTGTCGTTGTGGGACAAAAAAGAGGCGAAGATTTTAACGCTGTCGGGCGGCATGAAGCGGCGCGTGCTGATTGCCAAGGCGTTGGCGCATGAGCCCCGGGTGTTGTTTCTGGATGAGCCTTCCGCCGGTGTTGACGTGGAGCTGCGCAAGGACATGTGGAATGTGGTGCGCGATTTGCGTGAAGCTGGGGTGACCATCATTCTAACCACGCATTATATTGAAGAAGCCGAAGAAATGGCCGACCGGGTGGGCGTGATTTCAAAAGGCGAAATTATTCTGGTGGAAGACAAAAAAGTTCTGATGGAAAAAATGGGGCAAAAGCAGCTGAACATCATTCTGGAAAAGCCCTTGGAGGCTTTGCCGCAAAAATTGGGCGCTTTGGGCTTTGCCTTGAATGAGGGCGGTTCACAGCTTTCATATAAATATGATTCGAAGCGAGAGAAGCTGGATGTGGCGAAGCTTTTGGCGGGTGTGGCCAGGGCCAAGATTTCCTATTCTGATATTTCAACACAGCAAAGCTCACTGGAAGATATTTTTCTTGGGCTGGTGAAACAATGAACTGGCGCGGAGCATTTGCCATTTTCGACTATGAGATGAAGCGGTTTTTTCGCACCATCACGCAGAGCATTATTTCGCCGGTTATTTCCACCACACTTTATTTTGTGGTGTTTGGCGCGGCCATTGGTGCGCGCATTACCCAAATTGATGGCGTGGCCTATGGCTCTTACATTGTGCCCGGCATGATTATGCTGGCGCTGCTGGGGCAAAGCATTGCCAATGCATCCTTTGGCATTTATTTTCCGCGCTTCTCAGGCACGATTTATGAGTATCTTTCCGCACCCATATCGGCCTTTGAAATGGTTCTGGGATTTGTGGGTGCCGCCGCGGTGAAAAGCCTGTTGATTGGTTTGATTATTCTGGCCACCAGCTATTTGTTTGTGCCGGTGACCATCATGCATCCATTTTGGATGATCACGTTTCTGGTGCTGACGGCCATTACCTTTTCCATGTTCGGCTTTATCATCGGCCTGTGGGCGGATGGATTTGAGAAATTGCAGATCATCCCGATTTTGATTGTGACACCTTTGACATTTCTGGGTGGCAGTTTTTATTCGATCAAGGTGCTGCCGCCGTTTTGGCAAAGTGTAAGCTATTTAAACCCGGTGGTTTATTTGATCAGCGGGTTTCGCTGGTCATTTTATGAAGTGGCGGATGTGAGCCGCGATGTTGCGCTGGGCATGACGGCCGTGTTCATGGTGTTGTGCCTTTCAGGCGTGTGGTGGATATTCCAAACTGGCTACCGCCTCAAAAGTTAAGGAAAATTAGTGGCTTAAATTTTGTTAAGCCATGGTTGCCTCACCAACTTGTAAAGTTTGTGCCTTATTTTCCCAAAGGACTGGGCATAGTGCTGTCTGAAATGAAAGGACGCATGATGAGGATTTTACAACGCATTGGAATGGGTTTTGGGGCGATGGCTGCATTGTTTGTGCCGCAGGCCAAGGCTGCTGCTTTACATGATGGCACGTTTGATGGCGGCACTTATGATGCTTATTATGGGCCGGTGCAGGTGGAAATTACCGTGCAAGGCGGCCAGGTGATTGACGCGCAGGCGCTGCAATATCCTGGCCACCGCCGTACCAGCATTGCCATCAACAATCAGGCGCTGCCGTGGTTGAAGAAAGAAACCGTGCAAGCGCAGAGTTCGCGGATCAACATTATCTCTGGTGCCACGCTGACGAGCCGGGCCTACATCAAGTCTCTGGCTGATGCCTTGAAAGCGTCTTCCAACTGATGCGCGAAACCCGCATCATCATGGGCATGCCGATCACTGTGGACGTGGTGGATGCGGGTTTTGGCAATTTGGTGCGCGATGCGATGCTTTGGTTTGAAGCTGTTGATGCAAAGTTCTCTACCTATCGTGCGGATAGTGAAATCAGCCGTTTCAATCGCAGTGAAATTTTGGAGGCTTCGTTAAGCGCCGAGGTGCAAGAGGTGTTTGCCTTGGCACGCCGCACACAAGACGAGGCGCAAGGCTTTTTCAATATGCGCAAGGCTGATGCAACAGTTGATCCTTCCGGCATTGTGAAAGGCTGGGCCATTCACAAGGGGGCGCAGATGTTGTGCGATGGCGGGGCGGAGAATTTCTTTGTCGATGCGGGTGGCGACATTCAAACCCACGGCTTGAATGAAGATGGCGAAGATTGGCGTGTTGGCATTCGCAGCCCGTTTCACCTGTCAGAGATTATCAAAGTGGTGGCACCGCGCGGGCAGGGCATGGCGACGTCTGGTTCATATATTCGCGGCAATCATATTTGGAACCCCCATGCGCCACGTGAGACGCTGAGCGATGTGGTTTCCATTTCTGTTCTGGGGCCAGATGTTCTGGAGGCTGATCGCTTTGCAACAGCAGCCTTCGCAATGGGGGCAAACGGCATTTATTTCATCGAAAGCCTGCCGGGCTTTGAGGCTTATCAAGTGAATGCGAGCGGCGTTGCAACCCAGACCACGAATTTCGGAGACCATGTTCTACCATGATGAATATTTTGAATGCAGCGTTGCGGCCCGTTGATGCCTTTCTCAATCACATCACCATGTACCGGCTTGCGCTGGTTTATTGTGCCGGGCTTTTGGGCGTGGATTTTGTTTTGGGGCTGGCGGGACTGGCGCCGCATGACCCAGCGCAATTGGCTTTTTCGGTTGGCGTAATTGCAGCTTGTGCCTGGGTGGTGAACCGCGTGGCCGCCTTTGCTTTGAAAGTGCCTGCCAATGCTGAATCAGTTTGGATCAGTGCGTTCATCACTGCTCTCATCATGTCTCCAGTTTCACCGGGCGATTGGAAAGGCATTGGCGGCTTGGCGGTGGCAGCCAGTGCCGGCATTGCGGCCAAATTTATTTTGGCCATCAACCGCAAGCACCTGTTTAACCCAGTGGCGCTGGGCGTGGTTGCATCAACTTATCTGGTTGATGGGCCGCCGACATGGTGGGTGGGTGGCTCAGTTTGGCTGGTGCCAATTGTGGTGCTGGGTGGCTTGCTGATTTTACGCAAGGTGCAGCGCTTTGAGATGTTCAGCGTTTATGTTCTGGCTTATCTTGGCGTGACGGTTCTTACCACTTCGGCAAATATGTATGGCGAAGTGCTGAGCCAGACGTTCTTGTCTTCACCTCTGCTGTTTGCCGGTTTTGCCATGTTGACCGAGCCGATGACCGCACCGGCTGCCAAGTGGCCATCCCTGGGCTTCGGGGCTTTGGTCGGCGCCCTGTCTTCACCCGCCGTGCACGTGGGTGAATTCTATTTTACATCAGAAATTGCCTTGTTGGTGGGCAATGCCCTGGCTTGGGCGGTGAACCCGAAGTATCGTTTCAAGCTGACGCTGGACCGCATCGAAAAGACAGCGAGCGGCTGCTATGACTATGTGTTTCACACCCACCGCCCGATTGCCCATGAGCCGGGGCAATATCTGGATTGGACGATCCATTCGCGGCGCAGTGATGATCGTGGCAATCGCCGCACCTTCACCATTGCTTCATCGCCATCGGAAAAATACGTGCGGCTGGGCGTGAAGTTTTATCCGGGGCCATCGACGTATAAGCAGACAATGCTGAAAATGGAGCCGGGCGATGTGGTTTATGGCGCGCAACTGGCGGGTGATTTTACGCTGCCCAAGGGCGACGAGAAATTGGCCTTCATTGCCGGTGGCATTGGTGTGACGCCGTTTCGCGCAATGATCCAGCACATGATGGATGTGGGCGACAGGCGGCCAGCCACGCTGTTCTATGGCAACAACAAGGCCAATGAAATTGCTTATGTGGATGTGTTCAACCGGGCCGAAAATGAATTGGGCCTTCGCACGGTTTATGCTGTTGCGGATGCCCATCACACGCAGACGAATTTCCACGCGGGCTTTATTGATGCGGATTTGATCAAGCGCGAGATGCCGGACTATGCCGAGCGTCTGTATTATATTTCCGGGCCGCGCGTGATGGTGTTGAAATTTGAACAGTTGTTGCAGGAGCTGGGCATTGCGCGGCACCGCATTTTGACCGATTATTTTCCGGGTTTTGCCTAAAGCAGTTTCGCATATTTGCGGCGCAAGAAATGGCGCTGGTGCAGTGAGGCCTTGCGAAAGTGATATTCAATGGTGGCGAAATATGGATTGCCCTGTTTGGGCTTTTGCAGGAAGCGCGACAAGGCAGTGCCTTGCAAGGCTTGCACATAGTATTGGTGGGGGTTTGAAAATGCCATGATGTTTGGCCAATCCCATGGTTTGCAGGCGTGATTGAAATGGCGCAGTGCCGGCCTTATGCCAAGATAGCAATGCGCGGATTGTTCAACATTCCATTGCAAGGGCAAGGCTTGCCAGGCGTTTTCAAAAACCAGATTGAGCGCGTCTTGATCCAAGAACACCAAGGAGCGGCGGCCGAGCACAAGTTCTTTGGCCTTCTCCAGCAATTTTCGTTGACAGATTTGTGGCCAATCAAAAAGCAAAACCCCGGCATTGAAATAATCGCGGTGCGGGGGCAGGCCGATTTTTCTGCGGTGACGATCAGTGAGAAGGCCGCGGTGGTGGGCCATTTTCACCTCTGGCACAGCCCCCAGGGCTTTTTCGCTTAGATCAATGTTTAACAAGGGGGCGAGATCGGCCAGGGCCAACACATCGCTATCAAGATAGAGAACGCGCTGATATTCTTGCGATATGATTTCGGGCAAGCACAGGCGCAGAAACGTGGCAGTGGAATAACGGTGCGGGTCTAGCTTTGAAAAGCCTTGCGGCTGATGGACTTTGAGAATGATTTTGATTTTGTGATGGGCTGCAAATTCAGCCACATCACGGCGGCCCGCATGGCTGATCTGATCAACCACAACAATGAAATCCGCTTTGGTGGCGATGAGGTTTCTTTGCGCTGAAAGAAGTGTGACGCAGGCTGGTGCGAGCCAATTTTCATTCACGCAGGTGATGATGGCTGTGCTCATGGTGTGTGCGCCGCTTGCCATTGCGCGAAAAGTTGAGTGAAGGCCGCGTCTTGAAAGCCGCGCCACTGGAAGCTGGCATCTGGCCTGGCCAGCCAGCGGTTAAATTGCTGGTCTTGGCCTGCTGCATTGTAGCGCGCCAGTTTTTCGGCGCGGTGTTGTGGCGTTATGAAGATGCGCTGAAGATGATAAAGGCGGGCGCTGCGCGGCGCGTTCCAACCCGGCAGGAATGGCAGCTTCCACTGCGGTATGTGAAAGCCAGGGGTGTGGATGCGGTTGATGAATTTCACTTTGGTGCGGTTGAACAAGCGAAATTGTGTATCAACAAATAGCGGCGCGTATTTCAGGCGCTCAAAATGGCTGTCTCGCCAGATGAGGTCATCACGATCAAAGCCGCAATAGGCGTCTGTCGGGTGCGCCGTGAACCGCAGGCAGTGGGCCAGCATTTGCACGTTGGGTGCTTCGTCACAGTCAACACGCAAAACCCAATCGGTTGGGGACAGTGACGCGAGATTGCGATAAGAGGCTTCGATGCAATTGCCGGGGTTTTGATAGATGGCAACCTGGCGGCCCAGAATTTTCTCAACTTCGGCGCGCCGGGCGAGACGTTTGGAATCCAGGGCGTAGATGGGCGTGAGGCCGCGTTGAGTGAAATAGAAATTGGAAAAGGCCAGAGCAGCGGTTTCCTCAAAAACCGGCACGATGATGGTGAAGTGTGCTTGCGACATGGGCGCTGTTTAGATTTCGCCAAAAGCCTTGGCAACGGGCCGGGCGATTTGGGCATAGAGTGAGTTTGAAGTTTTGATGTAATGCGGGTCAATCGAATCCAGTTTGGCACTGATCATGTTGTTCCACAGATGGAAGGCAAAATTGGGCAGTGCGTTTGCAACGGGCGTTTCGGAAAACAGGGTTTCCTCCACCGTGTTCCATAGAGGATCAAAGAGGGCCTTCGGTTTCAGCACGGTGATAAGGTTTGGGTTTTTTCGCGCCAGTTGCGCCGGGGTTTTGACGCTCATGAAATCCCACAGCCAATCGGTTCCACGCGATCTGAAATGACGGTGTTGCGCCAGCCAGAGGCTGGTGAAGGCGGCTTGCGGGCGGGCTAGCATGATGGCGTTACACAGACCGCCGGGTTGGCCGGGCAGGGCAGGTTGGATGCCCATGACAAACTTTTCCGCGTTCAGGGGTGAGAAGGATTTCTGGGTGAGCGTGTCAATGTCCATGTAGACGCCGCCGATATGCTGCAGGGCCAGCAGGCGAATGACATCAGCTTTGTGGGCGTGATGTTTCAGCGGAGCGATTCCAAAATAGTCTAGCGCCGGAACTGGATTGAGGATCAGACGGGGCTTGAGGCTTTGCCAATGCGGGCCCGTGGGTTCATGCCCCAAATGAAACATGGCCTGCCAGCCGGGATGGTGGTGCAAGGCGCTGAGCACGGCAAGTTTGGCATAATAGGGGAAGACCTCGCGCTGTTTGAGGCCATAAACAAAGTGCAAAATGGGCGGTATGGTATTGGCGCTTGGCCCGGCATGGGCCTTAGCCATATGCTGCAATTGCGCCTCCAGCTTCGCCAGACGGGCGGCGGCCTCTGCAATGGCGGGCCGGTTAAAGGTGGCAGTGGCCCGGTTAAGCAAGCCCGGCACGGCACGGTGCACAAAGCCGCCCAATGGCATGGGCACGTGAGGTGCTGTTGTGATCAAGTGCTGAAGTGTTGCCATTGGCACAGGAAAGTTTGATTGCAAATGGGGCGCATGGGCGTGTTATAGGCGAAGTTCAGTCAAGCCGCCTTGCAAAATGCGCCCTGATTGGAGATTATTTCATTGGGGTATGCATGGTTTTTGGGCGGTGGTTGCAGCGCATTTCACACGAGGTTGGACGCCGGAAGGCTAAGCGACTGGATGAGGTTTTCGCGCCACTTGATCACAAGGCGGTTTTCAACCGGATTTATGGCACTGGTGTTTGGGGCAAAAAGGCGGGGGAAGAATTTTTTTCGGGGCCGGGATCGCATGATGACTCGCTTGTGGGGCCCTATGTTGAAAGTGTGAAACGCTTTCTGGCCACGATCGGGGCAGCACCTTCTGTTGTGGATTTGGGGTGTGGCGATTTTAATGTGGGCCAATACATCAGGCCGTATTGCGGCCGCTATGTGGCTTGTGACGTGGTGCCGGGCCTGATCGCACACAATGCCCGGAAGTTTGCATCGCTGAACGTGGATTTTCAATGTGTTGACATGGTGGATGAAGCCTTGCCCACAGGGCAGGTGATTATTTTGCGGCAGGTTCTCCAGCATCTTTCCAATGCAATGATTGCGAGAGTTTTGGACAAGGTGCAAGCCAGTTGTGACTATCTAATATTGACTGAAGACATTCCCCTGCATGAGGGTTTTGTGCCCAACGCGGACAAGCCGACTGGCCCCGGAACGCGCACACAATTTGGCAGTGGTGTAGTGCCGGAAGCGAGGCCTTTCAATTTTGAATGCCAGAGCCATGAGGCGATTTGTGAATTGACGCTTGAAAATTCCAGGCTGCGCACGGTTGTTTACAATTTCAAGTAAATGATATTTGACAAAGAAAGCATGACCCCATTTTTGCTGGAGACCGCGCGGTGCATACAGGCCTAGAATATTATCAATACGTTACGCAAGAACTGTCTCGCCCGCGTTATCAGGAAAAGCTGCGGCTGGTGCGCCATGGTTACAAGGTGCATTCCCAGAGCGATGAAGACGGAATGATTGCCGAGATTTTCAAGCGCATTGGTAGCAAGAACAAGACCTTTGTGGAATTTGGCGTGGAGCACGGGATTGAGTGCAATACGCTGTGGTTGTTGATGCAGGGGTGGAGCGGGCTGTGGATTGACGGTGGCGCGGGCAATTGCAAACGTATTGCCAAAACCCACGCGCATTATATGCAGGAGGGGCAGTTGAAAGTTGAGAATGCTTTCATCACCAAAGACAATATTGATGGCTTGTTGCAACGGCATTTCGCTGCCCCGGGGGCAGACGAGGTTGACCTTCTCAGCATTGATATAGATTTCAACGACTATTGGGTTTGGCAGGCCATTGTTTCAGTGAAGCCGCGCGTGGTGGCTATTGAATATAATGCGTCTTGGCCGCCGCCTGCGGCCATCACCGTACCTTATGCCCCGCAAGGCCGCTGGAGTGGCACGAGCTATTTTGGCGCGAGTTTGGGGGCTTTGGCCAAACTGGGTGCGAGCAAGGGGTATGCGCTGGTGGGCTGCTGCCTGGCGGGGACCAACGCGTTTTTCGTGCGCGACGATTTGGTGAAGAACCGGTTTTTGAAGCCCGGATCTGCTGAAGAACATTATGAGCGCCCACGCTATTTTCTGAGCCATATGCCGAGCGGGCATAAGCCTGCTGTGGGGCCGCTGGTTACGGTTTAAGCGGGTTCAGCCAAAATCAAATCGAAGGCGCCGTTGCCGAGGCGTTTTATTTCACGATATTTCATTGCTGTCAGGAATTTTTTGAAAGCGGGCTGGTTCTCTTGCCAGACTTCGACGAATAAAGTTGGGCGGCTGAGCGTGATGGTTTTCTCCAAACCTTTCAGCGCCTGCATTTCGAAGCCTTCAACGTCTATTTTAATGAAATCGACTTGTATGTCTTTGAGGATTTCATCGCCTTTCTGCACTTGAATTTGCGCGCGATCTGGGCCAGCACTGGTTTGGCTGCCGTGCACAATGAGGGCGCGACCAAGATTGCCGGCGGAAAAGGTGATGGTTTCAACTTCTGATTTTGCCCCCAGGGCAACTTCATGGAGTTCAACTTTCTGATCAAGGTGATTGAGCAGAATGTTGATTTTCAAAATACGCAAGGCGTGGGGGTTGGGCTCGAAGGCGATTACTTTTGTGCAGCTCTGCAACTTGCCAAAATAAAGCGCGTGATTGCCGATATTGGCGCCTACATCCACAAATACGCCGCCCTTGAAATGGTTGCGGACAAGTTCCAGTTCGGAAGCTTCAAAAAATTCGCCGGAGTGCAGATATCTTTGGATATAATCGCTCTTGTTTTGAACGAGAAAATCAGCCGCAATATCGGCTTTGCGCGCCCGTGCAATGGTGGCGACGGGGGGATTGAAAAGACGGCCAATGGCCAGACGTGATCTTTCCCTGACATGAAAGATGACAGTGCCAATTTGTTCAAGGAACGTGGGTGATCGGCGCGATGGTTCTGACAGTGGAGTTCCCCGAGGTTGCGTTGGTTTGAGGTGTTCAATGCCGCAAAGCCCTGCCGGGTGCAATGTTGGCGTTCAGACCCGGGCTATACTTGCCATCCCCCGCCTTATCGCCTATAGCCCGCGCGATCTCAGCGTCGTCCACCCCTGGAGGGAGGCTGGGAATTTTTGAAGAGGCAAATCCTTATCGCGAAAGGAAGAACTTTCGCGGGATGTGCCTTAAATTTATTGGAGAATACCATGTCTAAAATCATTAACATCAAAGCTGCCGCTCGCAGCAAGGCCGGCAAGGGGGCCGCCAGAGCAGTTCGTCGCACGGGGATGGTTCCCGGTGTGGTTTATGGCGATAAAAAATCCCCCGAAAATGTGTCTTTCACTTATATCGCGTTGGAACCCCATGTGAACACGGGGCGGTTCCTTTCCACGTTGGTGGACCTTGAAGTGAATGGCAACACGATCCGCGCCATTCCGCGCGACATTCAATTTGATCCGGTGAAAGACCGCATCACCCACGTGGACTTTTTGCGCCTTGGCAAAGATGCGCGCATTGCCGTTGACATCCAAGTGCACTTCAAGAACCAAGATGCTTCGCCGGCGTTGAAATCCGGCGCGGTGCTGAACGTGGTTTCGCATACAGTTTCGCTGTATTGCCCGGCTGACTTCATCCCCGACGAAATTGTGGTGGATTTGACTGGCATGCAGATCAACCAGTCAATCCATTTGTCAGACGTAAAGTTGCCCGACCGGGTGACTTCGGCATCGCGTGATGACGTGACGCTGTGCGCCATCACCGCACAGGCCAAGGAAGAAGAAGTTGTGGCGGATGCGGCCGTTTCCGCGGAAGTTCCGGCCACTAATCAGAAGGCGCCGGAAGCCGCTGCCGCTGCTGCGGGTGGCAAACCTGCCGCTGGCGCCAAACCTGCAGCTGGTGCGAAGGCTGCGGCTCCGGCCAAGGGCGCTGCCCCTGCTGCTGGTGCGAAAGCTGCGGCTCCGGCTGCGGCACCGAAGAAAAAGTAAAGCCATCGTGATGGCGCAGGTTCTTATCGCAAAAGTCGAACAACTTTTGCGGAACATGCACTAAGTGGCGGCCCATGTTTTTATTTGCAGGCTTGGGCAACCCCGGAACTGAATATGCTTCCCATCGGCATAACATTGGCTTTATGGCGGCAGATGTGATCCATCGCCGCCATAACTTTTCGCCCTGGCGCAAGAAATTTCACGGGGCTTTGGCGGATGGGGTTTTGGGCGGCGAAAAAGTTCTGCTGTTGAAACCACAAACTTTCATGAATGAAAGCGGGCGCAGTGTGGGCGAGGCCGTGCGCTTTCACGATATTGCGCTGAACCACGTTTATGTTTTTTATGATGAGCTGGATTTGGAGCCCGGCAAAGTGCGGGTGAAGCTGGGGGGCGGGGCAGCGGGGCATAATGGCATTCGCTCTATCACGCAGCACATCACGCCGGAGTTCAAGCGCGTGCGGCTGGGCATTGGCCACCCCGGTGACAAACGCATGGTGCAGCCGCATGTGCTGGGCAATTTCGCCAGGGACGACAAAGAGTGGCTGGTGACATTGCTTGATGCGGTTGCTGATAATGCCGAGATGCTGGTAACAGGGCAGGAAGCGAAATTTCAAAGCCATGTTCATTTGGCAGTTAACGGGAAAGAATAATCATGGGTTTTAAATGCGGCATTGTGGGTTTGCCG
Organism: Hyphomicrobiales bacterium; assembly: GCA_025359265.1. Classification (GTDB taxonomy): domain Bacteria; phylum Pseudomonadota; class Alphaproteobacteria; order Rhizobiales; family Aestuariivirgaceae; genus Aestuariivirga. The sequence continues at coordinate 1,555 of JANYHB010000014.1, read as the reverse complement.
AATGTGGGAAAGTCGACCTTGTTTAATGCGCTGACGCAGACCTCGGCGGCGCAGGCGGCGAATTATCCGTTCTGCACCATTGAGCCCAATGTGGGGGACGTGGGTGTGCCTGATCCACGGCTGGACATTTTGGCGAAGATTGCCCACAGCGCGCAGATTATTCCGACGCGGTTGACCTTTGTGGATATTGCCGGTTTGGTGAAAGGCGCTTCCAAGGGCGAGGGCCTGGGCAACCAATTTCTGGCCAACATTCGCGAGACCGATGCCATTGCGCATGTGGTGCGCTGCTTTGAAGACGGTGACATTACGCATGTTTCTGGCAAGATTGATCCGCTGGCTGATATTGAAACCATCGAAACCGAATTGATGTTGGCGGATTTGGATGCGCTGGAAAAACGCCAACCCGCCGCCGAGAAAAAAGGCAAGCAGGGCGATAAGGACCAAAAGGAATTGGCTGATCTGATGCTGCGCGCGCTGGTGCTGTTGCGCGAGGGCAAGCCAGCGCGATTGGTTGAGCGCAATGTTGATGAAGAAAAGACTTTTGCGGGGCTTGGGCTTTTGTCATCAAAGCCTGTGCTTTACGTGTGCAATGTGGAAGAAGCTGCGGCCGACAAGGGCAACGCATTTTCTGACAAGGTGATGGGTTTTGCCAAGACTGAGGGCAATGTGGCCGTAGTGGTTTCCGCCGAGATTGAAAGCGAGATTGCAATTCTGCCGATTGGTGAGCAGAAGGATTATTTGGATGCGGTGGGCTTGGCCGAGCCGGGCTTGAACCGCGTGATCCGTGCGGGTTATGAACTGTTGGGGCTGTTCACTTATTTTACAGTGGGCCCGAAAGAAACGCGGGCCTGGACCATTACGCAAGGCACCAAGGCCCCAGCCGCTGCCGGTGTGATCCACACTGATTTTGAAAAAGGCTTCATCCGCTCAGAGACGATTGCCTATGCCGATTATGTTTCAGGCAACGGGGAGGCTGGATCGAAACTTGCTGGCAAGTTCCGGTTAGAAGGCAAGGACTATGTGGTGGCGGATGGGGATGTGATGCATTTCAGGTTTAATACTTGATGCGACGAAATTTTACGGTGGCAGCCTTGCCTTTACAGCGAATTACCTACACGCCGCGTTCTATTCCTCTTCCCACGGACTGATAACGACAACTCCCGAACCTGCGAAGCCGGAGGAATCGCGCGTTGCCACTTTTAACTTATTCACCTTTGCAATGGCCGCAATTTGAATATCCGCGGTATCTGTTGCCAACCCCAGGGATTTTCGAGCGCCGCTGATTTCGCCATAGGCACGCGCGGCTCGGCTATCAAAAACGAGAATGCGTCCGATAAAGTCTTCAGCAAGCGTTTGCGTGATGGCTTGGCCGATGCTGGTTCGGCGCTTTCCGGGAGGGAGTTGGTGAAAGCCTGCCCATAGCCCGGCTTCCGTGATGCTTGAAAGATAAAGCGGCACGTTCATTTGTTTCTCAAACCATGCCACAACTCGGGAGTCTGGTTTTGGCCGCATCAGCTCTGAGACAACATTAGTGTCCAAAAGTATCATCAGTTGA
>JANYHB010000055.1 GCA_025359265.1 Hyphomicrobiales bacterium | reverse complement strand
GGCGGCAGGTCCTGCGGGCGGTGTAACGTACACCGTCATCGGGTGTGCAGGTTGGGTGCCTTGGTCACTATGGGCTAAGCACGTAGTCGTGGCGTTTACGGCGGGTTATTGGTTCGCCCATGGAGCCCGTTTCGGGTGCCCGTCGCCTCTAATTATAAGCTGATCCAGTTCCTTAAGGTGGAATGTTCAGCGAGAGGTAAAAGCAAACGCGATCCGTCCAACTAGCAGCTATTAAAACCTGTCTTGGCGCGTGGGGGTAACCCAACGCATATATAGCGGCTCTACACTAAGCCGCACTCGCGCTGGTTCCCCCACGCGTTTCCCACTTTCGGCCCCCCCGATTTCGCAAGCCACGAAGTCAACTAGGGCGTATCTGTGTCATTTCTCCCCAGCAACGTCTCGCGCATTTCCGATACCGCATTGGCATGGGCGTCGAAGCCTTCGTATTTGGCTAACGCATGAGCGTGCCTGGCCAGTGTGGCATAGCCCGCTGCCGTCACCTCGGCAATCGTGGTGCGCTTCATGAAATCAAACACCGATAAGGCCGAAGCCGTTTTGGCCCAGCCGCCGGTGGGCAGCACGTGGTCGGGGCCGATCACATAATTGCCCAGCGTGGTGGGCGTGTGCTTGCCCAGCAGAATTTCGCCCGCATGTTTCAGCTTGTCGAGATAGCGATGCGGGTTTTCCGACAGCACTTCCAAATGTTCCGGCGCATAGTCATTGCAGAATTGGATGGCTTCATCTTCATCTTGCGCCAGCACAATGCCGCCCAACGGTCCGCCCAAAACGCTGGCGGCAAATTCTGCACGTTGCGCACTCATTTTGGCCAAATACTTTGGCAGAGCCGCCATCGCTTCAGCAGCCACGCGCTTCGACCAGGTGACCAGATAGGCCGAGCTATCAGGCCCGTGCTCACTTTCCACCAACAGATCAAGCGCGGCCAATTCGCCACGCACTGAATCATCAGCCAGCACGATCACTTCCGAAGGCCCGGCAGGCGAGCCCACGTCAATCAGGTGTGAGACAAGGCGCTTGGCGGCGGCCACCCAAGGGCTGCCGGGGCCCACCACTTTGTCTACGCGCGGAATGGTTTTGGTGCCATAGGCCACGGCAGCGATGGCTTGCGCACCGCCGGCTTTGTATACTGCGTCCACGCCCGCCATGCGTGCCGCCACCAAAGTGGCGTCATCAATTTTGCCATTGGGGCCGGGCGGTGTGATGATGATCACGCGCCCCACGCCTGCCACTTTGGCGGGGATTGACGTCATCATCGCCACCGAAGGAAATGCGCCCTTGCCGCGCGGCACATAGCAAGCCACAGATGCAATAGCGCTCCACCGTTCTCCGCCAAAGGCCCCGGGCGAAACTTCCATCATCCATTTTTCTTCAGGCTTTTGGCGCTGGTGAAATTTGCGGATGTTGGTGGCGGCAAATTCCATCGCCGCTTTCACATCCGGCGCCAGCGTGCGTTCGGCCTCGGCATAGTCTTGCGGCGTGGCCATGAGTGTATCGGCGGTGACGGGCGATTTATCAAATTGATTGGCAAAGCGGGCCAAGGCCACATCGCCATCTTGGCGCACAGCTGCGATGATAGGCTTCACCTTGGTTTCAAAATCTGAAAGATCGCCTTCTACGCGGGTCAAAAGACTTTGGCGTTGCGCAGGCGAAAGTTGCGAAAGTTGGTGAAGGTTGATTTTTCGGTTCATATGAAGCTTTTGCGGCAGCTGCAACTTGATTGCAATATCAACGCGGCGCGGGCCCGGTTGATCCGCGCACGATCAAATCCACATTCCACAATTCACCCGCCAGGGGGCTTGCAGGGCATTCAATGCGCTCCAACAACAATTCCGCCACGCGGCTGCCAGCGTCGCGGATAGAGGATGTGGTGGTGGTTAGTGATGGCACCAGGCCTTCGGCATTCATGAATGGCAGGCCGTCATCATGGCCGATCAACGAGACTTGTTTGCCAATCGCCAGCCCCAATTCATTGCAGGCCCGAATGGCTCCCGACACCATCATCATCGATGAAATCAACAAGGCCGTGGGACGGTTGGGTAATTGCAAAACCCGCTTGGCTTCGCGGTAGCCATTTTCCTCGGTCAGCACACCACTGAACATATAAGGGGTGGCAGCGTGCAAATTCCTCTCGGCAAGGGCGGCTTCATAACCCTTGCGGCGATGCAACGCGTAAGTGAGATTTTCCGGCCCATTCAGAAGCGCGATGCGGGTGTGGCCTAAGTCGGTAAGCAGTTTCGTGGCCTTCTGAAACGCCCCACCATTGTCGATATCCAGCCAACTATAATCATTCTCGCTGCTGTCCAAACGGCCATGAACAATGTATGGAATTTGCAAGTCATTTAGAAGTGCCACCCGGGGGTCATTCACATGGGGCGCTTGTACCACGACGCCATCCACCGCCCCATCTTCAGCGAAACGTCTATAAACCGCCATCTCATCTTCATGGCCACCCGCGTGAAGCAGGGTTTCAAATCCTTGCAAAGCATAAACTTCGGCAGCGCCTGCCACGAAATCTGAAAACAGCGGATCAATCATTACCGATCTGTCAGATGGAAACACAAAACCAATGGCATGAGAGCGGCCAGTGGCCAATCGGCGCGCGTGGGCGTTGGGGCGGTAACCCAAACGCGCAGCTTCATCGGCCACTCTTTTGCGCGTGGCTTCACGCACTTCCGGATAACCGTTCAAAGCGCGGCTAACCGTGGTTTGAGACAGGCTTAGTTGCTTTGACAATTGTTTGAGATTCATTATGAAATTCTTGCTTTAGTTCCCAAAGCGCTTACAAATGTATGACAATAGAGCGCGGCGAACACTAGGTCGAAAATCTATAAATCCGCAAGAACTATCTCTATTATCAAGTTTGTTCTTGACGTTTAGCAAAGCTGTGATACGTTTTCAGTCCTCAAAGCGGTTTGGGAAATTCTGCACAGCTTAAAATGTGGAAAATCATGCTGCTGGTTCTGGGAGGACCGTCTTGAGGGCCGATGTGAGTGTTCATCTCACATTCGCAATTACGTCGCAAACCTCCTGCCGTTGAGTCTGTTATCAACCCTCTGGAGGATCCTCTATGAAAATTAAAACCGCTCTCACCTCAGCTTTGTTGGGCATGAGCTTTATGGCTGCGTCAGCCATGGCTGTTGACCTGAACATGGTGTCTGGTGCCACAGGCGGCGACCTTGCTTTCGACACAGCCAAGCTCGCTGACTTTGCGAAGGAAACCGGCATCAATGTGAAGCTGGTTCCAATGCCATCTTCCACAACCGACCAGTTTGGCCAATACAAGCTCTGGCTTGCAGCAGGCAATGCTGACATCGACATTTATCAAACAGACGTGATCTGGGCTCCACAGTTGGCTGACCAGTTGGTTGACTTGACCGACGCTGCTAAAGACGTGGTGAAAGATCACTTCCCATCCATCATCCAATCACAGACGGTGAATGGTAAACTGGTTGCCCTGCCTGTGTTCACAGATGCTCCGGCGCTCTATTACCGCAAGGACCTCTTGGACAAGTATAAGCTTGCCGCTCCTAAAACCTGGGACGAAATGGCAAAAGCTGCCAAGACCGTTACCGACGGCGAAAAGAATGCTGACCTGCAGGGCTTTGTGTTCCAAGGCAATGCCTATGAAGGCCTGACCTGCGATGCGCTTGAGTGGGTCAAGTCTAATGGCGGTGGCCAGATCGTGGAAGCCGACGGAAAAATCTCCATCAACAATCCAAAGGCTGCTGAAGCTCTTGAGCGCGCCAAGGGTTGGGTTGGCACGATTTCGCCAAAGGGCGTTCTTGCCTATCAGGAAGAAGAAAGCCGTGGTGTCTGGCAGACCGGCAAGGCCGTGTTCATGCGCAACTGGCCTTATGCTTTCTCTCTTGGCAACAAGGACGACAGCGCTGTGAAGGGCAAGTTTGACGTTGTTCCATTGCCAGCTGGCGGTGAAGGTGGCGGTTCTGCTGCAACACTCGGCGGTTGGAACCTGGCTGTGTCGAAATATTCGAAGCATCAACCTGAAGCCATCAAGGCCATTTTGTATCTGGCTTCAGCCAAGATTCAGAAGGCCAATGCACTTGAGCAGACTCACTTGCCAACCGTTGTTTCGGTTTATGACGATGCCGATGTGAAGGCTAAACAGCCTGTTCTGGTGAAGTGGAAGGACGTATTCCTGGCTGCAGTGCCACGTCCATCGGCTCCAACCAAAACCAAGTATAACGAAGTCTCGAACTTGTTCTGGACAGCGGTTCACGACACGCTGTCGGGCAATGGCTCAGCCAAGGATAACCTCGGCAATCTCGAAGCCAAGCTCACTGAACTCAAAGGCGATGGCTGGAAATAACAGTTAGCCCCGAAACCTCGCAGGCAGTCGTCCTTCGCTGCCTGCGGGTTTTCTTTATCGGTTGATAATTTGGCCGACTGCACATCAAACAAAACGACATAAACGAGGCGGGGAAAATGAGTTCAGTACCTGAGAATGGAACTCCCATTCGCAATGAGTTGTTTGCGGGACGCGTACGTTCCGCGTGGTTGTTTCTCACACCGATGATCGTGACACTGTTGATTGTGGCGGCCTGGCCGCTTTCACGTTCTATCTGGTTTTCATTCAGCGATGCCTCGCTGGGACATTTCCGCGATGCGCAGTTTTATGGCATCAAGAATTATTTCAAAACCATTACCATGGACAGCGGCGCAATTCATCATTTTGGCGTGTTGGTTGATCCCGCCTGGTGGAATGCCGTTTACAACACGTTCCGCTTTGGCATCGTTTCGGTCACACTTGAAACTGTTTTGGGCCTGGCTGTTGCGCTGGTTCTCAATGCCAATTTCAAGGGCCGCGGTTTTGTGCGTGCCGCGATTCTTATTCCTTGGGCCATTCCAACCGTTGTTTCCGCCAAAATTTGGGGCTGGATGCTGAATGATCAACTTGGTATCTTCAATGATATTTTGCTGCGCTTGCACATTATTAGCGAAAAAATCGCGTGGACGGCCGATTCGAATTATTCAATGTTCACCATTGTGATGGTGGACACATGGAAAACCTTGCCTTTCATGGCGCTGCTCATTCTTGCTGGCTTGCAGCAGATTCCGGGTGATGTTTACGAAGCCGCTGAGGTTGACGGCGTGCACCCGTTGAGCGTATTTTGGAATATCACTCTGCCGTTGGTGCGTCCTGCTCTCATGGTGGCAGTGATCTTCCGTATGTTAGACGCGCTGCGCATTTTCGATCTTGTCTATATTCTCACACCTAATTCATCACAAACTAAGACCATGGCGGTGATCAGCCGCGAGAACATGTTTGATTTTGACAAGCTGGGTTATGGTTCGGCAGAGTCGACAGTCTTGTTTCTGATCCTGCTGATCACAGTGATTGCTTACATCAAAATTGGTAGAGTTAATCTGGAAGGGAACAATTAATGAAGCGTTCTCCTTTCTGGAACTTTATGTTCTACGTTTTTGTGGCTTGCATTCTCATTGAGTCAATTTTCCCATTTTATTATGCAATCATCACCAGCTTCAAATCTGGTACTGACCTTTTCAACATCAGCTATTGGCCCACTTCATTTTCTTTGGAAAATTATCGCCAGGTTTTGTTCGACGGTAACGGCTCATTTTTACAGAACTTGTGGAATTCGCTTTGGGTTTCAACTTGGACGGTTGCTGTGGCGCTTACGCTCGGCACCACGGCTTCTTACGCCTTGGCGCGCGTGCGCTTCCGCGGCCGGGGTTTGTTGTTGATGACGATTCTGGCTGTTTCGATGTTCCCGCAAGTGGCAGTGTTGGCCGGCTTGTTTGAAACAGTGAACAGCCTGGGACTTTACAACACAGACTGGTCGTTGATTTTCTCTTACACCATCTTCACCTTGCCATTCACGGTATGGGTGCTCACCACCTTCATGCGTGATTTGCCGATTGAATTGGAAGAAGCAGCGATCGTGGATGGCGCTTCACCTTGGATCATCGTTACGCGTATCTTTTTGCCCTTAATGTGGCCAGCGCTGGTGACCACCGGGCTGTTGGCTTTTATTGCCGCGTGGAATGAATATCTCTACGCGCTCACTTTCACCGCGTCCAGCCAAGCCAACCGCACCGTGCCAGTGGGCATCGCGCTGCTTTCCGGCAGCACCGCGCATGAGATCCCTTGGGGTCTGATCATGGCCGCATCGGTCATCGTCACCGTTCCACTCATTTTTCTTGTCCTCATATTTCAACGTAAAATTATTGCTGGCCTCACCGCTGGCGGTGTGAAGGGTTAATAATGGCTAATATCTCAATCAAGAACGTCACCAAATCATTCGGCGCAGTCAAGGTGATCAAGGGTGTTGACCTGGAGATCAAGTCCGGCGAGTTCATGGTTTTTGTGGGCCCCTCAGGCTGCGGCAAATCCACCATGTTGCGCCTGATCGCCGGTTTGGAAGACATCACCTCTGGCACCATCGCTTTTGAGGGCAAAGTGGTGAATGCTTTGGCCCCCTCTGATCGCGGCATAGCCATGGTGTTCCAGTCCTATGCGCTATATCCCCATATGACGGTTTATCAAAACATGGCCTTTGGCATCAAGCTGGGCGGTGCCACAAAGGAAGAAGTTGAGAAGCGCGTGCGTATTGCGGCAGAGATGTTGCAGCTCACGCCTTATCTGGATCGCTTGCCCAAGCAGCTTTCCGGTGGCCAGCGTCAGCGGGTTGCCATCGGTCGTGCCATTGTGCGTGACCCGAAGGTGTTTCTGTTTGACGAGCCTTTGTCGAACCTTGATGCGGCGCTTCGCGTAGCCACCCGTCTGGAGATTGCCAAGCTGCATCACTCGATGAATAACGTTACGATGATTTATGTGACGCATGATCAAGTGGAAGCCATGACATTGGCCGACCGGATCTGCGTGTTGCGGGATGGCTATATCGAGCAAGTGGGAACCCCGCTTGAACTTTATGAAAAGCCCAACAACCTGTTTGTGGCTGGTTTTATTGGTTCGCCCAAGATGAACTTTCTCAACGGCAAATTTGCTGCACCCTATAAGGCCAACTCCATTGGCGTTCGTTCAGAGCATTTGGAGTTCGTTGCCAAGGGCGGCTGGCCGGGCAAAGTAATCCATGCCGAAAAAATGGGTTCGGACACTTATTCCTTCGTTGATTTAGGAATGACAGAGCCCGCCATCATCCGCGAAACTGGAACGTCCCGTCATGGTGTTGACGCAAAAGTATCACTGGCACCGATGAAAGACAAAGTTCATCGTTTCGCTGTTGACGGCAAATCTATTTAGTTTCACGAGGCTCATATGACCATTCGCGTATTGATCTGGCACGAACATCGCCACGAGAAAACCAACCCTCTTGTCAAAAAGCTTTATCCCAAAGGCATGGATGGCGCTTTAAAAAAGAGCTTCACCGGTCGTAAGGAATTTGTTGTTGGTCAAGCCCGCCTTGATGACGATGCTGAACATGGCCTCAGCCAAAAGCGTTTGAACGAAACTGACGTTCTCATCTGGTGGGGCCACGCGGCACATGGCGAGGTGAAAGACGAAATTGTAGAGCGCGTGGCAAAGCGCGTTCATGAAGGCATGGGGCTGATTGTTTTGCACTCTGGCCACTATTCCAAAATCTTCAAAAGGCTGATGGGCACACCTTGCTCACTCAAATGGCGCGAAGCTGGCGAGAACGAACGAATTTGGATTATCAATCCCAATCATCCCATCGCCGAAGGCCTGCCCGAACAGATCTTCATCGAGCATGAGGAAATGTACGGCGAGCCCTTCTCGATTCCAGAGCCTCTGGAAACCGTGATGATTTCATGGTTTGAAGGCGGTGAAGTGTTCCGCTCTGGTGTTACCTATCGGCGTGGTGCGGGCAATATCTTTTACTTCCGCCCCGGCCATGAGGCTTACCCCACCTATCACAACAAACAAGTGCTGCAGGTGATCCGCAATGCGGCGCGCTGGGCTTACAACCCGGCCAAACCGTGGAAGGGCATTCACCCTTCACCCAATGTGCCGCATGATAAGGCGCCAGTTCCGCTCACCGTCAAAGGGCCCACACTTCATGCCCCTGGCGAAGAGGGTTTCAAATAATGGCACTTTTCAAAAAAACGCCCGCTAAAGTTCGCCTTCTGGTTTTGGGCACGGGCGGCATGGCAAAAACCCACGCCACAGCCTTTGCGCAAGACCAGCGCGTGGAAATGGTGGGCACGGTTGACGTGGTGCCGGGCCGCGCTGAAGCCTTTGCCAAGCAATTCGGCATCAAGAAACATTTCGCTGATTTGGATAAGGCTATTGCCTGGGGCCAATTCGATGCGGCTGCCAATGTTACGCCAGATTCCATTCACTACCCCACAACGATGAAATTGCTGAATGCCAAGAAGCATGTGTTTTGTGAAAAGCCTTTGGCTGAAAATTTCAAGCTTGCTGATGAAATGGCCACCACGGCAGAGAAAAGCAAGCTCATCAACATGGTGAACTTGACCTATCGTAATGTGGCCGCCCTTCATGCCGCCAAGAAGATTGTTGCCGATGGCGAGCTTGGCGAAATTCGCCATGTGGAAGCCAGCTACCGCCAAAGCTGGCTCGTGGGCAATCAATGGGGTCGTTGGGATAAAGAGGATATGTGGCTATGGCGTTTGTCAGAAGCGCATGGCTCCAAAGGTGTGCTGGGTGATGTTGGTATTCACATTTTGGATTTCACCACATTCTGCGTGGGTATGATGCCGTTATCCGTTCAAGCCAAGCTTAAAACCTTCCACAAGGCGCCGGACGACAAGATTGGCAAATATGTTTTGGATGCCAATGATTCAGCCGCGATGACGCTTGAATTTTCAAATGGGGCGCTTGGCATCATTCATGCCAGCCGTTTCATGACGGGGTATGCCAATACGTTGCGCTTGCATGTGTTTGGCACCAAGGGCGCGTTGGAACTTTCCAACGATCACGATCTAACCACATTGCGCAAATGCGTGGGCGAAGATGTGCATACGCAAGCCTGGCGCGATGTGACGAAAACCGAAGCAGGGCCAACGAATTATCATAAGTTTATTTCCGCAGTTCTGGCCAAGAAAAATGGGGAGCCCGATTTCCGGCGCGCCGCTGACCTGCAGAAAATTTTGGATTTGTGTTATTCGCAAGAAGCTTCGCAGAGTGCAATGGTTTAGCCTCGCGCCTTAACTTTCAACCGATAGGCATGCAGCAGTGGTTCGGTGTAACCATTGGGCTGATCAACACCTTTAAACACCAAATCACACGCTGCTTGAAATGCCAATGAATTATCAAAATCTGGTGCCATTGGCCGATAGGAAGGATCATTGCTGTTCTGCTCGTCGACCACTTTCGCCATGCGCTTCATAGTTGCCATTACCGAGCCGCGTGTGACTACGCCGTGCTTCAACCAGTTGGCCATGTGTTGTGAAGAGATACGCAAAGTGGCGCGGTCTTCCATCAGGCCCACGTTGTTGATATCAGGCACCTTGGAGCAACCCACACCTTGTTCCACCCAGCGCACCACATAGCCCAACAAGCCTTGGGCGTTGTTATCCAGCTCGTGCTGAATGTCATCGTCATTCCAATTTGGACGCGTTGCCACAGGCACCGCAAGAACATCATCAAGCTTGGCAGGTGGGCGAAATTTCAACTCTCGCTGAACGGCTTGAACATTCACACGGTGATAATGCGTTGCGTGAAGTATAGCTGCGGTGGGTGAAGGCACCCAAGCGGTGTTGGCACCGGCCTTGGGATGCGTGATCTTCTGGGCCAGCATATCAGCCATCTTATCAGGCATGGCCCACATACCCTTGCCGATTTGCGCGTGGCCGGGCAGGCCCAACTGCAATCCAATATCAACATTCCAATTTTCGTAGGCCATAATCCAAGCGGCTTGTTTCATATCGCCCTTGCGCACCATGGGTCCGAATTCCATCGAGGTATGAATTTCATCACCGGTGCGATCAAGAAAGCCAGTATTGATGAAAAAGACACGCTCTTTGGCGGCTCGAATGCATTCCTTCAGGTTCACCGTGGTGCGGCGCTCTTCATCCATGATTCCGATTTTGATGGTATTTTGTTTCATGCCAAGTGCTGCTTCAATACGGCCGAAAAGCACAACTGCGAAGGCCACTTCCTCCGGCCCATGCATTTTGGGCTTCACAATATACATTGAACCTGCGCGGCTATTGCTGCGACGACCGTTGGGCCCAATATCATGCAGCGCGATCAGAGCTGTGATCATGCCGTCCATAATGCCTTCGGGAATCTCGCTGCCATCTTCCAATTTAATTGCTGGGTTGGTCATCAGGTGGCCAACATTACGGATCAGCATCAGTGAGCGAGCAGGCAACGTGAAAGCCCTGCCATCTGGGTCGCTATAATTGCGGTCGGAGTTGAGACGCCGCTTGAAAGTTTGACCAGATTTGTTGATTTCCTCGCTCAGGTCTCCCCTCATCAGGCCCAGCCAATTTCGATAAACCTGTACTTTGTCTTCAGCATCAACAGCGGCGACCGAGTCTTCACAATCCATGATCGTGCTGAGGGCACTTTCAATCACCACATCTGAAATACCCAGCAGATCAGTTTTTCCAATCGGTGTGTTGCTATCGAAAATAATTTCAATGTGAAGGCCATTATTTACCAGCAACACGGACTGACCACCAGCGCCTTTGCCGACAAATTGCTTCGCATCCTGCAGCATTTCCGGCCTAAACACTTTGATGGTTTCCCAGCTACCACTTTTCAGGCGTGCTGCAATATCGAGGAAAGCTCGCGTCCAACTTACAACTTTGGCCCCGTGATCAGCATCAAAACTTTTGCTCTGCGCATGGCCTAACGCGTCGCTTCCATAAAGCCCGTCATAGAGCGAACCCCAACGGGCATTGGCGGCGTTGAGGGCAAAGCGGGCATTAGAAACCGGCACGACAAGTTGCGGGCCTGGGACATGCGCAATTTCGGGATCAACGTTTTCAGTTGTAACATGAAAACTGGGGCCCTGTGGAACCAGATAGCCAATGGATGTGAGAAAGGATTTGTAAACCGCCAGATCGAAATTGTGGCGGTTGGCTTTGTTCCACTTGTCAATTTCGGCCTGCAACCGGTCTCTTTTTTTGAGCAAGGCGCGATTTTCCGGAGCGAGATCATGGGCGATATCGGCCAAGGCGTTCCAAAAAACATCATGTGAAATACCTGTTCCGGGCAGAGCTTCATTGTTCACAAAGTCAAGCAGTTTTTCGTGGATATCCAAGCGTTGCATTTTCTCACCCGATTTTATGTGGTGATAGCGCAGGTGGCGGGATTTGCAAGAAGAGGGCTGCAGCAACTCATTTACGTTCGATAAAGCGAGGCATGCGCTGATACTTGAAATAACTAAACAGTTATTTATAAGTTTGTTTATGACAAACATTAAGGGTTATGATTATATAATCGTCGGGGGGGGTTCGGCTGGTTGCGTGTTGGCTGCACGGCTTTCAGAAGACCCCGCGATTCAGGTTTTGTTGCTTGAAGCAGGCGGCTCAGATCGCAACCTATTATTCCACATTCCGGCCGGGTTTGCGAAAATGACCAGAGGCATTGCGTCATGGGGTTATTCCACGGTGCCACAGTGCCACATGCAGAACCGGGTGTTCTGGTACACTCAAGCCAAGGTGATTGGCGGCGGTTCGTCAATCAATGCCCAGCTTTACAATCGCGGTAATGCGCTTGATTTCAATGAGTGGCGACAGTTGGGCAATGAGGGCTGGTCTTATCAAGACGTGTTGCCTTATTTCAAAAAGGCCGAAAATTTTGAACGTGGCGCCGATGAATATCACGGGATTGGCGGCCCGCTCGCCGTGTCTGATCCGCGCGGTAGCTTGCCGATTTGTGAGGCGTTTTTTGCAGCGGGTGAAGAACTTGGCATTCCACGAAACTTTGACGTGAATGGTGCTTCGCAAGACGGGCTGGGCTATTATCAAATGACGCAGAAAAACGTGACCCGTGCGTCGACATCCAAAGCCTATCTGAATCCTTCTCGCAGACGTCGCAACCTTACTGTGCGGCAGAATGTGCAAGTGGCGCAGCTGACAATCGAGGGCCAGCGCGTTCGCGGCGTAAAACTGTTGAACAATGAATCACTCAGTGCTGCGCGTGAAGTCGTGTTGTGTTCCGGTGCCATAGGCTCACCCAAGTTGCTGATGCAGTCTGGCATTGGCCCGGCCGACCACCTTGGTGCGGTTGGCATCAAGACGCTGCATGATCTTCCTGGGGTGGGTGGCAATCTGCAAGATCATGTCGATCTCTTTGTCATCAGCGAATGCACGGGCGATCATACCTATGATAAATATGGCAGGCCATTTTGGGCGGCACTTGCGGGCTTGCGCTATTTCCTCACTAAATCTGGCCCGGCGGCCAACGCACTCTTCAGCCAAGGAGGCTTTTGGTATGCTGATGAAAATGCCCGCAGTGCCGACACGCAATTCCATCTCGGCCTGGGCAGCGGAATTGAAGCAGGCGTGGCTAAGTTGAAACACGCTGGCGTTACGCTCAACAGTGCCTTCATGCGACCACGCTCGCGAGGCTCGGTGCGCTTGGCTTCATCTGATCCCACCGAAATGCCGTTGATAGATCCCAATTATTGGGCTGATCCCTTTGACAAGGAGATGTCGATCCGAGGACTGAAGCTGGCGCGCGACATTCTTAACCAAAAAGCCCTGAAGCCTTATGTGATGGCTGAACGATTGCCCGGCGCCTCGCTGAAGACAGATGCGCAACTAGCCGATTATGCCTGCAAACACGCCAAAACAGATCATCACCCCGTGGGCACCTGCAAGATGGGCCACGATAAAATGGCCGTCGTATCGCCGCGTTTGAAATTGCACGGCCTTGAAGGGTTGCGCATTGCCGATGCTTCAGTGATGCCCACGATCACCACAGGCAATACCAATGCGCCAACGATCATGATTGCCGAGAAAGCAGCTGATCTGATCATACGCGGGTAAAGAGGCGTTCCTTCATAACCCGGCAGGTTTCCACCATCGGCTTTTTCCACCAGTTATTCGCGGAAAAAATTTCAACCTCCACAAATCCGTCGTAACCGGCATCTTCAACGAGACTGCGAATGTGCGGCAAATCAATAATACCGTCACCCATCATGCCGCGATCGTTGAGCACATCAAGAACCGGCATGAGCCAATCGCTCACATGAAATCCAAAAATGCGACCACGCGCTGCGGCTATTGAGGCAGGCAAGGCCGGGTCCCACCACACGTGATAAGCATCAATGAGCAAACCGACAGCACCATCGTTGAGATCATCACAAAGCGCCAACCCTTGCGCAATGGTGTTAATGCAGGCGCGGTCTGCTGCATAAACTGGATGCAGAGGTTCAATAGCAAGCTTCACGCCTAGTGATCTGGCCGTTGGCAACAATGCAGCAATGCCTTCCGCAACTTGTTCACGAGCATCATTCAAGTTCAGCGAAGTGCCAACAACCAACGCATAGCACTCCGCGCCCAAATCGGCAGCGTCCTGCATGGCACGCTTATTATCTTCGATTGCAGCTTGGCGTTCAGAAATCATTTCAGCGGGGAAATAAGTGCTGCGGCAGTAGCCCGTCACCTTCAACCCAGATTCACGGATTTGCTTTCCGAGTGCCTTTACATCTTGTCCTTCCACTTCACGTCGCCAAGGTGCAATGGCACCAAAGCCAGCGCGAGCAACCTCATCTATCACTTGCCTAAGTGGTGCCTGAAAGCCGAAAGTTGCGGTGTTAACGGCGCAGAGCTGCAAATGCCCATTTAAATTGCGCATCAAACACCGTAGATAGCCAAAAGGTGCTTCATACGCTTCACCGCCAATTCCGGCTTCAACAACAATCCGGCTTTCTCAGCGAGTTTGAAGCACTCAACAAAGTAGGGCAGGGACCTAGCGGATTGCGCGCCTGCCACCATCACAAAGTGACTTTGAAATCCGTTGAGCCAAGCCAAAAATACAATGCCCGTTTTGTAGCATTGCGTAGGATTAGAAAAGATCAATCGTGAAAGTGGAACTGTCGGCGCAAGCAGTGCATTAAATTTTTCTGGATGGCCTTTGGCCAATGCCGTTAGAGCTTGCGAGGCTGCGGGGGCGATCGCGTCGAATATGCCAAGTAAAGCGTGGGAATGACCCAGCGCATCGCCTTCAATCATTTGGGCATAGTTAAGGTCGTCACCGGTGTACATTTTTATCGAACTTGGCAGAGCCCGTCGCATGGCAACTTCCTTGTCAGCATCGAGCAATGAAATTTTAATGCCGTCAATTTTGCTCACGTTGGCGTTAATTATTGCGAGGCAGGTTTCCATGCTCATAACAAAACTGTCGTTGCCCCAATAGCCTTTCAACGCGGGATCAAACATGCCACCAAGCCAATGCAAAATTACTGGATGGTTAACCTGTTGCAGAACGTGCGAATAAACTTTCACATAGTCATCAGGCGATTTCGCAACCCGCACCAATGCGCGGCTGGCCATCAGAATAATACGACCACCCATTTTTTGAACGGCTTTGATTTGCATGATGTAAGCGCCTATCACATCATCAAGGTTGCGTGCGTCATCAGGGCCCAGATTGTCGGTGCCGCAGCCTGAATAGATGCGCGGCGACAGGGGGCCGGCATCCTCCAGTGAGCGGCGGATTAACTCATGCGCTTCAATCCAGCTCAGCCCCGTGCCGCGCTGAGATGTATCCATGGCTTCGGCGATATTGAAGCCCAGCTTCATCAGATGGCGGCGATAGGTGAGGGTTGCCTTCCAATCAATGCTACCGGTTTGCGATAACGGATCAGCCACCACATGCGCTGCAGCAAAGGCTATACGGTTCCAGGGTGTTTTAGGGGCCTGTAATTTTATGGGTTCAGTTTTTAGAATGAAAGGTGTGAGCTTGCCGCGTGCGTTTGGAAGATTTATTTTCATCAATATCGAACCGTCAATAACCCGCCGTCAGCCTGAATTGCCTGGCCTGAGGTGTAGGGAAGCAAACCGTCTGCGAGCGTTACAACGATGCGGGCCACTTCTTCCGGGCGGCCGAAGCGCTTAATCACCGTTAAGCCACCTTGGATCAAATCTTCATATTTTGTTTTCGAAGGTTTCACCATGTCAGTGTCGATGAAGCCGGGTTGAATTTCATAAACGCCAATATCTTCATTAGAAAGTCTGGTCGCAAAGAGTTTGGACATCATGGAAGTGCCCGCTTTTGAAACGCAATATTCGCCACGCGTAATGGAAACCGCCGTTGCGTTGGATGATGTGATGGTGATGATTGAGCGATGACATGGGCTTATTGAATCGCGCACACGATTGGCGAAAGCCTGCGTTAAAAAAAATGTGCCACGCGTGTTGATGTTAACGCAATGGTCGTAGGCATTAGGGGTTACATCCAACAAATCGCCACGTACTTCAACAGAAACGCCAGCATTGTTAACGAGTGTTGTGAGTGGGCCCAGCGCGGTTTCTGCTGCATCCAACATATCAGCATGACTATTAATTTCTCCAATATCGCAAGCCAAGGCCACGGCGTTAACGCCTTTCAATTTCGCCTCGGCTACCACCTCTTTCAATTCCGGAGAAACTCCCAAATCTACGGCAGCAATATTATAGCCGTCGGCGGCCAGTGCGAGTGCTATGGCTTTGCCCATGCCGCGCTGCGCGCCGGTGATAATTGCTGCGCCCATTAGGCGGCCTCCCTCATTACGATTAATGCTTCCGGCTGGCATAGCGCATGGGTGATCACTTCGATATTGAACGACAACCTTGCCTGGCGTGCTTCTATCGTCATCAGTGAACGTCCATAAACGATTTCACCCGTGTGTTGATTGGTGAGGTAATGATAGGCGAGACCAGCAAGGGCTATAAGAACCTGCACGGCATCTAAGTGAGGCCGGAAAACACCTGCCTTGACACCGCGTGACAACAATAGCTCCATGCGTTTAACAAAGTCCTTGTTCAGAAGTTCGAGACGCGGTGACTTTTTCAGATATTTGGCTTTATGAAGATTTTCGGTGCTGACCAATGAAATGAACTCAGGGTTTTCAAGATAATAATTCCAGGTGAACTCCATCAATCGTTTCAGGGCCTGTAACGGCGGATCATTCTCAATCTCCAATGCCGCCTCTGCGGCGCGAAACTTGGAATAAGCCTCCTCAAGAACGGTGCGATACAGCGTCTCCTTATTACCGAAATAATGATACATCATGCGTTTCTGCACTTTAGCGCGCGCCGCAATCACATCCACGCGGGCGCCGCCAAGTCCCATTTTGGCAAATTCTGCCGTGGCCGCCGCCATAATGCGAATCTTGGTTTTATCGGGGTCCCGAAGGTGTTTTTTCGACTGGGGCAAGAGCGCCTCTTGAAATAACTAAATAGTTATTTATGATTATCGCAAATGTTAAGGCAGCGCAAGCATGTATGATTACATTATCGTGGGCGGAGGTTCGGCGGGCTGCGTTCTTGCCGCCCGTTTGAGCGAGAATGATGCGCAAGTGCTCCTTCTGGAATCGGGGCCCAAGGACACCAATCGTTACATCCACATGCCGGTGGGATTCGCATTTTTGACAAGTGGGCCGCTGACTTGGGGTTATGAAACCACGCCGCTGCGTCACGCAAATAACCGCACGGTGGTTTATCCGCAGGCC
Source organism: Hyphomicrobiales bacterium (assembly GCA_025359265.1). Lineage (GTDB taxonomy): Bacteria > Pseudomonadota > Alphaproteobacteria > Rhizobiales > Aestuariivirgaceae > Aestuariivirga. The sequence goes on along the minus strand of JANYHB010000055.1, from coordinate 68,579 downwards.
CGCGTTTTGGGCGGCGGTTCTTCGATCAACGCCGAAATATACACGCGTGGCTGCCCTGAAGATTATGATAGCTGGGCCGCTGACCATGGTTGCAAAGGTTGGGCTTCGAAAAATTTGCAGCCTTATTTTGTGAAGTCAGAGGGAAATATGCGGCTTGGCGGTGCCGAACATGGTGTTGATGGGCCGCTGACGGTTTCGGACAATGTGCCCAATGTAATGAGCCAAGCCTATGTGCAAGGCTGCATGGATATCGGGATGCCGTTCAACGCGGATTTCAATTCTGGCAATCAAGTTGGCGCAGGTTTTTATCAAACCACAACGCGCGGTGGGCGGCGTTGTTCTGCTGCCTTGGCTTATTTGGAGCCGGTGAAGAAGCGCAAAAACCTCACTGTGAAAACTGACGTTTCAGTGTTGCGCGTCCTTATTGAAAAAGGCCGTGCCAATGGCGTTGAAGTGGCGGAGAACGGCCAACTTCGAAAATTTGAAGCAGGCGGAGAAGTGATTGTTACGGCAGGGGCCATTGGTTCGCCGAAGTTGTTAATGCTGTCAGGAGTGGGCCCGGCAAAACATTTAAAAGAAAAAGATATTTCTGTGATTCACGACCTCACAGGTGTGGGTCAAAATTTTCATGATCATTTTTCCACCGATGTGACGTGGGCGTTGAATGGCCCACATTCGTACGACAAATATAAAAAGTTGCGGTGGAAGTTGGCGGCGGGTGCAGAGTATCTGTTGTTTAAATCTGGGCCAGTGGCCTCCAACATCGTTGAGGCCGGCGCTTTTTGGTGGGGTAATAAGAAGGAAGAAAAAACCCCGGATTTGCAGTTTCATTTTTTGGCTGGCGCTGGTGTTGAAAAAGGGGTGAGTGATGTTCCGGGTGGCAACGGCGCGACGTGCAACTCGTATTATACGCGGCCCAAATCCCGTGGTTCGGTGACGTTGCGATCCAACAATCCCGCTGATGCTCCGTTGATTGACCCTAATTCCTTCGCGGAGCCTTATGATCTTGAGCGCCACATTGAGGCAATAAAAATTACACAAGAGGTTGGCCGCTCACGTTCCATGCGGCGGTTTGTTTCCACAGAGCATTTTCCTGGAGCCAACTGCAAGACAAAGCAGGAGTATGTCGAAATGTCACGGGCCTCGGCACGATCATCTTACCATCCTGTTGGCACATGCAAGATGGGTGGTATGCGCGATGAGATGGCGGTGGTTGATCCACAGTGCCGGGTTCGCGGAATTGACGGTTTGCGGGTGTGTGACTCTTCAATCATGCCGCGGGTTGTTAGCTCCAACACCAATGCGCCCACCATTGCCATGGCTGAAAAAGCGGCGGATCTCATTCGGGGAAATCGTTGATGCCAAAAATGGTCTCTGCCGCCGAAGCTATATCGCATATCAGTGATGGTTCGATTGTGGCTGTGAATTCATCATCTGGCCTCGGCTGCCCTGATGCAGTTTTGAAAGCCATGGGAGCGCGCTTTATAAAGCACCAATCGCCCAAAGCCCTCACCATGATTCACCCTATTGCGGCGGGAGATTTCTATGGCGTGAAGGGCGTTGAACATCTATCGGCCAATCAGGGCCAAATCGCGCGCATCATCGGTGGATCTTATCCATCGGGCCCGTCATCCGCAGAGCCGCCATTTATTTGGCAGCGCGTAACGGCCAATGAAATTCCGGCTTACAATGTGCCGTCGGGTATTGTGTTTGACATGCTGCGTGAAGCAGCGGCGAAGCGCCCGGGCGTTTTGACCAAGGTTGGTATCGACACTTTTGTTGACCCAGATCAACAGGGTTGCGCCATGAATGGGTTGGCGGCAGCTTCGCCCATTGTGAAGAAAATTAAATTTGACGACGAAACCTGGCTATATTTTCCGTCAATCATTCCCGAGGTAGGCATCATTCGCGCTTCTGCCTCAGATCATCGCGGCAATCTCTCCTTTGAAAAGGAGGGGGCGTATCTTGGAGCTATGGAAGTGGCTCTTGCTGCGCATAACAATGGCGGCATGGTTATCGCGCAGGTGAAACGCATTGTTGAAAACGAGTCAATTCCGATGCATCACGTACGCGTGCCCGGCATTTTGATCGACTATGTTGTGGAGGCACCGGATCAATGGCAAACCACGCAAACGCCCTATGATCCGGCAATCAGCGGTGAGGTGGTTAAACCACTCTCGGATTTTGCCTTTATGGATTTTGGTGTTGGCAAGGTTATGGCGCGGCGTGTGGCGCAGGACCTAAAGCGCGGTTGGGCGGTGAATTTGGGCTTTGGTGTTTCTGCCAATGTGCCGCGTATTTTGCTGGAGGAAGGCCAGCATGGGGCATGCACTTGGGTGATTGAGCAGGGCGCAGTGGGTGGCATTCCGCTCTTGGATTTTCAGTTCGGTTGTTCCTCGAATGCCGAGGCTATTGTGGCCAGCCCCCATCAGTTTACCTATTTTCAAGCCGGCGGGTTTGATTGCGCGCTGCTATCGTTTCTCCAGATTGACGAGCAGGGAAGCGTTAATGTGCATAAGTTGAGCGCCAAGCCGCATGTGACAGCGGGTGCTGGCGGATTTGTGGATATTACGGCTCGTGCGCGCAAGATTGTCTATTCAGGATATTTTAATGCGGGCGCCAAAATGACCATCAATAGCGGAAAGCTGGTGATTGAAAGAGAAGGCAAAACTAAAAAGTTGGTGAAGGCATGTGAAGAGATTACCTTTTCTGGCCAACGGGGCGTGAAGCAAGGACAGAATGTGACATATGTGACAGAGCGTTGCGTTATGATCCTGACAACCCAAGGCGTGGTGGTGACGGAAATTGCGCCGGGCGTTTCATTGCAAAGCAACATCATTGAGCAAAGCGATTTTCCTTTGATTATTTCGCCTCATTTGAAATTGATGGATGCAGCGCTCTTCACTGAGGAAAAATTAGGGGGTGTGGTTCATGGTTGAAACGGGCCATGCGCATGTTTTGCTAAATAAAGACGGGCCGCTGGCCATCGTTACTTTGGCACGGCCCGAAAAGTTGAATGCGCTGGACAAAGCCATGGTCTTAGCTCTGGAAGCCGCGGCATTTCATATTGATGCTGATTCAAACATCAAAGTGGCCATCATCACGGGCCAGGGCGAGAAGGCATTTTGCGCGGGTGGCGATATTGCAGCATGGAGTGTTGAAGCACCGGAAGATTTCGGATTGCAATGGGTGCGTATCGGACACCGCGCTTTTGACGCTCTTTCAAGATTGCGCGTTCCATTGATCGCTGCACTCAATGGTTCAGCCATTGGTGGCGGTTTTGAGCTTGCAACTTGCGCAGATTTTCGCATTGCCGAGGAACAAGCCAAGTTCAGTTTACCTGAAACCGGCTTAGGCATTATCCCGGGCTGGTCAGGCACGCAGCGTGCAGTAAAGCGTTTCGGAGCGCAAGTTATTCGCCGGATGTCACTGGCCGGTGAAATTATTTCTGCTGAACAAGGGCAAAGATATGGATTGTGCGACTTGGTAGTGCCGAAAGGTGAAGGCCTCGCAGCGGCACGCGAGATGGCAAATAAAATAATCTTACGCTCAGCGTTTGCAACAACGGCCGCAAAATTGATGATTAACGCCGCTGAAGGTGAAGATGCCCCTCGCGCACTGGAGGCATTGGGTGGTATCGCTGCGGCACATAGCGCAGAATTAAAGGTCGGCCTTGCCACATTCTCAACCAAAAAGAAAAATTGAACTCGTCATTTTTGATTGTGATGGCGTTTTGGTCGATAGCGAGGTGCTCAGTGCTTCTGTTCTGATGCAAATGATGACAGAAGTTGGGATGCCGCTTACGCCAGAATTATTCCGAAGTGATTTTTTGGGCCGCAGCTTCGCTTCCGCGGCAGTGCGCGCAACGCAGCGCTTTGGCAAGCCGCTTCCCGAAGATTTCGCCAGCACTTACCGTTTAAGGCTGTTGGACAGAATGGTGGGAAATTTAAAGTCGATGCCAGGTGTTTGCGAAGTGCTTTCCGCCATGGCGGTGCAATTCTGCCTTGCCACGGGATCAAGCCCGCCTCGGCTGGCGGTTTCACTGGCGGAATCAGGGTTGGAAAAATATTTCAAAGGGCGATGCTTCACGGCCTCTATGGTCAGCTCAGGTAAACCAGCACCAGACTTGTTTCTTCATGTTGCGTTAGAAATGAACGTTAAACGCGGCAGTTGCCTGGTGGTGGAAGACAGCGAAATGGGCGTGAGGGCTGCGTTGGCAGCTCAGATGCAAGTTTGGCATTTTGCCGGTGGCAGCCACATTAAAGCAGGTTACAGACTGCCAGACGAGGTGGTACCCCACCGCGTTCTTGACTCCATGAGCGCTTTGCTTGATGCATTTCGCGAAATCGGGATTGCAGCGTGATGCGAAAAACTGATCCGGAAAATGAAAGACTGGATGACGCAGCGAGGGCGGGTTGGCTTTATTATATCGCCGGTAATACCCAGGATCAGATTGCCCGCAAACTTGGAATATCAAGGCAAACCGCGCAGCGCCTCGTTTCGATATCGATCAGTGAAAAGCTCATCCGCGTTCGTTTGGATCATCCGATTGGGGTGTGTCTGGAGTTGGCTGAAAGATTGAAAGGTGCTTATTCCATCGACTACTGTGAGGTTGTGCCGAGCGACCGTGAGGCGACCGCCACAGGTGTTGGAGTGGCCGAGGCTGCCGCTGCCGAACTGGAACGTTATTTGGTCTCTTCGCATCCGGTTATTGTGGCGATGGGCACCGGGCGAATGTTGCGTTCAATGGCAGAGCAAATTAGCCCCATGGATTGCCCCCAGCACAAAATTGTCTCGTTGGTGGGCAATATCGCTCCTGATGGTTCTGCTTCGATTTTCGATGTGGCCAGCCGGATTGGTGATCGTGTTCGCGCCCCTTATTATCCAATGCCACTGCCCGTTATTGCAACTACAGTGCATGAAAAGAATTTATTGTTAGAGCAGAAGTCCCTTCGCAATATCGTTGAGCTGGCAGAGCAAGCCAATGTAACCTTTGTGGGTATTGGTACAATTGATCAAAGCGCCGCATTGTTGAGAGACGGATTCGTGAGGCCTGACGAAATTCGCTCGTTAATGCGGGCGGGGGCGGCTGGCGAAATCACAGGATGGGCGTTCGATGCGAAGGGCGAATTGATTGAAGGTTTAACCAACGATAGGGTGCTGAGTGTGCCGCTGGCAAAACCTGCAAAACGTAAATTGATTGGCGTTGTGATGATGGCCGATCGCCTTAAGGCAGTTCGTGCCGCGCTTGTGGGCGAATTGGTCAACGGTCTGATCACTAATGAAGCCATGGCGACATCCCTGCTTGAGAAATGAATAATTGGTGCATCGCAGCACTGAATTGTGCTTGACGCGTGGCATGGTCCGGTTGAATATCTGCCCGTAGATTGGGCAATCGCCCAATCACATTGGGAGGATTTAATGAAAAAATTAATGACCGGTGTAGTTGGTGGCTTTGCACTTGCCCTGATGGCAGGCACAGCTATGGCCGAAGACACTACTTTGACGATCGCCACCGTAAACAACGGTGACATGATCCGCATGCAGAAATATACCGACGATTTCACCGCTGCTAACCCAGGTATCAAGTTAAACTGGGTGACATTAGAAGAAAACGATCTGCGTCAGAAAGTAACGAAAGATATTTCAACCAAGGGTGGCCAATATGACGTGCTGACCATCGGCATGTATGAAACGCCAATCTGGGGCAAAAAAGGTTGGCTCGTTCCACTGGCTGGCATTGACGATCCCAAAGACATTCTTCCAGCCGTGGCTGGTGGGCTTTCTGTAGACGGCAAGCTTTACGCTGCGCCATTCTACGGTGAATCATCCTTTGTAATGTATCGCAAGGATCTGATGGCAAAAGCTGGCTTGAAAATGTCGGATACGCCAACATGGCCGGAAATCATCGCTGCTGCTGACAAGATGACAGACCGTGCCGCCGGTATCAACGGCATTTGCCTTCGTGGCAAAGCCGGCTGGGGCGAAAACATGGCATTTCTCGGAACCATGGCCAACTCTTTCGGCGCGCGTTGGTTTGACGAGAAGTGGCATCCACAATTTGATACGCCGGAATGGAAGGCAGCTATTACCACCTATTTGAAAGTGATGAAGGATGACGGTCCGGCAGGCGCTTCAGGTAACGGCTTCTCTGAAAACCTTGCTCTGTTCCAATCCGGTAAGTGCGGGATGTGGGCTGACGCGACGGCAGCTGGCTCATTCGTGATCGATGCAAAGGCTTCGAAAAATGCAGCTGATGTTGGTTTCACAATTGCTCCTGATGCAGGCTTTGGCAAACGCGCCAACTGGCTGTGGGCTTGGGCTCTCGCAATCCCGGCTGGTTCGAAGAAAGTTGACGCTGCTCAGAAGTTTATTGGCTGGGCAACCTCTAAGCATTACGGCGAACTCATTGCCGCAAAAGAAGGCTGGGCGAACGTGCCTCCGGGTACGCGTACTTCATTGTACAAGAACCCAGAATACCTGAAGGTGCCATTTGCTGCGATGACTTTGGCATCGATGAATGCTGCTGATCCAATGCATCCAACTGCAAAGCCAGTTCCCTATACCGGCATCCAGTTTGTCGCTATTCCTGAGTTTGCCGGAATCGGCACAAAAGTTGGCGAAATCTTCTCGTCTGCTTTGGCTGGCCAAATCAGCGCTGACGATGCTCTGAAGCAGGCTCAAGACTATACAACTGCTGAAATGACCAAAGCCGGTTATATCAAGTAATCACTTGAGTGAGGGCGGCGGCATTCGCTGCCGCCCGAATTTTCTCCCAGGCCATCCCCGTCCAGTAGCGAGCTTATAGTGCTTGAGCTTGCTCCTGCGCGGGGTGGTACTTTATAGATTTTTATGGGCTACGGGCAGGGATACGATGGCAACGACTCAATCTCAGGCAATCGGTAAATGGGCGCTTGCTCCATCGCTGTTGGTGCTTTCAGGCTGGGCTTTTATCCCTCTTGTTCTCACTATTTATTTCGCGTTTTTGCGGTATAATTTACAGGATCCTGACAATACGAGTTGGTTTGGGCTTTCAAATTTCTATTATTTTATAACTGATCCCTATTTCACTAAGGACCTTCTGCACACTTTGCTGTTGGTTTTTTCGACTATCGTCACAACGGTGGTTGGCGGAACTTTGTTAGCCTTGCTGCTTGATCAACCCTTTTTGGGGCGCGGCGTCGTTCGCCTGTTGATGATATCGCCGTTTTTTATAATGCCCACTGTGTCCTCACTGGTATGGAAGAACTTGCTGATGCACCCTGTCTTTGGATTATTTGCCGGGATCCAAACCTATTTTGGGGCGCTTCGACCCATCGATTGGTTTGGAACTTTCCCACTTATTTCCGTGATCATCATCGTGTCCTGGCAATGGCTGCCTTACGCTGCGCTTATTTTGTTAACAGCTTTACAATCTCTCGATGAAGAGCAGAAGGACGCAGCAGCAATGGATGGGACACCTCCGCTCAGTTATTTCCGCTATATTGTTTTGCCGCATTTGGCCCGCCCGATCACTGTGGTTATCTTGATCGAAACAATTTTCCTTTTGAACATTTTTGCAGAAATCAAATTGCCGGGTGTCGGTGGCGTTGCGGGCAACCTCACATATCTTGTTTTCTCACAACTCAATGATGCCAACGATGTGGGTGCAGCGGCGGCCGGTGGTCTTATCGCAGTTGTTCTGGCCAATCTGGTATCCATTTTCCTGGTCCGCATCGTAGGCAAGAATTTGGAGGCTTGAACAAATGGCCCGCAAACAATCCACCAGGCGCACTGTTGCAATCACCATCTTGGCATGGTTCATCGGATTGCTCATGTTTTTTCCGATTTTGTGGACAGCAGTAGCCGCATTCAAATCGGAATCCGATGCATATACTCTGCCCCAAAATATGCTGTCGACACCTTGGACATTGGAGAATTTTGGCATTGTTCAAGAGCGCTCGGATTATTTCCGTTATGTTTTTAATACGGTTATTATTGCGGTCTTGTCGACATTGCTGGGGCTTTTATTTGCTGTGCCGGCAGCATGGTCTATGGCTTTTGCTCCGCGAACCACGCCCAGCAGCACGATCAGCGGTTGGGGCTGGCTTGCCATCGTCTTCAGCTGTGGATTAATTGCTGCTGGGGTTCTTTATGCCAACGGTTGGCATCCTCAGAATGCAGTTGTTGGTTTTCTGTTGTTGCTCTTATGCATTGTCCCACCAACGGCATGGGTTTGGACGCGCGCCACAACAGACACGTTGCTTTGGATGCTCTCCACCAAAATGATGCCGCCCGCAGGTGCGTTGATTGCGATCTACCTCATGTTTAATCGCAATGGGTTGATCTTTAAAGATTGGGGATGGATTAACCTGAGCGAATATAACTTGATTGATAGTTTCTGGGGAATGGTTCCCTTGGCCATGCTTCTCAACTTGCCCATCATCATTTGGATGCTTTACACGTATTTCAAAGAAATTCCTGTAGAAATACTTGAGGCCGCGCGCATGGATGGTGCTTCTTTATGGAACGAAATTGTCCGAGTGCTCACTCCAATGGCACTGCCCGGCATTGCATCAACGTGCCTGCTCAATCTGATATTGGCCTGGAATGAAGCTTTCTGGTCGCTGAACCTTACCAACAAATATGCGGCGCCTTTGAGTTTCTTTATCTCAGAGTATTCCAGCCCCGAAGGCCAATTTTGGGCAAAACTATCGGCGGCTTCGCTGATGGCCATTGTGCCCATCTTGATCGTCGGCTGGTTCTCACAAAAACAACTCGTACGCGGACTTACATTCGGAGCAGTGAAATAAAATGGGCACGATCCAACTTAAAAAAGTCCGCAAAGCCTTTGGCGAAACCGTGGTTATTCCTGGCGCTGATCTTGATATCAAGCACGGCGAATTCATTGTTTTCGTCGGCCCTTCTGGTTGTGGTAAGTCCACTTTGTTGCGGATGATTGCCGGTCTTGAAGACATCACTGCTGGCGAAATTTTGATCGACGGCAAGGATATGACAGACACCGCACCGGCCAAGCGCGGTTTGTCCATGGTGTTTCAATCCTATGCGCTTTATCCTCATATGAGCGTTCGCAACAATATTGCCTTTGGCTTGAAAATGGCGGGCGAAACGCCTGAACAAATTGCACCGAAAATTGCCAAGGCCGCTGCAACTCTGAACCTCACAGAATATCTTGATCGCAAACCTGGTCAGCTCTCGGGTGGCCAGCGCCAACGGGTTGCAATTGGCCGCGCCATTGTGCGCAATCCGTCGGGTTTTTTGTTTGATGAACCCCTTTCCAATCTTGACGCGGCGCTGCGGGTGAATATGCGCATTTTCATCATGCAGCTGCATCAGGATCTTGGCTCTACAATGGTCTATGTAACCCATGATCAGGTTGAAGCCATGACCATGGCCGACCGCATTGTGGTTTTGAATAGAGGCGTGATTGAGCAGGTGGGCACGCCTATGGAGCTTTACAACAAACCACAATCCATATTTGTGGCCGGCTTTATCGGCTCGCCCAAGATGAATTTCGTGGAAGGCAATACGATTGGGGTACGCCCTGAGCATATAGCGATTTCGGATAAAAAAGGTGATTGGCCGGGCACAGTTAAGATAACCGAGCATTTGGGATCAGATACATTCCTGCATGTCGATGCTGGTAAGCGCGGTCAAATTACTGTGCGGGCAACGGGTGAAAGTAATTACGGCCCAGGCGACAAGATCTGGATGACACCAGATGCCAAGCGTCTGCACCACTTCGATGCGCAAGGTCGAGTAACCAAGGTGTGACAATTAACTATGACTATATCATTGTGGGCGGGGGGTCGGCTGGTTGCACTGCGGCATGGCGGCTGGTGCGTGAGAAGGGCGCGCGTGTTCTAATGTTGGAGAGGGGCCCCGCAAGGGCAACGGGTCTTTCGCGGTTTTATCTGCCTATGCCTGCGGCCTGGATGAAGGGCATTGCGGGCAGCGATGTGGTTGAGTTGCACGAACCGGTTGCACAAAAGCATTTGGGCGGCCGTGCTCCCAAAGTGGGCCAAGCAAACATTCTGGGTGGTGGGTCATCGATCAATGGCATGGTTTATACACGCGGGCAAACGCAAGACTACGAACATTGGGATCGATATCTCGAGAGCCAAGGTAAATGGAACTATGCAACGATGCTGGAGCATTTCCGTGCACTTGAGTGCAATCATAGCTTTAACAATAGCTATCACGGTGTGAATGGCCCGCTCCATGTTTCAGATACGGGAGTTAAGTGCCAGCTCACACAAGACTATGTCCAAGCGGTGCAAGGCTTGGGCGTGCCGTATACGTCGGATTTCAACGGTGAAAATCAAGCTGGCGTGGGTACTATGCAATATACCACGCTAAATCACAGGCGCTGGAACGCCGTTGACGCATTTCTCGCTCCCATTATCACTGATCGGCAGTTTTCTGTGGTTTGCGATGCTCTTGTTTTGAATTTATTATTTGAGGGTCTACGTTGCGTAGGCGTTACCTATCTGCAAAAAGGCCAAACCAAAGTGGCGCGGTGCTCCCACGCTGTCCTGATGTCAGCAGGCAGTTACGGCACACCAAAAATCTTGATGTTGAGTGGCCTGGGGCCTGCGGCGCAACTTCAAATCCACGACATTAAAACCATTGTTGATTTGCCGGGCGTGGGAGAGAATTTGCAGGATCACCATGAAGTACCGGTGGTATCTGCCACAAAAGGCCATTTTGGCTATGATGGTGAAGACAAAGGGTTTCGCGCGCTCAAAAATGGCTTGCAGTATATACTGTTTAAAAGTGGGCCGGTAACGAGTGTTGGTGTTGAGGCTTGTGCTTATATCGACCCTGACGGCGGCAAGCGGCCAACAATCAAAATGTATTGCGTTCCGTCAATCTATGTGGATGCAGATGTAAAAAATGCAATGGCGCGGGATGGCGTGACACTAAACTCCTGTCTATTGCGCCCTGCCTCACGCGGAACGGTTAAATTGCGGTCTTCCAACCCGCAAGACAAACCCATTATTGACAATAACTATTTAGCTGAACCGGAAGACCTTAGGCTGGAAATTGCGGGATTAAAATATGCTCGGGAAATTTTGAAACAACAGCCGCTCTCAGCGAAAATTACATTTGAAATTTTGCCGGGCAAGGACGTGACATCGGACGATGCGTTGGCTCAACACTGTCGTCGCACGGTGAAAACAAATTGGCACCCTGTTGGCACCTGCCGAATGGGCAAAAGCAATGACAATTTTGCGGTTTTGGATTCCGAATTGCGGGTGCGAGGTGTAGAAGGTTTGCGCGTTATTGACGCCTCAGCCATGCCGTTTATTCCGTCGGGCAATACCAATGCGCCAACCATGGCACTCGCTTCTCGCGCCGTAGATTTTTTGTGAGGTCTTGAATGACAAAGCTTTCTCTAACTAATTTGCCGAGCATTGGCAAAACCTTGAAGGTGCCAAAATATGGTCGCCAAGAGCTGCAAGCCGGTATCTTGCATTTTGGAGTTGGCAATTTTCACCGCGCCCATCTCGCGGTTTACCTTGATGACCTGTTTAACATGGGTTTAAACCACGATTGGGCCTTGGTTGGAGCCGGGGTTATGGCTTTTGATGAAAGCGTGCGCCTGAAGCTATCGACGCAAGATTTTCTTACCACCGTTGTGGAACAAGATAATGATCTCTCAACGGCGCATGTGACAGGATCTCTCATCGATTTCATATCGCCGGGTAACAAGGCCGCGATTTTGGAGAGGCTGTCTGATCCTCAGATTCGCATTGCGTCAATGACGATTACCGAAGGTGGGTATTTTATTGATCCGGCGACCCAGAAGTTTGATCCTTCCCATCCGGCGATTGTAAAGGATGGCAACAATCCAGAAGATCCTTCGACTGTTTTTGGTTTTATTGTTGCTGGCTTGAAGCTGCGCAAAGCCAAGGGACTTGCGCCATTCACAGTTATGTCTTGTGACAATGTTCCGCATAACGGCGTTGTGGCGCGCAATGCCGTGGCGGGATTGGCTAAACTGTCAGATTCAAATTTTGCCGATTGGATCATCAAGAATGTAGCATTCCCCAATGCCATGGTAGACCGTATCACACCAGCCACCGGAGATCGCGAGCGTAAGGTTTGCGCCGATCAATTTGGCGTGGAAGATCAATGGCCGGTTTTCTGTGAAAAGTTCAAGCAGTGGGTGGTGGAAGATAACTTTCCACTGGGCCGCCCGCAGTGGGAGTTGGTGGGCGCTGAGTTCGTTAAAGACGTGACACCTTGGGAATATATGAAAATCCGCATTCTCAATGGCGGCCATGCCGTGATTGCTTACATTGGCGGATTGATGGATATTCAATTCGCGCACGAAGCGATGCAAACGCCCCTGATCAAAGCCTATCTCAAAAAAGTAACAGATGAAGAAATCAGACCAACAGTGCATCCCGTGCCAGGCACTGACCTGTTTGATTATCAGAAACTGATTGAACGACGCTTTTCTAATCCAAAAATTGCCGATACGATCCGCCGGCTCTGCCTTGATGGCTCAAACCGCCAACCAAAATTTATTGTTCCGCCGATTGCCGATCGTTTGCTGGCCGGAAAATCCATTCGTGGACTTGCTTTGGAATCAGCCCTGTGGTGTCGCTATTGTTTCGGAACCACCGATAGTGGCAAAGTTATCGAACCTAACGATCCCAATTGGGATGCTTTGCACTCGCGCTCTCAAAAGGCAAAATCCAACCCGCAAGAGTGGCTTGATATGGCCGAGATTTATGGCGAAGTGGGTAAGCATCCAGAAATGCAGAAGCAATTTGCGCATTATCTGAATGCTATTTGGAAAAATGGCGCGGAATCCACCGTGAAGGCCTATCTCGCGGATTGAATGGTCGCCACGTTCTCGCTATGAGCTAGCCACTCGTTGGAGACGTTTGAATGAAATCTCGTGCCGCTGTTGCGTTTGAAGCCGGAAAGCCTCTCGAAATCGTTGAAGTGGATTTGCAAGGCCCTCGCGAAGGCGAGGTTCTGGTCGAAATCAAGGCCACAGGCGTTTGCCATACTGATCAGTTCACCATATCCGGTGCCGATCCTGAAGGGCTGTTTCCAGCCATTATGGGCCATGAGGGGGCAGGTGTTGTTGTTGATGTTGGCAGAGGCGTGACGTCTTTGAAAGCGGGTGATCACGTGATCCCGCTTTACACTCCAGAGTGCCGCGAGTGTGAATACTGCCTTAATCCAAAAACAAATCTGTGCCAGAAAATCCGAACCACGCAAGGCAAGGGCTTGATGCCCGATGGCACGTCGCGCTTTTCATACAAAGGCCAGATGGTGCATCACTATATGGGGTGTTCCACATTCTCTAACTTCACGGTGGTGCCGGAAATTGCCTTGGCTAAAGTCCGGCCAGACGCGCCGTTCGATAAGATTTGTTACATCGGTTGTGGTGTTACGACAGGTGTAGGTGCCGTCATCAACACGGCCAAGGTTGAAGTGGGATCAATCGCCGTTGTGTTCGGCCTCGGCGGCATTGGCCTCAATGTCATTCAGGGCCTGCGTCTGGCCGGTGCCCGCCAAATTGTCGGCGTTGACATGAATGACGACAAAGAGGCGTGGGGCCGCAAGTTTGGCATGACCCATTTCATCAATCCGTCAAAACTCTCGGACGATCTTGTAGCCTATCTGGTAGAATTGACTAACGGAGGGGCGGACTACACATTTGAATGTATTGGAAATGTGAAGGTGATGCGCGTGGCGCTGGAATGCGCTCATAAAGGTTGGGGGCAATCGATTATCATCGGCGTGGCTGGTGCCGGCCAAGAAATCTCAACGCGGCCCTTCCAGCTGGTTACCGGCAGGTCATGGCGGGGGACGGCTTTCGGCGGTGCGCGTGGCCGCACAGACGTTCCTAAAATCGTCGATTGGTATATGGACGGAAGAATTGATATTGATCCGATGATCACACATATCTTGCCATTGGAAAAAATCAATACGGCTTTCGATTTGATGCATGAGGGAAAATCTATCCGAACGGTTATCGTTTACTAGCGCATGGCAAATCTTTTTCTTAATCTACAAAACATAACACTCACCTTTGGCGGCAGGCCTGTACTATCCAACGCAGAATTGATGCTGCATCAGGGGGATCGATTGTGCCTGGTTGGGCGTAACGGTTCTGGCAAATCAACTTTATTGAAAATAGTCGCTGGTCAGGTTGAACAAGATTTAGGTACCCGCTTTTTGCAACCGGGAATAACGTTGCGCTATTTGCCGCAAGAGCCTGACTTTGCTGAGTTCAAAACGGTGCAAGAGTATGTTGAAGCGGGTCTTGGGCCAGCTGATGATCCCTATCGTGCGCGGCATTATCTCAATCAACTGGGATTGACGGGAGAAGAAAACCCATCCACGCTTTCTGGCGGCGAGGCGCGGCGTGCGGCGCTTGCCCGCACATTAGCACCCGTGCCAGACATTCTGTTGTTGGACGAGCCCACCAACCATCTTGATCTTCCGGCAATTGAATGGCTTGAAACTGAACTGAAATCTCTACGCTCAGCGATGATTATCATAAGCCATGACCGACGTTTTTTGGCGAACTTATCAAATAGTACGGTGTGGCTTGATCGTGGAGAAACGCGCCGCCTCAATCGTGGTTTTGAACATTTTGAAGAATGGCGTGATAAATTGTTGGAGGAGGAAGAAATCCTCCAACAGAAATTGACACAACGCATTGCCACTGAAGAACACTGGATGCGTTACGGGGTAACCGCGCGACGCAAGCGAAACATGCGGCGTGTGGAACTTCTTGGCTCTTTGCGCAAAGAGCGCCGAGACTATGTGGGCCAACAAGGGCACGTCAATCTCGCGGCATCCGCTGGCGAGATTTCGGGCAAGTTGGTTTTGGAAGCTACGGGAATTTCCAAGAGCTTCGACACACGGCAGATTGTTGAGAACCTTGATCTTGTCATATTACGTGGTGATCATCTTGCCATCATCGGCCCAAACGGTGCGGGCAAGACAACCCTGATCAAATTAATCACAGGTGATCTGGATGCGGATGAAGGTAAAATAAAGCGCGGTACCAGTCTGCAAGTGGTATCACTAGATCAGTCACGCGCCAGTTTGAACCCCACTGATATGGTTCAGGAAGTGATCACGGCAGGTCGCGGCCAATCAGTCACCATCAATGGTGAGACCAAGCATGTCGTCAGTTACATGCGTGATTTTTTGTTCCGACCAGAACAGGCACGAACACCCGTTTCAGTTTTGTCAGGGGGCGAGAGAGCAAGACTTATTCTGGCGAGAGAGTTGGCGAAACCTTCCAATCTTTTGATCCTTGACGAGCCCACCAATGATTTGGATTTGGAAACACTTGATCTCTTGCAAGAGTTTCTGGCCGCCTATCAAGGCACCGTTATCCTCGTCAGCCATGATCGTGATTTCCTCGATAAACTCGCCTCGTCGGTTCTGATGAATGAAGGTGAAGGAAAGTGGCAGGAGTATGCAGGCGGCTATTCGGACATGCTGGCCCAACGGGGGGCAGGTGTTGAAGCGCGAAAAACAGGCGCGGAAATCAAGCCGAAAGCTGATAGTGCTGCGCAAATTGCCAAGGTGCAACAGCCCAAGCGCAAGCTTTCTTTCAACGAGAAGTATGCACTTGAAACTTTGCCTGTAAAAATTTCAGCGCTGAAGAACGAGTTAGCAAAACTTGAAAACGCGTTGGCTGATCAAACGCTTTTCACGCGTGATCCGACGCGCTTTGAGAAAGCGGGTGCGCGCCATGCCGTGGCGACTGCCGAACTGTCGGTGTGCGAAGATCAATGGTTGGAGCTTGAAATTATGAAGGATGAACTGGGCGCGCGGTGATGCCCTACGTTCCAGCGCTAAATCCGATGATCCATAACTTCAAGCTGAGAGGCAGTTTTTGCAGGAATTTTAAAATCAGCACAAATGGCAGAGGGTAGGCAATCTCGAACTGCTTACGTGCCAAGCCTCGAATTGTTAGCGTTGCTGCGCGGCTTGGTTTCATTAAAAACGGCATGGGAAAATCGTTGGCTTTGGTCATTGGTGTTTCCACAAACCCGGGATTGATCACGCTGATCGCAACACCTTTGGGCTTGGCTTCGTGCCAAAGTGACTCTGCCAAATTGATCAGCGCCGCTTTTGTTGGCCCATAATAGCTTGCTTTGGGCAGGCCGTTGTAGCCAGCCACAGAGGCAATCCATGATATATGCCCAGCGCGTCTTGCCACCATGCGTCTCAACAGCGGCGCTACGCAATTTGTAACGCCCAAATAATTGGTGGAATTGATACGCGCGAATTCGGCAGCATCGCATGTGGAAAGTTCAAAGGGCTGATAAGCACCAGCGCCCAGCACAGCCAAATCAATGGGGCCGAGTTCTTTTTCAATACGCGCAATACAATCTTCGACGGCGATTGCATCCGTAACATCCAAGGGCAGGTTCATCACATTCGCCGGCAGGGGCTCTAGCCAGCCTTTGCGAGATGACGCGGCAACTTTTATGTTTTGTGCCGCCAGCTGCCGCACAACCTCTTGGCCTATGCCACTGGAAGCACCGGTTACCCAAACCACTTTCCATGGCAGGCTTTCGCTCAAATGCCGATGAACCTTTGCACCAAGCGAGCAGGCCAAGATTGAAACCGTGTCGGCGCGTCATTGGCCACCAGGCAAATGCAAGCCACGTCGCCAGTAACCACAGGAGTGTGAATATCACTCTCATCCAGATCCGCAATGTCTCCACGTCCAAAATGGCCCATCGCATCTTCATAGGCGCCTTGCAAAACCAGCGTCAACTCCGTCCCGCCATGTCCATGATCAGGCATTTTACGGCCTGGTTCAATACGCAGTAAACCGAAGAAGCCCGGCTCCTCGTCTGATTTTTGTAATTTAATCACAGCGAGACCTGGCCCGGCTTTTTTCCATTTCAAGGAATCAAAATTCGCATCTTTCAGCAGTGACCGCAAAACATTAGGCATTTCATCCTCGCGCCGTACCGTTCGGACTGGTAAGCGGTGCAAGGTGGCTGTACCGATACGCTCCATCACAGCCGCTTTGCTCTCAACACCCACAGCAAGTTCATCTTGCTCGCCCAAAAGCACACCGCCAATTTCGGAGGCCGCAACTGCCGCACATCGGCACTTGGGACACAATTCTAAATGCGCTTTCACCAGCACAGTGAGAGAAAATTGCAAAGTTCCTGCGCCGAAGGCAAACAATGTGGCTTCATCAAGATGGTGATTAACTGTCATTGGTTCTCTTCTATGCATTTACGCATGCGGGCATAGGCCAAGCGCATGCGAGATTTAACCGTGCCTAATGGCAATTTTAAGCGCGAGGCAATTTCGGATTGCGAAAGATCTTGTTCAAAAGCCATGCGAATGATGACCAATTGATCAGCAGGCACAAGGGTCATTGCACTTTTCAAATTCTCATTGGCACTCAGGCGCAACACCCGGTCTTCTGAACTTTCACTTTGATCCGCGGGCTCCCACTCGATAAGATCAAGTGACACGCTGGGTTTCTGGCGGCGTGCCCGGTCGATGGAGGCGTTGCGGGTAATGGTGTAAACCCAACCCATTAAACTTCCACGCGCCGGATCAAACAGACCAGCCTTGATCCAAATACTCAGCAGAACGTCCTGCATCACGTCTTCGGCGGCTTCACGGTCCAATCCGCGTTTTCGCAGCGTGCCTTTCACCCGGGGGGCCAAGGCATCAAACAATTCTCCAAAGGCCTCTCGGTCAAGATTTTGGGCCACCAGCTTAATCAAGTTTGTTAAACGGGCTTCGTTCACTGGCAGCCTTTCAGGCTGTGCTGGAGGTGCGTTTGCATTGCCATTGGCAAATATAGAGGGCGTCTTTTGCATCACTCGTAAGCTTACGCCTCCGTGCCTTGCTTGGATCACTTATTGCTATCTGAAACTAATCCAGCTTTGGTGTCGTTTCGTATATATGCAACAAAGGGGCACAGTGTGCAAAAATTGAATGTAGCGGTGGTCGGCTCTGGTATATCCGGGCTTTCCGCGGCTTGGTTATTGTCAAAATCTCACACTGTCACCGTGTTTGAAGCCGGACAACGTATCGGCGGCCACGCCCACACTGAAATTTTGGATGAAGTGCCAATTGATGTGGGGTTTATCGTTTTCAATGAGAAAACCTACCCTAACTTCACAGCGTTGCTTCAACACCTCAACGTTGCCACCGATGAAACCGAGATGGGATTTTCAGTTTCGCTCAATGGCGGCAAAATTGAGTATGCTGGTGCAAGTTTGCGCCATCTATTGGGGTCCCCGCGTGCCGCTCTGTCACGTAGCCATTGGGCCATGGTTGCAGATATTGCCCGGTTTTACCGAACCGCAAAAGCGCTTTCGCAAAATTTGGATGACACCGTTTCCCTTGGCGCGTTTTTGAAACAACACAAATTTAGTCAATCCTTTGTCACTCGCCATTTAATACCCATGGCGGCGGCCATTTGGTCTTCACATCCGGGCAACATGCTGGACTATCCGGCCAAATCTTTCATCACATTTTTTGATAATCACCAGCTGTTGAACTTTGGCACGCGCAATAAGTGGCGTAGTGTTTCAGGTGGTTCACAGAGCTATGTTGCCAAATTATTGCAAAGCCCAATGAAGATACATCGTGCCGACGCTGTTACCGTGGTAAAGCGATGGCCGAAAAGCGTCACGATTATCTGCGGCTCGGGATTTTCCGCTGACTTTGACCAAGTGGTGATGGCCACGCATGCTGATCAAACACTGCGCCTTCTCGAAGTGCCGCGAGACAAAGAAATAAATCTTTTAAGTCCGTTTCATTATTCCAATAATCAAGTTGTGTTGCACCGCGACGCCTCTTTAATGCCCAGGCGCAAGGCCTATTGGTCAAGCTGGAACTATATTGGAAACTTGGGTGCTGATCATTGTGGTGTGACCTATTGGATGAACGCCTTGCAAACTTTGAACACGAAAACTGATCACTTCGTTTCGCTCAATCCCGTGACGTTGCCAAAACCCGAACTTACTGATCTGAGTTTTGACTGCACTCATCCCCTATTTGATTGTCACACACTCAGAGCGCAGCGCGAACTCTGGTCGCTGCAGGGCCAGCAAAACACTTGGTTTTGCGGGGCCTATTTTGGTTCGGGTTTTCATGAGGATGGCCTGCAGTCCGGTTTAGCTGTGGCCGAACAATTGGGCGGCGTAGGTAGGCCTTGGCTTGTTCAAGATCCTTCAAGCCGCATTCATGTACATCAACCAAATTCTTTGATCGCTGCGGAATGATGTTTGTTGGGCCCATGCTGTTTTCCGGCAGCGTGCTGCATCGGCGCTATTTTCCCAAACGCCATGAACTGCGCTATCGCGTTGCCGACGTGTTATTGGATGTTGACCAACTGGAAAATCTCAACACATCGACATGGCTGTTTGGTTATAATCGGCGGCGGCTGTTTGGTATTGCGGACCGCGATCATGGCACCGGTGACGGCACGCCAATCACAACGTATGTGCGCGCCTTGATGGATGGCGTGAAAACGCTTCGGCCCATTACTCGGATTTTTATGCTGTGCTATCCCGCCGTACTGGGAATGGTTTTTAACCCCATCACGGTCTATTTCGGGTTAGACGAAGCCGGTGAATGGCAAGCCGTTGTCTATGAAGTGAACAACACATTTGGTCAACGCCACTCTTATGCCATGGCCGTGGAGAAGGGGAAATCACACGTGGCAGCCAAGCAACTTTACGTTTCACCATTCAACTCTGTCGAAGGTGAATATCATTTCAATGTGCAACGATTTGCGGATGGCCTGCGCCTTAACATTGCTTTGTTTGAGCAAGGCAAGCTTAAGCTTTGCGCTCGTTTTGATGGCAAGGAGCGCCCATTTTCGCAATCTGTGATGTTCAAAAGTTTGCTTCTCCTGTTGATCCAGCCCGCCAAAGTTATCGTTGGCATTCATTGGGAAGCTGCAATCCTTTATATCAAAGGTCTGCGGCCCAAGCCGAAGCCATTGCATGCCCGCTTTTCGACCAGCACACACTCAAAAGGAGTTTAAGTCATGAACACAAGTCTCTGGGCTTATCCCATTGCGCTTCTGATATTCGTCGTTATCGATCTCGCATGGTTGTTGGGGCCGGGTCGATCGACTTATGTTTCAGAAATTGGATTTCTGATGCGCGCCAACCCAAATTTGGTGGCCGCCTTGGCATTTTATATGCTCTACGCGGGGGGGCTGGTATTCTTTGCGGTGTCTGGGGCCGTGCAGGCGGAAAATGCGCAACAAGCACTATGGCAAGGCGCACTTTTCGGCCTCATGGCGTATGCGACGTATGATCTCACCAGCCTTGCTGTGATCAGCGGATTTACAACCAAGATCGCCGTGATAGACATGGTTTGGGGCAGCATTTTAAGCGGCGGCGTTGCATGGTTGACAACAAAGATTCTCTTGGTTTTCAGCTCTTGAATTCAACTTAAGTTGATGTATTTTAGCCGTTCCTCGCAAAAGTGGAGCTGCAACCTCTTGACGGCACGCGGGTTAGGGTGAAGATTGGACGGCAAAGCGATGCGGCAATCTTGAATCAAAAGCGGCACGCGCGGGAGGAAAAGATGCATTCAATCAGTTTAGCGCTGAACGGGAAGCCTGTGCATGGGCAAGTTGAAGGTCGCACCCTGCTTGTTGAATTTATTCGTGAAAGCCGGGGCCTGACCGGCACGCACGTGGGATGCGACACCAGCCAGTGCGGCGCTTGCGTTGTCAGTGTGAATGGCAAAGCTGTGAAGAGTTGTACCGTATTTGCTGTGGCTTGTGATGGTGCAGAAATTACCACTATTGAAGGGCTGGCCAAAGGCGTTGATTTGCATCCGATGCAAGTTGCCTTCAAAGAACACCATGGCCTGCAATGTGGCTTTTGCACGCCCGGCATGATCATGGCATCGATTGATATTGTAAAGCGTCATGGCAAAAGTGTTGATGAAGAAACCATCCGCCGGGAACTTTCAGGAAATATCTGCCGCTGCACCGGTTATCATAATATCGTCAAGGCCGTGCAGGCCGGCGCAGCGAATATGTGAGGAGCACACGAACATGGCATCTGCAACAGGCGTTGGCGCATCCGTCCGCCGCAAAGAAGACCTTCGCTTCATCACTGGCAAAGGCCAATATACTGATGACATCAATCTGAAGGATCAAGCTTTTGCCTATTTCCTTCGTTCGCCCCATCCCCATGCGAAAATTAAAAGCATTAATACAGCCAAGGCCGCGAAGATGGCGGGCGTGGTTGGCATTTATACCAGTGTTGATGTGGCCAAAGATAAAATTGGTGGTTTAATTTGCGGCTGGGGGATTACCTCAAAGGATGGCAGTGCCATGAAAGCCGGCCCGCACCCTATTTTAGCCGAGGGTAAAGTGCGCTATGTGGGCGACCATGTAGCCGTTGTGGTGGCTGATACCAAAGAACAGGCGAAAGCTGCGGCCGCTGCCATTCAAGTTTCCTATGAAACTTTGGCTCACGTGGTGGATGCTGCCAAAGCGATGACATCCAAAGTGCAGGTTCATGACGTGGCACCTGATAACCGCGTGTTTAATTGGGGCCTTGGCAACGAGGCGGAAACCGATGCCGCTTTCAAACGCGCCGCCCATGTCACCAAGCTTGACATCATCAACAACCGATTGATCCCCAACGCGATGGAGCCACGTGCCGCCATCGGCGCTTATGATGCGGGCACAGAAAGTTACACGCTTTACACTACCAGCCAGAATCCGCACGTTGCGCGCCTTGTTATCTCCGCTTTCCATGGCCTTGCGCCCGAACACAAGCTGCGCGTAATTGCGCCAGACGTGGGAGGCGGCTTTGGCTCCAAGATATTCATCTATGCCGAAGAAGTGGTGTGCGTTTGGGCCTCAAAACACGCTGGCCGCCCGGTCAAGTGGACGGGCGATCGCTCTGAGGCTTTTCTGGCTGACGCTCACGGTCGTGACCATGTGACGAAAGCTGAATTGGCAACTGATGCAAATGGCAAGATTATCGGCCTGCGTGTGCACACTATTGCTGCAATGGGCGCTTACCTTTCAACTTTCTCGGCGGCGGTCCCTACTTATCTTTACGGAACACTGCTTTCAGGCCAATACAACATTCCAGCCGTCTATGTAACCGTCGATGCAGTTTATACCAACACTGCACCGGTTGACGCCTATCGCGGGGCCGGCCGACCAGAAGCCACTTATGTGGTGGAGCGCTTGGTTGAAACTGCCGCGCGTGAACTAAGGGAAGACCCGGCAGAATTCCGCCGCAAAAATTTCGTCACCCAGTTCCCGCATCAAACACCTGTTATCATGTGTTACGATGTAGGTGATTATGGCGCAGCGTTAGACAAGGCCCTGGCCATGTCAGACTATAAAAACTTTGCTTCGCGTAAAGCTGAAAGCGCCAAGAATGGCAAACTGCGCGGTGTGGGCCTGTCAGCCTATATTGAAGCTTGCGGCATTGCGCCTTCTGCTGCTGTTGGCTCACTTGGTGCAGGTGTTGGTTTATGGGAATCAGCGGAAGTCCGCGTGAACCCGATAGGAACAGTGGAAATTCTCACGGGTTCCCATAGCCATGGCCAAGGCCATGAAACCACCTTCGCGCAGCTCGTGTCTGATCGGTTGGGCGTGGACATTAACTCGGTTTCAATTGTTCATGGTGACACAGACAAAGTGCAAATGGGCATGGGCACTTATGGTTCACGATCAGGCGCTGTTGGTATGCATGCCATCTCCAAGGCTTTAGACAAGGTTGTTGCCAAAGCCAAAAAAGTGGCGGCGGCGGTGATGGAAGCCTCTGCTGATGACGTGGTATTTCAAGATGGCAGCTTCACGGTGAAGGGCACTGACAAGAAGATGGCCTTCGGTGAAGTAGCGCTGCAATCTTATCTCGGGCACAAGTTCAACTCTTCCGAGATTGAAATTGGCTTGAAAGAAAGTGCCTTCCACGATCCAGCGAACTTCGTGTTCCCCGCCGGGGTGCACATCTGCGAAGTGGAAGTTGATCCGGATACGGGCCACACCACCATTGCCGCGTATACTTGCGTCGATGACTTCGGCAATCTCATTAATCCGATGATTGTCGAAGGCCAGGTGCACGGCGGCATCGCCCAAGGCATTGGCCAGGCGCTTCTGGAAGGCTGTATTTACGATGAAGAATCTGGCCAGCTGCTTACGGGGTCATTTATGGATTATGCCATGCCACGGGCGGGCTATATGCCAAATCTGGCTGACTTTAAGCTGGGCTTCACGTGCACCCCGTGCCCAACCAACCCCATGGGCATCAAGGGCTGTGGTGAAGCCGGGGCCATTGGCTCGCCACCGGCTGTGATCAATGCCATCACCAATGCCATCGGCGTTCGTGAAATCTCAATGCCTGCCACACCCCTAACCGTTTGGAACGCGATGCAGGCATCGGGCATGAAAAAAGCTGCAGAATAGAAAACGGCGAGGACACAAAAATGGAAAACTTCAACTATCACCGCCCTGCCACCACCACTGCCGCAGTTGCGCTTCTGAAAAAGTCGAAGGATGGCAAATTCTTGGCGGGTGGCCACACGCTCATCCCGACAATGAAGCAGGGCTTGGCAGCACCAAGGGATGTGATTGACCTCACCGCTATCAAGGGGTTCTCTGGCATCAAGGTGTCCAAGACCATGGTTACCATCAAGGCGGGTACAACTCACCAAGACGTGACCATGTCAAAAGACGTCAACAAGGCCATTCCAGCGCTTGCGCAAATGGTGGGCAAGATTGGCGGTGTTCATGTGCGCCACAAGGGCACTATTGGCGGCTCTCTCGCCAATAACGATCCAGCAGCTGATTATCCGTCGGCTTGCTTAGGATTAGGTGCCACGATTGAAACCAACAAGCGAAAGATTGAGGCTGATAAATTCTTTACGGGCATGTTTGAAACGGCTTTGAAGAACGATGAGATCATCATTGCGGTGCATTTTCCCATCCCAAAGAAAGCTTCGCACCAGAAATTCCCCAACCCGGCGTCGCGCTATGCCATGGTTGGTGTATTCGTCTCACAAGACGGGAAGGGCAAAACCCGTGTGGGTGTAACGGGGGCTGCGCCTTGCGTTTTCCGCGCTGTCGAGGTTGAAGCAGCCTTGAACGAAGAATTCTCAGCAAAGGCCGCCAGTGCTGTGAAAATCTCAGCGAAGGGGCTCCTCAGCGATATGCACGCCTCGGCCGCATACCGGGCCCATTTGTTAAGCGTGTTGGCGGGCCGCGCCGTGGCCGCCGCCTAAGTTATCCCATGTGAATCGAAAGCCTGTGGGCGCCAGCGGGCTCTTTTGTGTCTCAAGAACCGAGTTTATCCGAATCGGGGTTACGATTTGGAAATTCTAGCCCCCAGCGCCTGCCGGTGCCACCATTAGAACATTGCGTTTTTTGCTCATCGGCTGCGCTGGTGAGCCAACCCATGATGAATGCGTGGGAAGGCTTTCGCCTTTCATCACCAACGTAAGAGGGCCAATTTGTGCTCCATCACCAACATGCGTGTCATAAAGCACAGTGGAGCCTGCTCCAACTGTCACATCTTTGCCGATGATAATGCGACCCACTTTCATCAATCGATCTTCATAAAGATGCGTCTGTAAAACTGTGCCTACATTGATCACCGCGTAATCGCCGATTGAGACGCAATCAAACTCAGTTATGTCCGTGGCATCCATATAAGTGCCTTTGCCAATCTTCACACCAAAAAGCCGCAGAGCAAAAGGCAACATCGGTGTGCCGCGCAAATGCTCTAACACGGCGTTGCTCGCCATACCCCAAAACATCACGGCCACCGCCTCCGTGCGCATTGCCCACCAAGACCACATGGGTTTTATGGTGGGACGATAAACACCCATCGCCGACCACTTCAAAACAGCAGCCAGAAATAGCTGGGTAATGTCAATCAAGATAACGACCAATATACCCATGGAAATCGCTTCGGCCCAAGAGCCTTCGTTGATGGGCTCGTTCAACAATTCCATGCCGTAAGTTGCCAAGGTTATAAAAAGCGCCGTCGGCAATGAAATGTTGAAGGCTTCAAATATGCCGCGTGAAATCTGCCTTCCCAATCCAGGCCTGAAGGTTGCAGTGTCCATCGCCGCAAAGGTTTGCCGAACGGGCAATTTAATTGCAGGAGATCCAAACCAGATTTCAGCGGCGCCAACCGCGCCACCATCAGGCGGGCGGGATTTGACACCAATCAAAGCACCCGTTTCTATGCTGTAATTCATCGGCACGACGGCAGAGTTTCCAATAAAAACCTTTGAACCGGTTTTGATAGAACCCAATGTCATCCAGTTCCGGCGCAGCTCTTCATCAGCCAAGCGCACTTCGTCGGCGATAAAGTTGCCTTTGCCCAGATCAATAAGGTCATAGCGGCCAGCCAAACTCGTGGAGATTTCAGTACCCGCACCAATTTTTGCCCCCATCAGACGGTACCACGCCGGCATGTAGATCGTTGCAAAAATCGACGTGACGGCATCGAGTGTAATGTCGGTCACTAATGTAACAATCCATTTGCGAAGATAGAGACTGCTAAAAATGGAATAACTGCCAGCTTTCAGCCGAGGCAAAATCAACCAGCGCAAAGCTACAACCAATAGACACGTAAACAGCACCATGGACGCCGCTGCGGGCAAAGCAATAATCGGAAGGTACCAATTATAAGCAATGCCGCCGAGCAATGGATTTACATAGGAATCAATCCACTCCATCACACGAAAAGTTGGAACAACTGGCAAAACCGTAATGGGTGGCAAAACCACAAGCAGAACGGCATAGAAGATCGTTTGAAAAACGCGCTGGGCTTGCGAGGCTTCAGCCGGTGCAGGCAAGTCTTCACGTTTCAAGTCAGCAACTTTTAGAGGTGGTGAACCACTCCAGCGTTCGTTGGGAGGAACGTTTGTGTTGGCCAGAAGCGATGTCAAGTCAGACAGCTCAGAGCCATCGCCTATCACGGTGTTCTCTTCGATCACGACGGAATTGCCCAGAGAAACATCGTTGCCAATTTTAACGGGGCCGATGATGAATTTGTCACCAACCACGCGCGCGTTGGCAATGATCAACTGCCCGCCAAGTGATGCATGGTCACCAATTTCTAATAGGTCATAGGCGTGAACAAACAGATCGCTGATAAGCGCATCTTTGCCAACTTTGGCACCGAGCAGACGTAGGTAGAATCGTATAACGGGCGTGCCTTGCATCCATTTCAAATGAACGAGACCGGTAAGACGTTGGACGAGCCATATGCGATAATAATAAGTTCCCCACAATGGGTAAACCCCGGGTTTGGTTTTGGGCATGATCACGAGTTTTGCGAGAGGCACAAAAATGTAATTGAACAGCGTGACGAGCGCGTATCCCACAAATACAAAGCCGGCATCGCCGAACACCGAGTTTTCGTCGGGGCTGATCAGCGAATAACTGATAAAGATCGCCAGCCAAGGTGCGGCGTGCAAACAAAGAATGAGTGGCAATGTGGCGGTTTGGGCGACACCGCACCAAAACCGCTTATTCATTGAAGCGCGGGGAATGGGCGTCGCTGCGCCATGCTCTGTGTGGTCCATCGCACCGCGATCAATCAAAAGCTTGGCGATGTTCTCAACCGTGCGACCAGCATACATGTCTTGCAAAGTAATAGTTTGGCCATATTTACTCAGACGCACTTTTGAAATGAATTGTGCAGCAAGCAGTGAATGTCCACCCAAGTCAGTAAAGAAATCGGCATCGCGCAAAATTGGCTGGCCAGGAAAAATCTCTTTGGCCGCGGCAATCAGAGCCACCTCTACAGGATTGTTGCCTTGCTCAGACTGGCTTTCATCTGCCCATGCGGAAGCCAAGGTCATGTTCTTAAGAGATTTGCGGTCCACCTTGCCTGAAATCAGGCGCGGCACTTCCGCAATCACTTCAAATGCAGCTGGCACCATATAGGGTGGCAGGCGCCTGCGCAGCGTTTCACGCAATGCATGTATATCTGGTTTGGCATCTTTGCGTGGAACAATAAATGCCACCAGCCGTTCAAGGCCATGGTCTTTGCGAAGAACAACAGCGGCATGTTCAATTGCGGCATCCTCGCCAACAGCTGTTTCAATTTCTCCGAGTTCCACACGGAAACCACGGATTTTTACCTGGTCATCAACGCGGCCATGAAAAAGAACATTGCCGTTTTCATCAATCGATACGGCATCGCCAGTGCGATAAAGAATTTTGTCGCCTGACTTTTTATGAAATGGGTTGGCGAAAAATTTTTGCGCCGTTAAATCAGATCGGCCCAGATAGCCATCAGCAACGCCAGGACCACCAATCAACAGCTCACCTTGCTGGCCAGCGGCGACGAGTTGTAGATTATCATTCACCACATAAGCGGTGTAGTTGGGAATCGGCTTGCCGATGGTGACAGTGTTGCCTCTGCCCAATTCGGCAATGGTGGCTACCACCGTGGTTTCGGTCGGGCCGTATGAATTGAAAATGCGGCGGCCTTTCTTGGAAAAACGTTCAGTCAGACCAGGTGGGCAAGCTTCGCCACCCACAATAATCAAACGCAAACTGTCAACATCTTCAGCAAACATCGAAAGCAAAGTAGGCACCGTGTCGATGGCGGTTACACCTGCATCGCGCATGCGGCGCGGGAGGTTTTCTGTGTCTGCCATGATCTCGGGCGTCGCCACCCAAAGGGCAGCGCCAGCGAGATAGGGCACCCAGATTTCTTCCATCGATAAATCGAAAGCCGCCGAACAGCCCTGGAACATCACGTCTTTGGCGGTAATGCCGAAGATGGAATTGGAAGCGCGTAGATAGTGGCAAATATTGCGGTGTGTGATCGCAATGCCCTTGGGCGTTCCCGTTGTTCCCGAGGTATAGATTAAATAAGCGTGGGAGCCAGGCGCGGGCTTTTTTGGCGCGGGCAGGGCTTTATCAAGCGGTTGATTAAACTCCGCGTCGCTCATCGACCAAACGGGGTGTGCAAAACCAACCACCCGGTCTTCCACATCTTCATCAACCAGCAAACCAATTGCGCCGCAATCAGCAAGACAAATGGCCATGCGGTCTTTGGGGGTTTCGGAATCAAAAGGCAGCCAGGTGGCCCCCGTTTTCGTCACAGCGATTTGCGACAGCAACAAATTCACGCCGCGTGTGAAATAGAGTCCAATCACTTTGCCAGATGCCGCGCCACGGCGGACGAGAGCGGCGGCTATCCGGTCAGACAGTCGATCAACTTCAAGATAAGACAGGCGACGTTCGCCTGAGATGATGGCAGTGGCGTTGGGTGTGCGAGCAACTGTGGCACGGAAAATATCCGCCAAAACTTCTTCTTTCAGAAATTCTGGATGTTTAGGGCCGATGAGACTGGAGGTTTCGAAAGCTGCCTTGGCTTTTGTGGTGTTCTTATTCATTTTTCTTTCCTGTCAAACCTATTTTAAGATTATGACATTCCGCTGTGTCGACAATATGTGCATTTCGCCATCAACCGTGTTAACCCCAACTACGTCAGCCATTCACAACACAGCAAGCGAATGTCTGGATTATCGCACACCACATCAAGATTCGGTGCATTTTTCGCGCCATGGAGGCCTGCTGTTGCCACGCCCACCATAATAACTTCTTCACTGCCATTTATGTGCATTTCAAAGGCACGCAGTATACATCGTTGTAATGGAGCCGATGCTGCGCTGCTTGCTGAAGCTTGAATGTGACCATTTATTGACATGCACAAAGCTAAATGCCGCGGGTCTGTCATCACTTCGCCGCCGGCCTTCAGGGCCGCCTCTTTCAGCGTCCAGATAAGGGCAACCGGATCACGTCCAGCCGAACGCGCGCTTTTTATGATCTTTGCATCTTCAGGTGCTGCAATGCTGGCCAAGAAAGTTTCGTCTGTTGGGCGCATAGACAAAACCTCTGCATCAATTGCACTTGCAGCAGTTTCACTCACGGACATGAGGGAAAAAGCCGGGCGCGCCCGCCGCACATGGCTGATGGACAGGCCAGCAATCGCCCCATCACCGCCGAGCAAATAGGGCTTTCCCGATTGTGCCTTCTGCGCCGTGAAATTCACCAATCCTTGCGCCTTCATCAGTTCAGCCAACGTGGCTGACCTGTTGTGTGCGGCGAATGTGGCGATGCGGACGTGGGTCATTTTATAAATATGCTTCTGCTTTTTATGAAACACTGCTTGCCGCAACTCGTAATACATGACTAACATTATGTTGATTGCAAGTGTTTGGAAAAATGATCAAAAAAGTCAAGCGGCGTGAGACGGAAGTAATCGAAACAGTTACCCGCAAAAATAATCGAAAACTAAACACCAGCCTTCGGCAGCGTGCAGCATGGATGTATTACGTCGAAGAAATGACGCAAAATACCATTGCTGAAACCCTTGGGATCGGGCGGGTAACGGTTGTTCGACTCTTGGCCGAAGCTCGGGCGAAAAATGAAGTAAAAATATCTTTACGGCGCGACTTTACCGAGCTTAGCGAACTGGAAACTGCACTGCAGCGCAGATTCAGGCTTGAGCGAGCTGTTGTTAGCCCCAAATCAAACAATGCAGCCGACTCTGCGTTGATAGTTGGGGCGGCAGTGGGCCAATTGATTTCCGAAATCGTCAAACCCGAAATGATGTTGGGCGTGGGCTGGGGTAAAACGCTGTTGAATTCAATTCCCTTTATTGAGGAAATCGATGTGCCGGGGTTGACGGTTGTTTCCATGCTGGGTGGAATTTCCGCCGTGCATCGCTACAACCCGACGGAATTTGCTTGGCGATTTGCTGAGCTTTTGCGGGCTGATTGCTATCTTATTGCAGCGCCTGCGCTGGTGGACAGCAAAGAAACCAAGAAGGCTCTCATAGAGCGTTGTGGAATCGGCCCGGTTTTCGAGTTGGCGCCTAAATTGGACGCTGTATTGCTGAGTGTGGGGCACACGCTTCCAACTTCGACTGCGTGGCTTTTTGATGTGATGTCTCATGAAGATCGCAAAAGCCTGATTGCCGCCGGTGCGGTTGGAGACGTTCTCTTCAATTTTTTCAATCATGATGGGAAACTTATTAAGCACCCGATCAATGACCGGGCGATGAGCGTTTCCATTTCACAAATTTTAAAAGTGCCATTGCGGATTTTGGCTTCTGGAGGAGAAGAAAAGGTAATGGCTCTCATTGGCGGGCTGAGGTTGCTTCAGCCGCATATTTTCGTAACGGATGAGTATGCAGCGAAGGCTATTTTGGCTGCAACTTAATGGTTCGGTTAGTGTGAACTATTTGCAAGCAGTTTTTTTATTGGAAGAATTCTTGCGGGGCTCATGCTAAATTCAGTGATACCCATGGCAATGAATTTTGGCACAAGATCTTCACGCCCGGCGGCCTCTCCACACATGCCAACCATTATCCCAGCTTTCGTTCCCGCTTCTGCAATTGCCGCAATCGCCGCCATCACGGCTGGATTTGCAACATCGTTTAAATGGGCGACGCTTGCATTAAGTCGGTCTGCGGCCATCACATATTGGGTTAGATCATTCGTGCCTATGGAAAAGAATGACACATATTTGGCAAATTCTGCCGCTTGGAAAACTGCTGCGGGCGTTTCAACCATGATGCCCAATTCAAAGTTGCCGAAGGCAACTGCTTCCTTGCGCAGTTCTTCCTGGCATTCTTCGATAAGGGCTTTGGTCCGAATAATTTCACTAAGATCAGAGACCATCGGCAACATGACTTTGAGCTTGCCTTCGGTTGACGCGCGAAGCAAAGCCCGTAGTTGCGGCTTGAACAGCAGTGGCCGATCAAGACACATACGAATGCCGCGCCAACCGAGAAATGGATTTTCTTCTTTGAGAAAATCGACACCGGGCACGGGCTTGTCGCCCCCCACGTCGAGGGTGCGAATGATAACGGAATCAGGCGCAAAAGCCCTTAGACACTTGGCATAGGTTTCGAATTGTTGTTGCTCAGTTGGCGGTGTGCGGTGAAGCATAAACAGGAGTTCGGTGCGAAACAGCCCCACGCCTAATGCGCCAGCGGCCTTTGCGGCATCGATCTCATCGAGCGAGCCTATGTTGGCCGCAACTTCAATTATGACTCCGTCGCCGCGTTTAGGAAGAACTGACTTAAATTTCTGAAGCTTTTCGCGGTCCAGTTGGAATTGGCCAGCCTCCTGATTGAAGGCTGTTACCTGCCTGGTGTCTGGGTCTAATAAAATGGTGCCAGTGCGTCCATTGATGGCGATTGTTTTTGCACCGCCGATTTCGTGCACAGTTTGGTTGAGACCGAACACGGCCGGTATTGCATGCGCCCTCGCAATGATGGCGATATGTGATGTAGTGCCGCCCACACCGCATATGAGGCCAGCGATATTTTTCAGGGGTGCTTTGGCGAGGTCAAAAGCCCCGATATCATCAGCCACGACAATTGCCCCATTCGGCACATTGGACAAATCAATATCCGCTTTGCCTTGCAGTTCAAGGCAAAGCTGGCGGCTGATGGCCATGATGTCATCGCCACGCGCACGCAGGTAAGCATCCTCAATTTGTGCCAATGCATTGGCGCTGCGCCGCGATACCAAATCAACACTCGCAACGGCGTTTTTGCCAGATTGGATTTCAGTTTCAATCTCGGCTCTTATGTCGCGATCGTCAATTAACTCGGCCAAGGCTGATATGATAATTTTGTCAGCGGCTGAAATGTTGTGATCGCCCAATGACACACTCATGCGTGCCTGAACCGCATTGAGTGCTGATTGAAGTTTGGCCAGTTCATGTTCAATGTCTGCTGCATCCAACCCCCTTTGATCAATGACAATTGCCGCTGGAAAGTATGAATAGGCAGGCCCGAGCGCGAAACCATCGCTGATGGGCAAACCTTGCCGCTGATTAGTGGCGATTGAGTTGCTAGTCGCAAGGGGTTGAACGGAATGTTGCGTGATTGGTTGGAGTTCCACTTCACTTGAATTCTCCAGTCCAGCTTCTGGGTTTGCCAGGAATTCAGCAAGCGACTGCAGCGCCATTGCTGCATCGTCGCCGTACGCGCGCAATGTTACGCGTTCATTTTCCTTAATGGCCAGCAACATGAGTTTAACAGAACTTTTGGCATTGGCCTTTGCTTCGCCGCGCCACAGTTCAACTTCACATGCAAATGTCTTCGCCAACTTCGCAAACCTCGCGGCTGGCCTCGCGTGCAGGCCTTCGTGCACCTTAACCACGACGATCTGCTCCACTATATCGCTTGCTTGCGAGGACATCATGACGACAGTGAGCCTAGATTGTTTCGATGGTAATAGTGGCGCCGGGATTGAGCGCGGCCCAGAGATGATCTCTGTCAACAGCTGATACACAGATTTCGCCAGGGCGCTCTGCGATATTTGAGCCTCCGAAATTGAAAACCACATGCCCCATTTCTGTCATTTTGTCCCAAGCAAGTTCGCCAACTGCGGTAACTCTTGCCGTTATGGATCCGATACGGAGTTGGTCGCCAGGTTTGGGTTGTCTGGTTTTTGTTGCCTCTGCAACGATGTGGCTCACTGATACTTCGGCAAGTTCGGGGGGGCAGCCGTCTGCGAAGAGAATTAGAACACCACCTTCAAGTAACTCAGCAACGTCTGGCCCGATTGCGGTGATCTTCGATGAAAGCAGGATACTCATTTACATTTTCCAAACCGTGAAACGGCCGGTGCCGACAAGGCACCGGCCTTCGCGTTTTAATGAAATACAATCAAGCTAACCAGCCAAGCGATTACCACAGACACGGGGCCCATGATCTGCCGGCTGATCAAAACGGCTGGAACTCCGATTTCTATCGTCTTTGGTTGGGCCTCACCAAGCGCTAGTCCCACGGGCACGAAGTCGCAGCCCACTTGCGTGTTGTAAGCAAATAGCGCTGGCAATGCCATGGAAGGAGCAATCGACCCATTGGCAATTTGTGGGCCGATAATAGCCACACCGATTACCTGCGCGATGACGGCTCCTGGCCCCAAGATGGGTGAAAGGAATGGCAAACCGCAAATTGCAGAAATCACCAGCAAGCCGATGATGTTATTGGCCAGAGGCCCCATCCACTGTGCCAGCACCTGTCCGATGCCGGTATAAAGTATGAGACCGATCAACATGGTCACAAAGGCCATGAAGGGCAGAACGTTGCGAACCACCTGATCGATGGCGCGTCGACCGGCATTGAAGAAAATGCCGACAACACGCCCCATCACGCGGCCGATGGACGAGATTAAACCGATAATTCCGCCGTCGCCGTCTCCAGCCATTGCAGCACCAGCAGCAGCGGCACTTATGCCACCCACTGTGGTATTAGACGCGCCAGCACTGGCTTTGGGTGCGGTCGACATTGTTGGTGATCCTGCCATTGTCGGTGTTTCGGAACCATCGGCCATTATGATATTCTCTGGCTTGACAGCTGAGACATATATGTCTTCCTTGATAAAATCTGCCAACGGGCCAACTTGGCCAACCGGTGTGAGATTGATCGTCGGAATACGCTTGCGTGGATAAACGCCGCAACGTGCCGTTCCGCCGCAATCGACGACAACACACGCCATTTCGCTTTCCAGCGGAGGTGCTTTGAAGCCGTCGACGGCTGTTGCGCCGGTCAACTCAGCGATGCGCTTTGCCACCGGATGAATGCCGCCACCGGTGACGGAGACAATTTTATCACGTTGGTCGGTGGGTTGGATAACAAGTGGGCCACCCCAACCGCCCCTGCCTCTTGAAATTTTGACTGCTTTGAATGATTTTGCCATGATTTTGTGCCCTTATGACAAATTATCGAGATCAACACCTTGGCGACGTGCCAAGATCATGGTCAGACGTTCTGTTAAAATGCCCTTTAATAAAATCACACCCAAACCAACAATGGCATACCAAAGCGCCATCTGGATATGAAAGCCGGGAGCAACTTTGCCACTTTTCTCCAACTCGAGCAGCGCCACCAGAACGCCACCCCAGACAAAGTATTCGCCGGGATTGACATGCGGGAAGAGGCCGAGTGGCGGATGCACATATGAAACTGCGGCGTCATAAAACGCAGGCTTATGCTTTTCTTCAAGGAATGATCCAAATGTGTAGGCCATCGGGTTGGTCAAAAAGAACACTGAAAGCAGCGGCAAAAGCGTATAACGCGTCAGCGCCGTTTTACCCGCCCAACGCGCCAGACCGTGAACCCGGTCTTCGCCGATCAGCCCTGTCACAGCATAGAAGGCCGTCATCAACACCACCAGTGTTGGGATGATGCCGGTGACGAAACCCATGAAAACTTCGCCACCCTTTTGGAAGATGCCGATAAAATATTTTGCGGCATTGGCCAGAATGCCACCTTGAGATTCCTGCGTCAGTGTTTTCAGTTTCTCCTGATACTGCTCAACAGTGATTGGTGCATCGACAAGCAGAAGTTGCGCACTGCCATGCGCCCCTTTAACCGCGTGTGCGCCGTGCTCAAAATTGGTAAATGCTATTTGCTTCATCAACGGCAAATGCTGCATTGTGGCATCCGCGGCGTGGACTAGCATTGGTAAAATTGCCATGTGTTCCTCCGTTTTGATTTTTGATTTTTATAGCATAGGCTTTCAAGCCTGTGCCAAATTCGGAATCGAAGTTGTTGCCTTACCTCCCCTGTTTTGCAGCCCAGCAATTTGATCGAAAGCTTTGTTCAGTGCAGCCCCCAGGCTCACTTTCATTTTTTCGGTTTCGATCTTATTCTTGGCTTCTGAAATAGTTAGGCCCGCTAAATCTGGAAGCGGCTTGAATTTCGCCATGATGGTGAAGCCACTCATGGCAACGGCCTTGGAAATTATCAGATCGGTTGAAACCACAACAATCGCAATGGTTCCCCCCTTAAGCCGGCTCGGGGCATGGCCTGTACCGATAAACCCCTGATTGTGTTCTGCTTTAATCGCATTGAACACTTTGGTGTAGCCTCGTATTTGAAACCACACGCCAACGGATTGAAGCGCCCACAGGCAGCCCCACGCTAAAATCGCCCATTGCCAGTTTGGCATAGATTGAAGCCCCTCCCAAAACTTGTCGTCCCTCAAACTGCACGCTATTGAACCCGCTCAGCGGATGTCAGTGCTGCTTATTATTATAAGTCTTTTGTACATTTGTATTTTTATTTGTCAATATGTCTTAAATGAGTTGCGAGAAAATCTTGAATTCCAAAAACTGCATCATATTTGATTGCGATGGCGTATTAGTAGACAGTGAGCCATTGGCGGCAAGGGCATATCAGAAAGTATATTCCGATTCTGGCTTAGCTATTGCTGCCAGTGTAATGCAAGATTGCATCGGACTCAAACAAATAGACATAATCACCAAAATCGCAGAAATGACCGGACATTACTTGCCCCTTGAGCAGCACGCTCAAATCTGGCCGGAAACACGCAAACTCTTTGAGCGGGCCCTCAAGCCCACCTATGATATAGATAAATTTCTCTCTGTTCTAACGCAAGCAAGATGCGTGGCGTCATCGTCGTCGCTGGAGTGAATCAATCTTAGTTTGGGTTTGACGGGTTTAATTGATTATTTTAAGCCTCGTATCTTCAGCTCTTCCATGGTGCGCAACGGCAAGCCTGCGCCAGATCTTTTTATTTTTGCAGCGCAGCAGATGGGTTATGCTCCCCGCAATTGTGTGGTGATAGAAGACTCGTTTTTGGGTGTGAAGGGTGCCGTTGCGGCAGGGATGACAGCCATTGGCTTTGTTGGCGGCACGCACTCTGACAGTCAAACAGCGCAAAAATTATCTGCATACGGAGCGGCGGCGATATGCGCAAGTTGGCAAGAAGTGGCAGACACGCTGGCGACGCTGAATTACAGAGACTGAAATAAATTATAGATGATCAAGAGTTGAAGAGGTGAACATAATTACTTACAGTCTTGCAAAAGTACACTTAGTGTTCTGAGAAGGAAACGATGCTGACATGGGTAGCTCGCGATGAGCTCAGTCGTAAACGTTGGAATTGCAGACGAAATTAGCGTTTTTGCGAAAGCAAATAAGCCAGTCACAGCGGCTATCATAGAAATTGTTGGCTTTGCGCAGGCTTGTGGTTTTGAAATTGCTGCCGCTGGCAAGGGCAAAAACATTTCTTTAAAATTTGATGCCACGCCCGACAAATATGAGGAAGAGGCGCGTTTGAACTTGATAAATCCGAGACGAAATATCTCACCAAGTGAAATCCGCGCGCAGCTGCTTCAATATGATGCCGAATAATTTGGACAAACCATGATCTCGAAAACCGCGCAGAAGTTAGCAAATTTGCCAGCGGCCTATCAGCAAATGTCTTCCGATAAGTTGCAAGGTTTGGCGCAGATTTCGCAGGAGATGAAAGATTATGCCACATGTGCCAAGACCCGCAAATTGAAACCGGAAGAATATACCGGCGGCTCTTGCAGTGTTTCTAACATGGGCATGATGGGGGTTAAAAAGTTTGCCGCCATTATCAATCGGCCGCAATCCTCCAGCTTGGCCGTAGGGGCGGGTGAACGCCGCGCCGTAGTGAAGGGCAATGCCGTTGTGATTGATCAGCAAATGAGTGTTACTCTCTCCACCGATCACCGCTGAATCGACGGCGCACTGGGCGCTGAATTCCTCTGTGCGATCAAGCTCTATCTCGAAGAGCCTGCACTGATGTTGGTGTGATTATTTTAGAAGAAAATGCGCGTTTTCTGAAGCCATTCAGTTGCGAAGCAGATCGCGTTTTGTCGCCAATGCTTTTCTGGCCCAGGGGATGTCGGGCATGTCCCAATTGGGGTTCTGCCCACAGATCAGGTCAAAGAATGCGATGGCTATTGCCGGGGTTTCGATACTATTTTCGCGGAAGGAATCCCAAAATTCAGGGTTTTGGGCACCCCCGGCGACAGCGAGGCTATTTTCCCCCATTTCCGACAGAATTGCCCCGGCAACCGATAAGCAAAAGGTGGTATAGGCATAACCTTCGGGCCACCTTACCAGCAGCGCGTCTTTATCCGACACCATCTGGTTTTCAGAAACTGACCCTTTGGTATGAGTTACCAGCGGATGAGCCGCAATGAGTTCTTTCAGCATCAAACCTGCTGCAAAAATCACGAAGTCATGCCGATCAATATCGGCCAGATATTTCGTGTCATCAAAAAGTTTTCGCCAGCGTGCGAAGGCAAGCGCCAATGCCTGATGGTTCACTTCTGGAGCCAAGCGCGAATTTCGAAATAGATTTTCCAAGTTTTTTTCGAAAATTTCGACTATTGTACGATAATGCCGGGCGGCGTGAGCAAGGTCCGGAATCTCAGTTACGTCTTTGGTTAAAGCGCTTTCCATGTGCGTTAAACTGTCTCTTGTATGTCTGCGATTTGCAAGGCTAAAGTGTATCGTGTTTAAAAAGACGGTGAATCCCATTCATATCTCAACCCATGCGATTTGTGTGGCTTCTGGCTTGCGCGATGGCATGCGCACTGCGCATTACTACGTTCGGGATTTGCACCGAAGAAATGCGCAAGCGGGAACGCTCGCCCACGCGTCGATTTACCCCATCAAATCCATGAAATCTTCTGCGCGAGTTTTAGACACTGCGCTTACGCGCGGCGGAAACGCCTTTATCTCTTTGTTCGCCCCAAACTGGCGCCGGCTGCCTTCGCCATTTGCCCCCGAGACAACTGCCGAAGTGTTGAACGCAATTCGGGAAAGAAGTTTATTCCAGTCCCAAATGTTCAACATTTATTTTTTTAGAAGCTGCAAGGTTTTGCTGGCCCATTGGGCTGATCCGCCCAATTTGGTGCTTGAACACCGCATAGACATCGCGCGCCGCAACTTGGCGGAAGCGTCGGTTTCTGAAAACCAAACCACGCTCATGGCACGCATATTGATGTCTTTGGTCGAAGCCATGCCGATTGCCAAACATGGAGCATTGAAGCCGGAGAGCAACCATTTCAAATCGAATGATATTGCCATCGCCGTTTGCGCGTCGTCTTGTATTGCGCTGCTTTTGGCGCAGCGCGGTTCTGCCGTTGGTGGCATTGACGACAAGGGGTTTCTCTCGGTGGTCGGAGCATTGATTGCGCCGCGTTTAGAGGCAATCGACAAAGCCTGCAAAGCGCGCGATCTCAACCAGTTGACACTGGAGTTCAGTGCCGTAAGCGAACTGTATTGATCCTTGCCACCCGGCGAAGGTCAAGAAATAATTGAACCGCGGTGGCTATCGTGGGGTTGGTGGTGCTGCCAGGGGGAATCGAACCCACGACCTCTCCCTTACCAAGGGAGTGCTCTACCACTGAGCTACGGCAGCCTGTTGAATCCGCCGGACACATGCCACAGCTGCTTGAGTTACGCAACCCTTCATGCTTTAGCTGGGGAATGGAAAAGCCATCTCTTTCGCCACGCGAGTTGGCCCGCAAAAAGCGCGAGGCCGAGGCTTTGAAAGCCAATTTGAAGCGGCGCAAGGCGGCAGCGCGGGCAACGCACAGGCCTGCGCCCGACAAGGCAAGTTGCGAATAGTGAGTAAATAAAAAATTCCGTTACAAAATGCATTGCAACGGACCAGTGAGTGCGCCGTTGAGCTTGGTTTAGGCCATGCGAAGTTTTGTGACGCGATCAGAAAGATCAGCCAATCCATCAGAAATAGAGTTAAGGTCATTGATGCGGTGCGCCTTCAGGGCCGCCTCTACCGTTGCTATCCGATGCTCCAATTTCGCTGAAACATGTTCATCGTTGGCAAATGCCGCGCTTTCAAGATCGCTCATACGGTTGTTGACAAAATTCAAAAGGGCCTGACTATCATTGGCAGATTTGGCGGCCACGCTATCGATGCGGCTGGTTAAATCTCCAAACAGCTTTTGAAAGTCACTTTCGAATTTTTGCGAAAGTTCTTTGATTGAATGCCCCAATTCGCGTGAAGCTTGCAGAAGATTTTGGTCGTGTTGGGCCGAGGCGTTAACAACGGCCTCATTGGTTTTGCCAACTTCATGTTTAATAATCTCGGTGGTTTCAGTTAAAGCATCACCACGGGCATGCAGATTCTTGAATATCTGCTGATAGCTGCGGTCCGTTTCCTCCATGATGGCTAAAAGCTCTTCGATGCGTGCTTCCTGCGCGCGCGCGGCTGGACCAACCAATAGGCTGCGAATGTCTGAAAGAGACGCCATAGGGTCTGCATCGTCGCGCAAGGCCTGCAGCACCCGGGCACTGACAGCGGATTGCGGGGAAGCCAAGGGTTGTTTGTCTTCTGGATAAACTTCTCTTGGGTCAGACATCAACTTCGGTGCAGCAGTTTCAAGGTTACGCGTGCGGGTTCGATTTTCTTTAACCTGGAACGAGACAACACGATTGCGGGATTTCGCGGTTTGGGGAGTTGCATGTTGCATGGTATTAGCCTTTCGAACAAACTGGCAAATGGATTTCGAATTCAGTTGTCGAGGCAGATTTTTGCATAAAACGTGGTGTTGCTCCACTCAGTTTGAATATTTTAGTGAATTGTTAGGGTTAATTGGTGTTGAGAAATGTGGGTGTTCCATCAGTTTGCAAACCGAATTGCGTGCACCGGCGGCAAAGTCCCACTCACCATATTCCAGGCATCACCAGAATTTTCGCTCACCCACATATTGCCGGTAGTTGAGCCCATAGCAAGCTTTCTGCCCGTATCATCCAATGCCAGCGCGTGGCGGAAGATCAGGTCATATGCGTGCTTTTGCGGCAGCCCCTTTTTCAGGCTCTTGAAGGTTTTTCCACCATCTTTGGTCCGCGTCACTATCAAAGCTCCGCCAACGGGAATGCGCTTTTCATCTTTAATGCCAGGCACGAACCACGCGGTGTTGGGGTCTTTCGGGTGAACCACAACGCCAAAACCGAAGGAGGACGGTGTAGCACGCACGCGAGTCCACGTTTTTGCGTCATCCACTGATTTGAAAATGCCAGCGTGATGCTGCACCCAGAACTTTGCCGGGTCAGACGGGCTTTGCACCATCATATGCGGATCTTGCGCGTCAGGGCTTTCGGCCTCACTTTTGGGGCCGTCATCAAACGACATGCCATGGGCGGATTGGATCCACGTCTTGCCGGCGTCTTGCGTGCGCCAAACGCCGCCACACGAAACGGCCACGCGCAAGGTGTTGGGATCACGTGGGTCAACGCAGATGGAATGAATGCCCGGAATATCCGCGCCACCGCCCAGCCATTTGTTGCGATCTGGGTGGTGCCATAGAGTTTCAATCAAATGCCAGCTTGTGCCGCGATCATCAGAGCGGAACAACCCTCCCGGCATCGTGCCTGCCCAGAGAGTGCCGTTTTGTTTTGGGCCGCCGGTTTCGAGCGCCCATATCAATTGGGTTGACCATTTAACATCGCGGCCCCAGCCATCCTTATCCACTAATCCCTCTGGCTTTTCGGGATATTTGGGTGAGGCGATCTCTACCCATTTCTTTTTGTCTTTATCGCGTCGGTGAAGCTTAATGCCGAAATGCCCGTGGTTGATAGCCGCGTAATCGGTTCCGTCTCTTGGGTCATGCAAGGCCAGCGTGACATTATCGCCCAAGAAACTGGCGGTTTTCACGGCCCATCCCTTGGCTGCCTTGCCCAGTTCAAAAAGCCCTTTGCGGGTTGAAACCAGAATTCGCTTTTGCATGTTAGCCTCCTGAAAGCGCCTGCATCACCCACAGTTCCGACGTGGGCTGCACGGCGTCGTTAAAATGTTCCAGATCTTTTACTGCCACACCATCCACTAAAATGCGCATGTGTTTGCGCAAATGGCCTTGATCATCCAGCACATAGGTTCTCAGCCTTTGGTTTTTGGCAAATGCTTGTTCAAGGGCTTGGTGAACGTGGCTGGCCACAACCTCCACCGAAGGGCAATCCACATGCCTGCGTAAATTCGAGGTGAAATGGACTTTGGCCATGTCTCACTTTATCATGACTTTTCAAGACTGGAAATGAGGAACGAGATGAAAGCAAAAATAACCTGGTTGAACGGCCGCAC
The DNA here is from genome assembly GCA_025359265.1 of Hyphomicrobiales bacterium. Classification (GTDB taxonomy): domain Bacteria; phylum Pseudomonadota; class Alphaproteobacteria; order Rhizobiales; family Aestuariivirgaceae; genus Aestuariivirga. The sequence continues at coordinate 27,662 of JANYHB010000055.1, read as the reverse complement.
CTTTGTGGCGGAATCAGGCTCTGGACACGCCATAGTTTTAGACGGCGCGCCAGAAAATGGTGGCCGCAATCTTGGCGTTCGTCCCATGGAGATGATGTTGATGGGTTTGGGCGGTTGCACGGCCTTTGATGTTGTGATGATTTTGGAGAAATCCCGCGAAAAAGTGACAGCGTGCGAAGTGGCATTAGAAGCAGAGCGTGCCGCAGAAGACCCTAAGATTTTCACGAAGGTGAAGTTGGTTTACACCCTGAGGGGCGAAAACTTGAAACCCGCCGCAGTTGAACGCGCCATCAAGCTCTCCGAAGAGAAATACTGTTCGGCTTCTAAGATGTTTGAGAAGACCGCCACCCTTGAGCATGAGTGGCACATCGCGTGACACGCAACAACGGGCTGATCTTCGGCATTATTGTGGCGCTGGGTGCTGCCAATATAGCCATGGGCATGTTGGTGCAGGTCATTCCGTTAGCGATGGATGCTGCAGGTGCCAGCAAATTTCTTATCGGCAATAATACGATGGTCGGGCAGGCCGGCGTGCTCATTGCCGGCCTGGGTTTGGTGCGGATGCGCCAACATGTGAAGAGTCATTTTCTGGTGTTATGCGCAATCACTGTTGGGTTGCTCACTTGCATCGGGTTCGCTTTCACTTCACCTCTTGTCGGCTGGTTTCCCATCCGATTTTTTTCAGGCTTGTGCACGGCAACAATTTTTACAACAGGTGAGAGTTGGTTGCAGGCCAACACAGATGACAAGGCCAGAGGGCGCGTGATGGGAAGCTATATGACTTCACAAACCCTCACTTTTGCACTTGGGCCATCCTTGATAAAATATGTGGGCTTTCAAGGGCCGGTGCCTTGGTTGATCGGCGTGGCAGCACTGGCTGCCGCATTTGCCCTGATGGTGAGGCTCAAAGTACCAGAAGCTGCCCACGGTGAGAAGCCAGCACCTTTAATCGCCGTTGCCAACCAAGGTAGGTTCGCATTTCTGTGTGTCGCTGTCGTGACGTTTTTTGAAGCTTTCAGCCTCACTTTTTTTGTACTATATGCCGTGCATAATGGTTTTAGTGCGGGCACTGCCACGCAGCTATTATCCTTTGGAATCGCGGCTTGTATCTTATTTTTCTTTCCCATTGGCTATGCAGGGGACCATTGGTCCCGGCGCGGGGTGATTGGAATTTGCGCCGGCATGGCTTTGATATTTTCAGTTTTACAAATTCCCTTAATCACCACAGTTTGGATATGGCCTCTCATTGTTCTGCTGCGTGCCACAGCCTTTGGCACTTATCTTGGCGGCTTTGCCCTGATGGGTGATAAATTTAAGGGCACACAGATGGTGGCGGCCTCATCACTTGTTTCAATAATATGGGGGCTGAGTGGTGTGGTTGCTCCGCCGTTGGCGGGCCTTGCATTCGATCGCTATGGTCTTGGGCTGTTACCGTTTTTCATGGCAATGTGTTTTGTACCGATTTTAATCAGTTTGGCCTGGCAGCATCGCCAGACTTGATTTTGTCGCAGGGCGGTTACATATGTACGGCCTGTTAAAAGGGGGATTTCATGCGCATTCTAAAATTTCTGATTTTAGGCCTTGTAGCGATTACGCTGGCCGGTTGTGGCATCAACAACATTCCGACATATGACCAGGCGATGAAGGGCAAATTTGGCCAAGTGCAGAATGAATATCAGCGGCGTGCTGATCTTGTGCCGAACTTGGTTGAAACGGTGAAGGGCTATGCCGCGCAGGAAAAGGATGTTCTAACCGCAGTGACGGAGGCGCGTTCAAGGGCCACCTCTATTCAGTTGACGCCTGAGATTGTGAATAACCCTGAAGAGTTCGCGAAGTATCAGGCGGCGCAGGGGCAGCTTTCCCAGGCGCTGGGCAAGCTGCTTTCGATCACTGAAAACTATCCTGATTTGAAATCAAACGCCAATTTCTTGGCCCTGCAATCTCAGCTTGAAAGTACGGAAAACCGCATCACCGTGGCGCGGAAGGATTATATTGATGCTGTGCAGACGTATAATACTGAACTTGTCACATTCCCCGGCGCTTTCTGGGCGTCAACCTTCTATGCGAGTTACAAGCCGGCAGCCTCCTTTACGGCTGATGCTGGCAACGACAAGGCGCCCAAGGTTGAATTCACCAAGCCCAAGACTTGAGTTGATTTAGATGCTGCGACTGCGGGCCATCACATTTGCCGTCATGACTTTGGTGATGACGGCATTGGTTTTTGCTGCGCCCAACTATCCGGCTTTAACGGGCCGCGTTGTGGATCAAGCGGGGGTGTTGACCTCCGACCAGCGCGTAATTCTTGATAACAAGCTGGCCACTTATGAACAAACAAGTGGCCACCAAGTGGCGGTGGCGATTGTGGCATCGCTTGAAGGCAATGACATAAACCTCTACGGCGTTGAATTAGGGCGGCGTTGGGCGCTTGGCCAAAAGGGCAAAAATGATGGGGCAATCATCGTGGTTGCCCCGCATGAGCACAAGGTTTCAATTCAAGTGGGCTACGGGTTGGAGGGCGATCTGACCGATGCGACGGCGTCTGTCATCATCAGCCACACCATGGTGCCCAAGTTTAAGGCTGGTGATTATGTTGGTGGCTTGTGGAATGGCATCGATGACATCATCAAAGTGGTTGGCGGGCAGGGTGCTGCCGTGGTGGCAGCGGCGCAAAACCAATCGGTTCCGCAAGCGGGTCTGGCCGATGCTTTGCCGTTTGTCATATTTTTCATCATTGTACTGATTATTTTTTTCAATACATCGCGGGGGCGCGGCATAGGCTTCATACCGATGGGTGGCTCAGGCGGTGGCAACTCGGGCAGCAGTTGGAGCAGCGGCGGCGGCGGGTTTTCCGGGGGTGGCGGATTTTCTGGAGGTGGAGGCAGCTTTGGCGGCGGCGGCGCCTCCGGCGGGTGGTGAAATGCTGATTTTCGGTCATGATTTATCCGCGGCGCAATGCCGAAAAGTGTCGGAAGCGATTACCAAGGCAGAGCGCAGCACCAGTGGCGAGATTGTGGCCGTGGCCGCACGCGCCAGCGATGATTATGTGCATGTGCCCATTCATATTGCGGCAGCGTGCGCCTTGGCTATTCCGCTGCTGGTTCCATTGCTTTCTCGCTCCATGCCGTGGTCAACCATTTCTGTGTGGCAAGTTTTTCTGGCGCAGCTCTTGGTTTTTATTGCGCTGTCCTTGTTGTTGAGTTTGCCGCGCTTGCGCTATGCCGTTACGCCAAAAGCGATGATGTGGAAATATGCCCACCGCAACGCTGCGGCCCAGTTTTTGGCCACCAATATGTCTGCCACACAAGCGCGAACAGGCGTTTTGATTTTTGTTTCTGTGTTGGAGCGCTATGTAGAAATAGTGGGCGACAAGGCCATTTCTGAAAAATTGAATCAACACGATTGGCAGGCGATCATTGATGAGATGTTGCCTTTGTTGCGTGAAAAAAAATCTGCAGATGCCATAGTGTTGGCGGTGCAGCGTTGCGGCGCGTTGCTGGCCAAACATTTTCCGGCGGGCATTGAAAACAAGAACGAATTGCCAGACCGGTTTATTGTTTTGGCCTGAACTTAACGCTCGCTTTGCTACAAAAATGCCAGCGCGCCGCTTGCCCGTGCGTGCATCAATCGCGAACTTTATTGTGATTTGATAACGTTCGCGCCGCTTCTTATATGTCGCACCGGAAAGGAAATCAAAATGACATTGTCAGACGCCATCGCCCATCAGCCACTTTGGGTGCGCTTGTGGTTGGATTGGCTGCTGTTTGCGGTCTTGGCGTTGCCGCTTGCCCTTTTTATCTGGAGGCAAAGTCGCTTGGTGGCTTTAGTGGCATTCGCGGCCAACATTCCAGCGGGTTACGGCATCGGTTGGCTTTACGAACACATGGGTTATGTGAAGCTTTTGGGCTTGGCCCACATTATTTTTTGGACGCCGCTGGCGATCTATCTTTTCATGCAACTGAAGCGAAGTGATTTGCCGAAATGGCCGCGCTGGATTATCACTGTGGTCTGCGTGACAGTGGTAATTTCCCTGGCGTTCGATTACAGCGATGTGTTGCGTTATCTCATGGGAGAAAGAACGCCGACGTTCACTCCTGCCACACTCTAACGACAATCCTTCACCCAGCCCATGTCGACATGGAAATGATCGGCATGGTCGGCGTTATAATCGGGGCTTAATGTGAGGTTGAAATATTGGCAGAGACCGTCTCTCACCTCATGGATGAACGCTTGTTGTGAGCCGCCTTCCGCCCAATCGCGTTTCACCGAAATTGTTTTGCCGTTTTTTAACACGAAGCCAGAAATATCGAAGGCATTTGCCGTAGCATGCTCGCTCATATGTGATGAATTGTGGATGGTGCGGCAGTTGTACGATCCGAAATGGGTGATTTCCTTCACCCCAGTGTGGAAATGAGCTTTAGCCGTCGGTTGCACCACGAATCGCTCCCACAGATAGAGCCGCGCTGCGATAGAGCATCGCGTTTGCTCCGGCTTTAATGCCGCTGCAGAGAATCGCTGCAGCATGACGGTGTTTTTAAGATGGCAGAGGCGCGAAGGGTCGGTGGCTGGAAGCAGTATGTGTTCCAGCCCTGCCTCTCTAAGCCTGGCCGCGCAGGCTGGAGCATCAGCTTCCAGAGATCGCAAGCGCAGATTTGCAAGCCAGCCCGGCTTTTGGCGCAGATCTGGGGGGCTGCCGATGTCGTAGGGTTCAGGAAAGCGAATGAAGTGATATTGAGCTGCAATGAGTAATATCATGCCAAGAGCGACGAAAAGGATGAAAGCCCGCACCAAGCGGGAGCCATTATTCACGCGATCTCGCTTTCCCTGCGCCGAAATGCCGATTTGCTCTGGCTGTCGGTTTTGCTATTGAGCAGCCAGTGAACGCCAATTCAAGGCAGGATAATGACGCAGCGCCCCCTTTCTCCTCATCTGCAAATTTATAAACCGATGCTGTCCATGACAATGTCCATCCTGCACCGCATCACCGGTCTGGGGCTGGCTTTGGGCATGTTTGGGTTTGTGTGGTGGCTTTCTGCAGCCGCCACATCTGATGGCTATTTCGATTTGGTGCAGGGCTTATTGAAAAGCTGGTTCGGACAGCTGGTTTTATTCGGCATGACCTGGGCTTTAATGCATCACATGCTGGGAGGATTGCGCCATTTCGTTTGGGATACTGGCCATGGTTTTGCCTTGCCCACGGTGGAATGGCTGGTGCGTGCCAACCTTATTGGGTCGGTGGTTCTCACCATTCTAATCTGGGTTATCGCTTATGGTGTGCGCCCATGAGCATGAAAACTGAATTGGGCAAAGTGCGTGGGCTTGGCTCCGCGCACGATGGCACCGAGCATTTCCGGATGCAGCGCCTGACTGCCGTTTCGAATTTTCCACTTGCGATCTATCTGGTTTATTTCATTGTGGCGCATGTGGGCCACTCGCGTCAGGCAGTGCTGACATCGGCGAAAAACCCGTTCTGTGCCATTGCATTGTCCTTGGCAGTCATTTCGACTTTTTGGCACATGAAATTGGGCATTCAGATGGTGATTGAAGATTATGTTCACGGCACGGCAAAGAAGTTGATGGCGCTTTTGCTCAACACTTTTTTTGCTTTCGCGCTGGCAGCCTTGGCACTTTTTGCAATTTTGAAAATGAATTTTGGTGTTTGATGGCGGCCTATCCCATTACTGATCATACGTTTGACGTTGTCGTTGTGGGGGCCGGTGGGTCTGGCCTTCGTGCGGCCTTGGCGGCATCACAATCCGGCTTGAAAACGGCTTGCATCTCAAAAGTTTTCCCCACGCGCTCACACACTGTTGCAGCACAGGGCGGCATTGCCGCCTCTCTGTCCAACATGGGGCCTGACTCTTGGCAGTGGCATATGTATGACACGGTGAAGGGTGCGGATTGGTTGGGCGACCAAGATGCGATTGAGTATCTGGTGCGCCATGCGCCCACAGCGGTTTATGAGCTTGAGCATTACGGCATGCCGTTTTCTCGTACGGAAGACGGCAAGATTTATCAGCGCCCATTTGGCGGCCACATGATGAATATGGGTGAGGGGCCTCCCGTGCAGCGCACCTGTGCCGCGGCAGACCGCACCGGCCATGCCATGCTGCACACATTATATGGGCAGAGCCTGCGCTATGACACGAGTTTTTTCATTGAGTATTTCGCGCTCGATCTTATCATGGAGAAAGGTGTGTGCCGTGGATTGCTTGCGCTGAACATCGAAGATGGCACTATGCACCGCTTCCGTGCGGCCCAAGTGATAATGGCCACAGGCGGCTATGGGCGGGCGTATTTCTCAGCCACATCTGCCCACACGTGCACCGGTGATGGCAATGCCATGGTGCTGCGCGCTGGCCTGCCGTTGCAGGATATGGAGTTTGTGCAATTTCATCCCACGGGCATCTATGGCGCGGGCTGTTTAATCACCGAAGGTGCGCGTGGTGAAGGTGGTTATCTCACCAATTCGGGAGGCGAACGTTTCATGGAACGCTATGCGCCATCGGCCAAAGATTTAGCTTCGCGCGATGTGGTATCGCGTTCCATGACTTTGGAAATCCGCGAGGGGCGCGGTGTGGGCAAATTGAAAGACCACATTCATCTCCACCTGGAACATCTTGATCCAAAAGTTTTGCATGAGCGGTTGCCGGGGATTTCTGAATCGGCAAAGATTTTTGCTGGCGTGGATGTGACGAAAGAACCAATTCCGATTTTGCCCACGGTGCATTACAACATGGGTGGCATTCCCACCAATTATCATGGCGAGGCTCTTGCCGGCGACAAGCGCAATCCAGAGCAAACCGTGCCAGGTTTATTCGCGGTCGGCGAAGCGGCGTGTGTATCCGTACACGGAGCAAATCGCCTGGGCTCCAATTCGTTGATTGACCTTGTGGTGTTTGGCCGCGCGGCTGGTTTGCGCTGTGCTGAATTGCTGAAGGGTAGCAAGGCACAGGCCGAACTGCCCAAAGGCGCAGGTGATGAATCCTTGGCGCGGTTTGATCGTTTCCGCAATGCCAAGGGCAGCACACCCACAGCCGTTCTGCGCGATAGAATGCAACATGCCATGCAGGACGATGCCGCGGTATTTCGCACCGGTGAAACATTGAAAGCCGGCTCCACCCGGATTAACGATATTTGGAAGGGCACGGATGATATCTCAGTTACTGATCGTTCGTTGATCTGGAACTCTGATCTCATCGAGACTCTGGAATTTGATAATCTCATCATTCAAGCTGCTGCAACAGTGGACTCGGCGTTAGCCCGCGAAGAAAGCCGTGGCGCCCACGCCCGTGAGGATTTTCCCAAACGCGACGACAAGAAGTGGATGAAACACTCGCTGGCATGGACGGATGGCGCGTTGCAGAAAGTGACCTTGGGTTACCGCCCGGTGCATGATTATACGATGAGCAGGGATATTGATTACATCAAGCCAAAGGCGCGGGTTTATTAGCATGGTGGCATTCACACTTCCGCAGAATTCTAAAATCCAACAGGGCAAGGTTCACGCCATGCCTGCTGGCAGCAACATCCGTTCGTTCAAGATTTATCGCTGGAACCCGGATGATGGGAAAAATCCGCAGGTGGACACTTATCATGTGAACATGGACGAGTGCGGGCCGATGGTTTTGGACGCGCTGATCAAGATCAAGAATGAGCAGGATGCCACACTTACGTTCCGCCGTTCCTGCCGTGAGGGCATTTGCGGTTCTTGCGCCATGAATATTGATGGCACCAACACACTGGCCTGCTTGAAATCCTGTGATGAGGTGAAGGGCGCTGTGCGGATTTATCCTTTGCCGCATTTGCCGGTGGTGAAAGACTTGGTGCCGGATTTGACTCGCTTTTACGCGCAGCATCGTTCGATTGAGCCATGGCTGAAAACCACAACGCCCACGCCACAGGCCGAATGGAAGCAGAGTGTTGAAGAACGCGCCTTGCTGGATGGGCTTTACGAATGCATTTTGTGTGCTTGTTGCTCTACGTCATGTCCAAGCTATTGGTGGAATGGTGATCGCTATCTGGGCCCGGCGGTTTTGCTGCAAGCTTATCGTTGGCTGATTGATTCACGCGATGAAGCCACGGGTGAGCGACTGGATAACCTGGAAGATCCGTTTCGTTTGTATCGCTGCCATACGATCATGAATTGCGCCAAGGCCTGCCCCAAAGGCCTGTCTCCGGCGAAGGCGATTGCTGAGATCAAGATGATGATGGTGGAGCGGCGTGGGTGACCAGCGTCGATGGCGAGGATCCTTTGATCTTGGCTTATCGTACATTCAGCTTGCCGCGCTGTGATGTGATTGTAGGCATGTTGAAGGCTTACGGAATTGAAGCGCATGCGTTTGATCGCGAATTCAATGGCAACAATAGCCATCTGCTGGTTGCCACCGGTGGCTACCGCATCATGGTGAGACAAAGCCGCGTCTACGATGTTCGAATGTTGTTGAAGCCATTTCGCGATGAAGTTGATCATCCAGAGAGCGCGGCATTTAAAAAACAACCCATCACCAACGGCGTTTTGCTTTTGTTGGGTTTGTATTTTGGCGTGTGGATTCCCGCATGGCTGCGCAAGCGGGAGCGCTGAGGGTGGGTGGTGATATCAGAATCCCCACGCCTTATGATGGTTCATCCAAACCATTCACCATTGGTCTGTCGCCAGTTGCGGAAGCGCAATGGTTGGACGAAGACGAAAATCTCGTTCACTATCTTGATCAGAAGCTGAATCTTTACAAGACATTGCCAGATAAAGTTATGGTAGAAGATCAAGACACGCGTGCGGCCCAAGTTGAAGTGCAAGCGCTCGTGGAAGCGCATGCGCTGAAATATTTTCCGCAACACTATCAACGCAATGATGATGTGATGCAGGTGGGTGGTTATCACCAAGTGCGGCTTGATAATCCCGCGCTCAGCCCCATCGCAATCGCGGCGTTGCTGGTGCAAGAAGATTTGGTGCTGATGCGCAAATTCGACAACGGTTGGCGCTTGGCAGCCGCTTCACTGTGCTTTCCGTCCGCATGGAACTTGCTCGAAAAATTCAAAAAGCCGCTTCATGAAATTCATTCTCCTGTGCCTGAATTTGGAGAAGGCACGCGCAATGCTTCGCTTATTGAACGAATTTTTGATAATCTCAATCCCGCGCAATCCGTGCTGCGTTGGAACTGGTCACTCTATGGCGATCAACGGCTTTACCATCCGTCGTCTGACAATCAGATGAAGAATCGTTTCAGTGATAGCCACGATGTCACTGGGCGTGTGATAATGAGGCTTGAACGTCAAACATTACGCAAGCTTGCAAAATCGGGAGATATTCTTTTCACCATTCGCATTTATAATGATCCACTGGAGGCTCTGTTGCGCCACGCTGATGGCGCCATGCTGGCAGGCTCGATTGAACAACAGATTATGGCCATGAATGATGATCAGATCGCCTACAAAGGCCTCTCCGATGAACGAGCCCGGCTGTGCGTCCGTTTGCGCGAAATCGCCCAACAAGCGAAACAGCGCCTGCCATGACCGATGAAAGATCTGACATCCTGGCTGAATTGCGCCGCGCCATTGATGGTGTAGATGACGAGCTGGTCAGCCTTTTTGCCAAGCGCTTTGAGCTGGTGGGGCATGTGGCAGAGTTCAAAAAGTCTCGTGGCTTGCCAGCGGCAATTCCGTCACGTGTGGCCCAAGTGGTGGGCCGCGTGCGGCTGGAAGCAGAGGAAAGAGGTTTTCCGCCCGACACTGCTGAAAAACTGTGGCGGCTGCTTATCGCCGATATGATTGCCTATGAAGAGAATCACTTGCAATAAGGCCCCGCCGGATTGTTTTGCACTGCGGTATGGCCTATAGGCTGGCGCAAGATTTCACTTCCAAAGAGGCTTGATGATGTCGTTTGATTCTTTCAAATCCCGCAAAACATTAAAAGTTGGCAAGAAAACCTATGTCTATTACAGCCTCAAAGCGGCGGAGAAGAATGGGCTGAAAGGCATTGCGGCCCTGCCATTCTCAATGAAGGTGCTGCTCGAAAATCTGTTGCGCTTTGAAGATGGGCGCAGTGTGACCAGGAAAGATATCGAAGGTTTTGTTGCTTGGCTTTCCAATAAAGGGAAGGTCGACGCGGAAGTGGGGTTCCGCCCCGCGCGGGTGTTGATGCAGGATTTCACCGGGGTGCCCGCGGTTGTGGATTTGGCCGCAATGCGTGACGGCATGAATTTGTTGAAAGGTGAAGCCAGGAAGATCAACCCGCTGGTGCCGGTTGATCTGGTTATCGACCATTCAGTCGTGGTGGATTATTTTGGTAACAAACAAGCTCTTGCTGCCAATGTGAAGCGTGAATATGAGCAGAACATGGAACGCTACAAGTTTCTGAAATGGGGTCAGAACGCATTTGAAAATTTCCGTGTTGTGCCGCCAGGCACGGGCATCTGCCATCAAGTGAATTTGGAATATCTTTCGCAAACCGTGTGGACGAAGCAAGAAGGCAAGCACACAGTTGCTTACCCCGACACTTTGGTGGGCACGGATTCGCATACTACGATGGTAAATGGCCTTGGCGTTTTGGGCTGGGGCGTGGGGGGCATTGAAGCGGAGGCTGCAATGTTGGGCCAACCGCAATCGATGCTGCTGCCAGAAGTGATCGGGTTCAAATTCATCGGCAAATTGCAGGAAGGTGTGACGGCAACTGATTTGGTTTTGCTGGTCACGCAAATGCTGCGCAAAAAAGGGGTGGTGAGCAAATTTGTGGAATTCTATGGTGAGGGCTTGAAGGCTCTCACATTGGCAGACCGCGCCACCATCGCCAATATGGCACCAGAATATGGAGCGACTTGCGGCTTCTTCCCGGTGGATGACGTAACCGTCGATTATCTCAAATTCTCTGGCCGAGCCAAAGACCGCGTTGCGCTGGTTGAAAAATATTGCAAAGCGCAAGGCCTGTATCGTTCGAAGAAAACCGAGCCCGTTTTCACTGACGCGTTGGAATTGAATTTGGGCAGCGTGGTGCCTGCCATGGCCGGGCCGAACCGCCCAGAAAAATTTGCGCCTCTTGATACCGTCAAGTCCGGCTTCATCGCAGCCCTTGACGCGCCGAAAGACAATGCCGGTTTTGCCAAAGTTGGAGAATATGCCAAGCGCGTGAAGGTGGAAGGCAAGAATTTTGATATCGGCCACGGCGATGTGGTAATTGCGGCCATCACGTCTTGCACGAACACGTCAAACCCATCCGTGTTGATTGGCGCTGGGCTTCTCGCCAAGAAGGCTGCTGCCCTCGGATTGCAAGCGAAGCCGTGGGTCAAGACTTCGATTGCGCCAGGCAGCCAGGTTGTCAGCGAATATCTCAACAAAAGCGGCTTGCAGAAGGAACTCGATAAGCTGGGCTTTTATCTGGTGGGTTATGGCTGCACCACATGCATCGGGAATTCTGGCCCACTTGATGTGGCAATTTCCAAAGCCATCAATGACAATGGCATTGTGGCCTCGGCGGTGATTTCCGGTAACCGCAATTTCGAAGGCCGCGTATCGCCCGATGTGCAGGCGGCTTATCTGGCATCACCGCCTTTGGTTGTGGCCTATGCGCTGGCGGGGTCCACGCAGATTGATTTAACCAAGGAACCATTGGGCACTGACAAGAAGGGCAAGCCAGTTTTTCTGAAAGACATCTGGCCAACAAACAGAGAGATTGAAAAATTCGTACGCAAGAACATCACGCCTAAAATGTTCAAGAGCCGTTATGCCGATGTGTTCAAAGGTGATATCCATTGGCGGCGTGTGCCGGTTGCCAAGGGTGAAACCTATACGTGGGACAACACCAGCACCTATGTTCAAAACCCGCCGTATTTTCATGGCATGCAGGCCACGCCCAAGGCCATAACGAACATCGCAGGGGCGCGCGTGCTTGGTCTATTTGGCGATAAAATCACCACCGATCACATCTCGCCCGCTGGCTCAATCAAGGCTGCATCACCGGCTGGCAAATATCTCACCGCCCATGGTGTGGCCCCGATGGACTTCAACCAATATGGCACAAGGCGCGGCAACCACGAAGTGATGATGCGCGGCACCTTCGCCAATATCCGCATCAAGAACCACATGGTGCGTGAGGGTTCGCAAGGTGCGGTTAAAGAAGGCGGCTTGACGTTGCATCAGTCCGATAAAACCGAAATGCCAATTTATGATGCCGCCATGAAATATCAGGCGGAAGGTGTTCCCCTGGTGGTGTTCGCCGGCGTGGAATATGGCAATGGCTCTTCGCGTGATTGGGCGGCCAAGGGCACCAACTTGCTGGGCGTGCGCGCCGTCATCGCGCAAAGCTTTGAGCGCATTCACCGCAGCAATTTGGTGGGCATGGGCGTTGTGCCCTTGCAATTCAAACAAGGCGAAAGCTGGGAGACGTTGGGCCTGACAGGTGATGAACAGATCACCATCAATGGTTTGGCCGAGGGGCTAAAGCCGCGTACCATGATGACAGTTGAAATCACGCGGGCCGATGGCACGAAAACTTCCGCCGAAGTGCTCTGCCGCATCGATACGCTGGATGAGATCGACTATTACAAGAACGGTGGCATCTTGCAGTTCGTGCTGCGGAACATAGCCAAGGCGGCATAACGCAATTGGCGGCGATGAAATTCTTCGCCGCCTTCATTCGCGCCATCGGGCCCGAGACGCACCGTGTCATGCCGCAAGTGGAGCTTTGCGCATGGTGCGCTGATTTGGGCCTGTGCGCCACTAAGAGCTACATTGCCTCGGGCAATCTCCATTTGCGAAGTCCGCACGATGCCATGAAAACCTCACGCTTGGTCGAGAAGGCGATCAAGGGCTTTGGGCTTGTGCGGCCCGTGTACACGCGTGATGCCGCTGCGCTCGATGCCATTATCGCCGCCAATCCATTCCCCGATGCCGCTCGCGAAAGGCCATCGCTGCTGTCGGTGAGCTTGTTTGATGAAAGCTTTGATGCCGCATTGGTCGAGGCAGTGCTGGCTTGGCCGGGGCCAGAGCGCATCGCCATCCGCCCCCATGCCGTCTATGTGGATTATTCAACGGGGCAGGGCACTTCAAAAATCAACCCGCCGATCCTGGAGCGCCGCCTGAAACGCGTGGGGACTGCGCGGAACTGGAATACGATTCTGAAGATGCGTGGCTTTCTGTAGTAATGACAGATAGTTGACCGCAATTCTTGCCAATCAGGAAGAAGTCCCAACTTTTCCATTCACAGATTTCCTGTTTGACGTCTTTTAAAGTGTGCGGGGCATGTTAAGCGCTTTAAAGGTTGGGGACTAAAGCAGCAGTCAGATGGCGCCCTGTTTCGGCCTTTGAGTGCTGAATATCGGATTCGAATTTGGCATGACTGTTAAAGTTCAAAATTGCATTTTTTGTGGTTCGCCGAACACAACGAAAGAACATGTGCTCTCTCGATGGACGCATAAATATATGGCACCTCACAGAAAAGGCAAAACACTTAGCGTTCGTGGGGTTGAAAATTTAGATGGGAGTGGCACCAATCTTGTAAAAATGGCGGGTGATATAAGAGACTGGCAAATTGCTTGCGTGTGTGGCGGACTCAAAAATACGTGTAACTCGGGATGGATGAAGGAATTGGAAGATAGAGCAATGCCTATCTTGATCCCCCTTCTGCAGGGTAAGCATGTTTTTTTAACTCCCATTCAACAAGAAGTCATCGCCTCATGGACTGCGCTAAAATGCATAGTTGCGGAATACGAAATTGGGTTGGTCACGACGAGTCGTGAGCAGCGAGTGCGGATGTACAATTTTCAGAAGCCGCCAGAAATTGGGTGGGCCGTTTGGATTGGCAGAGGTACCAACCAATTGAATTATCCCGCTTGGAGTTCTGCGGCCCTAAAAATTACGGACAATAACAATTCGGAAATTGACGACGCAAATAACCAATTCAACGGACACTCTACCACGCAAATGATCGGTGAACTTTTTATTCACGTCATGCGCTTTCCGGGCGGCCTCCTCCCTCAGAACTGGAATTTCGGCGTTCCATTTGCCGATAAACTCTCCCTGATTTGGCCCCCCAGCAAGTCCATTCTGAATTGGCCCCGCGATGTGCTTTCCCCGAAAGAGATGGGCAATATAGCGAATAGCGTGCGCGACTACGCAAACCGCGTTGCTAAGAATAGAAGATAACAACTTTCAAGATTGCGGTGATAGGCCATTTATGTTCCAGTGTAGCTTTTAGTTCCATTGGCAGCTGACATCACACTATCCCGTCACGTCGTCTTCGTGAGCTTGCAAGACTTGTTGGGAGGGGTGGGAAATCTGAACCCAAGGGTGGAGTATGACGAGTGATAGCTGCCTCAGCGCGCGGTGTCAAGAACTATTTTCATATGCAGAGAATATATTCTAAACTCTTGAATCCGATACAAATTGGCTGCCCTGTGTTACAAATCAGAAAAGGAGACTCAAATGCCCTATGTAGAAATGATGGCTTTGCCGGTTCGTGAGAAGGATTTGGCGGCCTATAAAAAATTGGTGCGCGGCAGTGCCAAAGCGTGGAAGCGCTGCGGTGCGCTGGCCTATCATGAGTTGATTGAGGATGATGTGAAGCCCGGGAAAGTAACGTCCTATCCGCAATCATTGCAATTGCAAAAAGGGGAGTTGGTGGCGGCGGCCTATATTGTTTTCAAAAGCAAGGCAATGCGCAATGCGGCCTGGAAAAAGTTCATGAATGACCCATTTGCCAAGGGCTTTTCACCTGAAACAGTGCCCTTTGACATGAAGCGCATGTATTTTGGCGGCTTCAAAACGCTGGTTCAATTCTAGGCACCAGAAGGAAAGTGAATGAAGAAAATCTATGACAATGCCGACAAGGCTTTGGCAGGCCTTTTGTTTGACGGCATGTTGATCGCCGCTGGCGGCTTTGGGTTGTGTGGCATTCCTGAATTGTTGATTGCGGGTATTCGCAAAGCCGGCACGAAAAATCTTACGATTGCATCCAACAATGCGGGAGTTGATGGCTTTGGTTTGGGCATATTGCTGGAAAACCGCCAAGTGAAAAAGATGATGTCGTCCTACGTCGGAGAAAATGCTGAGTTCATGCGGCAATATCTGGAAAAAGAGTTGGAAGTAGAATTCAATCCCCAAGGCACCCTTGCCGAGCGGATGCGGGCCGGCGGTGCAGGCATTCCGGGATTCTATACGCGCACAGGCGTTGGCACAGTGATCGCTGAAGGCAAGGAACACAAAGATTTTGACGGCAAAACCTATATTTTGGAACGCGGAATCCAAGCTGATCTCTCCATTGTAAAAGCGTGGAAGGCTGATCCGTCGGGCAATTTGGTTTTCCGCAAAACGGCGCGTAATTTCAATCCACCTGCGGCTACTTGTGGCAAGGTATGTGTGGCCGAGGTCGAAGAAATAGTGCCGCTTGGCGCGCTTGATCCTGATAACATTCATGTGCCCGGCATTTATGTGCACCGCCTTATTCAAGGCGAACATGAAAAGCGCATTGAACAACGCACCGTGCGAAAGAGGGCCTAAGCCATGTGGGATCGTGATCAAATGGCAGCGCGCGCTGCCAAGGAATTGCAGGATGGCTGGTATGTGAACTTGGGTATCGGCATTCCAACTTTAGTGGCCAACTATATTCCTGCTGGTGTGAAAGTGACCTTGCAATCTGAAAATGGAATGCTGGGTATGGGGCCATTTCCATTTGAAGGTGATGAGGATGCCGATCTGATCAACGCCGGCAAGCAAACGGTGACAACCTTGCCGCAAACCGCTTTCTTTGATTCAGCGCAAAGCTTTGCGATGATCCGCGGTGGCAAAATCAATATGGCAATTTTGGGTGCAATGGAAGTTTCACAATCGGGCGACATCGCAAATTGGATGATTCCGGGAAAGCTGATCAAGGGCATGGGCGGCGCCATGGATTTGGTGGCGGGCGTGGCCAAAGTTGTGGTGGTGATGGACCACACAAACAAGGCGGGCGAAAGCAAAGTTCTGCCGCAGTGTGAATTGCCGCTCACTGGCAAGGGTGTAGTGGACCGGATCATTACCAATTTGGGCGTGTTGGACGTGGTGCCAGGCGGCTTAAAACTGATTGAATGCGCGCCCAGCGTGAGCGAGGACGATATTCTTAAAGCCACTAAAGCCAAACTGGTTTAAAACAAGTCTAATTGCAGTTTGGGCGTGGTGGGCACGGTGGGGCGCTGGGGGCGGCTTGGCGCGCGCGCGGGCTTTCTACTTTGCCCATCACCCAAAAATCATCCGGTGGCGCAATAAGCAAATCTTGCACTTGCTCGTCTGATGAAAGCCAGCGGTCATAATTGTCATGCTGCACCACAACGGGCGATCTGTCGTGGATATTGGCGATTAGGGCATTGGGTGCGGCGGTCAGCATAGCGGCGGTTTGAAGTTCCGACCCATCAGCCCCCAACCAGTGTTCCCATATTCCGCCAAAAGCAAATAATTCATCGCCGGGGCGCTGAATAAACCAAGCTTGTTTGCGCTTCGTGCCAACATCTTGCCATTCGTAAAAGCCATCAGCAGGGATAAGGCAACGGCGGCGGCGAATGGCATTTTTGAATGTCGCCTTTTCATAAACGGTTTCGCTGCGCGCGTTAATGAGCGGCTGGGACTTTAGCTCCTTGGCCCAGCTGGGCACGAAACCCCAACGCACCAAAGTGAAGTGCCGTGTACCATCAATTCCGCCGCGCACAATCGCCATGGGGCCCGCCGGGTGAACATGCTCGCGCGGTGGGAACTGTGGTTGCTCCAGATACCTCAATAGTGCTCGCGTTTCTTCGGCCGACTTGCGAAATGAGTAGAGGGAACACATAGGTTGGATATAAGCCTTGCGCCATGCCAAATCAAACGCCGATACCTGCCGCTTCCATCTGCGTTTTTCGTGGAACGCAAGTGCTGTTAGTGAAGCGCGCCAACGCGCTCGGGCGCGGTCTGTGGAGCTTGCCTGGCGGAAAAGTGGAGCAGGGTGAAACAGCCGAGATCGCGGCGGTGAGGGAACTGGCCGAAGAAACTGGATTAGAAGCGCGGGTTGTGGTGTTGGTAGGGAACTATGAATTGGATGCTCCACCAAGGGGTTATTTGATCACCTGCTTTGTTGCACGGCATAGCGGTGGTGAACCCTGTGCTGGCAGTGATGCCAGCGACGCGAAATTCATCGAGATTGAAGATCTTGCCTCTTATGCGCTGGCGCGTAATTCATATGAAGCCATTTCAGCTGCTCGCGTGATAATGGATGTTTGATTTAACTGCGCGCCGCAATGTTAACCTTCTTTTAAGTATAATCTATAGCGGATAACGCAAATAGCTAAGGTGTCTCTTATTCGCGAACAGGCGAGACCGTGGGGCCATAATGCAGAAACTTCCGCTGAATAAAATTGAAATTGAAGACGATGTTGATTATCCGGCGCAAGAAGAAAAACAAGCGGCTCTCCGCTATATTCTGGATGCATGGGAAGAGGCGGTTTATGATGGGTTAGACCCTGATTGCATTGCCACTGCAGCGATTTTTGCGGCCTTGTCAGATATGATTGCAACTTATGGCGAAGAGCCTGTTGCAACAATGTGCGAGCGATTGCCGGAGCGGATTCGTAATGGCGAGTTTACGGTTTCAAGAACCAAGCAGTAACTAGCGATCCACATCCACCACAACGCGGCCGCGTACTTGGCCGGCAATGATTTTGGCAGCAACTTTTGGTACCTCAGTCAGGCCCACCGTTGTAGTTAAGCTTGCCAGTTTATTCAGATCAAGATCTCGGGCCAATCTGTTCCACACCAGGTGGCGCAATGGCAAGGGTGTTGTTACAGAATTAATACCAATCAGCCGCACACCCCGCAGAATAAATGGTGCCATTGAAGTTGGCAAATCCATGCCTTGCGCCAAGCCGCAGGCGGCCACGCTGCCTTCCGGCTGAATTTGCGAAAGCACATTGGCCAAAGTGCTGGAGCCAACACTATCAATGGCCGCCGCCCAGCGGGCTTTGGCGAGCGGCTTTACGGGCACGTTAAGTTCGGCGGCGTGCACGATAGACTGCGCTCCGAGGGATTTGAGAAATTCTGTCTCCTCCAAACGGCGGGTGGAGGCAACAACTTTGAAACCAAGCTTAGACAAAATTAAAATGGCTATGGATCCCACACCTCCTGCCGCACCTGTCACCAACACCTCGCCGTGCGCAGGCACCATCCCCTGGTTTTCCAAAGCCATTACACAAAGCATTGAGGTAAACCCTGCCACACCCACGGCCATCGCATCCTCTGGCTTCCAACCTGGGTTGAGCGGCACCAGCCATTCGCCCTTGACGCGGGCTACTTGCGCGAAGCCGCCGTGATGATTTTCGCCAACACCCCAACCTCCGAGAACGACGTTGTCGCCAGCTTTCCAAAGCGAATTTTTTGAACTGATGACCTTGCCAACGAGGTCAATGCCGGGCACCAGCGGGAACTGGCGAATAATGGGAGATTTTCCGGTGACGGCGAGCCCATCTTTATAATTCACCGATGAATGCGAAATGCGAATTGTGACATCGCCCGGCATGAGTTGGTCTTCGTTCATATCGATGAACTCAGCATGCTGACCTTGATCAGTTTTTGAAACGAGCAGGGCGCGAAATGTGTTCATGTTTAAAACCTCACCGGTTCGCCAGAAGCCTTGGCCGCAATTTCGCCTTGCCACATGGCTTTTGCACCACCAACAATAGTGCCAACGGGCCAGCCTCTTACTTTTTTGCCTTCATAAGGTGTCCAGCCGCAGCGGCTTTCAATCCACTTATCTGAAATGATTTCGGTTCGCGCCAAATCCACGATGGTGAAATCGGCGTCATAACCTTCCGCAATGCGGCCCTTGTTGCGCAGGTTAAAAATGCGCTGTGGGCCGTGGGATGTCAGATCAACAAAACGCTGCAACGTCAGGCGCCCCTCATTCACATGATTGAGCATAATCGGAACCAAAGTTTGCACACCGGGCATGCCTGATGGAGATGCGGGGTAAGGCTTGGCTTTTTCTTCCAACGTGTGGGGCGCGTGATCTGAACCCAGAACATCCACCAAGCCAGTGGATATGGCGGCCCACAGTGCATCGCGGTGGCGGCTTTCACGCACGGGTGGATTCATCTGCAGTTTGGTGCCAAGCCGCGCATAATCATCGGCACTGAGCGTAAGATGGTGCGGGGTTACCTCTACTGTTGCCACGTCGCGCGCTGCGGCCAGCAGGGGCAGTTCTTCAGCAGTTGATATGTGCAAAACGTGGATGCGCTTGTTATGCTTCTTAGCGATGCGGATAAGGCGAGCCGTGGATATGACGGCTGCTTCAACATCGCGCCATGTGGGGTGTGAAGACGGATCGCTGGCGCGTTGCTGTGAAACGCGCGCCCGCAGCCGCGCCTCATCTTCACTGTGAAAAGCAGCGCGGCGGGTCAGGCGGCTGATGATGGCTTCAAGGCCAGCCTCATCTTCGACGAGAAGATCCCCGGTAGAAGAACCGGCAAAAACTTTAATGCCAGCTGAGCCTTCCAAAGCTTCGAGTTCCGGAATGCTTGCAAAGTTCTCATGGGTGCCGCCAACATAAAATGCAAAGTCACAAAACATTCGGTGGCGTGCGCGCGATATTTTATCGGCAAGCGCCATAGCGGAAGTTGTTTCCGGTTTGGTGTTTGGCATTTCAAAAACAGTGGTAACACCGCCCATCACCGCCG
Source organism: Hyphomicrobiales bacterium (assembly GCA_025359265.1). Taxonomy (GTDB): domain Bacteria; phylum Pseudomonadota; class Alphaproteobacteria; order Rhizobiales; family Aestuariivirgaceae; genus Aestuariivirga. The sequence continues at coordinate 8,001 of JANYHB010000055.1, read as the reverse complement.
CGCGACTGCCGGTTTCCAAATCTTCTTTGTGCGGCGCGCCGGGTTCGCGGAAATGAACTTGGGAATCAATCACGCCTGGCAAGATGTGCAGGTTCGCGCAGTTCAAGGTTTCGGCGGCCACAAGATGCGACACACTGCCTATTGCAACGATCTTCCCGCTCAATACAGCCAAATCGGTTTGGGCAATTCCCACGGGGCCAGCAACAATTGCGCCTTTCAAGATTAAATCAACGTTTTGCACGTGGTGGAATCCTTGCCTCTGCTCTCCCCATCTCGTAAAACGAATGCACTGCCATGGCAACCATCCAACCATTCAACGCTGAAAGCCTTGTTAACCGCGCCGTTGTTGCGCTGCGGGGCGAAGGCGTTTTATCTTTTCTTCACAATATCTTAACGTGCGATGTTGAAAATTTAAATCAGGGAGAAATCGCATATGGTGCCTTGCTTTCTCCCCAGGGGAAAATTCTGCATGACGTGTTTGTGCACAGTGCAGCGCATTCAGTTTTTCTGGATTGTGCAAAAGACGCCGCAGACGATTTGACTGCAAGGCTTAAACTCTATCGGCTCAGGGCAAAATTTGAAATTATGCTGCGGGACGATTTGGAAGTTGTGGCAGGGTTGGGCACGGCACATGATCCGCGCCAACAGTCTCTTGGGCTTCGTGGCATCGTCGCGCGGGGTAACTGCCCCGCGGGCACAGCGTATGATGAAGCGAGATACGCTATCGGCGTGGCAGATAGCGGTGAAATTGGCAGTGGCAAGTTATTTCCGCATGAAGCAAATTTTGATTTGCTGGGGGCGCTGGATTTCAAGAAGGGATGTTACATCGGGCAGGAGGTTGTGTCTCGTATGCAGCACCGAGGCACGGTACGCAATCGCATCATGCCAGTGTTGTTTGAAAATGATCAGCCTACGGATGAAATTCGGGTGGGCGATGTTCTTTTGGGCGAAGTTTTGGGCCGCAGAAGCAAAGTTGCTATTGCCCTGATCCGCACCGACCGGATGGCCGAAGTTGGCCAAACGCCGGGCATGGTCATCGTGAAACCAGATTGGATGAAACTGTGACGGCGGTTATGCACGCTGATGGTATCTGCCGGTGCAGCTGGTGTGGCACGGATGCACTTTATGTGCACTATCATGACACTGATTGGGGGGTACCTGAATATGACTCCCGCGCGCTGTTTGAAAAGCTCATTCTCGATGGCTTTCAAGCGGGCCTGTCATGGATTACGATATTGCGAAAGCGTGACAATTTTCGTGCTGCCTTCGATGGCTTCAAGCCCGATGTGATCGTGAACTATGGCCCCGCAAAAATTGAGGCCCTGATGCAAGACGTTGGCATTGTGCGCAATCGGTTGAAAATTGAAAGTGCCGTGAAAAGTGCTGAGGCTTTTCTCAAGATGCCGGATTTTTCCGGCTATCTCTGGGATCATGTGGGTGGCAAGCCGATCAACTTGGCTTACGATGGCCTGCGGCAGATGCCTGCCAAAACACCACTAACAGAGAAGATATCGAAAGACCTTTTGCAACGCGGGTTCAAATTTGTGGGGCCAACAATTGTCTATGCTTTCATGCAGGCTTGCGGGCTTTACAATGACCATGTTGTCACCTGTCATCGTCATGAGGCGGTGAAGAAGTTGACGCGCTGATGGCACGCGCCTGGCAAAGAATGCTCTCTGGCCGCCGGCTGGATTTGCTTGATCCTTCGCCGCTGGATATTGAGATTGAAGATATCGCGCATGGGTTGGCGCGGGTGGCGCGGTGGAACGGGCAAACCAAGGGCGATCATGCTTTCTCAGTGGCGCAACACTGCCTGTTGGTTGAAGCGATTTACAGTCATACTAACGCTGATGTATCGCGTTCTCAGCGGCTTGCTGCACTGTTGCATGATGCAGCGGAGTATGTGATTGGGGATATGATCTCGCCATTCAAAGCCGCACTTGGCGTAGACTACAAAGAATTTGAATTGCGTTTAATGGCAGCCATTTGCCAGCGCTTCGGGCTTCGCCCACAGGACGAAGACTGGCTGATGATGGACATCAAGAAGGCTGACCAAATTGCAGCGTATCTTGAGGCAACGCAGCTGGCAGGTTTCGAATTGGATGAGGCAGAGAAGTTTTTTGGCAGGCCAAAAGGGTTGGGTGGCCAAGGTTTCAAACAATTCCTTCAGTTGCAGCCTTTGCCAGCCGTCGCAGCAAAGCAGGCCTACGTGAAACGGTTCGAGGGGCTGTTATGATCATTGTTTGCGGGCTTTCACGTGCGCAGGAACAGATTGATTTGCACAAGGCACAGTCGGTGATCGGCATTTTGGGGCCAGAAACAGCCCACCCCACTTATCGCGGCATTGTTGACCAACACCACCTAAAACTCACATTCAATGATATCAATGAAGAGGCGCCGGGGTTGAAGGCTGCCAGTGCCGATGACATTGACCGTTTGCTGAACTTCATTTCGGCGTGGGATAAAAGCTACCCGATGATCATTCACTGTTGGGCGGGCATTAGCCGTTCGACAGCTTCGGCATTCGCCGCGTTGTGTATGCTGCGGCCCGGCGAAGATGAAATGGAACTGGCGCAAAAACTAAGATTGGCCTCGCCCTCCGCTACGCCAAATCGAATGATCGTGAAGCATGTTGACGATCGGTTAGGCCGCAAAGGCCGCATGTTGCGCGCTGTGGAGCACATCGGTCGCGGCGCTGACGCTTACGAAGCTAAGCCGTTTATTTTGGATTTTTGAAAGTATCAGCCGCGATAAGCGTAAAAAATGTGGTGGCCAATGCGCGTGAGCCTTCGCATGGTGCGAGACCATTTAGGCGTGACATAGTCAGCGTGGTAGTTCACAGCGTTGCCGAGCATGGCAACCGCCGGATCGTTCGATATCGCGCGTTGGGCAATGCTTTTGGCATGAGCCCAAGCCTCTGGTGATTTTACGTCGTCAGGCAAGCCATCGCAGGCAAAAGAAAATTGACAGGAATTGCGTGAACCGGAGCCTTGGTAAACAACGCCACAAATGGTTTTTGGAAAATCCGGGTTCTTGACCCGGTTCAAAACAACCTTCGCCACGGCAAGCTGGCCCAAATCTGATTCAGACCGCGATTCGAAATATACCGCGCGGGCCAAGCAGTTTTCTTCAGCCAGACGCACGCGGCGCTGTGCTACAATTTGAAGCTTTTGCTGTGGGCTGACGGTAAATTGCGTGGTGATGGCGGGAACACTTGGATTAGTGACAATACGCTTTACAGCCGGCGCAGGAATATCATTTTCTTCCGTCAGATTAACCGATGCCGGAATAATTTTGACCCCCTTGGGCAAGGCTGCGGTTCTTGCGATATTGGCGGGCTTAAATTTAGGCAAAGGAGGCGGCACAGCGGCCACCACTTCTGGCACCAATTGTAAATCGCCCTTACCTTCTGTAATCACAGTCTGGCGACGCAAACTGTTAAAATTCAAGTCGGCCGCAGATTCACCCACAGGCAATAGTGAAGCCGAGGGCAACAGCGGGCCCTTGGTTGAAAGGCTGGAGGTGGGCGCAATCATTGAAGCGAGCTCTTCGCTGGGTGCGTTGTGCGCCGAAGCATTGCGACCGATAATGTTGCCCGCGAAAGCAAGAGCCAGGATCAACATGAGGCCCACAATAACAACGGGCAGAGTATCCAATACGCGATTGCGCCTGTGGATCGGCAGGTCAAGTGCGTCATAGTCTTGATAGATGCTTTGCCTGGATTTACGCTGGCTTTTATACAATGCTCTCAGGTCCTTCGACTAAGGGGCAACAGGGCCCGGGATGCAACATACGCCGTTGTCGTTTAGCATAGGTTAACCACAGTGCAAACCAATTCTAGCCACATTTACACATTCGCAACACATTCAATTTGAGCATGCTTAACCAACTGAATTCAAATAGTTTTGTTTGAATTTTTCAGGGTCGCTTGGGCCGCTGCCAGGCGGGCAATAGGCACGCGGAAGGGTGAACAAGAGATATAATCCAGCCCAACAGCCTCGAAAAAGGCGATTGAGTCTGGGTCTCCGCCATGTTCGCCGCAAATGCCAACATGTAAATTTTGACGTCCTTTTCGCCCTCGTTCGATTGCGAGCGCAATCAGTTCGCCCACGCCCTCGATATCTAAAGACACGAACGGATCGCCCTGAAAAATTTTCCGGCTGGTATATTCGCTGATGAACCGCGCACTGTCATCACGACTGATGCCAAAAGTGGTTTGGGTTAAATCATTCGTCCCAAGAGAGAAAAACTCGGCTTCGGTTGCAATGTCCGCCGCTTTTAAAGCCGCGCGCGGTGTTTCAATCATGGTGCCCACCAGATATTCCAGCTTCTGGCCGGTTTCTTTAGCAACATCTTTAGCCACTGCGTCGATACGGGCACGCACGGCAGAGATTTCCTCGCGTGAAACCACCAGTGGCACCATTATCTCGGCTATCGGCACTGTTCCCCCGTGGGCGGCAACCTCTGCTGCGGCTTCAAAAATGGCTCTGGCCTGCATGTCGGTTATTTCGGGATAAGATAAAAGCAGCCGTACACCTCGGTGACCTAACATCGGGTTCTGCTCGCGCAAATCCAACACACGCTTTTTGAAGTTGGAGGGATCAACGCCCAAGCTGCGGGCCAAAGCCTCAATCTCATCGCCTTGCGTGGGTAAAAATTCATGCAATGGCGGATCGAGTAATCGGATGGTGACAGGCAAGCCTGCCATGATGGTGAAAAGGGCGATAAAGTCGGCGCGTAAAAGAGGCAGAATTTTTGCCAAAGCGGCGCGCCGTTCTTTTTCCGTATCAGCCAAAATCATTTCGCGGATAGGGATGATGCGGTCGCCCTCAAAGAACATATGCTCGGTGCGTGCAAGGCCGATGCCCTCGGCGCCAAAGTCTCGCGCCAATTTGGCATCGTGCGCGGTTTCGGCATTGGCGCGCACTGCCATGCGGCGGGTTTGGTCGGCCCATTTTAAGATTGTCGCAAAGTCTCCGGATAAGGTGGGCTTGATCACGGCCACTTCACCGTTCAAAACTTGGCCCGATGAGCCGTCGATGGTGATGATGTCGCCACTCTTCAAGGTTAGGCCAGGGGCTTTCAACAAGCCTTCGGCCACATCGATTTTGAGGGTTGAAGCTCCCGTCACGCACGGCCTGCCCATGCCTCGCGCAATCACCGCTGCATGGCTTGTCATGCCCCCGCGCGTGGTAAGAACACCCGCTGCGATCTGCAAGCCCTTGATATCTTCCGGGCCGGTTTCAGGGCGCACCAAAATAATGTGGTAGCCTTGGCTGGCAAGGGTTCGCGCCTCATTGGCATCAAAGGAAATCATACCCGATGCTGCACCTGGAGATGCGCCAATGCCTTGGCCCATGACGGTACGCTTAGCTGTGGGGTCTATCGTCGAGTGCAATAACTGGTCTAACGCCAAGGGATCAATGCGCAGCAAAGCCTCAGAAATGCTGATGCGCTGCTGGCTCACCAGGTCAGTAAGGAGTTTCAAGTTGGCTGCCGTATTGCGCCGGGCACTGCGCAGATCCAGAAGCCAAAGGCCACCCTGGGACACGACGAAATCCACATCAACGGCGTCACGCAGTTCGTGCTCAAGGCGTTTCAATGCCGTATCCAGCTGGGCGAAGGCGGCTGGCTCATCTGATTGCAATGAGGTTGAAGTGCCGGTGATTGGCAGGGATTGTCTCAGCCTTGCATCAAGATCTGGGCCTTGGGCGTTGGTGAGATATTCACCGTTGATTTCAGGAAGCCCCGTTTGGGCCGATCGAGAGGCAGCGTGACCATGGCCGGAATGTTCAGGCTGGTTGCCAAATACCATGGCTTGCACCACAATTGCCAGGCCCGCATCATCTTTCAGTCCATGCAATTTGCGTTGTAGCTTTGCCCGAGGGCTTTGCCAGTTGCGCGCGAGAGCCGCAATGGCATTCCATAACTGCTCGCCGACATTTTGCGGGAACACGCGCCCGCCATTGCTTTCGATTTGAGATTTGAAGCGCGCTGCCAACTCTGGCCCCTCGGTGCCTCTGATTTCGCGGGTAGACATATAGCCGCGCTCTTCCATGTAGAGGTTCAACAAATCGTCAAAGGCGGCAGGGTCATCACCTAAAACAATGTGTCCATAATTTTGGATCAGACGGCGATAACATTCTTGGGCAAAAGCATGATCACCTGCGCTGGCGCCCAAGCCATCAACGGTTTCATCATTCAGCCCCAGGTTCAAAACGGCTTCCAAGGTTCCCGGCAATGTCGTTGGGGTTGACGGCCGCACGGCGAGCAGCAACAGTTTTCTTCGATCTCCCAGCGCGCAGCCCGTGGCTTGTTCGATGCCGACCAAGCCCTGCGTTATCAAAGCCTGAACGGCTTCAACATTACCCGCCCCGCCCGCAGCAATCATACGGCAGCTTTCGGTATTCAAGACAAAGCCCGGCGGCACGGCCAAATTTGCCTGTGCCATCTGGCATAGGGCAGCGCCCCGCCTTCCCAATACGGATGCTGATAGGCTGGCCCCTTCGGCTCCCGTTGGGCCAAAAGTCGCGATAAAGCTGGTGCGCCTGTCACTCATTGTGACAAGATCAATCATTGTGGAGGCAGGGTCAAGTCCGACCCTTCTTCATCCTTAGCGGTGGTTCGCAAACGCCTGCGCACCAGATGCGTTTGCCAACATTAATCGCAAAAGTGGAAGTCGACCGGCTTAGCTTCGATGTTGAACTAAAACCGCAGCGCCTTTACCTGCACAACATTGGGCACATTTTGCACTTCGTCCATCACCGCTTGCGGCACAGCACCATCGGTTTCGATGATGCTGATGGCATCGCCCCCTTCGACAAGGCGGCCCAGATGGAAAGTGCCCATGTTCACTCCAGCATTGCCCAGCAATGTGCCCACACGGCCAACAAAACCCGGTTTGTCTTTATTGGTAATGTAAAGCATATGCGGCCCGAAGTTGCATTCCAGCTCAATGCCCTTGATCTGGATAATACGCGGTTTGCCGTCACCAAACACGGTGCCTGCAACGGCGCGTTCATACTTATCGGTTTTGATGGTGATGCGAATATAAGTTTCATAAGCGCCGCGTTGGGTTTGTTTCACCTCATCCACCTTGATGCCGCGCTCTTTGGCGACGACTGGCGCAGAAACCATGTTGATCGAACCCAGTTGCTCTTTTAAAATACCTGCAACGGCGGCAGAGGTGAGGGCCTTGGTATTCAATTCACCCACATCGCCCGCATATTCAATCACGATGCCCTTGATGTCAGAGTCTGTCAGTTGCCCAGCGAAACTTCCCAGCTTTTCAGCGAGTGCTACATAGGGTTTCAGGCGTGGCGCTTCTTCGGCGCTGATCGATGGCATGTTGAGCGCATTGGTGACGGCACCCTTCACCAGATAATCGGCCATTTGTTCGGCCACTTGCAGCGCCACGTTTTCCTGTGCTTCATCAGTGGATGCACCAAGATGCGGCGTGCACACTACGTTTTCAAGATTGAAGAGTTTATGAGTTGAAGCAGGTTCAACTTCAAACACGTCCAAAGCAGCGCCAGCAACGCGTTTCGACAGCAGTGCATCATAGAGCGCGTCTTCATTCACCAATCCGCCGCGGGCGCAGTTGATGATACGTACACCATTTTTCATTTTGGAAATGGCGGCCGCGCCGATGATATTGCGCGTCTTGTCGGTCAGCGGTGTGTGTAAAGTGATGAAGTCGGCCCGGGTTATGAGTTCCAGCAGTTCAACCTTTTCTACGCCGATAGACATTGCCCGTTCGGGCGAGAGGAAGGGATCATACGCGATCACTTTCATCTTCAAACCCAACGCACGATCGGCCACGATTGAACCGATATTGCCGCAGCCAATCACACCCAAAGTTTTGGCGTAAAGCTCTACACCCATGAAGCGGTTCTTCTCCCACTTGCCAGCGTGAGTGGAGGCATTGGCTTCAGGGATTTGGCGGGCCAGCGCCATCATTAAAGAAATGGCGTGTTCAGCAGTGGTAATGGCATTGCCGAA
>JANYHB010000032.1 GCA_025359265.1 Hyphomicrobiales bacterium | reverse complement strand
GGATCAGGGATAATATAACGGGTTTCTGCGCCGCGGGTTCCTGTCACAAAGTCAAACAGGTGATAGTTTTCAAACAGCATGGCGGCTTGGATCACCTCATGCAGGGCCAGCAAGCTGGTTGTCAGAGGAACCTCGACGCGCCGCCAGATCACGGGCTTGATATCATCAAGTGTGATCTTGAGACGGACAATCTGATTGCTGGATATTTGCGTGGGCTTCATGGTTCTATTTTAGCTGAAGCCTGTTGCTTTTTCCAGTTCCACGGCAACAGTTCGGTAATGCGGTTGATCTTGTGTGTGAATACGCATCGAACAATGACCCCACCTCTAATGTTGAGTAACACGTTGTAAATATTCAGTAATAGTTGTTTTGCGCGGGGTCACATTTCGCGCCCAACATTGATCCCCTTAAATTGGTCAACAGTTCTGCAAAAACAATCGATTAGATCGTTTTCAGAAGGGGGTCATTCTTGGATGCAATTTTACACCTCTTCAGGCCCAAACGCTTCAATGCATTGGCCAATTTTTGGCTGCGCAGCCAAATTTCAGCATAGTTTGCGCGGTGAATGGGGCCTTCGACAGAGCGTGAAACCACTTCGATTTCGCCGTGATAGTTGACTGCGTGCCGCAAGATCGACGTAACCGTCAGCGGCGTATTCATCATCAATGCCTGCATGATCATCTCTCCTGATGGCGGCACAGAGATGGGCGCGACCGGTGATCGCGCCCTTTTATTTCAATAACTTAGGCTTTGCCCCAAATCTTCTTATAGGCGTCTTGGTAGCCGTTGCCGGGGTCGAAGCTGTTCTTTGGGCCGCCGTCGAATTCAACATTGGCCTTGGTCACAACATGCAGGGGCGAGACATAGCCAGACCATTTTTCACCGGCCATGGCGCGGTTGAGTTCATCGACCAATTGCCAACCCTGCAAGTTCAATGGCTCAGCCACCGTTCCCGCCTGATATTGGCCCGAACGGATGCGTTGATAGGCGGATTCTGAACCATCGCCTGCTGACACATTTGAAGGTGCCTGACCGGAACCGGCGATGCCAGCTGCCGCCAGCGACGGGCCCATGAAGTCAAAATAGAGATCATTGATAGCCAATGAATGGGTCCATTTCGCACCGTGCTTTTGCAGCAAAGTGGTGGTGAGCTGAGGCATCCGCTGCGATGTTTCCGCAATCGGCGTATCCACCCATTCAACCGACGTTCCGCCAAGCTTTTCAATCACTTCCTGCATCTTCTTCGCCTTGGCTATGGCGATGGCATAGGTTGAATCCGTGAAGTAGATGCAGCCCGGTTTGCCCTTGGCATCGATATAGGCCCACATGGCGGCAGCAGTCGAAACCTGCATCGGATCTGTGGTGACATTGGCGAAAATGCCAAGATCAGGGGCCGGGCCAACAGCGGGCGAAGAATGCCATGACACAATGGCGATGCCAGCCGCCTTAGCGGCCTTCATGCCTTCAGCTTGTTCGACCGAGTCAAAGCCATTGATGATGATACCATTTGGCTTCAAGGCCAAAGCCTGGCCAAAAGCCGCTGTACGGCCTGCCACGGAGCCGGCACCGTCGATTGTCTTCACCGTCCAGCCAATGGCAGCACCGGCTTCTTCAACGCCTTTGCTGGCTCCCAAAATGCCACCGTTCTTCATGTCGCCCGCAAGAATGACGATGGTCTTTCCGGCTTGGGCTTTCGGGCCGGTTGTTGGGCCATCCCATTTGTCCACTTTAGTGGCATATTTGTCGACAATAGCCTGTGCGTCGGCCATCGAGTCGGCATAGACCACCTTGGTCAGAGCCGGAATGGACATACCAAGGGCAATGCCCCTCATTAGTAACTGTCTGCGATCCATAGTTTTTCTCCCTTTTTGATTGCTAGTTTGGCTTTGTGGAGGTCGGGGTTGGCATTTTTCTCGCCGCCCCCTTTCGGCGCTGTGCATAACCCGCAATACCGATGGCGATGAGCAGCGTCACGCCATTGAACATGGGTTCAACCCAGAACGAACCGCCGAATTGTTGGATGCCTGAAATGCCTACGGCGAGAATGGTGATGCCCACCATGGTGCCCCAAACATTTACACGCCCCGGCTTTATTGTTGTGGAACCAAGGAAGGCCCCAACAAGGGCAGGCAAAAGATATTCCAGGCCAACACTCGCCTGGCCGATACGCAATTTGGCCGCCAATAAAATGCCGGCCAAAGCGGTAAAAACACCGGAGGCAACAAAAGATGCCATCACAAATTTGCGTACGGGAATGCCGTTTAGTGCAGCCGCTTTTGGGCTTGCGCCAATGGCATAGAGGTAGCGACCGAAAGGCAAATATTCATAGGCCAGCCACATGGCAAAAGCGATTGCAATGACGTAATAGCCTGTGATCGGCAGGCCTAAAATCATGGTGGAATTGAGCGCGTAAAATGCGTCCGGCACCACACCAACAATCTGGCGCCCGCCTGAATGCCAAAGCGCCAAAGCGTACAAGATTGTACCCGTTCCAAGGGTTGCAATAAAAGAGTCAATGCGCGCCACCTCTACCAGCATCCCGTTGATAACGCCCATTAAAGCGCCGAGAAGAAGCACTGTAAGCACAGCCAACGGCCAGGGAAAGCCATAAAGCGTTTGCAACGAGATCGCCAGGATGTGCCACAGCACGATGCCGTAGCCCACCGTCAGATCGATACGGCCTGCAGACATCGGGATCATGACGCCCAACGACAAGATCAGGATAATGGCCTTGTCCGAGACGATCGAACGCAAGTTGAGCATCGTTGGAAAGGTGTCTGGCAGCAAAATTGAAAACATTATGATCAAGCCCAAAGTGAGCAAAACCAGACCATAAGTCGGCAAGTAACGCACAAGCTTCTGGCTCCAACTCAGACCAGTAAGTTCGCTTCGCGTAGGCTCAAGTGCTGTGGAATGAACAGAGTTGCTCATGCCGCCTCGCTGGCGGATGCGGCATGGATCAATGCCGCAGTTGTGAGGCTGGCTTCAGGTATTTCCGCCACGATGTGCCCGCGTGAAAACACCAGCGCACGGTGGCAAATATGGGCAACTTCCTCAAAATCGGTGGATACAACTATCACCGTCAGCCCCTTTTCCAACGCCGCAGCAATCAGTCGGTAAATTTCCGCTTTGGCCCCCACGTCAACACCAGATGTTGGGTCTTCGGCAATCAATAGTTTGCGCCCAGTCGCCAACCAACGGCCAATGACAACTTTTTGCTGGTTACCACCTGACAGCGCTTCCACGGGCAACGCTGGATCGTTGGGGCGCAAGCCGACCTCAAATCCGATGTTTTGGGTCTGCTCTGCTTCGGCCCGGGGTGAAAGCACGGACATCAAATTTCGGCCAATGGCAAAAGGATTTAGAAACATATTTTCACGCACTGACAGGGCCAAGGCCACACTTTCCTCGGTACGATCGCGCGCAATGAGTCCCAGACCTTGTTGCAAGGCGATTTGAGACGAACCAAGTTGCAGCAACTTTCCATCAAGATGGGCGCTTCCGGTGCTTTCCTGGGCACCAAACAAGGCGCGGCCAACAGCTTCTTGCCCTGCCCCTCGCAAGCCGACCAGACCCAGCACTTCACCTTCATGGGCTGTGAAATTCAATGGGCCTGCGCCAAAGGTCGTAAAGTTGGCGACCCGCAAGGTTTCGCGGCCACGCTTCTGCGGTGCCCGCACGTAAAGGTCTTTCACTTCCCTGCCCACGATCATATTGACGAGTGCAGTAGGTGTCGTTTGCTTTACTAGATTGGTGCCCACCAATTTTCCATCGCGCAAGACGGCCACGCGGTCTGCGATGCGGAAAATCTCGTCCAGTCTATGTGACACATAGATCATGCCCACGCCACGGTTTCGCAAATCGCCCAGCACAGCAAACATGCGTTGAACTTCATCGGCCGGAAGACTGGCCGTTGGCTCATCAAGCACCAAAACATCGGCTTCAGCTGCCAGAGCACGCGCAATGGCAACAAGAGACTTTTCTGTGCGGCTTAAGTCATGAACCCGCTTGCTGGGGTCAAATTCACAGCCAACCAGACGCAGTGCCCGCACCGCGCGCCTTTCCGTCTCCCGCCAGTTGATAATTCCGGCACGTTTTGAGTAACCCTGCCCCAGACCCACATTCTCAGCCACCGTCATCCATTCAACGAGACCGAGATCCTGATGGATGAAGGCGACTCGCTGTTTTTCATGCGGTCTGGGCGTGCGATGAACATAGGGTTCCCCCCTAAAAAGGATTTGCCCCTCTTCTGGCATATGAATACCGGCCAAGCACTTGATGAGAGTGGATTTGCCGGCACCATTCTCACCGAGCAAAGCCAAAACCTCGCCCGCCAGAAGGTGGATCGAAACATCATTCAGCGCCAGGGTTCCCCCAAAGCGTTTCGAAATGTTTAGAAACTCCAAAAGCGGCTGATGGGCCAAATACGATCCTCCACGGGCGGCTGTTTTTCGCCACTTCCGATTTTGTCAGTCTTGACTGCCTAAATAAATGAGTCAACTGTCAGTTAGTCGACGCTGCAAAAAAGCCAATGCCAACTCAACCTGTTTGGTTGTGGGGTGCACGATATCAATGGTTATTGCGTATGCTTCTGGTGTTGGGGCTTCAAGCGTCGCCAGTTTGTGAATACGCATCGAACAATGACCCCACCTCTAATGTTGAGTAAAACGTTGTAAATATTCAGTAATAGTTGTTTTGTGCGGGGTCACATTTTGCGCCCAACATTGACCCCCTTAAATTGGTCAACAGTTCTGCAAAAACAATCGATTAGATCGTTTTCAGAAGGAGGTCATTCTTGGATGCAATTTTACATTTTGCATCTCATCCTGCACTGCTATTGCTGGAAGCGCCCCACACGCAGGCCTGTTGACCAGTGAGGAAATGGCGATAGTTTATGTGAATGCCAAAGCCACTCAGGAACGCTTGCTGCGCGAACAGCGGGTGAGTGCCTGTTGGCCCTATGATGCCGCCCGGCACGGAACCTTGAGCGGCCTTGCCTATTGCAAATTGGAAACCGCCGAACTTCACCACGGCTCACTTTCCATGCTCAGAGGGCCTGATTTCTTTTGTTCATATCTGCTCACAGAGTATTGCGACGTGCAGCAGTCTGAATAATATGACTCGAATGTACTCAAAATGTTAGAGCCGAAGTCTCGCAAGCTGGAAGGCGCGGCACATCGCCAAGTCCCGAAAGAAGGGAACACCTATGCCGGTTTTCAATTCTGAACGACAAGATTTGGATCCGTTGCTTTCCCAGCATTGGGATGTGATTGTTGTTGGTTCTGGGCCGGGGGGAGGAACGCTCGCTTGGAAGCTTGCGCAATCTGGCAAGCGTATCTTGCTACTTGAGCGCGGTGAATATCTGCCGCGTGAGCGCGAAAACTGGAATGCCAATGAGGTTTTTAATAGGGGGCGATACCAGGCGGATGAAACCTGGTTTGATAACAGCCACAAGGCCTTTAAACCGGGGCTGCACTATTTTGTTGGTGGCAATAGTAAGATGTATGGCGCGGTGCTGTTTCGTCTTCGAGAATCCGATTTCGGCGGTGTTCAACACGAAGATGGGGCATCGCCTGCCTGGCCTTTGGCCTACAAGGATTTTGAACCCTATTATCAGGCGGCTGAAGAGTTGTTTCACGTTCACGGCCAACGCGGCGAAGACCCAACTGAGCCGCCAAGCCTGAAGCCCTATAAATATGAACCAATTCGCCACGAGACACGCATTCAAAAACTCGCCGATGGACTTCAGCGTGAAGGCCACCAGCCCTTTCATCTGCCCGTGGGTGTGTTGTTGGATCAAGACAACGCAGGCAATGCATTGCCGCATTCAGCGTGTATTCGCTGCGACAGATTTGATGGCTATCCTTGCTTGAACAATGGCAAGGCTGACGCTCAAATCATTTGCATTGATCCTGCCCTAAAACAATACCCCAACTTGACGCTGGTCACTGGCGCTTATGTCAGCAAACTCATCACAAATACCTCTGGCACATCAATTCAAGCTGTGGAGATTTTATGCGCGGGGAAACCATGCCAAGCGAAAGCGGAAATCATTGTCGTGGCTTGTGGCGCCTTGTCGAGCGCCCTGCTCATGTTACGTTCTGCCAACGACAAGCACCCAACTGGCTTGGCGAATAGTTCTCACCAAGTTGGGCGCAATTATATGCGGCACAACAATTCCATTTTGCTGGCGGTTTCGAAAACACCCAATGACACGCGGTTTCAAAAGACGCTTGGCCTGCATGACTTCTATCACTCACCCGCCAATGGCGGCATGGGCGATTGGGAATTTCCCTTGGGTGCCATTCAGATGGTAGGAAAATCGGAAGGTGACCAGATCAAGGGCGAGGCTTTGCCACAACTTCTTCAGTGGTTTCCCTCTGCGCCATTTAACTGGCTGGCCAAACATTCCATCGATTTCTGGTTGACCAATGAAGACTTGCCGCGGCCAGAAAATCGCATTTTTTATGACGGCGACAAGGTTCGTTTGAATTTGACTCCCACCAATATGGAGGCCCACAAACGCTTGAGAGCCAAATTGGAAGGCTTGTGTGACAAGCTTGATTTGCATTCCAAACTGTTCACACGAACCAAATATTTTGGCAGCGATATTCCCATTGGCGGAACAGCCCACCAGGCCGGAACATTGCGGTTTGGCACTGACCCGCAAACGTCTGTTCTCGATGTCAATTGCAAAGCCCATGACATCGACAATCTTTACGTGACGGATGCCAGCTTCTTTCCGTCGATCGGAGCAGTTAATCCCACGCTCACCATCATCGCAAATGCGTTGCGTGTTTCAGAGGTAATTGCCCAACGGATCAAGTGACGCCGAGGGATTGAATGTGAAAAATCAGCCGCCCGTTGCAAATCCGGGATAAAGCGTCATGCCGCCATCAACGAACAGGCTAATGCCCGTCAGATAGTTTGATTGATCGGACGCAAGCCAAAGAACCGCACGCGCAATATCATCTGGTTCACCAATGCGCCCATAGCGAATGAGCTTCAACAGTTGCGCCAAAGCCTCAGGAGTGTCCCAAGCGGCGGTGTTGATGGGGGTTCGCGTTCGCACCGGAGCAAACCGTGTTGACCCTAATTCTTTCAGGCGCAAGTTCTTGTGCCAAGGATTTGGACATCATATTTATGCCGCCCTTCGAGGTGGCATAGTTGACGTGCCCACCCCAGGGGATGACTTCATGCACTGAACTCATGCAGATGATCTTGCCTAATGCCGCCGAAACATCGGGCTTTGGCCAACGGCGGCGAAACTCTTTAACCGCCTCTCGTGCGCACAAAAACCGGCCCGTGAGATGGATGCCAATTACAGTGTTTCACTGTTGCAGTGTCATTGCCGCAACTTGCGCATCTCGTTGCAGGCCGGCATTGTTAACGAGAATATCAACCGTGCCAAAGGCTTCTACTGTTTCTATCCGCGTGTTGACCGGCCGATACCCGCGATCTTGGGCTGATCGTCGCTGGTAAGGAAGGCTATTTCAAAGAAGAAAAGCGAGATTGCCGGTTTTAGATAGAAACCACGGCCCCCAGCGTTCCAATCTGTCGGATGGTGAATACATCATTTGACGGATCATGGGAAATCGAGAAGCGCATATTGACTGACCCTGCTCGACCCTGCCTGTTGCAAAAGCTGAGCTGTACTACGACCACAGGATCGACCGGAAATTTTCGGCTCCATGCGTTGCTTGCGCCGCACTTGGTGAATGCAGGAGCACAAAATACAGCTTGGATTGGAACTCATAAGGGGCAGGATGTTCTGTTTGCGCAGGGCCATGGCACATGCTTGCGCTTGCCTCTTCCGTTCCCTGGGGAGCAAATTCGCTGGTTTCGTGTGGGTGTCGGACGCTTGGACGCAGCTTGCAAGCAAGGGAGAACTTGAACCGGCCTATGCCGAGCTGAAAATGGCAATGTCGCCTTGGGCGGCGAAATCCTGCTGGATGGAAAAGCCCGCACGGCACTTTTGGCTTTGGGTTTCGGCGCTTCACCAGAGGAAGCCGCGGAAAACGCACTTGCCAGCTTGGCTGCTGGCTATGACAAGGCCGCCAAAACTTATGAGACCAATTGGCAACCATGGCAGAGCGGCTGATCAAACTGAACCACAAACCACCTCAACCGCTCAACAATTATCGGATTTCAACTGCGGTGTTGGCGTCGCATTGCGCGCTTGATCCGGCAGGTGCGGCCATTGCCAGCCTTTCCATTTCTTGGGGTGTTTCCAAGGGCGACAATGATCTTGGCGGCTATCACTTGGTTTGGCCGCGTGACCTTGTTGAAACTGCCGGTGGATTTCTTGCGGCAGGGGATGCCATGAGTGCACTTTCCATCTTGTCTTTCCTGTGTGAAGTTCAATTGCCCGATGGCAGTTGGCCGCAGACCCTTTGGCTTGATGGCGAGGCTTATTGGGGGGCATTCAACGGGATGAATGCGCTTTTCCCATCCTGCTCGCCGATATGTTGTTCAGGCAAGGCCATTTGAAAGACGGCAAACTTGACAGTTTCATGCCCATGATCAGGCGGGCGGCCACTTTTGTAATGCGCAATGGCCCCGTCACAGGCCAAGACCGACGGGAGGAAGACGCGGGCTACAGCACATTCAGGCTTTCAGTTGTTGTTGCTTCGCTGCTTGCTGCTGCCGATCTGTTTGAGGCAACACAAGACGCAACAAGCGCGCGCCATTTGCGTGAAACAGCAGATTGTTGGAATGATCAAATTGAAAAATGGAATTATGTCAAGAACACCCGTTGGAGCATCATCATGGTGTTGATGGCTATTATGTTCGCATTGCTGCACCAGACGCGTTGGATGTAGCAACAGCATCAGACGGCACCATCATAATCAAAAACCGAGACGCAGACCACAGCACCTTGGCTGAATGGGAAGTCAGCGGTCCCGATGCATTAGCGCTTGTGCGATTTGGGCTGCGTGATGCCGATGACCCCCGCATCGTAAGCACGGTTAAGCTGATCGACAAAACCCTGCGCGTTAAGTTGCCTCAGGGGCCTTTGTGGTATCGCTACAATGGTGATGGCTATGGCGAACACGAAGATGGTTCCCTCTTCGACGGAACCGGCATCGGGCGGGCTTGGCCCTTGTTGGCAGGAGAACGTGCGCATTTCGAGCTTGCTGCGGGGCGCAAATCCGAGGTGGAACGGCTGCGAAAAACGCTGGAAGCATCAACCAACGAAAGCGGGCTTATGCCAGAGCAGATCGGGGATTGGCCCGATCTTCCAGAACATGAACTTGTGTGCGGCAAGTCTGCTGGAAGCGCCATGCCTTTGGTTTGGGCGCATTCTGAACACATCAAATTGTTTCGTCCATTGGCGGATGGCGCAGTTTTTGATATGACGCCACAGATAGTTGAGCGCTACATCCGCAACCGTACCATCTCACCATTGCGCATCTGGCGGTATGGCAACAGGATCACAAAACTTCCCGAGCGCAAACTATTACGCATTGAAGTGCTGGGTTCTGCAGTGGTTCATTGGAGCGCAGATGGGTGGGCCACAACGCAAGACGCCAATACGGTTCAAAGCAAATTCGGAACCCATTTTGTGGATTTGCCGGTGAAACAATTGTGGCAAGGCCAATCTGTTCAATTTACCTTCTCTTGGCACGCCAGCGGACGGTGGGAGAATGTGGATTTCAAATCGACATTGTGTCGCGTGATGGTTGACCCTCGCGCGTCGGACGCTGATCGTTGACGCACCAGATCAAAGGCCCAAGTTTTCTAAACCAACCCTGCCGCAATGTTTATGGTCAGGCCAAGCAAGGCCATGTTGAAGAAGAATGACAAAATTGAATGGGCCAGCGTGATCCGCCGCATCTGGCGCGAAGTGATATTCACATCGGCGGTGGCATTGGCAACGCCGATAGTGACGGCATAGTAAACAAAATCAAGATAGTCGGGGGTTTGCGCCGACGGGATAATTTCCAACCCACCGCGCAGTTGGGGCTCTCCATCCTTGTGGCTGCGCCATTCTTCAAAATACTCATGGGCATAGTGCAATGCAAATATCACTTGAATGAAGGCCCAGGCGGTGATGATGGTCGCAAAAGCCAAGGCAATATGAAATGCCTTCAATAAGCCAACACTGTCTTTGACCAGCCCCAACTGCAGAACAATGGCGGCGAGGCTTGCAACGGCGGCAACACTCGATAAAACCAAAATCGTATATTGCCCCTCGTCATGGAGGGCCGCATTGCGCCTGATTTTCTCGTGATTGGCGCGCAGCATCATAGCTCCGATTGAGATCAGGAAGAACAGGGTTGCCAAATTCCATGATATCAAGAGGCGCGTTACCAATCGGGCTGTTTCGGGCAAGATGAAAAAGGCTGATACCCCGATCACCAAACTCAGGAACAAACGGGGACGTGCGCGGATCAGCCGAAGGGGAAGAAAACGAGAATGACGAAGGGCTTGTGGCATTGGACTCATCTGGAAATAGGCCTTTTTTGAACTACGCGTGGGGCGCCCATAAATTTGGTGGCCTGTTGCCCCCAATTTCCGAACACATTATTTGATCGCACGGTAATGGCCTTGCCACTAAATTTGGAAAAAACAGAATAGATACAGTCAAAATGAGCGTCATTAAGTAAGTCCGATATCTACAAGAGACTGAAGCCAAAATAGGTTACGATTGCCATAGCTATCCCCGCGCTTGCAAAAATGGTTGAAGCACCTGCAATCCAGAAAGACCTTGCAACAAGCGCTATCGACAGGAGAACGATGGACAATTGCAGAGCGGTTTCCCCAAGTTCATAGGCTTCGCCGCGGGTCGCCGAATTGCGCCCTTCTTCACGTTGCTCAGTTCCCAGGTCTTGTAGCTGCCCGATTCCGTGCCCTGCTTTATCAGGGGCGCGCAAACGAATGGCCTCGTCGGCCCAGGATTTTCTGTCCATATCACTGGCGGCACCTAATGCGGCGGCCGTTTTCAGAACTGTTTCCCGGACAATCTTGGCCTGCATATACGCAAAGCTATCCGATGCTTCGATTCCTTTGAGGAGGCTTTCGCGTTGGGCTCCCGCAGCGGCCATGTGAACCATCGCCAAAGCAACAGCAAAGCCCCCAACCATGAGGGAAACACGATCGCGGAAGGTTCGTTCTTTGGCCTTTTCCCGTCTCTCTGAGGCTTCATTCTTTTCCTCAACGCGCTCAATTGCCTCGTCGATCATCTCCTTAGCGTCAGTGGCCTCCATTGAAAAACTCCCTTGTGCAGACGAAGGGTTAGCCGAACCTGAATCATTTGCCAGTTACAAGTTGATTACCAAATGATCTGCGCAAAAGTCGACCTTGTTGCTTGGCCTAAAGCGCACGTTCATTCAAGACTTCGTGACGTTTGCACTTTTCCACCGTTGAACTTTCTTCGCCACCACCAACATGTCCTCGATTTGCAAATTACCATTTCGTCTGAGGCTACGACAATCGCCATCATCGCATCAATTTTTCATGAGAGTTCTGCCCCGGGCAGAATCTTCATTGACCAATTCAAAAAATGGGGCGGAGTCTACAAATAACCGCAACGCCAATGAGTTTGCAGGCTTTGAGTTTGGCGAAGCCATCTCCGTCAGCATAGTTTTGAAAGACATTGTTTCAAAAGGAAATGTGGACTTGTACGGTTTGGTTCCGGTCACTTGCCTATCATTATACCACCTTAGCCTCGAAAGCCAAGAGGCTCATTCCGCTGACCTGAGCCCTAATCAAGATCAAGGTGAGCCCATTTGAGTGTTTGATTTTCACCAAGCCGACCATCCGCGTAAAATCACGATTATAAAAACCTTCCGCCCATTAGGTTAACTAATTTATCCAAGAAGCTTGAACAAGAGCAATACAAATCCTACAAAATTCAACCCGTATTTACTTGGAATTCATCTTACAAACCGACTGAATCGCATCAATATTAGTGCGGTATGGTGGATCATCAACCAAAGTCTCTTAACTCTTGCGTTAAAATTATTTCTGAAGCGCAGTTTGCAGTTGTTAAAAATGATTTGAGAATTGATGATGAAGTTATCGAATTAATAAAAATGCTTGCAAGAGCTGCCGCTCGGGAGGATTATCGTAAATCTAAGAAGGCTGAAACGTTATCACTGATTGAGGCAGACAGAGAATGAAATGCGCTGCAGTCTATGCAAGATTTTCATCAGAGTTGCAGCAAGAACGTTCGATTGATGATCAATTTGCAGTTTGTCGCAATTATGCGATGAAAAACAACTTAAACGTCGTCGCTACATTCGATGACCGTGCCCGATCTGGCTCGTCACTCTACGGACGCGATGGACTCATGGAGCTTCTAAGTGCAGCACGAGAAAAAAAATTTGAAGTAGTGATAGTTGAAGCTCTCGACCGTTTATCCCGGGATCAAGAAGATCTCGCCGGTATTTGGAAGCGATTAAATTTTCTGGACATCGAACTTCG
>JANYHB010000038.1 GCA_025359265.1 Hyphomicrobiales bacterium | reverse complement strand
CGCCGTCTTATTAGGGACAGCGGCCTTTATTCGGTTGCGGGAGCCAGATTTGAACTGACGACCTTCAGGTTATGAGAGAATTGAAGGGCGTACTCGGCCTTAAATCCGATTTCCTTGATTTCACGTAAGTTACTGTCTTTTTTTACCCTTTTCGATTTTTGTGTACTGTGTCTTCCCCGCCAATGCCCTACTTTACTCGCCCAAATGTAACCCATATGTAACCCAGAACGGGATGTGGAACGACACTCCCCATATCCAATCATTCTGGAGTGAAGCATCCCATGATCAAGATATCGAAACGTACCGTAGAAGCTCTTGAACATGGGATGCTTCACTCCAGAATGATTGGATATGGGGAGCGTCGTTCCACATCCCGTTCTGGGTTACATATGGGTTACATTTGGGCGAGTAAAGTAGGGCATTGGCGGGGAAGACACAGTGCACAAAAATCGAAAAAGGTAAAGAAAGACAGTAACTTACGTGAAATCAAGGAAATCGGATTTAAGGCCCAGTACGCCCTTCAATTCTCTCATAACCTGAAGGTCGCTGGCTTCTAAAAGTCAATTGGGAAATGCGGGAAATCGAGGGAGTTTGAGTGAAAATCCAGTGCTTGGACCCTTCAGGTTCGAAACCTGAAGTGCTCGGAGTTTAACTGTTGGGCACAGTTTGTGGTCGCCGAGTTGCATCTCAAATTTGTCAAAATTGCCCGCAACTTCTTACTTCATCATTGTTGATCGCATGCAAGTGCTGTGACCGCGACAAGCTTGTCGCGATCACAGTCGTCAATCAGAACTGAGACGTCGACTTGGCTCTCGTTGCCAGTGACCACTCTTTCAATTCATCGATGTGGTAAAAAATGCGTCCGCCATGTTTGCGAAAGCTTGGGCCTGTGCCCATCCAGCGCATGTTGTCGAGGGTGCGCTTTTTAAGCCGCAGGAAATCCCCGGCTTCCCCGACATTCAGAAACGGATTCTGGTTTGCTTCTTCCATGTTTTTTCTCCTTTGATAGTGACTGAAGTGTCACAAGGAGAATTTGGCCATTGGGTTGCAGAACACTTCCCGCCCGTTCCCGGAACTGCACGTGAACGAATTATCCGGACATTCTCCGGACAAGGCAGTTTTTGCGCTGCAAAAATTACCACTAACTCTTTGAAATCATTGGCGCACCCGACAGGATTCGAACCTGTGACCTCTGCCTTCGGAGGGCAGCGCTCTGATCCAGCTGAGCTACGGGTGCATTAACCAGTTCGCTATAGCCTAGCGCGATATGGTGCGCAATTTGCAACTTCAGTACCAGGTACAATCCCGTGCCGAATTGAGATTCTCGCTATGGAACAGGCCAAAAACCGCGTCGATTGGATTGATTACGCAAAAGGCATTTGCATCGTGCTTGTGGTGGCCATGCATTCCACGCTGGGTATTGAAAAGGCAACGGGTGAGATTTCGGCCCTACACGGTTTCATCGATTGGGCGCGACCCTTCCGCATGCCAGACTTTTTCTTGATTTCCGGACTTTTTCTCGCGAGCCGCATTGATCGGCCATGGCGTGACTTTCTCGATTCGAAGGTCGTTCATTTTGCTTATTTCTACGTGCTGTGGATGTCCATTCAGTTCCTGCTGAAAGGCCATGACATCTATCTCCAAGATGGTTTAAGCGGTCTCTTCCTGGCTTATATCAATGGCTTTGTTGAGCCTTTCGGCACGCTTTGGTTTATCTACATGCTGGCAGTGTTTTTCCTTGTCACTAAAGTACTGCGAACAACCCCGCCGCTCCTGATTTTTGCGGGTGCGGCATTACTTGAAGTCTGTATAAAAACGGCAACAATCGCTACGGGCCACACCATTATCGACGAGTTCGCCGCGCGTTATGTGTATTTCTTTGCGGGTTATTGGCTCGCGCGACACGTGTTTAACTGGGCGGCCGATGTCGACCGCAGATCAGCTTTGCAGATTTTTGCATGCCTGCTGGTTTGGGGTGCGGCCAACTTCATCATGGTTCAAAGCGGTTTGTCGGGTCAACCCGGCATCAGCCTTGCCATGGGCTTTGTGGGCGCGGGGGCTGTAATCGCGTCCGGCGTGTTCCTGTCGAAATTCAAATTCGCGGCGGCATTGCGCTATTGCGGCGAAAACTCAATCGTCATCTACCTTGCTTTCTTCCTTTTCATGGCGGGAAGCCGCGCGGTGTTGCTGCGATATGCTCCTGGTTTGGGGCCGTCTTTCATCGCGGCTATGACAACTCTTGCGGGCGTCACTGGCCCATTGCTGCTGTTCTGGGCCACGCGTAACACGAAACTTGCTTTCCTGTTCAAGCGCCCCGCTTGGGCAAAATTGCCCCGAGCACTGGCGAAGACCAATACTGGGTGGCATAGTGTCAGCCATGTCGGAAAATCTGCACAAACCCCTCAAACCCGGTGACCATCTTTATTTAATTGATGGCTCCGGATTCATCTTCCGGGCTTATCATGCTCTGCCGCCGCTGACGCGCAAAGGCGATGGCTTGCCTGTGGGGGCTGTTCAGGGCTTCTGCAACATGCTGTGGAAATTATTGACCGAAGTACGCGGTGACAAAAAGCCAACGCATCTTGCGGTGATCTTTGATCACTCCTCCAAGTCATTTCGCAATGAATTTTACGCCGAATACAAAGCCCATAGGCCCGAGCCTCCAGCCGATTTGCGGCCCCAGTTCAGTTTAATCCGGCAAGCCACCCGCGCCTTTAATGTAGCCTGCGTGGAAATGCAAAATTTTGAGGCGGATGATTTAATCGCAACTTACACACGCCAGGCTGTGGAACAAGGAGCCACTGTCCGCATCGTCACATCCGATAAAGACTTGATGCAGCTGGTGAAGCCGGGGGTGATGTTGCTGGATACGATGAAAGATAAGGAAATATCAGACGCGGAAGTTTTTGAGAAATTCGGTGTCACGCCGGATAAGGTGGTTGAAGTGCAAGCCTTGGCGGGGGACAGTGTGGATAACGTTCCCGGTGTTCCTGGCATTGGGCTGAAGACAGGCGCTGAACTCATTAACCAATATGGGGATCTCGAAACCCTGCTCGCCAAAGCCTCTGAAATCAAGCAGAACAAGCGGCGCGAAAATCTCATTGCCTTCTCCGAGCAGGCCCGTATTTCAAAACGTCTTGTCACGCTGGATCAAAATGTGAAGGTTAGCGAGCAGCTTGATGAATTTGCAGTTGATATGCCGCGCGCATCGGAGCTCATAGGTTTTTTAAAGGCCTTGGAATTTACCAGCTTCACCAAGAAAATCGGCGCGGCTTTATCGGCCGATGTTGCCGCCATTGAGCCTGTGGCCATTGAAATAAAATTCTGGCCTCCCGAAGGGGGCCTTATCGATGCCCCATCCCAAACAGCATTCCCGCGAACGCAGGAATCCACCACAAACCATGAACCTGCAGCAGCTCGGGGTTCGCGCCTTCACGAGAATGAGGTGGTCAAGGCGGATTTTGTTGCACAGTTACGAGCCATCCCGATCAATCATGCAGACTATGAGACGATAACCTCCACGGCAGCACTTGATGTTTGGATCGCTGCTGCATTCAATCAGGCTTATGTTTGCATCGACACTGAAACTGATTCACTTGATGCCATGCGAGCCAATATCGTTGGCGTGTCGCTTGCTCTGGCACCCGGGAAGGCCTGTTACATTCCACTGCTTCACCAAGGCCAAGGCGATGGTTTGTTTGGTAGTGGTTTGGTTGAAGGCCAGATCGATTTCACTCAAGCAATGGCGAAGTTGCAACCGTTGTTTGAGGCGCCCCACACTCTGAAGATCGGGCAGAATCTAAAATATGACATGCTGGCACTCAAGCAAATTGGCCTGGCTGTCACGCCAGTTGATGACACCATGCTGCTCTCATATGTCATTGAGTCCGGGGATGTGGGCCACGGTATGGATGAATTATCGGAACGCCATTTGGGCCACAAGCCGATCTCATTTAAAGACGTGGCAGGCACAGGCAAAAACTCGGTTACCTTCGACCGCGTACCCATCGCGCGGGCCACCGCTTATGCCGCAGAAGATGCGGATATTACCTTGCGGCTTTGGCTGCTATTTAAAAACAACTTGCAAATGATGCGCAAAGTCACAGTTTATGAAACGCTGGAGCGCCCGCTAATTCCGGTTTTGATGGAAATGGAAAACGTGGGGATCACCGTAGATCGCGCTGTACTGGCAAAACTTTCCGGCGAATTTGCAACCAAGCAGGCAGTCGTAGAGAAAGAAATTCACAATCTTGCAGGTCAACCCTTCAACATAGGTTCACCAAAGCAGCTGGGTGACATTCTATTCGCAAAAATGGGTCTGCCGGGTGGCCGCAAAACCCCAACCGGTGCCTGGAGCACGGATCAGGACACCTTGGATGATCTGGCGGCGCAAGGCATCGAATTAGCAAAACGCGTGGTGGATTGGCGGCAACTGGCCAAGCTGCGCTCAACGTACACGGAGGCCTTGCCAGAATTCATCAACCCCAAAACGGGCCGCGTGCACACGTCTTATGCAATGGCCTCAACCTCTACGGGCCGTCTCTCCTCAACTGACCCGAACCTGCAAAACATTCCAGTGCGCACCGATGATGGCCGCCGCATCCGCACGGCTTTCGTGGCCACGCAAGGCAACAAACTGATCAGCGCTGACTATGGCCAGATCGAATTGCGGGTTTTGGCCCATGTGGCAGATATACCGCAACTCAAGAAGGCCTTCGCCGATGACCTGGATATTCACACTATGACGGCCAGTGAAATGTTTGGAGTTCCCATCGAAGGCATGGAATCTTCTGTGCGTCGCCGCGCTAAAGCCATCAACTTCGGAATTATCTATGGCATTTCGGCCTTTGGTCTATCCAACCAGCTTTCGATCAGCCGAGAGGAAGCAGGAGACTATATACGTACTTATTTCAAACGCTTCCCGGGCATCAAAGACTACATGGAGCAAACCAAGGCCTTTGCGCGCGCTAACGGCTATGTGGAAACCATCTTCGGGCGTCGCATGCATTTCCCCCGCATCAATTCGCCTAATCCATCGGAAAAAGCATTTTTGGAACGTGCTTCTATCAATGCGCCCATCCAGGGTTCTGCTGCCGACATCATTCGCCGTGCCATGGTGCGCATGATGCCGGCAATCGAGCACGCAAACCTGAGCGCGCGAATGCTTTTGCAAGTCCACGATGAATTGATTTTTGAATGCCCTGCAGAGGAAGCCATCGCAACCTGCGAACTTGTCAAAAAAGTAATGATAGCCGCACCCGAGCCTGCTCTTAAGCTGACGGTGGCTTTGGCGGTGGAAGCCAGGGCGGCTAATAATTGGGATGAGGCACACTAACGCATGAAAGTTTTGCTGATAGAGGATGATGTGGCCATGGTGCCGCACATCTTGCGTGAACTCAGCGTCAATGGTCATCAGTTTAGCAATGCTGTCGACGGTCAGAGCGGCATGTCGCAAGCTTTGACCGGCGATTTTGATGTGCTTATCATTGATCGCATGTTGCCAGCAATGGATGGCTTATCAATCGTGAAGGCCTTGCGCCGCAACGGCAATCAAACACCCGTGCTATTGCTCACAACAATGGGCGGGCTTGATGACCGCGTGGAAGGCTTGGAAGCAGGTGCGGATGATTACCTCGTTAAGCCCTTTGCGATGTCAGAGCTTCTGGCGCGCATGAATGCCTTGGCGAGGCGGCCCCACATCAACGCAGTGCAAACCACCTTGCGAGTGAACACACTTGAGATGGATTTGCTGAGACGCGAGGTCCGCCGCGACGGCCAGCTGCTGGATTTGCAGCCGCAGGAATTTAAACTGCTTGAGTATCTGATGCGAAGCGATGGCCGCGTGGTAACAAAATCCATGTTGCTCGAACATGTCTGGAATTTCAATTTCGATCCGCAGACCACGGTGGTGGAAACCCACATGAGCCGCCTGCGAACCAAACTTGATAAGGGCTTTACGAAAGCGATGATCATCACCCAGCGCGGCGTGGGTTATCGGCTTGTTGCTTAACCGCCGCATCTTCAGAACAATCAGCTTTCGCCTCGCTGCGCTGTGCGCCACACTTTTCTCAGGCATACTTGTTGCGTTGCTGATGCTGAATCTGCTCGCCACTAACCATGCTCTTGAAGATCAACTGCGCTCGCGCGTGCATGATGACTTCAACAGTTTTTCAGATGAAGCTGAAAGTGAAGGGACTGATTCCGTAATCAAAGAAATCAGCGAGCGCATCGCCAAGCCGACATTTCCGGGCAGCTACTTTTATGTGGCTGATTCAAATGGAAAGCGGCTTTTGGGCAATCTCAAAGATGTGCCCATCGCCTTCGGTTGGCAAAGGCTGCCGGGCACGTTTGCAGACAAGCCAGCGCGTGAGCCGGCGCATGAGGTATGGGGGCAGGGCAAGGTTTTTCCAGGTGGTTACTTTGTCTTTGTGGGCCAAGATGCTTACCGCGTGAATGTGGCGGAGAATACCCTGATTATGTCATATCTCGGGTCGGGAGTTCTAGCCATTGTTGCCGCCCTTGCCGCAGGCCTGTTGCTCAGCCGTGGGTTCCTCAGCCGTATTGACGCAATCAACCATACCAGCCAATCGATTATGCAGGGACATCTCAAACAACGCATTGCCACGCGTGGCACATCAGATGAAATAGATAACCTCTCAAATAACCTAAATCGTCTGTTTGATAGCAATCAGGCATTGCTTGATAGTTTACAGCACGTGACGGTGAATATAGCGCATGATCTGCGCACACCGTTGTCGCGTTTGCGCAACCGTCTTGAAGAGATTCAGCAACAGAGTGGTTTGCCCCCACGCTCAAAACAGCGCTTGAACGAGGCCATTGCCGATTCAGATCAGCTTCTCGCGACATTTTCGGCCTTGCTTCGCATCGCCCAAATTGAATCTGGTTCACGAAAGAAAGCGTTTACAAATATTTCGCTAACTGAATTGGCGGAAAAGGTTTTTGCAATTTATCATGCGGTTGCAGAGGATGAAGGCCACACATTAGTGGCGAAAATAGCCCCTGATATAAAGTGTTTGGGCGATACCGAACTGCTATTTCAGCTCTGTGTCAACTTGGTCGAAAATGCCATCCGACATACGCCAAACGGCACCGAGATCATATTGCGCATCAAGTGCCCGGCAACGCTGGAAGTATCAGACAATGGGCGCGGCATAGATGCCAAACAGCGCAGCAAGGTTCAAGAGCGCTTCTACCGCCTTGAACAATCGCGCACGACGCCAGGAAATGGTTTGGGCTTGGCTCTGGTGGCAGCGATAGCGGCTTTGCATGGCTCCAGCTTGGCCCTTGAAGATAATGGCCCTGGCCTGATCACGTCGATAGCACTTCAACCGATTTGACTGCCAAGACCAGCAATACCGGCTGTGATCAAAGCAATGCCGCTCCATTCGCCGCGAGACACTTTTTCTTTCAGCCACACCATGGCAAGAGGTACTGCAATGGCCCCGTAGGCTGAAATACCCATAGCGCCGAGTTCCTTGTAGGGCATGGCGCCCATGGCGTTGATGCCGGTGAGGGCTGCAATATCTAGCATTCCCATGCCCAATACAACACGCCAGATATTGGCGGTGATTTTGCCCTTTGCGCCATTGTCCATAAGGGCGAATGGGATGAGCACAATTGCGGCAGGAACGCGCAGCAGGCCCGCCGTGCGCATATCGCCGAACACGGGTCCAAGTTTTTGGCCCATGATAATGGCGGCCGCAAAACAAAAATCTGCCAACAAAATCCAAAACATCAGTTCCGGCACTTTCCCCTTCTGCACCACATTCATGCCTCCGTTGTGATGCCCGCTGCGGCCCACGATAACGGCACCGCTAAGGATGGCAGAGATGGAGATAATTTCTGTCCAGGTCGGAATCAAACCCCCCACCATGCCCCAGATCACGATCAGCGCCGGATAGCCCGCCGTGAATGGCCCAACAACTGAAACAGGGGCCATAGCGAAGGCTTTGAACAACCCTGCAATCGCAGCGCCATAGGTGATGCCTAAAATTGCCACACCCACCCAATCGGCAAAGCTGGCGACAGGCGTGCCGATTAAAGCAGGCAGCACAACGATAAAACCTGCGACCTCGGTAAAAATGCCCAGCCGGAAAGCACCAACATTATGCGCCAAACGTCGAGCCGCAAGATCGTGTATCGACCAACACAAGGCGGCGAAGAGTCCGAGAAGCAAAGCCATAACTTCCCATTAGCAGATGTGCGGCAGCGCAGTGACGGATTTATCCAATAACGCGATGGGAAACGACACGGCATCGATTTTGCGGTCCAGCCGCGAATGCTGTGGGTTGTGCAATAGATAAAGCCAGCCTCGGGAAAGCTTGCAGTGTTATGGATAGACTTTAGGGCAGTCAGCCCATGGTTGAGTAAGTGGTGTGGTGGCGATGTTTGTAAATGATTATGAAGCGTTGGCTCTGGCCAAAGATTTTTGTGCCTCTGTGGTGGCATGGCGATTGGCCAACGGGCCGTCTTGCGATGCCAATATTATCATGTTGAATGATAGACCTCGCAAGAGCCAAATTCCACAAGCGATTATCGCATTGTTAGCACTTGCCAACGCAATCCTGATCAGCATTTTTCTGGCACCGTCGTTTGCAGGTATTTGACTGGTACTGATCGTTCAAGTGATCTCAAACTCGCTCGATTCAGTGTTACCGCAGTCGCCTCGGCGGCACGGCCTGGGCTTTCAGCGGATCTTCTGGCCAGAGGTGTTTGGGATATCGGCCACGCAAATCTCTGCGTACGTCGGCATAAGCATTCACCCAAAAGGATTCAAGCGATTGCGTTATGGCCACGGGTTTGCCAGCAGGTGAAAGCAGCTCAATTTTCAGCCGCGCACGGCCTTCAGCAATTGGCGGTGCGGTGAGCATTCCAAACATCTCCTGCAAGCGAACCCGCAAGGTTGGATCACCTTCTCCGGAATAATCGATTTGATAGTTCCCGCCGCCCGGCACTGTGATGCGCGATGGGGCGAGTTTTTCAATGCGCAACACCATCTCATGCGCCACAAGCGAGCGCATGATGGCCACCATATCCAGCCGCTCCAAATGGCTTTTGCGGCTAATGCCGGAGAGATAGGGCAAAAGCCAATCACCCATACTCGATTTCAGTGCGTCATCACTGAAGTCAGGAAAGCCGGCATCTGGCATGACCCGATGCAAAAAAATAATACGTGCACGGAACATTTGCGCCGCATCGCTCCACGGTAAAGCGTTGAGGCCCAGTTGCACCACACCTTGCAACATTGCGGAAGCTATTGCATCTGGCGGCACATCAGTTAATGGCTTTTCTCCCAACACCAACGCGTTGAGGCGCTTAACGCGTGAGGCAGAAACAGCGTTGGCTTTGCCATCCCAGAACACCTCAGCCTTGGCGGTGATAAGATGCGCGAAATATTTTTCGATTTCCGCTTCTGAAATTTCCGCCGCCAGCTGCACGCGTGCCTCAACCCCATCACCGTCCAACAGTGCAATAGCAATGAAACCCATTTTGGCCAGCGCATCATGTTCGGCCACTACTGCGCCAGCGCCACTCGCCATGCGAAAACGCCCATGGCCACCGCGCCGTTGGGCCAATCTGTCGGGGTAGGCAAGCCCGAGGATCACGCCTGCGCCGATAGCAGTTTTGTCGTCAGTTAATTCCGCGAGTGCAACAATTTGCCTTATGGTTTGGCGCATCCGATCTTTCACTGGCCCGCGCACAAATAATAAGCGCTGCTCAACATCAATCGGCGCATCACGCGGCAGGCCATCACGCTCTGAAAGCAAAGCTCCAATCTCTGCCGCGCGCGTGCCCGCCCCCAAAGTCTCGGCGGCAATCACCATATGCGCAAGGCGCGGATGCAACGGCAGCTTGGCCATGGCTTTGCCATGCGCGGTGACGTGATTGTGTGTATCGAGCGCTGCCAACGCACGCAGCAACTCTTGGGCTTGCGCAAAAGCCCCAGCGGGAGGCATTTCCACAAACGGCAAGCCCGTGCGCGTGAAAACCCCCCACGCGGCCAGCTCCAGCACCAGTGACGACAAATCAGCGATGAGAATTTCTGGTTCATCATGGGCTGCGAGCGCGCGCATCTCCTCTTCTGGCCACAGCCGATAACACACACCGGATGCCAATCGCCCGGCGCGGCCTTTGCGCTGTTCGGCAGAAGCAGCCGAGACGCGCACCGTTTCCAGTGCCGTCATACCCGAAGCAGGGTCAAAGCGCGGCGCACGCTTCAGGCCCGTATCTACAACGGCCTCAATGCCATCAATGGTGAGCGAGGTTTCGGCAATGGTTGTGGCGAGAACTATTTTGCGCGTGCCGGGCGGCGATGGCTTGGTGGCTTGATCTTGATCAGCCAGCGGCATGGCTCCGTAAAGGGGGCGAATTGTGGTATTGCGCAGGCCTTCCTTTTCAAGCTCAGTTGCCACGCGCCGAATTTCACCTTCACCGGGCAAAAAAACCAGTACCGAACCTTTCACCTCTCCCGCCGCCTTCAACACCGCGCGCAAGGTATCCTGCACAATATTTTTGCGCGTGGCTTTTTCGAGATAGCGCGTTTCAACCGCAAACATGCGGCCTTTTGATGTGATGAGGGGCGCGTCGCTGAGCTGCGCACGAAGTGTTTCCACATCCAGCGTGGCAGACATCACCAGAATTTTAAGATCAGGCCGAAGACCACGTTGCACATCAAGGCACAGTGCCAGAGCCAAATCACCATCCAGAGAGCGCTCATGGAATTCATCAAAAATGACGAGAGCAGTGTCGGTTAATTCCGCATCCGCTTGCAGGCGGCGCGTGAGCAGGCCTTCTGTCACCACTTCAATACGCGTGGCTTTTGAGATTTTACGTTCCAGGCGCACGGAATAGCCCACGGTGGTGCCAACATCTTCGCCCAATGTCTGTGCCATGCGCATAGCGGCGGCTCGTGCGGCGAGACGACGCGGCTCTAGCATCACAATTTTTTTGCCTCCTGCCCAAGGCTCGTTCAGCAAAGCCAGAGGTACCCTCGTGGTTTTCCCCGCCCCAGGTTCTGCCACCAGAATGGCGGAAGGCCGCGAGATGAGCGCGGCCTTCAACTGCGGAATAATATCGTCGACCGGAAAATTCATTGCATCTCATTGGCCCACGGCGGATCAGCACCCGGGCGCGACACGGTGACGGCAGCAGCTTTCATCGCGTAAAACGCAGCCGCCTTTAACTCTTCATCGCTGATGGCAGCCAACGCCGTTTTACCGAGATGGCCATTCCGGCTGAGCTGATGTAGAAAACCCGCCGTGAAAGTGTCACCCGCGCCCACCGTGTCTGCCACCTTAACTTTCGGGGCAAGTGCTTCAAAGGCAAAGCGCTTGGTGAAAACCATGCAACCTTCGCCACCGCGGGTGATGGCAACGATCTTGGCGCCCTTCTTCAGAAAGCCCTTGGCGGCTTTATGAAGATCGGATGAGCCAGTCATCCATTTCACATCTTCATCAGAAATTTTCAGAATGTCTAACATGGCCATCATTCGATTAAGGCGCGCCAAATGCTTTTTACGATCTTTGATTTGCGGTGGGCGAATGTTCGGATCCATTATGATCACTTGCGTTTTCGAGGCCCGCCGCATCAACGCTTCATAAGTGCCGCCTGAAGGTTCCGGCACCAGGCAGATGCCGCCAAACAAAATCGCTTTGATGCTTTTAGTCAACTTCGGCAGATCACGTTTTTCCAACCAGCGACCCGCAGAAGCATCATCGATGAAAAAATATTTGGCATTGCCCTGCGCATTCACTTTCACAATGGCTAACGTGGTGTGCAGATCTTTAATGCGCAAAAATTTCTCGGAAACATGCGATGCTTTCAGGCCCGCACGCAAGCTCTGCCCGAACATATCGCTCGATAGGCCAGCAAACAGTGCAACCTTTTCACCCAGGCGACCCAGCGCCATGGCTGAATTATATATACCCCCGCCATTGTAAGCGCGGAAGAGGTTGGCTCCATCCCCATCCCTTTGCACCATATCGATCAGGGCTTCCCCGCAACATAAAATCATTTCATACTCCTGATGGGCACTTTAAGACGCTTTGTTGCAACCGTCTTAATTAAGATGTATGCGTCCGCCAACTTGATTTTTGATGTGCGCACCTCTTTTTCAGGAGTAACCCCTTGTGCCTCGTATGATGCCAGTTGAACCGTTTGATCTTGTTGTATTTGGCGCAACGGGAGACCTTTCGCAGCGCAAACTCATTCCCGCTCTATTCCACCGCGATGATCAAGGGCAAATCCCGCCTGAGGCCCGAATTATCGGTACCTCACGCCGAGATATGACGGATGAAGCATTTCGCGCTTTTGCCCAGGGGGCAATTGAAAAATTTGTTGAGGCAGAGTTTCGCACCGCAGCCAATGTGAAACGCTTTCTGGATCGGTTGACCTATGTATCTGCCGAGGCCACACAGGAAGATGGGTGGCTGAAGCTTGAAAAGGTGTTGGCCGCCGCCGGTGAACGGGTGCGCATTTTCTATCTGGCCGTCGGCCCCGAACTCTTTGGCCCGATTTGCGAGCGGTTGGGCAGCCACAATCTCGTCACCCCGCATTCGCGCGTGGTGGTGGAAAAGCCATTGGGTAAAGATGGCGCATCGGCGCAAGCGGTGAATGACGCGATCGGAAAGGTTTTTCCAGAACCCTCAATTTACCGCATTGACCATTACCTCGGCAAAGAAACGGTTCAGAACCTGATGGCGTTGCGCTTTGCAAATGCCCTGTTTGAGCCTCTTTGGAAGGATGAATATATCGACCACGTGCAAATTACCGTGGCCGAAACTTTGGGGGTTGAGGGTCGCGCGGGCTATTATGACACTTCAGGTGCCATGCGCGACATGGTTCAGAACCACATTCTGCAACTGCTCTGCTTGGTTGCAATGGAACCACCGTCTTCGATGGAAGCAGATGCTGTGCGCGATGAGAAATTGAAAGTTCTGAAATCGTTGAAACCCATGTCTGCTCAAGACTTGGAAGACAAAGTTGTGCGTGGCCAATATCGTGCCGGCGCGTCGAGCACCGGGGCCGTTGGTGGCTATCTGGAGGAGCTCGGCAACCCCGATTCCAAAACTGAAACATTTGTTGCAATCAAAGCCCAAATCAATAGCTGGCGTTGGGCCAACGTGCCATTCTATCTGCGCACCGGCAAACGTCTATCGCAACGCGTTTCAGAAATCATGGTTCAGTTTCGTGAAGTACCCCTGAATATCTTTAAAAAAACCGCTGATGATTTGCAGCCCAATCGATTGATCATCCGCTTGCAGCCTGATGAGGGCATCAAGCTTTGGCTCTGTGTAAAAGAGCCGGGCCCTGGCGGCTTGAGGTTTAAATATGTGCCGCTGGATATGAACTTTGCTGAGGCGTTCACCACGCGCCAGCCGGAAGCTTATGAGCGTTTATTGATGGATGTTGTGCGCGGCAATCAAACATTGTTCATGCGCCGTGACGAAGTGGCAGCGGCTTGGCGTTATATTGATCCAATCCTCGATAAGTGGAAAGAGGGCTCCGATTCACCCAAACCCTATCAGTCGGGCACCTGGGGGCCGTCTTCGGCAATCGCTTTGATTGAACGTGATGGCCGCACTTGGTATGAAGCTCCTGGCACATGACGTTGCTGCGCAATAATTTTGCGAATGCGGATCAGTTGGCAACTCGCTTGGCCAGAAACGTAGCCGCCAGCTTGCGCCAAGCACTATCTGGAAACGAACATGCCACGCTTGCCGTTTCTGGTGGTACGACGCCACAAATTTTTTTCGAACATCTTTCACGGCAAAAACTGGATTGGGCCAAGGTCACGATTACACTTGTGGATGAGCGGCAAGTGGATGAAACCTCGCAGCGCTCTAATGCAAGGCTGGTGAAGGCTATGCTTGTGCAGAATGAATCAGCACTGGCAAAATTTGTGCCGCTTTATCAAAATCCCGCCGCAGCAGAAGTGCGAGATTTTGACGTGGTGATTTTGGGCATGGGCAATGACGGCCACACCGCCTCGTTCTTTCCCGGTGGCGATACCTTGGCTTTAGCACTCTCAGACTTCGCGCCGCCCTTGCTGGCCATTTCTGCGCCGGGCTCTGGAGAGCCACGGTTGACGTTTTCACGCACCAAGATTTTGCAAGCGAATGAAATCATTCTGCACATTCAAGGTTCTGATAAAGCGGCCACTTTAGACAAGGCCTGCGCTGGCAACGATGCCATGGAAATGCCTATACGCGCCGTGCTGAACAGTGGCCGCGTGATTGAAATTTATTGGTGCCCCTGAGGTTCATATGACCGTCCAAAAATCCATCGCACTCGTCACCGAGTCCATTACCAAGCGCAGCGCCAATTCGCGTGGCCGGTATCTCGACAAAATCGCCAAGGCCTTTGATAACAAGCCCAAGCGCAAAGCGCTGGGTTGCGCCAACATTGCCCACGGCTTTGCCGCGTGTGATGCACATGACAAATCTGCTTTGCGAAACGGTGATGGGCCGAATTTGGCCATCGTCACCAGTTTCAACGATATGCTGTCGGCGCATCAACCCTTTGAGCACTATCCAAACTTGATCCGAGCAGCGGCACGTACCGCAGGCGGCACCGCGCAAGTGGCTGGTGGTGTTCCTGCCATGTGCGATGGTGTCACCCAAGGTGAAACCGGCATGGAGCTTTCGCTGTTTTCGCGTGATGTGATTGCGATGTCGACTGCCGTGGCACTATCGCATCAAATGTTTGATGCGGCAGTTTATCTCGGGGTCTGCGATAAGATCGTACCCGGCCTGATCATTGGTGCATTGAGTTTCGGCCATTTGCCAGCGGTGTTCATTCCTGCAGGGCCAATGACGACTGGCCTTTCCAACGACGAAAAATCGAAAGTGCGCATGCTGTACGCCCAGGGAAAAGTTGGCCGTGAGGATTTACTGGAAGCTGAAGCCCAAGCCTATCATGGCCCGGGCACATGCACATTTTATGGAACGGCCAATTCTAATCAAATGCTGATGGAAATCATGGGCCTGCATTTGCCCGGCACAACTTTCGTGAACCCCGGCACGGCACTGCGTGATGAAATCACGAAGGCTTCGGCCAAACAGGCACTTTCGATTTCCACTCTGGGCAATCGATACACACCTATCGGAAAAATCTATGATGAGAAAGCTGTTGTAAATGGCGTGGTAGGGCTGCTGGCCACGGGCGGCTCCACCAATCACACCATGCATCTGCTCGCCATGGCTGCGGCAGCTGGCATTCATTTAACGTGGGATGATATTGCCGATCTCAGCGCTGCAGTGCCGCTTCTCACCCGCATTTATCCCAATGGCAAAGCGGATGTAAACCACTTCAATGCAGCAGGCGGAATGGGCTTCCTGATGGGTGAATTGTTGAAAGCAGGATTGTTGCATGAAGATGTGACAACCATCATGGGCACAGGGTTGGCCAGTTATTTGCAAGAACCCACGTTGCAAGCGGGTGAGCTTGCTTGGCGCAAAGCCTCCGCAATATCGCATGACACCACGGTGTTGCGTGGCGTGGCTGAGCCTTTCCAGGCAACAGGTGGTCTCAATGTATTGGAAGGTGCACTGGGCCGCGCGGTGATCAAATCCTCGTCCATTCCCGCTGATCGCCACGTCATCGAAGCGCCATGCCGCGTGTTCCATTCACAGGAAGATTTGAGCGCCGCCTTCAAGCGCGGTGAGTTGCACAGAGACGTTATCGCTGTGGTGCGCTTTCAAGGCCCCAAGGCCAATGGCATGCCGGAACTGCACCGTATGACGCCGCCCCTCGCTATATTGCAAGATTTGGGCTTCCGCGTGGCTTTGATTACTGACGGCCGCATGTCTGGCGCATCGGGAAAAATACCCGCAGCAATCCACGTCACACCAGAGGCCGCGGCCGGTGGCCCCATCGCCAGATTGCAAGACGGTGATATTATCCGCCTTGATACGGACAAGGGCGTAATCAAAGTGTTGGTGGATGCCCAGGAATTTGCCGCGAGATCATTGGCACAAAAAGACATGAGCGATAATGAACACGGCACGGGCCGGGAGCTGTTCGCCACCTTCCGCCAGCTGGTTGGCGCTGCCGATAGTGGCGCCACGATTTTTGGGATGAATTGAAATGAGCAAGAATCCGCAGCAGGGCCTTGAGTCTGCGCTCCTAAAAGCCCCCATTGTTCCGGTGATGGTGATTGATGATGTGAAACACGCCGTGCCGTTGGCCCGCGCTTTGGTGCAGGGCGGCTTGCCAGTTCTGGAAATCACATTACGCACACCAGCAGCACTCGATTGCATCAAGGCCATCGTGGCTGAAGTGGAAGGGGCCATCGTGGGCTCTGGCACGGTGCTCACCCCACAGCAGCTGCGCCACTCCGAAAAAGCCGGTTGCGTTTTTGCCGTGTCTCCAGGTTCCACGGGCAAGCTCTTGGGGGCCGCCGAAGATTACGAAATCTCGCTTCTGCCGGGTGCGGCCACCGCGAGTGAAGCCATGGCGCTGCTTGAGTGGGGCTATGCCCTGCAGAAATTTTTCCCCGCAGAGCAAGCCGGTGGTGCGCCTTACCTAGCCAGTCTATCATCGCCTCTGCCACAAATTAAATTCTGCCCTACAGGTGGCATTACGCCAGCCCTTGCTCCAAGCTATTTAAAGTTGGCGAACGTGATCACGCTGGGCGGCTCCTGGATGGCACCCAAAGCTCTGGTGAAGGAAGGCAAGTGGCATGAAATTGAAATGCTGGCGCGCGAGGCAGCAGCACTCCGCAAAACTTAACGCTCTTCGCGCAGCGCCTTGACATACCGATCAATGGCCAAAGCTTCTTTTGACAATCCCTGGCGGAAATAGAGAAGCATGGCCATCGCCAGCGTGGCAATAATGCTGATCGTTGGCCCCAGAAACAGGAAGATGCCAGCCACTGCGAAATAATATCCACGCGTACCGTTATTCATGCTCTTCACCGCCTCCGTCAGCACCACGGCGGTTTGCGCGGCCATAACCTGGGCTTGAGGGGTTGCTGCTGGTGCTTCATCCAAAGCCCCGATCAAGGCCAAACAATAGGCCATTTTGCGCAAGCCATAAGTGAATGAGAAAAAGCAGATCGCCATGATCACGGTGAGTGCTCCAAAATATACAATAAACAGCCCCAAACTGATCGGCGGAAAGAAAGCCATCTGCGTCAACGAAGCGTGCACGTGATTGATTGAAGCCAAAGTGCCAACAAATCCCACTAGAACAATCAGTGTAGCCGAACCGAAATAGCTCATGGCGCTAGAAATTTGGCCCAGCATAATGGCATCGTAAACCCGATTTGCACGATGCGAACTGATCAGCATATGCATCCATTTCAGACGTACGGCATGCAGCTGCGCATTCAGCGTGCCACGCCCCAACAGGGTGAGCACAGGGGTGTAAAGCCACCACATGATGAACACCAAAGCCACCGCAAAGAGGTGTATGAAATCAAAATCCCAGGGCAGACCAGAAAAACTCATCCGTGGATTTCCTTGATCGTCTGGGCGGATATGCCCGGTGCCCGGTCCAACGCATAATTGAGATTGAAAGCCGACGAAGACAAAAACACCGGTGCGCCGTCAAGATCATAGGCTATGGAAGATTTGTTGTTATCGATAAATCCATCCAGTGTTTTATCATCGGGGGCCGATATCCAGCGCAAAATTTCAAAGCGCGTAGGTTCGAACGAGGCTGGCACGCCATATTCATGTTCAAGGCGGTCGGCCAGCACATCAAGCTGCAATGCGCCCACCACCCCGACGATGGCCCCCGAACCATCCAGCGGTTTAAACAGCTGCACCACACCCTCTTCAGCCAGTTCTTCCAAAGCTGAATTCAGCTTCTTGGCTTTCATCGGGTCGCCCAATTTAACGCGACGCAAAATTTCCGGCGCAAATGATGGAACACCCGTGAATACCAGGTCTTCACCCTCGGTCAGCGTGTCGCCGATTCGCAAGACGCCGTGGTTGGGAATGCCCACCACATCGCCGGCAAAAGCTTCTTCTGCCAAAGACCGATCCTGCGCGAAAAAGAACATCGGCGCGTTCAATGCCAAAGACTTTCCCGTGCGCACAATTTTCACGCGCATGCCACGATTGAGAATTCCAGAACACACGCGCATGAAAGCAATCCGGTCGCGGTGGTTAGGGTCCATATTGGCCTGAATTTTAAACACCACTCCGGTGAGCCTGGGTTCAATCGCCTTCACCACGCGCTGCCGGGCTTTTTGATCTCGCGGTGGTGGCGC
>JANYHB010000001.1 GCA_025359265.1 Hyphomicrobiales bacterium | reverse complement strand
ACCAGTTTGGGCATGGCGACAAGTGAGTTGCCCGCGATCGTCAATTCTGGCTTGCAAATGCCAGGCACACAGCCCGCAACGAAAGAGCAGCTATTCGGCTTTTTTGACCACCTTGAAAATGCCTTGGAAGCGGCGGGTTTTTTTAAATCCCAGGACAAGCGCCCCGGCATGGTGCGCAATATGCGCAATCTGTTCGCGCGGGTGCAACCCAGTGAACAGGAAATTCAAACCCTGCGCGGCATCGTGTCGTCGCTCACTCGCGTGCATGAACTGCGCAAGGCGAAGAGGGGTGAATGAGCAACCCCCGGATTCTTTTATTTGATTCCGGCATGGGCGGCCTTACCGTGGCGCGCGCGGTAGCCAAGCAATTGCCCGATGCGCATCTGATCTATTCAGCAGACAATGCCGGTTTTCCTTATGGCGCATGGAAAGAAAAGCCGCTGGTTGAGCGCATTCGCCGCGTGATGGGGGCGTTTATTGACAGGTCTGATCCTGATGTTGTGGTGGTCGCGTGCAATACCGCCTCTACCATTGCGATTGCCGAATTACGTGCGTCATTCAACCAGCCATTCGTGGGCACGGTGCCTGCCATCAAGCCTGCCGCTGCGATGACGAAATCAAATATCATCGGCGTTCTGGCCACGCCTGGCACGGTGAACCGTGAATATACCCATTCGCTCATCCACACTTATGCCTATCACTGCAAAGTGTTCCTCCACGGTGCACCCCGTTTGGCGGAAATTGCCGAACAGAAATTGCGCGGCCACCGCGTGGATATGGCCGAGCTTGCTGATGAGATTGCCCCGGTGTTTCGCAAGCGTGACGGTGGACGCACCGATGTGGTGGTGCTGGGCTGCACGCATTACCCGCTGCTCACCGAAGAGATTGCAAAAGTTGCCCCCTGGGATGTGTCTTATATCGATCCAGCCCCCGCCATTGCGCGGCGCGTGGCCGATGTGGTGGAGGAAACCATGCTGAAGGGTGAAGACAGATCGGTTCCCGCCCATGGCACTGTGTTGCTAACCGCCGCCCGCAGCGAAACCTCGGAAACCTTGGCGGCATATGGAACGATGGGATTTCCGAAACACGAGATCATTGATCTGCCGGTGTGAGAGAACAAGAACATATGTCACTGCAAGCTGATCTCAAGAAAGCAAATACTGAAGAAGACGTGAAGGACGCCTATGTTCGCGCCCTTGGCCTTAAAAACTATTCAAAGAACCTTGTCGACATTCAAACCAAGGAAGTCTGGTTCGAGGCCAAGGAAGCAGGCACGTCACCTGTGGCCATGTTCGCCCAGCTTCTGGTCTATGTGAAAGTGCGGGACAAGAATGAACATCTACCCCCGTTTCTGGCGGTTATCGACCGTGAAAAAGCGGCCATCATGGAAACCATCCATGCCCAGGCGCTGTTGCAAGATAAGGACGTGCAGTGGCCAAAATCCGGCTCTAAAGTGAGCAAGGAATTTGTGGCCCAGGTCTCGGCCCATGTGGCCGCACATTATGTGGTTTACAACATGGATAGCCACGAGAAGGAATTTGTCCATGCGGTGAAATCTGCGATCAAGACAGGCAAGATCAACCGCATCCCAATCACGCCAGACAATCTGCGGCAGGTGTTTGACAAATGGATTGAATATATCGGGCAGGAATTGGGTGGCGTGGCCGAGGCTGATTATGCGCTGCTGTTTTTTGCCGACATCATGCACGATGGCAAACAGTCGGTGATGGCCAATCTGCCAGCGCGGCTGTTGTTTGACGGTGAGAAGCCCGTGTTTGTGTTGAAGGGCCAACAATATGATTTGGTGAGTGACAGGGGCTATCGTAATTTCTGGGCCATCTATCATCGCCCGCCCGACAAGGACTCTCGCACTTATTTGTTGGAGCGCCGCGACAGTTTGCTGCCATTGGATGAGCGCAGCTTCAAGGGTGCGTTTTATACGCCGCTGAAAGTGGTGGATAAGGCCTATGACTTGCTGGCCGAAACCTTGGGCAAGAATTGGCAGCAGAATTATTTGGTGTGGGACATGTGCTGCGGTGTTGGCAATTTGGAGGTGAAACACTCCAATCACCGCAACATTTTTATGAGCACGCTGGACAAGGCCGATATTGACGTGATGAAAGCCAGTCACACCTGCGTGGCCGCCACCAAGTTTCAATATGATTATTTGAATGATGACATCAATGAATTCGGCCAAATTGATTATGGACTCACCAACAAAGTTCCACCGGAATTGCAACAGGCCATCGCCGATGCCAAGGCGGGGAAGAAAGGTGCGAAGAAAATTCTGGTGCTGATGAACCCGCCTTACGGGGAAGCAGCAAATACGCAAGGTAAAGCTGGCAAGACCGATATTGCCAATACCCGTATGTCCTTAGGTATGGGTGAAATGGGGTACGCGGCCAGAGAACTGTTTGTGCAATTTTTGGCCCGTATTGGCAAAGAATTGCCGGTCGCGACGATTGCGATGATTAGCAAGCTGAAATATCTCAATGCGCCAAACTTTGAGAAATTCCGAGAAAGTTGGCAGCCAAACTATTTGGGTGGCTTTGTTGTACCCAGCAAAACGTTTGATGGGCTTAAAGGCAACTTTCCAATTGGCTTTCTTATCTGGGATGCCTCAAAAAATACAAAATGGCTCGCTGTTAGGACGCGCGTTCTTGACAAGGACATTTTGGAGGCAGGAGAAAAAACATTCTATAAAATACCTAACGAGCAGTTTCTTAGCGAGTGGATATCTAGGAGTAAGAAAAACACTACGGCAGTTGTTCCTCTTATCAACGCGACTACACCAATCGAAAAAACCGAACATGTTAGAAATACCACTTGGTCTGACGGCGCAATTGGTCATTTCTTTTGCAACGGCAATGACTTCCAAAACGCTGGGACGATGACAGCAATATTTTCTTCTGTTGCGTCGATAGGTCATGCAGGCGGGTATTACGTTGCGCCGGAGACTCTCTGGAAAATTGCCATCGTATTTTCGGTGCGTCGCCTGATTGCGGCGACTTGGCTGAACGACCGCGACCAGTTCCTTCAACCCGACAAGCCGCTTTCGGATGAATTCAAAAATGATTGCCTGATGTGGATGTTGTTTAATGGCAGCAATCTTTCGGCTGGCGCTGATGGACTTCACTGGAACAGCCGCGATTGGTCGCTCACCAATCATTTCATTCCCTTCGCCGAAGAGGAAGTTGGGGCCAGTGGGCGTTTTGAATCGCGCTTCATGGTGGATTATTTGCGTGGCAAACAATTCTCGCCCGAAGCGCAGGCCGTGTTGGATGCGGGCCGCGAAATTTGGCGTGCCTTTCACAAAGTGCCCATGCCGCGCAAAATCCGTGAGGAGTTCAAGCTGAACCGCCCTGATGTTGGCTGGTATCAAATCCGCAAGGCGCTGGCAGCCAATGCCGAAAATGTAGTGACGGATTTTGCCCCCTTCAAAGCCGCCTATGAAGCTTTGTCCACCAAGCTGCGCCCGATGGTTTATGAGCTGGGGTTCCTCAGGGATTAGGGCCAGGGCTGCGACTATTGAAATTGTTAAAATTAAAATCATCATGCCCCGCATATAGGGCGGGGTGAATTGACATTCCTCGCCACCTTGTCTATCAGCCCTTCATCAAGTGGGAAATCCCGCTTTTTGCTTGCCTGTGGAACCGTGGTTCCTGTCGGCCCGAAAGGGAAGAGGAGGGTGGGCTCCAACCAAATGGTTGGGGCTGTAAAGATCGCAATTCTGCGCCTTTGCGCCTCAATCGCTATTGAGAGCTGTAAAATGACAAAGCGCGCAAGTGCCAAATATAAATTAGATCGTCGCCTGGGCGAAAACATCTGGGGCCGCCCCAAGTCTCCCGTCAACAAGCGCGAATATGGCCCTGGCCAACATGGTCAACGCCGTAAAAGCAAGATTTCTGACTTCGGCACACAGCTGCGCGCCAAGCAAAAACTGCGCGGATATTATGGCAATATTTCTGAGCGCCAGTTCAGCAGCTATTACAAAGAAGCGCTGCGTATGACAGGTGACTCTTCCGAAAACCTGATCGGCCTGCTTGAGCGCCGTATCGATACGGTGGTTTACCGCGCCAAATTTGCGATCACCATGTTTGCCGCACGCCAGCTGGTCAGCCATGGCCACGTGAAGGTCAACGGCAAGCGCGTTAC
This sequence comes from Hyphomicrobiales bacterium, assembly GCA_025359265.1. Lineage (GTDB taxonomy): Bacteria > Pseudomonadota > Alphaproteobacteria > Rhizobiales > Aestuariivirgaceae > Aestuariivirga. Next base: position 85,450 of record JANYHB010000001.1, on the reverse strand, counting down.
GATCGCTTCGATCAAGTTAAAGGTTGGCGATGTGATCGAACTCACCGCCAAATCCAAGGAATTTCCGGTTATCGGCGAAGCTTTGGCCACGGCAGAACGAGACACGCCTGATTATGTGGAAACCAATGGCAAGGACACTGCCAAACTGACGCGCATTCCTTCCCTGGGCGATGTGCCCTATCCAGTGCAAATGCAGCCCTCTTTGGTGGTGGAATATTATTCACGGTGATGATTTGACACGTTATGTTATCGGGGCTTGCAGCGATGCAGGCCCTTTTGTTTTGGAGTTGGTGATGAGCGAAACACGCTTGGATGAAATTGAGACGCGATTGGCGCATCACGAAAAAACGATCGGCGAACTCAACGCTGTGGTTCTGGGCCAATGGCGCAGGATTGAAGCGCTGGAGCGACAGGTTTCACGCATGAATGAAGAAATGCAGAACATGGATTCCGGCGCCGTGCCGGTGGATAGGCCGCCGCATTATTGAGTGAGAACGTTGTCCACTTTCGCATCGACCACCGCAAGACACCCCATCAGCGCCGGGCTGATTGGCAGTTCCCGGTAAACGCCGATGGCACCCTTTGCCCGCATGCGACCAGCCAGGCCTTGCTCGTCTGATTGCACCACCCAAGCGAAGGCCAAGCCCGACTGTTTCACCACATTGCCGCCCGCGGCGGCGATGGCCGTAACGGCAGCGGCTTCGGAGATTGAGGGATCAAACACGGCGAGCATTATTCCGTTGGCTTCAGGGGGCAATGCCGCCTTGCGAACCAGCACAAACATCAAGGCCAGCCACGCCACAATCACACCGCCAAAAAATGCGAGAGCGAATTTGTGGCCTGGCCCGTTCACGGGGTGGCAAATGCCATTGCACGACGTTCACGGATGGGCAGATTGATGAGGCCAGCGAATAGGCCCAGGCCAACGCTCATCCACCACACGGGATCATAGGAGCCATATTTGTCGTGCATGATGCCTGCCAATTCCACACCAAGGAATGAGCCAATTTGGTGTGACAGAAACACAAAGCCATAAAGGGTTGCCATATAGCGCGTGCCAAACATCACCGTCACCAGCCCCATGGTCAGCGGAATGGTGGAAAGCCAAAGGAAGCCGATTGCCGCTGCAAACAGCAACGTGGAAGTTGTGCTGATAGGGACAAGAATAAACACCGTGTAAACCGCAGCGCGCAGAAAATAGATGGCAGCCAGCGGAAGGCGTTTGTCTTCCCTGCGGCCAATCATGCCAGAGACGTAGGATCCCACCACATTGAACAAGCCAATCGACAGCATGGCAATCCAGGTGATTTCCTTGGGGATGCCGTGCTCTGCAAGATAGGGTGGAAAATGCACGGTGATGAAGGCCAGTTGGAAACCGCAGACAAAGAAGCCGGCGACCAAAAGCAAGTAAGACGGATGGCTGAAAGCCTGGGTTATGGCTTGCAGCATCGGCAAGGCCGTTTCGCCTTGGGCCTGCACAGATTTTGAGGTATTTTGGATCAGCAAGGGTGCCGCTAAAGGGATTATGAACAGTGCGGCAATGGCCAAGGCTGTAAGCCCGGTGTTCCAACCATAAACTGAGATGGTTTGCCCCACCGGCCAAATGAACAAAGCTTGGCCCATTGAACCCGATGCGGTGGCGATGCCAAACGCCCAGCTGCGTTTTTCAGGGGGAACCAGGCGTCCCAGGGCGGCCATCACGATGCTGAAAGATGAAAGCGCGATGCCGATGCCGACCATAATGCCGGCGGTCAAATCCAACATCGCACCCGTGGTCGAATAATTCATGCCCAGCACGCCAAGTGCATAAATCGCCGCCCCCGCCATCAATACACGCGCCGAACCGAAACGGTCAGCCAACATGCCGGCCACTGGTGTTGCCACACCCCAGACCAGATTTTGCAGCGCCAAGGCAAATGAATACGTTTCGCGCGGCCAGTGAAAGGCTTCGGAAAACGGCAGCGTGAAAAGCCCGAACGTAGAACGGATGCCAAAGTTGATGATGGCCACAATGCAGCCCGCGATCAAAATCGTTGTAGGCTGAAAATACCAAGGTGTTGGTGGTGCAATGCTGTTCATATGGTTGCCAATCTGAATGATTTCCCGAATTCCGCTATCGCTACGCCAGCTAAAATGATGAGGCCGCCGATGAGAGTGTTAATGCCTGTTGCTTCGTTGAACAACACCCACCCAAACAACGCGATGCAGGGCGGGATGAGATAGAGCGCCGCACCAACAGACGTTGCAGGCAAATGGCCCGCAGCATAATTCCACAAAAGCACGCTAAGGATTGTTCCGACAAGGCTCATGATCAGCAGGGCGGTGACGGCATTGGCGCTGAGATGCAAGGCCGTTGAAAAAGTTTGCGGCGAGGCAAAAGCCAGTGAAGGCAAGGCGCAGAGCATTGTGCTCCACAAGGTAATTTTAAGTGGGCCATATTTCATGATGAGTGGTTTGGCGAAAACCACATAGATCGCCCAACACGCGCATCCAAACAGCATCATCAATCCGCCAAATAATGGATTGCTGCTACCGCCGCCCAATCCATCGGCAAACAGATAAATGGTTCCGGCAAAAGATATCAGCAAGCCCAGCAGCATGGCGAGGGACATTCTGTCGGCACCCACCGCAATAGCTAGCGCTGCGATCATCAATGGATTGGTGGCATAGATCATGCCGCCGGCCCCGGCGCTGAGGTTGGAAAAGCCGTAGATCGAGCCAATATAATAACCGAAATTTCCAATAAAGCCGATCAAGGCAAGGGCCGGCCAATCTTGCTTTTCGATGCGCGGGCCCGCAATTAGCAGCACGGGCAAACAGAATAACGCATTGGTGAACATGCGAATGACAACCGATTCTGATGGGCCTGTTTCCAACGCAAAAGCCCTCACCAGGTTGGGCGTTATGGCCCAAACGATAACAGTGGTTGCCAGGGCGAGCAGGGGCCAGAGGTGGTTGGGCTTCATGGGGTTCTTAGACGCTGCCTTGGTGGGTTTCGTCAACCGTTACGGCTGCATAGCAAACCTCATGAATTCAGGGGGTGAAAATAATGGTCTTTAGCTTAAATGAAGGGTCAGAATTACACCGTTCAATTGGACATCAACACTCATGGCGGCACTTTCAGTTCTTGATCTGGTTCCTGTCACGCAAGGCCAAAGCCCGCGCGATGCGCTGCTTCACGCGGCGGAATTGGCGCGGCATGTGGAGCGTTTGGGTTACAAGCGTTTCTGGGTGGCAGAGCATCACAACATGGTGGGCATTGCCAGTGCGGCCACGTCGGTGGTGATTGGCTATTTAGCCAGTCAAACCCAAACCATTCGCGTGGGGGCAGGCGGCATCATGTTGCCCAATCATTCGCCTCTCGTCATTGCCGAACAATTTGGAACTTTGGAATCGCTTTATCCTGGCCGCATTGATTTAGGCCTGGGCCGGGCGCCCGGCACTGATCAACGCACCGCGCGCGCCTTGCGGGTTGATCCGCAAGCGTCCGAACATTTCCCGCAAGATGTAATGGAATTGCAAGCGCTGCTCGGCCCGCTGCGAGAAGGGCAAACCATTCAAGCCGTTCCGGGCACGGGGTTGAATGTGCCGTTGTGGATTTTGGGTTCAAGCCTTTTTGGCGCACAACTCGCTGCCATGTTGGGCCTGCCTTACGCCTTCGCTTCCCATTTTGCGCCGGATCAATTGGAGCAGGCAATCGCAGTCTACCGCGCAAAGTTTGAACCATCAGCCCAACTCCAAAAGTCGCACGCAATGGCGGGCGTGAATGTGGTATTGGCTGAGACTGATGCCGAGGCGCACCATATCTTCACGTCCATCCAGCAACGTTTTGCAGGGATGTTGCGCGGCGCGAGGGGGCTTTTGATGCCACCCATTGCGGATATCGAAACCTATTGGTCGCCAGCGGAAAAAACCCAAGCCAGTCGCATGCTAAGTTGTTCTTTTGTTGGTTCGCCCACCACCGTTCAAGCGCAATTGAAGATTTTTCTGCAACGCACAGGTGTGGACGAGCTGATGGTGGCGTCGGCAATTTATGATCATCAAGCGCGGTTGAAATCTTACGAAATGCTGGCTGGATTAGAGCTGTAAATCCAAATCGTGGTGAAATCCACTGCAAAAACAAAACGATAATCAAAACCATCAAAATCAACATATCTCTTATATCCTTTCATAGGTATAAATAGCTATTATTACGATGAGAGTCAAGGGATATTTTGACTGTTTGCAAAAAACATAACAGGAACACTCGCCAAGGTGCTGTTGCATCGGCTATAAGATTCTCATGCTCACAGCACTCAGCATCCGCGACATTGTGTTAATCGAAAAACTGGACCTCAGTTTAGACAACGGTCTTACCATTTTGACGGGTGAGACGGGCGCGGGCAAATCCATTTTGCTCGATAGTTTGGGCCTTGCTTTGGGGGCGCGTGGCGATAGCGCCCTGGTTCGTGCCGGTCAATCCAAAGGCAGTGTGGCCGCCAGTTTTTCGCTGCCCAAAGATCACGCGGCTTTGGCTTTGTTGGCCGCCCAAGATATCGAAGCTGATGGCGAAATCATCATCAGGCGCATTCAAACGGCTGAAGGGCCAAGCCGGGCGACGATTAATGATCAGCCGGCCAGTCTTGGTTTGCTTCGGCAGGTTGCAGCCGCGCTGGTGGAACTTCATGGCCAACACGCAGATCGGGCTTTGGTGGATGTGGCCGAACATCGCCGCTTGCTGGATGCTTTCGGCGGGCTTGAGGGGCAGGTTGAAAAACTCGCGGTATTGTGGCGGGCCATGAGTTCTGCGGCTGGCGCGTTAAACCATCACCGGTCGCTGATGGCCAAGGCCGAAGCAGACAGAGATTATCTGGAACATGCCGCTGAGGAACTCGCTTCACTTGCGCCAGAGCCTGATGAGGAGAGCTTGTTGGCGCAGAAGCGCCAGCTGATGATGCAATCGGAGCAATATGCTTCAGCCCTCGACGATGCCGAAACGGCGTTGCTTGGAGAATTGAATGCTGAGGCCCGCCTCAATTCTGCCCTCCGCAAGTTGGAGCGGCGCAAAGAAACAGCGGGCGGCCGGCTTGATGTTGTTTGTGTGGCGCTAGAGCGCGCTTTGCTGGAAAAGAATGAGGCCCAGCGGGCCATCGCTGACGCGCGGCGTTTGTTTGAGTTTGATCCGAAAGATTTGGAAAAATCAGAGGAGCGGCTGTTTGCTTTGCGCGCGGCCGCGCGGAAATATAAATGCACTGTGGATCAACTGGCAGAGAAGAGCGCCGGCTTTGCAGCCGAGCTCAAGTCGATCACCGATGGCGGTGCGGCAATCAAGATATTGGAATTGGCTTTTACTGAAGCCAAAGCTGCTTATGAAAAGGCGGCAGATGTTCTTTCAGCTGTACGCCGGAAAGTGGGCAAGAACTTAGATAAAGCGGTACTTGCCGAATTGCCCGCATTGAAATTGGACAAGGCGCGTTTCGCCAGCGAGATCACTTCGGATGCCTCTCGCCCACAAATCGATGGTATAGACCGTGTGGAATTTGTGGTGGCGGCAAATCCGGGAACGCCGCTGCAACCATTGATGAAGGTGGCCTCAGGCGGCGAGTTGGCGCGTTTCATGTTGGCGCTAAAAGTTGTTTTGGCCGCCAAAGGTTCTGCCCCGGTTTTGATCTTTGATGAAATTGATACAGGCGTTGGTGGTGCTGTGGCCGATGCGATTGGCCAGCGCTTGTCCCGCCTCGCTAAAGGCTTGCAAGTTTTGGCGGTGACCCACAGCCCCCAAGTGGCCGCCAACGCGTCGCAACATTTGTTGATTTCAAAAATGGAAGATGTGGGTGGCAAGCGGATGGTAACACGCGTGCAACCGCTTTCCGCCGCAAGCCGCCGCGAAGAATTGGCGCGGATGCTTTCGGGTGCTTCGGTAACCGAGGCAGCGCGCGCGCAAGCCAATGAACTTTTGGCAGGGCGCGGATGAGCCGAAAAAATGCGGCTGAGGAACATGCGCGCATGGCGGCAGAAGTTGCGGCACATGATTTGGCCTATCACCAAAATGACACGCCAAAAATCAGCGATGCCGATTACGACGCACTGAAGCGCCGATTATTGGAACTTGAACACCAATACCCCACTCTCGCCAAGGGTTCGCCTTCGCAAAAAGTCGGAGCGGCGGCTTCTGGCAAATTCGCCAAGGTGAAACATGCAGTGCCAATGCTGTCGCTGGATAACGCGTTTAGCGACGAAGATGTGACCAGTTTTATTTCACAGATGAAAAATTTTCTGGGATTGGCGGGAGATGTGGAACTGCCGGTCACTGCTGAACCAAAGATCGACGGGCTCTCAATGTCGCTGCGGTATGAAAAGCGCAAACTGGTTCAGGCGGCGACCCGTGGTGATGGCGAGGAGGGGGAAAATGTCACGGCCAACATTCTCACCCTCAAAAACCTTCCGCATGAGTTGCCATCTTCTGCTCCTGAGCTCATTGAAGTGCGCGGTGAAGTTTATATGTCCAACGCTGACTTTGCCGCATTGAATGAAAAGTTGATCGCTGCAGGCGAGAAGCCTTTGGCCAACCCACGCAACGGGGCGGCGGGCAGTTTGCGCCAGCAGGATGTTTCCGTCACGGCGTTGCGGCCGTTAAAATTTTTTGCCTATGCCTGGGGTGAAGCACCGATCCTTCCCGCTGACACACAGTGGGGCGTGGTGCAAGCTTTCAAGGCATGGGGCCTTCCGGTCAATCCGTTGATGGTCTTGTGTCGAACGGGCGCTGAACTTCTGGAGCAATATCGAAAGCTTGAAACAATGCGTGCATCGCTAGGCTATGATATTGACGGCGTGGTTTACAAACTCAATGACCTTGCCCTGCAACAGCGCCTCGGCTTTCGCACGCGTAGCCCGCGTTGGGCCATCGCACACAAATTTTCTGCCGTGCAATCAATAACAGTTTTGGAGGCGATTGATATTCAAGTTGGGCGCACCGGGGCACTCACACCCGTGGCGCGTTTGAAACCTGTCACCGTTGGCGGCGTGGTTGTGTCTAACGCCACGCTGCACAACGAGGATGAGATCACCCGCAAAGATGTGCGCATTGGCGACACGGTGATTGTGCAGCGCGCCGGTGATGTGATTCCGCAAATTGTTGGGGTGTCAAAACGCGGCTCGAACACTGTGCCCTATGAATTTCCAAAAATCTGCCCCGCTTGTGGCAGCCACGCTGAGCGCGAAGATCGCGGCGGGGGCAAAGCTGATGCGGTGCGCCGCTGTACCGGTGGACTGATCTGCCCGGCGCAGCGCGTGGAACGGTTGAAACATTTTTCATCGCGCAATGCCTTTGACATAGAAGGATTAGGCGACAAGATTGTTGAAGAATTCTATACCGATGGTTTGATCGCGGCGCCGCAAGACATATTCACCTTGCAGCAACGTGATGCGCGAGCCTCAAAGAAATTAGCGCAGCGCGAAGGGTGGGGCGAAAGCTCGGTTGCCAATCTTTTTGCGGCCATTGAAGCGCGGCGCGAGATTGCACTGGATCGTTTTATTTTTGCATTGGGCATTCGTCATATTGGTGAAACCACGGCGCGGCTGTTGGCGCGGCATTATGGAACGGCGGGGCATTTGTGCCAGCAGATGCAGGCCGCAGGTGCCTCGGCAGAAAATGATGCCCGTCTTGAACTTGAGGCGATTGATGGCGTGGGCGGAATTGTGGCAGAGGCAATCATCGAATTTTTCGAAGAACCCCATAATCTCGAAATCTATAACGGCTTGCTGAACGAAATTACGCCCAAGGCGCTTGCCGCTGTGGCCAAGTCTTCTCCGGTTGTCGGCCAAACCGTGGTGTTCACGGGCGCTCTCGAGCTGATGACGCGCGAAGAAGCCAAAGCCATGGCTGAACGCTTGGGTGCCAAAGTGGCGGGTTCAGTTTCCAAGAAGACGGATTTGCTGGTGGCGGGGCCGGGCGCCGGTTCGAAGCTCAAAGATGCCGAGAAGCATGACGTGAAGGTGATTGATGAGGCGGGTTGGTTTGCATTGGTGGGGCGGGGCACTTGAACGACAGTTTTGCCAAACACTTCCGCCTGGGCCTCAAAGACATTTCGCCTACACTGCTTGCGTATATCCCCATCGCCATGTTGTGGGGCACGATGGCCGCGGCCAAAGGCTTCTCACCGTTCGAAGCCTTTCTGATGAGCTTTTTTGTGTATGCGGGCGCATCGCAATTTGTGGCGATCGATATGTGGGTTGAACCATTGCCCATTGCGCTGATGATTTTGACGGCCTTCATTGTGAACTTGCGACATTTGCTGATGGCGGCTTCCCTCTCGCGGCACATTCAAAATATACGCAGCATCTTTCATCCGTTCATGATGTATATTTTAACCGATGAGGCTTGGGCCATTGCCGAGCGCAAGGCGCTGAGTGGGCCTTTGTCACTGGGTTATTATCTGGGTGTGGCCGCCCCATTGTGGCCAACCTGGTTTGTCTCTTCTGCTGTGGGCGCCCTCCTTGGCAGTGCTCTGGGTGACGTGGCGGCACTGGGTGATTTTGGTTTGGCCTCCATGTTCATTTCGATCATTGCTGGTTTTTGGAAAGGTCCGCGTACGGCGGCGGTAATCGGGGCCAGTGCTCTCGCTGCGGTGTTGGCCCATTTTTACATTCCAGGCCGCTGGTACATTTTGATTGGAGGTTTGGCTGGCGTCGTGACAGCGGCTCTGTTGCATGTTGAAGACGAAATAGAGGGCCCAGAAGATACTGTTGCGGCAGGCGCACCTTGAAAGCCATCTTCATTTTGCATTGGCATTGGGTGCTGGCCATCTTGGGCATGGCGGTTGCAACTTATGCAACGCGCCTCTCAGGCTTGTTGTTGATGCGCGGCGTCGTGGTGAAAGGCCGGATGAAAGCGGCGCTGGATGCCATGCCGCCATCAGTTTTGATGGCGGTGATCACACCCACGGTGTTGATGACGGGTCGGGCGCAGTCAATCGCGGCGGTGCTTACCGCCATTGCCGTAATTTTTAGATTGCCGCTGTTAGTAACAATTTTGGTCGGCGTGTTAAGTGTGTTTGTGCTGCAATGGTTTGGCGTTTAGGTATTTAAGGTGCCGCCTGCACTGAGTGACTGGGCTGATGAATGCACGTGCAGAACCGCCGCCCCCTTCGCCGCCAGGAACGCCGTGACCACGGCTTCCACATCATCACCCAATTTCAATGAATAAGCTTCCGCTCCGAAACTTTTCGCCCAAGCGGTGAAATCAGGATTGACTAAATTGGTGCCAGAAACACGGCCCGCGAAGTGGCGTTCTTGATGGGAGCGGATGGTGCCGTAAATGCCATTGTCTGAAATAACGATTTTCGGCGTAGCGCCAAAGGCCATTGCCGTGGCTAACTCATTGCCCGTCATCAACACGCCGCCGTCGCCCACAAGGCAGATTGCCATCCGCGATGGATCAACCAGCGATGCGGCCACGGCTGCCGGAACACCAAGACCCATGGCTCCGACAACACCGCCGATCAATAAATTCTTTGGCGACATTTTCCAATGGCGGTGCGCCCAGGTTGTCATGTTGCCCGCATCCATGGTGATGACGGCATTGGGCGGTGCAAGCTTTGCAAGCATCAAAGTGACTAGACCGAAATCCACGCCGTCAACTGGATCGCGTGGCGCATAGGCCTGGCTGTCAGCTGTTGCTCCGTGGACGGATGAAATCCATCTTTCGCGCGCCGCAGGTGCCACCCTGGCGCTCTGTGATAGCGCAGCCAACACCTCTGCAGGTTCTGCCACGATGCCCAGATCCGCGCGGATGACCCGGCCTAAAGGCTTGCTGTCTGAATAAATGTGAACCAGCGTTTGCCTGGGCTGTGGCGCTTCTGGCAACGTGAAACCCATCGTCGCAAAATCACCCAATCGGGTTCCCACGGCAATAATCAAATCTGCGGTTGCCAATAAATCGCGCAATGGCCTCACTGTTCCCATGTCAAGATGGCCAGCATAAAGTTCTGAGGCATTATCAAACACATCTTGTGATTTCCAAGTCACGGCCACCGGCACGCGTTGGGCCGCAGAAAATCTTGCCAGAGCTTCAGCTCCTTTCGTGCCGCGCAGCCTTGATCCGGCGATGACCAATGGGCGTTCTGCTTGCACCAACATATCGCGCAAAGCCTCAATATTGCCGGTTGAGGCCGCGATTTGCGGCAGAGGATAGGTTAGCACTTGCGGGTTTGCCACATCATCGCGCAACATATCTTCCGGCACCGGCAAAATCACCGGGCCTTGCACCCCTTCACGCGCCAAACGGAAGGCGCGCGGCAGCATCTCGGGCAGGCGGCTCGCATCGTTCAGTTCAAAAACACCTTTGCTGAATGAGCCGAATACCGCGCCATAATCCATTTCTTGAAACACAAAGCGATATTTTTCCTCGCGCGATACTTGGCCGATGATGACGATGAGTGGCACGCCGTCTTGCTCGGCCATGTGCACGGCAATTGAAACATTTGTGGCACCCGGCCCTCGGCTGACCAAAACCACACCGGGCACACCCGTCATCTTGGCTTCGGCCACGGCCATGAAGCCTGCGCCGCCCTCATGGCGGCAAATCAGCACGGTGATATCCGAACCATGCAGTGCATCGAGCAGAGCCAAATAGCTTTCGCCGGGCACACAATAAACCCGGCGCACACCGTGTGCTTTGAGGCTTGCAACAATAAAATCTGCGGCGCGCATGGCATCTCCTGTTCAGGCAGGTTATTGCCAACTGCGCAAGCTTTTGTCGAGAAGTCTAGTTGTTAACGCTCAATCCAGCCGCTTTGGCTTTCTTGTACCACTCCGCAGCCTTGACGGTGTCGGGTTGGAGACCTTCAATTTTCATTTCGGCGAAAACTTTGGGATCATAGCTGCGGGCAACACCCAACATGCCACGCGCGCTGCCCACGTTGGCGGCTTGCATATAATATTGCCTCGCCGAAATAATGTCGCCCTGATTCATCAAGCCGTCAGCGCGCACCAGCAGCTCTGAACCAATCGGCTGTGGGATGGGTTGCGCTTCAGCGCTGGCCTGTTTGTTATCCAACGCCGCTGCGGGTTGCGTTATGATATTGCTACCCTGCTCATCTGGCGTGGCTGATGCGGGCGTGATTTTGACATCGGAAAATTCTACGCTAAGTTTTTGCATGGGGGCAGCAAGGTTGCTTGTACCTTGCTCAAGGGCTGTCACATCAAGACTGATCTTGGGTGTTGGGGATTGAGGCACAACCAATTTCAAATCCGCCATCTCAGGGACCTTCACCAGCCAGCTGCCTTCTTGAACTTGTCGTCCGGCGGTTAGATAGGCTGATGTGGGCAAACCGGAGATGAGAATATCCACCGGTTGTTCCGCCGAAGCTGCATGGGCGGCGAGAGCCAGCGGGATCATGGTATTCAACGTGCCCGCAGCATCGTTCACCGAAAGTGATGCCATACTGATTGGCTTTTTTAAAATCACGGTTGATCCCGTGGCAACGGGTACCGTCGTGGCGGGGGCCATAGTTGAAAAGTTGGCGACGACCGCTTTCGCTTGCTCCAACCCCTTTTGGCTGAGAGACACCAAACGATCACGATTAGCATAACCAAACCCAACGGCACTGCCCATCGTCATGGCCAAGATCGCAAAACTTAAATAGGCGCGCCAGGTTATTTTCCCACTTTGCGCGGGAGGCATTTCGGAAATTCTCGCAGCTTCCCGGTTGTAACGATGAGCGCGACCCTCAATTTCGCTCAACGGCAGCGTTGGCCTGCGTGACTTTATTTTTACTTCCGGCGGATTATCATTGCCCGGTTTGTCATAAAGTGCCTTGGCAACTTTAAACCGCGAGTCCAGGTTCCGTCGGTAGTCGTCTGTCACTTCGCTATCGGCTTTGCGTTGGGCTTCTTGTCTTGCCACACGTTCGCGGTATCTTTGCACCAGCTGATCTGAGGTTTCGGTTTGCTGGTCGAGCGTAAACCAACTTGGCACGGGCGCCTCGGAATCAGTTTTTAGTGCAGGGCTGGAACCTTCAGGCTTAACGATTTCATCAAGGCGGGCGGGAGAGTAGCTCATGGTTTTGCTCCTGTCGGGGTAATGGTGGGGGCGAGTTTTTTAATTAAATCGGCAGCCGCAGCTTCACGCGGCAAGTCGGCAAGATCTTCCAAAGCCATGGGCCCCAGAGGTTGGTGGAAATAACCAGCTTCGAAAGCCTTCAGGGCCTTGCGGCGGTCTGGTGCTGCGGCTGCATCGTTCACCGCCAAAATCAAACTGGTTGAGACTGTTTCAAGCGACTGATTTTGAGACACTAGATTTGAAATATCCTTGGGTGCCAAATGAATGGGCTTGTAAACATGCGCCAGTTCCATCGGCATGACTAAAGGTAAAGCGTGAAAGCCGTTGCCAAGTTTTTCAATGTTCAGCGGCAGGCCCACAAACAGTGCAGCGTCGGCGCGGCCAGCCAACAGGGCGTCCACAGCGGCCTCTTGGGTTTGGGCAACCCGCAAGAAGGGCACTTCCATGGCCCCTAATAACAATTCACCCGAGGCGAAGCTTGCAGTGTCAGCCGCGCCTGTGGCAATTTTCTTTCCGGCCAGTGCCGTTACATTGGCAATCGAACGTTTGGCGACCAGCAGGATTGGCAGTGGTTTTACAGCGGCAATATACGTTATTTTGCTATCGCCCGGAGCCAATAGGTTTTGGCCCTTTACATAGGCCAAACTGTCTGCGGTGATCAATGCGGCGTCTATAAAGGGGAAGTCTTCAAGATCTTGCACACTTTGCACTGCGCCTTTGCCCAGCACAGGCAAAATGCGCACGCCGTTTTCATGATCCAGCGTTCGCGCCAGATTCTGCGCTTCCCCCACCCAAGAGGGTTCGCCGACCAGGATGTTAAAGTTGATTTCGCCTGCTTGCGCCTGGGTAACAAAAAAGCCCACAAAAAGCGCGCAGCAGCTGATGAAATACGATCTCATGTTTGCCCCTCTCTGAAACGCAAGTTTGCAACTTTTGCGCGATGTTATTGTTGTCGCTGTCCCACTGCCTTGCGCTGTTACACACAAGCCACAATGAAAGGTTTTCTTCAGGGATTGTGGCGAAGAGCGGGCAGAACAGAGGTGATGTAAGGGCAGTGAAACGATGCCATGACATATATCAATGGTGCATTGAAAGGGGCGCGGCGTGGCGATAGAAGACGCGCTATGACTTATTCTGCAATTGAAACCCGCCATCGCACAATCGGCGTGAAAGTGGGCCATATACAAGTGGGTGGGGGTGCGCCAATCGTGGTGCAATCCATGACGAACACCGACACGGCTGATATTGCGGGCACGGCGCGGCAAGTGGCAGAGCTTGCGCAGGCGGGTAGCGAACTTGTGCGCATCACAGTTGACCGCGACGAAAGTGCAGCCGCAGTTCCAGCGATTGCTGAAAAACTGGCCCAAATGAAAGTTGACGTGCCTTTGGTGGGAGACTTTCATTACAACGGCCATCTTCTGCTGACCAAATATCCAGACTGCGCGAAAGCTTTGGCAAAATATCGCATCAACCCAGGCAACGTGGGGTTCAAAGAGAAAAAGGATCGCAACTTCGCCACGATGATTGAAGCAGCGGTGAACTATAATAAAACCGTGCGCATCGGCGTGAATTGGGGCTCGCTAGACCAAGCGATGCTGACGGCGTTGATGGATGAAAATGCCAAATCCGCAGCACCCAAACCAGCGCGTGAAGTGATGCATGAGGCGATTGTGCGTTCGGGTCTTTCTTCAGCTGCCTATGCGGAAGAATTAGGTTTGCCACGAAACCGAATTATCATTTCGGCCAAATGTTCAGAAGTGCAAGACTTGATAGCGGTTTACCGGATGATGGCCAAGCGCTCAGACTATGCTTTGCACCTTGGCCTTACAGAAGCCGGCATGGGTTCTAAAGGCATTGTGGCTTCAACCGCGGCGCTTAGCGTTTTATTGCAGCAAGGCATTGGCGATACCATTCGCATTTCACTCACACCAGAGCCGGGCGGTGAGCGCACACGTGAAGTGATCGTGGCGCAGGAAATCTTGCAGACGATGGGGCTTCGGGCATTCGCGCCCATGGTGATTGCCTGCCCGGGTTGCGGTCGCACCACTTCAACCGTATTTCAAGAATTGGCGCAAGGCATCCAGGCTTATGTGCGGGGCCGCATGCCCGAATGGCGGGTGCAATATCCTGGTTTTGAAAACTTGTCGCTTGCGGTAATGGGCTGCATTGTAAATGGGCCGGGTGAAAGCAAACATGCGAACATTGGCATCTCACTTCCTGGCACAGGAGAACTGCCCGCTGCGCCAGTCTATATCGATGGTCAAAAGGTGAAGACATTGCGTGGCGAAAACATCGCGGGCCAGTTTCAAGAAATTGTTGAGAACTATGTTGCCAAGCGCTGGGGCTGACGCCCATTTTCCAATGCCGGTAAAGGCGTTCTTTGACCAGGCTGATCTTTTTATGAACAGGGGCGACATTTTATTGTCGCGCAGCCCATTTCTTGCGTCGCGGCTCATTCGCGTTGCTTCAAATAGTTTTTTCAGCCATGCAGCTTTGGTTTTTTTGTTGCCGCAACGGCATGAGCACTTTACCAAGACTTTTGTGATCGAAAGCCTGTTCAAGGGGGTTGGCATTGCCAATCTGGAAACTTATGTGAGCGGTCGCACGCCTGTTGAAGAGGTGGGTATTTTACGCCTTGAGGGCAAAGGCTTTACCCAGGATTTTTTCAAATGTGCCAATGGAATTCTACTCAATGAAGTCAACAAGCCTTATGATTTTCATCGGCTGTGGCGCATTGCACTTAACACTATTTTTGGGTTTCAGCTGGCGGTGAATACCTTACGGCATCGCACCAATGTTTATCGACGCTGGTTTCCGCGGCAGTTCATTTGTTCCGGCTTTATTCAATATGGCCTTTACCAGGCGGCGCTTTTTACGAAAATTCAAACATCGCGGGTTATTTTGAAGCGTGGATTAAGCGACCCCAGCCCTGACGAAATGATGGGTGTTACACCAGAAGATTTGTCAACCTCAGACAAGTTGACGTGGAAATATGTGATCAGGCGCGGTTGGGTTTATGAAGTGAATAACTACGAAGATGCCAAACGCTTAATTAGTGAAAATTGATGTATTGCAACTTTTCCTGACGAATTTCGTCTATTTCCGGCGTGCAATCATAAAGTCTGCCGCTTCGCGTAACATTTCTACGCTCGCTTCATAAGTCACAAGAGCAGCTTTGGCATTTTCGACCAGACGCGATGCCTCTTGCTTGGCCCCATCAAGTCCAAAGAAATCCACAAAGGTTGCCTTGCCTTGCGTGCTGTCTTTCTGTGTGGCTTTGCCAAGGGCAGTGCTGGTGCTTTCCACATCCAAAATGTCATCAGCGATTTGGAATGCCAGCCCGATGTTTTCGGCGTAGTCATGCATTGCAGTCACATCTTCGCCGGCCATCATTGGCCCGGCAGTGCAGGCAAATTCAAAGAGAGCTCCGGTTTTTTGGCGCTGCATCTTGGAAATATCATTTAGTGAGGCAAAGCCTTTCGTCTCGGCTTCAATATCCAACATCTGGCCGCCCGCCATTCCGCGCGGGCCAGCGGCGCGGGCAAGGGCAGCGATAAGCACAGAACTTTCACCAGCTTCCGCCAAAACTTCAAAGGCAAAAGTCAGCAAAGCGTCGCCTGCCAGGATGGCCGTGGCTTCATCAAATTTTTTATGGGTGGTGGCGCGCCCGCGCCTTAAGTTGTCATTGTCCATGGCGGGCAGATCGTCATGCACCAGTGAGTAACAATGAATCATTTCCAGTGCTGCCGCCACAGTAAGTGCCCGAGGCTCGGACACACCGTGTAGCTTGGCACTTGCCAAAACAAAAAACGGTCGCAACCGTTTGCCTTCGCTTAAGGCCGCGTAGCGCATGGCATCTTGCAAGCGGTTTCCCGCAAGGAATGGGAGCAAAACTTCCAGCTTGGCCTCAACTTTTCGGGCGTAGGCGATTAGGGCAGTTTCAAAATTTTCGGCCACAGGTTCCTCATGTAACGAATATAACGTATGCGTAGCTAATGATATTCGGCGACAAACTCAAAGCCTTTTGGTTTAGCGGCCCACCTTGGCGCGTGTGGTTGAAGCGTGTGCTGGCCATGATCTTCTTGTGGCCTTTGGTGATGACGTTAGTTTACGGCATCATGCCGGTGCCATTTTCCAATCTGATGATCTTGCGCCTGTTTACGGGCAATGGCATTCATAAGGATTGGGTGAGCTATTCCGCTATGTCCGCGCAGCTGGCACGCGCGGTGCTTGCCTCGGAAGATCAGCGCTTTTGCAGCCATCATGGGATCGACTGGATAGAATTTCAGGATGCGATGGATGGCGGCGACGAAGGCCCCTCGCGTGGTGCTTCCACTATTTCGATGCAAGTTGCCAAGAATATGTTTTTGTGGGAGGGCCGCAGTTTCATCCGCAAAGGGCTGGAAATGCCTCTGGCACTTTATATGGACGGCATACTCACCAAGCGGCGCATGTTGGAGATCTATTTGAACATTGTAGAATGGGGGCCAGGAATTTATGGGGCAGAGGCGGCTTCCCAGCACCATTTTGGGAAATCTTCCGCTCGGCTAACCGCGCGGGAAGCAGCGCTATTGGCAGCGGTTTTGCCCAACCCGTTCAAACGTGATGCTGGCCACCCATCGGCCAAAGTGCGAGCGATAGCCGCCCATATTCAAGATATGATGGATGGCATGGATGGTTATCTGGCTTGCCTTGGCCAGAATCCCCCGCTATAGAGCCTTCAACAAATGCTGGGCGATTTATCGTCCTTTATCATTTTCTATTTGAATTCAGAGGTTTAGACATGGCTGTTCCCCGCAAAAAAATGACCAAAAGCCGCATTGGCATGCGCCGCTCGGGCCAAAAAATGCAGACTGTGACTTGGATTGAAGATGCCAAGTCCGGCGAACTTCGCCGCCCGCACCATGTTGATTTGAAGACCGGCATGTATCGCGGCCGGCAGGTTTTGAATGTTAAGGCCGAAGCTTAATTTGCTTCATTACAATTTTAGTCTTTTTGGCAACACTGGCTTAACGCCGGTGTTGTTTTTTCAGGCGATGTTGGCATGAAAATTAGCTTTTAAGTTTACCCTGGCCGCTGAATTGCAGTGGTGGGGCCATGTTGGCACGCGTTTGGCAGAATTTGAAAGTTGACAGGTCAAGTGGCGCGGATGCAGCGCTGTTAGCGAGTGCTTGGCGCGCAACAGGGGCATCTGCTTTGGAGCCAGCGGCGTTTCAGTCGGCTGACTATTTTCTTCCCATTTCAGAACGGCACTTGGATGCGCATTTCATCACGGTGCATAGCAGTGAACAGTTGGTGATGGCTTTGCCGACCCAAAGCATGATTGGCCTTTTTCAAACCAATTATGCCTCGCCGCTGAGCGCCAGTGGCTTGCCGCAGGTTTTTGGGCCAGCCGCAGAAGCAGGCGTGACCGCATTTGTTAACGCGCTGAAGTTGCCGTTTCTCTTTCGCGCTTTACCGGCTGACAGCCTATTTTTTGCCTTATTGCAAAATGCCGCGCCACAGATTCGCGTGATGAGGCGCTGGCAACGGGCTGCGTTACGGATCCAAGGCACGTTTGAACAATGGCTGACCGCTAATTTTGATCATAAGCGCCGCAAAGAGTTTAAGCGTTCGCGGGCGCGATTGTCTGAGCAGGGCACACTGAGGGTGGAAAGTTTGAGTCTTTCTGGTGATTTAGATGGCTTTGTGAATGATTTACTTGGGCTGGAGGCCCAAGGCTGGAAAGGTGCACGGGGCACGGCGATCAATTCCGATGCTGCCGCGACACAGGCTTTCCGCGCCATTTGCGGCAATTTACATCGCCGTGGCAGTTTGCGGTTTTGGACTTTGAAATTTAACGGCAAGCCTATCGCCAGTTTGTTCGGCATGGTTGATGGCGCGCAAGGTTGGATCATCAAGATCGCCTATGATGAGGCTTTCGCCAAATTTTCACCGGGGGTGTTGCTGGTGCTGGATGCCACGGAGGCCCTGTTTGCTGAGCCGCAGCTAAAGTTGGTGGATTCCTGTGCCATCCCCGGCCATCCGATGATTGACCGGATTTGGCGTGACCGCATTGAAATGGTTGACGTGCTAGTGGCAGCGCCACAAAATTCGCGCGTGCGTTTTGCGGCTACTGTAGCCGGGCTTAAATCACACGCGAGACTGCGGGCGGCCGCAAAATCAATTTTCTATCGACTGACAAAAAGGAAGCTATCATGAGCATTGTGTTTGTTGATCCGGCAATGGCGAAAGCCAAGTTTCTGAAAACACCTTTTATGTTGAAGCATGGCTTGGCCGACCACCAGCTGTTTACATTGCCGCGTCTGATCGAGCTGGCAAAATCCATGCCGCGCGACTCAATCGAATATAACTCTGGCAAAGTGGCGGTGGGTGTGAAACCCGAAGATGTGCCAAAAATTGACATGCCTGCTGAGGCCGTGATCAAATCCATCGAAACCGCCAATGCCTGGATGGTGATCAAGCGGGTGGAACGCGATCCTGCCTATATGGCATTACTCGAACAATTTGTGCGCGAGGCCAATGAAGCGGCGGGGCGAAAGTCCACAGATTATTCTGATTTGGAAGGATTCATTTTTGTCTCGTCGGCAAAGGCCACAACGCCGTTCCATGTGGATATGGAAGAAAACATTTTGATCCAGATCAAAGGCGATAAATTTGTGCGCACCTTTGATAATGATGATCGCTCATTGATATCGGAAGAAAACCTGGAGTACTCACCCGCGGGGCATCGCAACCGACACTACGAAGAACATTTTGAAACTCGCGCCACGTTGCATAGCATGAAGCCGGGCGATGCTGTTCATATGCCCTATACGGTTCCGCATTGGGTGAGCACCGGCAACAGCTATTCCATTTCCATGGCCATGACGTGGAAAACACCGGATGTTGTGCGGATGAACAAGATTCGATTCATGAATGGCAGTTTGCGCGATTATGGGTTGCCGCAGCGTGCACCCGGTGCTGTGCCAGCGTGGGATGCCGCAAAGGTGGTGGGGCATGACGTGATCCGTGGTGTATTGGCGCCTTTACGAAAATCTGAGCGCCTGCGCGTTTTGCTGCGCCAGATGATTTATGGCAAGAAGGCCAATTATTACTTGGAAACGAAGAAGGGAATGTAAGCCTCAGCGGTGCTGCCCAGTCAAAAATTGGTTGGTATCGCCAGGGAACCAACCGCGCGCCACGGCGTTTTCAATTAACAATTCAAACTTAATTGGAGAACGCAAATGGCAAACACCAACAGACCCCAACCTGATCTGAATACAAGACCCCAGGCGACCTATGTTCCGCCGTTGCTTGATGTTGAAGACGACCGAGATCGTGAGCTGAGGCGCACACAATCCACAGAAATTGATAGGGGTGGCACCAACCCCATTTACTGGATCATTGCGGTGGTTGTGGCGCTGCTGGCAATTTATTATGCCTTCGGCTGGTCTGGCCGTTCGCAGGTTATGTCACCTGCAGCGACCACGCAAACACAACAAGCTCCTGCTGCCCCCGCTCCCAACGCCTCTGATGCTGTAACGGCCGCTCCCAAGGCCAGTGGTGACACAGCGGCACCTGCTGCCAATGGAACGACAGCCCCGGTTGATCCAACCAAGGCCAATTAGCTGATAAAAAACATTCGGACTTTTGGTGAACCTCGAAATTTCGAGGTTCACTGACCGGATCCTCAATTCGATGACAGTTTAATTTAAGAGAGACTTAGCAGTCTTTCTGACAGCATTTCAAAAAAGCCATCGGAATTAATTCCACGCACAACATGGGCGTTGGTTTCTCGGCCGCTCACGCGCCACCAATCAATGACGGTTTGCCCCATGGTAAGTTCGCTGTCGCATTCCACGGCAACATTTACGTCTTTGCCGGTAAAGAGATCAGGCTGAAGCAGCCAAGCAATCACGCAGGGGTCGTGAAGGGGGCCTCCGTCTGAGCCATATTTTTCAACGTCGAACCGCTCAAAGAAATCCAGCATTGCGGCCACGGCAGGGCCGGTTTGATTTTTCATCACGCGGAATTTTTCGATTCGAGAGCGGGTTGTGAGGGCCTGGTGCGTCACATCCAGGGGCAGGAGTGTTATGGGGGCGCCACAGTCAAACACCAGCCGTGCCGCGTGCGGGTCAACATAAATGTTGAACTCAGCCACTGGCGTGATGTTGCCACCTTCAGACCATCCGCCACCCATGGCAATGATGCGCTTGATGCGAGGCGCAATGCGTGGCTCTTTCACAAGGGCAAGGGCTATATTGGTAAGAGGGCCAAGGCAGCAGAGAGTCACGGTTCCTGCGGGGCGGCTCATCAACGTATCAATGATAAAGTCGGGCGCATATTGTTTTTGCAATGGCATCTTTGGCTCCGGCAACACCGGCCCATCCAATCCGGTTTTACCATGCACATGTTCAGCGGTGATCAAAGACCGAAATATGGGGCGAATGGCACCGGCATAGACTTTCGTTTCATGCTTGCCCGCCAGTTCACACACTTTGCGGGCGTTCACTTCAGTAAGATGCAGTGGCACGTTGCCCGCCACCGCGCAGATGCCGAGAAGTTCTATTTCGGGGGAAGCAAGCGCCAACAAGATGGCCACTGCATCATCTTGCCCCGGGTCCGTATCGATGATGATCTGGTGTTTCATTTGTGCCTATTTGCTTGAGGTTGTTTACGCAAATGATAGGTGAGCGCAAGTGAAATACAATGGCGCAATGCGGCCTCTGGCAGTTTATGCGCAACATCAAAAATGATGGCGCGATTGCCCTCGAACTTGAAAAGCTTTGGGTAAAGTTGTTTGAAATCCTCAACCAAAGTGGTGTTACAATTGAAATACATGGCATAGTTCTGCGGGTTGCCGCGCACGGCATCAATGCGAATAGTGCTGCCGCTGCCAGACTCGCTGGTGAGGTAACTGGGTTGTTGCCAACGCAGCGCTTCATTGAGTTGGCCGACACCCTTGGTCGCATTGGCAGTTTGCAGAATGAGCTCGCGCAATAATAAAAGCTTTTCGCGCGGCATTGGCCCATAGGCGGCAAAAATTTCCGCCACCGCTGGATTTATAAATTTGGATGTTGCCATAGGGGTATTCCTGTTCGTCTGCCTTTCCGTTATACTGACACGCTGCTGACACCGTGTTGTCAGCAGCCATGTGCTAAGGAAAACCATGCGCCGCGCTGACCGCCTGCTTCGTATCATTCAAATGCTCCGCCGTCACCGTCGTCCGGTCATAGGCGGACGCATGGCCGAGGAGCTGGAAGTTTCCTTGCGCACTTTATACCGCGATATTGCAGATTTGATTACCGATGGGGTGCCTATACGCGGTGAGGCGGGCGTGGGTTATGTATTGGGCGAAGGCTATGATTTGCCGCCTTTGATGTTCAAGTCCGATGAGCTTGAAGCGATTATGCTTGGTCTTGGCTGGGTGAAGGGGCGGGGCGATAAGGCGCTGCAGCGTGCGGCAGAAGATGTTGTGGCCAAGATTGGCACCGTTTTGCCGGAAGCGCTGCGTCCGTTTTTTTATGACGCGCCCTTAATCACGCCGCCCAAATTTGGAATGCCGGAAGACAAGGTTGATATGGGCGCGTTACGCGTGGCCATCCGTGCGCAAAGCAAAGTGCATATTGCCTATGGCGATGAGCGGGGCGCAGCAAGCAGCCGCGTGATTTGGCCTTTGGCCATTTCTTATTTTGATAGCCAGCGCATAGTGGTGGCTTGGTGCGAGTTGCGCAAAGGCTTCCGGCATTTCCGCACAGATCGGATCAACGCGATGAATGTTCTGGCAGAAAAATATCGAGAGCCGCGCTTGAAGCTTTTGTCTCAGTGGAAAGTGGAGCGCGAGGCAGAAGATCACAAGTCACGTGAGACCTGGGCAAGCACGGCGGAATAGAGTTTGTGTTCTTCAACCAATACGCGAACCGCCAAAGTGTCTGGCGTGTCGCCTTTTAGAATTGGCACGCGGGCTTGCGCAATCACCGGGCCGTCGTCTAACGCTGCGGTTACCCAATGGACGGAGCAGCCCGACTCCTTGTCACCTGCTGCGATGGCACGGGCATGGGTGTGCAAGCCTTTATAGAGTGGCAACAGCGAAGGGTGGATGTTCAACATTCGACCTTGCCATGGCGTGATGAGCTGCGAAGTCATAATCCGCATGAAACCTGCACAGGCGATTAGATCAAGGTTCTGACTTTGCAGATAATCATTTAATGCAGCGTCAAAGGCCTCGTGGGTAGAAAAATCTTTGTGGTTGATGACCTTTGTGGTGATGCCGTTTTCATGGGCCCAAACGATGCCGCCAGCATCAGCTTTGTTGGAGGCCACGCAGGCAATTTCATAGGGTGAATTGACTTGGTGGGAGCTTGCGACCAGCGCTCTCATATTAGAGCCGGCACCCGAAATCAAAACGCCAACACGACATTTTTTTAGGCGCAACTTGGCACTCGCAGGTGGTGATGCCGGATTGTTCGCGGCGCTCGTCATTCAGCGAGATGTCCTGCATAAGCCACTTGTGGCTCTCGCCCCTTGCGATTGCGGATGGTGCCCAGGGTGACCACAGTTTCACCGGCACGTTTCAAGGTTGCGGATATGGCTTTTGCGTCTAAAGCTTCCACCACCACAATCATGCCCACGCCGCAGTTGAAGGTGCGCAGCATTTCGGCCTCTGCCACACCACCCTGTTTGGCCAGCCATTTGAACACGGGAGGGTAGGGCACGGCAAAAAGATCAATCGCGGCGACGGTGCCATTAGGTAAAACGCGCGGGATGTTTTCGGTGAAACCGCCGCCGGTGATATGGGCCAGCGCTTTGATGCCCAGCCCTTTTCGCAAAGCTTTTAAGATAGGCTTCACGTAAATGCGCGTGGGGGTGAGCAGGGCTTCAGCTACGGTTTGGCCTTTGGCGAAAGGCGCTGCGTCCTTGAGGCGGTAGCCACTCACTTCAATTATTTTGCGGATGAGCGAATAACCATTGGAATGCGGGCCTGACGAGGCGAGGCCCAAGATCACATCACCAGCCTTAACATCTTTGGCAGGCAAGATTTTTTTGCGCTCAACAGCGCCCACGGCAAAGCCCGCGAGATCATAATCTGCGCCATGATACATGCCGGGCATTTCGGCAGTTTCGCCACCGACAAGTGCGCAGCCCGCTTGTTTGCAGCCATCTACTATTCCGGCAATCACGTCGCGGGCCGCTTTCACGTCCAGTTTTCCAGTGGCGTAATAATCAAGGAAGAACAAGGGTTCGGCACCTTGGACAACCAAATCATTGACACTCATCGCCACCAGATCAATCCCCACGCCGTGATGGACGCCGCTATCAATGGCAAGTTTCAGTTTGGTGCCCACACCATCATTGGCGGCCACGAGAACCGGATCTTTGAAACCGCACGCTTTCAGATCAAACAGACCACCGAAGCCACCGAGAGATGGTTTAGAGCCTTTGCGCCGTGTGGATTTGGCGAGGGGCTTGATCAAATCAACTAAATGATTTCCCGCAGCGATATCCACGCCTGCTTCGGCATAAGAAAGAGAGTTGTTTTTAGGGCCTGAATTCGTCATGCCACGGGTTTGCCTCAAAGGGGTGAGATGTGGCAAACCCCTAGACAGATTCTAAACCGGAATAAAGCCCAAAGAGTATTGATGACATTCAAGATTTTCCTCTGTGCAGCATTGCTGGCCGGTGCCGCTGACGCGATGGCTGCTGGGCCGGTTGAAACCAGCCCCTTTGCCGTGCAAGGGGTGGATGTGGATGTGACTGATCTTTCTGTCAAAGCCGCTAAAGATAAAGCGCTGGTTGATGTGCAGATGAAGGCTTTGGCTTTGCTGGGCCAAACGCTGGGTGGCTCTGATGTTGCGGCAGAGCTTGCCAAGATGGACGCCAAAGATGTGATGCCATTGCTGAAATCGCTTTCCATCGAGCAGGAAACGATGAGCCCCGGGCATTACCAGGGCAAATTTACGGTTCGTTTTCTGCCGCAAAAATTAAAGCCTTTGCTGGCCGGTTATGGCGTTCGAATACCAGCAGAGCAGGGGCCAGCGATGTTGGTTATTCCGGTCTGGACGGATGATGCCGGCCATGTGGTGGTGTGGGATGACAACCCGTGGCACAAGGCTTGGGCTGATCTTCATGCCGCACAGGCGCAAATTCCGATCATTGTGCCCTTGGCTGACCAAGAGGACGCGACAACAGTTTCCGCCGTTGATATTTCCAACAATAATGTCGTGAAATTAGAAGCTTTGCGGCGGCGCTATGACGTGAAAACCATGTTGATTGCCTTTGCGCAATCTGCCCCCGGTGGCGGCATCCACGCGCGCGTGGTTGGCACTTCACCCCTGGGCAAAATTACCATCGACAAAATTTATATCGCTGACTCGCACGAGTTGGCGGATTCCGCTGGGCTGGCTGCGCAGCGCTTTCAAACATTAATCACCGACAAGTTCAAATCTGATCAAGCCAAAGTTGCAGCAGCCAAAGCGGCTTCAGGCCCGCAGGCCCTGCAGGTGGTGGTGCCATTTGGTGGGCCATCCGAGTGGAATGGTTTGCGTTCGCGTATTTTGGCCACGCCCGGCATAGTGGGTTTGGATGTAACTTCGCTTGATGCCGCCGGCGCATCGGCACGATTGCTGTATAACGGCAATGCCGAAGATCTGGGGACATCATTTCAGGCGGCTAATTTAAGGTTGGAACGTTCTGCTTCCGGCTGGACCATCAGGCCCTTATAATGCCCATGAGCTTTGCCATCACACGCCCCATGCCCCGCCTGCTGCTTGTGCCCTTAAACTTACTTTGGCTTGCGGATTGCTCTATCAGGCAGTCGACAAGCCCCATGAGAGAGGCAACGCGGCCATGACTTCACAACGGCAGATTGTTTTCTGGGTTGCCACCTTGGCAGCTACTTTGTTTTTCTTCTGGTATTTACAAGATATTTTATTGCCCTTTATTGCCGGTTTTGTGCTGGCTTATTTTCTTGATCCGGTTGCTGACAGGTTGGAACGTGCTGGCTTGCCGCGCTTGGCTGCATCGTCGGTGATTATCGTATCGGCCGTTCTGATTTTGGTGTTGGCCTTCGTTTTGGTGGTGCCAGCGATGGCCAATCAAGCGGCTATACTGGTGAACGAAATTCCCCAGCTTTCGGCGCAGCTGGTGCAGCTGGCCAATGAGTTTGCTCCGCAGTGGTTGAAAGACATGGTGGCCAACAACGGCGGTGATTTGCAAAGTACACTTGCTGACTACGGCGGGAAAATTGCCGTATGGCTCGCCGGGTTTGCGGCAACCTTGTGGACGGGCAGCAAGGCATTGCTGAATGTTGTTTCGTTGCTGCTCATCACGCCTGTGGTGGCCTTTTATTTGTTGAATGATTGGGATCATCTCGTTGCCCGCATCGATTATTGGCTTCCGCGCGACCATCAGTTTGCGTTGCGCATGATCGCCACAGATATTGATGTGGCGTTGGCGGGTTATATTCGAGGCCAGGGCACCGTTTGCCTGATCATGGCGGCCTTCTATGCTGCCGGGTATACAGTGGTGGGACTAAAAAGTGGTTTGGCCATTGGCCTGATGACTGGGCTATTGGCTTTCATTCCCTTCTTCGGTGCAGTGCTGGGCGGCGCTGTGGCATTGATTGTGGGCTTTTTGCAATTCTGGCCAATTGAAATATCCTTGCTTTGGGTTTTAGGCGTTCTTGTTATTGGCCAGTTTATCGAGGGCAACTTTCTATCACCAAGACTGGTTGGGCATTCAATTGGCCTTCATCCGGTTTTTATGATGCTGGCGTTGCTTGGGTTTTCCTATGTATTTGGTTTTTTGGGTTTGCTGCTGGCTGTGCCCTTGGCGGCAACCACTGGCGTTTTGGTGCGCCATGGGTTGACGCGCTATCTCACCAGCGGCATTTATCGTGGCCAAGCCGCGATGCAAGACGATGGCTGAGCAGCTTTTGCTTGATTTGCGGCAGCGCGCGGCACTGGGGCGCGATGATTTTCTCGTCGCATCCTCCAATGAAGCGGCAGTAAGCTTGGTGGACGAATGGCCGCAATGGCCCACGCATGGCGCCATCTTGGTGGGGCCGCCTGGTTGTGGGAAAAGCCATTTGGCGCAGGTTTGGCAAGCGCGTTCTCACGCCAGCGTGGTTGACGCGCAATCGGTGAACAAGGAAAATTTACCCACCTATTTTGAGCATAAGGCAATTTGCATAGAAGATGTCGCACCTGGGCGATTTGATGAGCCAGCAATTTTTCATGCGCTTAATTTGGCCAGGCAAGAGCGTGGGCATGTGTTGCTGTCATCGCGCATGGATCCGATTTTGTGGCAGGTGAAGGTGGCTGATCTTGCATCTCGGCTCAGTGCGCTGCCGCTGGTGCACATCCTCCCGCCTGATGACGCTTTGCTGCGCGGGATTTTGGTGAAGCAATTTACTGATCGGCAAATTGTGGTTGATGAGGCGATGATCACTTATATGCTGTTGCGTATGCCCCGTTCCGCCGCCGCGGCGCGCGCTTTGGTGGCCGAAATTGATCGCGAGGCGATGACCCAAAAGGCAGAAGTGACGAGGCCGTTTGTGGCAAAAGTAATGGCCAAGTTAGATAATCCTGAATTATTTACAACGTCTTGAGTTCTTTGTTCATCAAACCGTCAAATTGGGTTAGGAATAGCGTTACATGACCGAATTATCACTTGATGCTGGTTTGGCGGCCAGCCCCCAACGCTTCATTAATCGCGAACTTTCGTGGCTGGAGTTCAACATGCGTGTGTTGGAAGAAGCGCGGGATAAGGCCCATCCGTTATTGGAACGTCTGCGTTTTCTTTCTATCTCAGGCAATAATCTGGATGAATTTTTCATGGTGCGGGTTGCTGGTCTTGTAGGGCAACTGGCAGACGAAATTCCCGAAATAAGCCAAGAAGGCCGCACGCCCGCCGAGCAGCTGGAGTTAATCCGCAAACGCGCCCTGGATTTGATGGTTGAGCAAGACATGCGGTGGCTGCAGCTGCGCGATGAGTTGCAGCAAAATGGCATCAGCATCATTGAAGAGAGCGCGCTTAGTAAGCCGGAAAAAGATTGGTTGGATTTGCGGTTTTTGGAGCAAATTTTACCCATTGTTACGCCTATTGCGATTGACCCTGCCCACCCCTTTCCCTTCATTTTAAACCGGGGCTTTGTGATGGCGGTGGAATTGAAGCGCCGACTAAATGGCAATTTGCTGCGGGCCTTGCTGCCCATTCCACCACAATTAGAGCGTTTCATTCGCCTGCCTGGCGAAGCTATTCGTTTTATCTTGCTGGAAGAAATGCTCAGCATGTTCTTGCCTCGGCTTTTTCCTGGCTATGACGTTATGGCCAAGGGATTGTTTCGTGTCATCCGTGATAGCGATCTTGAAATTGAGGAAGAAGCTGAAGACCTTGTGCGCTTGTTTGAATCTGCATTGAAACGGCGTCGCCGTGGGCAAGTGATTCGCATGGAAGTGGACACACAGTGCCCTACCTATTTGCGCAATTTCATTGCTGAAGAATTGGGTGTGTCTGATGATGTGACGATTATGAAGGAAGGCCTTGTGGGCTTTGCCGATACGTCGCAGTTGATTTTGGATGAGCGGCCAGATCTAAAATTCACACCTTATGTGCCACGTTATCCCGAGCGCGTGCGCGACCATGCGGGTGATATTTTTGCCGCCATCCGGCAAAAAGATTTTGTTGTGCATCACCCGTATGAATCTTTTGATGTGGTTGTGCAATTTATCCGCCAGGCGGCGGCAGACCCGGATGTGGTGGCGATTAAGCAAACCCTTTACCGCACCTCACATAATTCACCCATCGTGGCAGCCTTGGCGAAGGCAGCAGAGGCCGGAAAATCCATTACCGCTTTGGTGGAGTTGAAAGCCCGCTTTGATGAAGAAGCCAATATCCAATGGGCACGAGATTTAGAGCGGGCAGGCGTGCAGGTGGTATTTGGCTTTATTGAACTTAAAACCCATGCCAAAGTTTCGATGGTGGTGCGGCGCGAGGCGGGCGCTATGCGCACCTATGTGCATTTTGGTACGGGCAATTATCACCCGATCACCGCGAAAGTTTATACAGACCTCTCGTTTTTTACCTGCGATCCGGCGTTGGCGCGCGATGCGGCAAGGGTTTTCAATTTTATCACAGGTTATGCCCAACCTGAAGATTTAGAAAAAGTTGCACTTTCTCCAATCAATTTGAAAACGCGGTTGCTGGAAAATATCGATAAAGAAATTGAATACGCAAAGGCCGGCAAACCTGCCGAGATTTGGGCGAAGCTGAATTCAATCGTTGATCCAGGCGTGATTGATGCCCTTTACAAAGCCTCACAAGCTGGCGTGAAGATTGAGTTGGTGGTACGCGGCATTTCTTGCCTCAGGCCCGGGGTTGTGGGGCTTTCAGAGAATATCAGGGTGAAAAGCATTGTCGGGAGGTTCTTGGAACATTCGCGCATTGTGTGTTTTGGCGCGGGGTACGGCTTGCCCCATGCCAAGGCCAAAGTGTATATTGGTTCAGCTGATTGGATGCCGCGAAACCTTCACAGGCGGGTTGAAACCCTTATTCCCATTGAAAACCCCACGGTTCATGAACAGGTGCTTGATCAAATTATGGTCGCAAATTTGCGCGACACCGCTCAAACGTGGCAATTATTGGCTGACGGCAGCGCACGGCGTGTGGTTGCCGATGCTAAAACACCGGCTTTTAATGCCCATCAATTCTTTATGGAAAACCCATCTCTCTCTGGACGTGGCAGTGCACTTGCTGGCAAAATGGACGGTAAGGAAAAGAAAAAGGCAAAGCGCAGCACGTGAGTTGGCATACGGGATTTAGAACTGAACCTCCACGCTACCGCCCTGTGGCGGTGGTTGATATTGGCTCCAACTCGGTGCGGTTGGTGGTTTATGACGGTATTCGCCGATCGCCGACGCCGATTTTCAATGAGAAAGTGTTATGTGGCCTTGGCAAAGGCGTTGCCATAACCAGCAGGTTGAATGAAACCGCGATAACGAGAGCGCTTTCGGCGCTTCGACGTTTTCGCGCCCTGGTTAAACAAATGGGTGTGAAGCAAGTGTTTGCCGTGGCCACGGCTGCTGCCCGCGAAGCTGACAACGGCGAAGTTTTTATTGACCAAGCCGAAAAAGCCTTGGGCGCTGGCATTCGCGTGCTTAGCGGCAAGGAAGAAGCGCGCTTTGCCGCGCTGGGCGTGCTGTCAGGCATACCGGAGGCGGATGGCATTGCCGGTGATCTGGGTGGTGGATCGCTGGAGTTGATTGACATCAAAGATGGTAAACTGCACGACGGTGTAACTTTACCCATTGGGCCATTGCGATTGATTGATTTATCTGGCGGTTCGATGGCACGCGCCCAAGTGATGGTTGATGAGTATCTGCACAAAACAAATATTATCAAGAAATTACAAGGACGCACTTTTTATGCCGTGGGTGGCGCTTGGCGCAATCTAGCGCGCATTCATATGGCGCAAACGGATTATCCTTTGCATGTTTTGCATCATTATCAAATGAGCAGAAAGCAAGCTGAAGGCATATCAGAACTAATGGCGCATCTCACTGCGGCTTCCCTTAAAGATGTCAAAGACATGTCCAAGGCGCGCATTGATACCTTGCCTTACGGTGCGATGATTTTGGACCGTATCATGCATTTGGGCAAAGCCAAGGATGTGGTGATTTCGGTTTTTGGCGTTCGTGAAGGCTTGCTGTTTTCTAAGCTGCCGCGCAAAAAAATGGAATATGACGTTTTGCTCTCATCGTGTTGGGATTTTGCGCGACGCTATGCGCGTTCACCCGCGCATGAGTTGGAACTGTGTGACTGGACTGACCAGATTTTTGGAAAGGCGGGTTTGGCTGAGAGTGAGGAAGAAAGGCGCTTGCGCCACGCCGCATGTTTGCTTGCTGATACGGGTTGGCGTGCGCATCCGGATTACCGCGCCGAGCGTTCATTGGGCATGATCTCGCAGGCGGCTTTTGTAGGCATTGACCATCCCGGGCGCATTTTTTTAGCGCTCACCATTTTCTATCGTTATGACGGTGAAGCCATGCGCGAGGATATGACGCGGCTATTGGACGATAGACATGTGGAGCGCGCGCATTTGATCAGTTCGTTGTTCCGCCTTGCGTACATCATCTCTGCCGCCATGCCCGGGCTGCTGCCCAAAATCCGTTTGGCGATTGCCGGCAAATCTCTGGTGCTTACTTTGCCGAACAAGTTAAAAGACTTAATGGGCGAACGCGTCGAAAAGCGCCTCAGCGAATTGGCCTTTGAAATGGGACTTACGCCCAAAGTGGAAGTGAAATAGCTACCTGTTCAAAATGATGGCCTTGCCCTTTTCCATTGTGATGCAGGCTTTGCCATGTTTGAGATCCAGTGCCACCTTGCCAAAGACTTCAAATTGCCAGCCCTTCAAGGCTGCAATGTCAGCTTCATCATCCGCGGCCAAGGCTTCAATATCGGCGCTTGAAGCAATAAGTTTTGGCGCAAGGCCATGCGTTTCACACACGATTTTCAAAGCGAGTTTGAGAATTTCTGAGGCGGCCAAGGCGGCTGATGACATTTCATCAAACCTGGTTTTGTCGGGAATTGTCTTCGGATCGCGGGCCAGGCCTTCTTGAACGGCCTTCAGAATTGCCACACCCATAGCCGAATTGCCGACACCGCGTGAGACAAGGCGAAGCTCGTTCACGTCTTGCGGCGTTTGCGGCATCTGGATGGCGATTTCAGCAATGGCTTCATCCTTCAAGATACGGCCACGAGGCACATTTTTGTTCTGCGCTTCCCGTTCACGCCAAGCGGCGACGGACATCAAAACCGCTTGCTGCTTTTTGTTTTGAATGCGGGCCTTAACGCGCCGCCAACTCTGCTCCGGATCAACTTTATAAGTCGCGGGGTCAGTCAGGTTTGCAAGTTCCGACTTCATCCATTCGCCCCGCCCGGTTTGAGCCAGTTGCTCCAACAGTTTTTCATAAACAGTGCGCAGGTGGGTGACGTCTGAAATGGCATAGACCTGTTGCTTGTGGCTTAATGGCCTTCTTGACCAATCTGTAAATTGCGAAGATTTGTCAATGCTGGCGCCGACAAGCTTTCGGACAATCGCTTCGTAGCCGACCTGATCGCCGAAGCCACATACCATGGCAGCGATTTGTGTATCAACAATGGGTTGGGGCAAGGCTTCAGCCAACATCATGAGGATTTCAAAATCTTGCTTGGCAGCGTGGAAGACTTTTAAAACCTTGGTATCAGCCATCAACGCAAAAAACGGTGCAAGATCGAGGCCATCAGCCAGAGGATCAATCAGTGCGGCTTCTTCTGCTCCCGCCACCTGGATAAGGCAGAGTTTGGGGTAGTAAGTTGTTTCACGGAGGAATTCCGTATCAACGGTAATATATGTCTCTTGGGCCCAGCGTGCGCAAAATGCCGCTAGATCATGGGTGGCGGTGATCGTGTGTATCGGCTTTTCAGTGAGACTGGGTTTGTTCAACATGGCACTATGATTTTCCAAACACGCGCTTGAAAATCGTGTTCACGTGTTTGGTGTGATAGCCAAGATCAAACAGCTTTTTGAGCTCCTTGGCTGAGAGGTGGGTTGCCACCTCATTGTCGGCTTTGAGCAGGTCGAGAAATTTGCCTTCGCCGCGCCACACTGGCATGGCGCAACGTTGCACGGCGGCATAAGAGGCTTCTCGGCTCATACCCTTTTGGGTGAGGGCCAGCAGAATGCGCTGGGAATGGATAAGGCCCCCCAACTTGTCAAGATTGCGCTTCATGTTTTCAGGATAGACCAACAGCTTGGCGATGACCCCTGCCATGCGTTTCAAGGCGAAATCCAAATGGACTGTAGCATCTGGGCCAATGCCGCGTTCGACGCTGGAATGCGAAATATCACGCTCATGCCACAGAGAAACATTTTCCATCGCGGGATAAACGGCAGAGCGTACAAGCCGCGCGAGGCCGGTGAGATTTTCAGTCAGCACCGGGTTGCGCTTATGTGGCATAGCCGAAGAACCTTTTTGGCCTTCGGCGAAAAACTCTTCGACCTCTAAAACTTCCGTGCGTTGCAAGTGGCGAATTTCTGTGGCCAGGCGCTCTACTGAGGATGCGATAACGCCCAGTGTAGCAAAGAACATGGCGTGCCGATCACGTGGGATCACTTGGGTTGAAATCGGTTCTGGCTTCAGGCCCAGCTGCTTGGCGACATAAATTTCAACGGATGGATCAATGTTTGCGAAAGTTCCGACTGCACCTGAAATGGCACAGGTGGCAATTTCTTCGCGAGCGGTTTTCAATCTGGCTTTGGCGCGACTGAATTCGGCATAAGCATAAGCGAGCTTTAAGCCGAAGGTCACCGGCTCAGCATGAATGCCATGGCTGCGGCCGATGCAGGGCGTCATTTTATATTCAAAGGCACGTTTCTTCAGGGCCGCCAGAAGTTCATCGGTATCGGCGATCAGCACATCAGCGGCACGGGTGAGTTGGATGTTGAAGCAGGTGTCTAATACATCTGAACTTGTCATGCCCTGATGTACGAAGCGTGCTTCCGGCCCGACAATCTCTGAAAGGTGCGTGAGGAATGCGATCACGTCGTGTTTGGTGACGGATTCAATCTCATCAATGCGGGCCACGTCAAATTTCGCATTTTTGCCTTTAGCCCAAATTTTCCTGGCGGCAGCTTTTGGAACGATTCCGAGGGCGGCCATGCGGTCAGCGGCATGGGCCTCAATTTCAAACCAAATCTTGAAACGGGTTTCAGGCGCCCAGATTTGGGCCATGTCTTGGCGGGAATAACGCGGAATCATCAAATGCCTTGGGAAAACGGAGTTCAGCCTCCTCTAACAAATCAGGCGGGCAGGGGCGAGTCTTGATTCTAAAACGCCTTGAAGGTTACGATGGTAAAGGTGTCTCGGATACCCGGGATAGTTTGCACTTTTTGGGCAATGAAATGGCCGATATCTTCGCCATCTTTCAGGTAGAATTTAACCAAGAGGTCAAACTCACCGGCGGTTGAGAAAATTTCTGATGCGATTTCGGCATCGGCAATGGCGCTGGCCACGCCGTAGGATTTGCCCAGCTCACAATTGATTTGAACGAAAAAGGCACGCATTAGGGGCTTTCTGCTGCGATGGTTTGATAAACCCCGTTGTTCCACGAAAACCATGAGAAGCGCAAGGCTTGCGCATCGCCCTTGGCGTCGAAAGACATTGGGCCGAGGATCGTTTCAAAAGAATCGCCGGATTTTAAAGCAGCAGCAATCCCCAGGCCACTATGTGACCTGCCACCAGCGGCAGAAAAATACAGCTGGGACGCGGCGTAGGACGCTAGTGCCGGGCCGTCGGGTGCCTCTCCTAAAAGCTTCATATCAGCAGCCAACGCTTTGGCAGGCCTTGATAAAGTGGGATCACTCGGGAAGCTGACCAAAGTGCCTTCACCGGCGGGACCAGAAGCTTCCCAGAATTGATCGGCCAGCAGCGTATCAGGGCCATAGCGTTTGAGTGGCAAAGCTGCGGCTTGGGCTTGGGCCGTCAGGCACCCTGCATCTGTTGCGGCGGCGGCGATGTAAAGCGTATCGATATTTGCCGCCTTCATCTTGGCAACCAGATCTGCGAAGTCCTTCTGGTCTGGCGTAATACTGGCGGAAATCGCAAACGCTTTGGCATAGGTTGTGACGAAACTGGCGGTGATTTCTTTCATTTGTGCCGTGCCATCATCCACCAAAGCCAGTTTGGCGTTTGGGCGTTTGGCCAAAATACGGGCAGCGGCAAATCTGCCTTGCGCATCATAGCGGGTGGATATTCGCACCACGTTTGCGAGAGCACTTTCGGTGAAGGCTGGCAATACGGCCGTGGGAGCAATGATAGTGATGCCAGCTTTTTCATAAAGTTTTGCGCCAACCAAAGATGGGTTGGAGCAGAAGTGCCCGATCACCACATCCACATGCGCTGCAATCAATTTTTGTGCTGCTTCTTCGGCCTTCATGTTGTCACAGGCATCATCGGCTGAAACGAGAGTAATTTGCTCGCCGCCCAATCCGCCTTTGGCATTTTGGCTGTCGATGGCGGCGCGAACACCCGTCAACATCTGCTGGCCGAAAGGCTGGTATTGTCCGGAAAGCGGGGCTGCCACGCCGACCACAACATCGGCAAAAGCGGGAGCGGTGACGAGCGCGCAGGCGAGTGCCAAAAAGCCCGGCCTTGCCGCTTTAGCCGCCATGTTTTTCAACGGCACTCTTCACGGCGGGGCGTTCGCCGACGCGCTTGAAATGATCATGCACGCGTGGGAACTTGGCAATGTCTACGTGATCACCGGCAAGCCAGCCAGAAATGGTGAAGAGATAACCGTCGGCCAAACTATAGTTTTGGCCCAACACCCACGGGGCTTGCAACATGCCATTCTCGATCAGCGCATAACAATCTGACATATTCTGGGGCACTTTGATTTTCATCGCTTCGACCACGGCGGGATCGTCGCTCCACCGTGCACCGCGGCGATTATGCGCGTGGTTCACATGGACGGTTGATGAAAGATAAGAGTTAAAGCTCTGCATCCGGGCAAAATCAAAAGGATCAGTTGGTGCCAGCTGCACCTTGGGATGGGTCTGGGCGACATAAGCCATGATCGCCAAAACTTCGGTGATGATGCCTTTGTCCGTTGCCAATGCCGGCACGCGGCCTTTGGGGTTCTTGGCCAGATAGGCGGCACTGCGCAACTCGCCGCCGGGCAAATCCATTTTCACCACATTATAATCCGCTCCCACTTCTTCCAAAGCGATGGCGCAGGCGAGCGAACACGTTTTGGCCCCTGAGTACAGCGTCAGCATGGTGGCTAGGCCACGCCCTTATCAGCCAGCAGTTGCTTCAACTCTCCCGACTGATACATTTCCATCAGAATATCGGCGCCACCCACAAATTCGCCCTTCACATAAAGCTGCGGCACGGTGGGCCAGTTGGTGTAATCCTTAATGCCTTGACGCAGCTCGTCACTGGCCAGAACATTGACATCTTTAAATGGCACGCCAAGGTGCTGCAGAATTTGCACCGAGCGTCCGGAAAAGCCACATTGCGGCATATCGGCTGTGCCCTTCATATACAGTACGATATCATTGGATTTTACGTCTTTGTCGATTTGTTCGTGAATGGTCATCGGGTTCAATCCTGTGGGGGTGAAGTTTGCAGAGCTAGGGCATGGAGTTCGCCGCCCATGCGGCCTTTCAATGCGGCATAAACCATTTGGTGCTGTTGCACACGATTTTTGCCGGCGAAGGCAGAGGAGATCACATTGGCGGAATAGTGGTTGCCATCACCCGCCAAGTCACTGATGGTGATCGTAGCATCAGGTAAAGCTTCTTTGATGAAGCGTTCAATCTCTGGGGCAGTCATGGCCATGGGGCTATGCTTTCATGGGGTTCGATCTTGAAGTTCAATATAGCTGGACATTGTTTGATCTTCAATGCGGAACACACAAAGAAAAACCCGCCCTGACTTCGCAGAACGGTTGATGATATGAGTTGGAAATGGGTTAGCGAACGGCGGTTAGATCAAGGCTCGCAAAACCAGCGGCGATGTTCAAGCCAGTTTGGCCCTGAGTTGAAAGGGGTTGCAGGTTGATGCTTTGGCTAGAACCGCCCACCAACACGTTCGCTCCTAAGCCTGCTATCACCGTGGCTTGCGCCGAAGCGCCCACATAAGTGCCAGCCAGGGCACCGCGACCGACTTTACCTGGCGCAAATACAAGCCAGCTGAGATAGGATTTATTGGTCACGCCGATATCGAGGCCCAATTTTCCTGTGGAGCCGCGATAACGTTCAACCCGGCCTTGGCCTCTAAACGTGCAACGAACGTCTTTGGATGAGCCGATGACGAAGCCGACGCCGGGCGCAACCACGCACTGCAAAACACCCGCTTTAATGCCGGTGGTTGCTGCCTGAGTGGAAGAAACTAGAGCGGAAGAAAGCACGCCCGCGAGCGCCAAAACAATTGCGTAGGAGGTCTTGCGGTTCATCGCGGTAATCCTGAATTTATTGATGCACCCTGTTCAACGTCTTTGTGGGCAATTGGTTCCTCATATCAGGCACCCTTCATAAAATCAGGAAACCAATCTTCGTGAGCACTGCGCAATTTTGCCATGTCGATATGCCCATTCACACCCAAATTCAAACGCGGATCGGCAGTCACTTCTCCAATGACGGAAGCCTCAACACCCTGCTTATGCGCTGCTGCCAGAAGGGCCATAGCGCAGGCTGGAGATGCTGTGAGCACATAGCGGGCCTGGTCTTCGGCAAATAAAGCAATATGGTTTAACGCTTCCAACTTTGCGCCGAAGCTGGTGGGCAGCGCCATCTCGATGACGGCAATGGCCAGGCCGCCATCTGAAATGTCATGCACGGCTGTCACAGCGCGCTCATTGATCAGTGCACGGACGAAATCGCCATTTTTGCGTTCGGTGGCCAAATCAACGGGCGGCGGCGCACCTTCTTCGCGGCCCAGCACTTCGCGCAGATAGATTGATTGACCCATTTCTCTGCCGTGGCCCCCGATGAGGATGATCAAGTCGCCGGCTTGCTTAAAACGGCTGGTCATCATTTTGGTGAGATCAGCCAACAACCCAACACCGCCGATGGTGGGCGTGGGCAGGATGCCTTGGCCCATGGTTTCATTATAGAGTGACACGTTACCTGATACGACCGGATAATCCAGTGCGCGGGCAGCCTTACCAATGCCTTTGATGGCGCAAACCAATTGGCCCATAATTTCGGGGCGCTCTGGGTTGCCGAAATTCAAATTATCGGTGAAAGCAATAGGCGTGGCCCCCACGCATGTGAGGTTCCGCCAGCTTTCTGCCACCGCTTGCTTGCCGCCCTCAAATGGATCAGCCTCAACATAGCGCGGGGTAACATCTGATGTGACGGCGATGGCCTTTTTGTCGGTAATGCGCACTACGCCTGCATCCCCGCCGGGGATTTGCGCGGAGTTGGATTGCACCAGAGTATCATATTGCTGCCACACCCAACGCCTCGAACACATATCTGGCGAGCCAAGAATTTGCAGCAAGGCCAATTGCAAATCAACTGGCGCTGCCACATCTTCCGGCTCCAATCGCGGCAGTTGTTTTGGCCCTGTCCATGGCCGGTCATATTCCGGCGCATTGTCACCCATTTCTTTGATGGGCAAATCAGCTTTCACCTGGCCTTGGTGTTTGATCACAAAGCGCAGCGTGTTGGTGGTTTTGCCAATGATGGCGAAATCCAGACCCCATTTCAGAAAAATGGCTTCGGCCTGTTTTTCTTTCTCAGGTCGCAACACCATCAACATGCGCTCTTGCGATTCGGACAGCATCATTTCGTAAGCGCTCATGCCTTCTTCGCGGCATGGCACGTTATCGAGATCAAGTTCAATGCCGAGATTTCCCTTGGCGCCCATTTCGACCGCGGAAGACGTGAGGCCCGCGGCGCCCATATCCTGAATGGCAATCACGGCGCCAGATGCCATCAATTCCATGCAGGCTTCCAGCAGGCATTTTTCGGTGAAGGGATCACCCACTTGCACGGTTGGCCGTTTTTCATCAGCGTCGGCCTCAAACGCAGCAGACGCCATTGTGGCGCCATGAATCCCGTCACGCCCGGTTTTCGCGCCGAGATAAACCACGGGCAGGCCAACACCTTTGGCCTTGGAATAAAAAATCTTGTCGGCATCAGCCAGACCCACGGCCATGGCATTAACCAGGATATTGCCGTTATAGCGTTTGTGGAAATTTACTTCGCCGCCCAGCGTTGGCACGCCGAAAGAATTTCCGTAACCGCCAACGCCTGCTACCACGCCTGAAACAAGATGGCGTGTTTTGGGATGCGATGGTTCCCCGAAGCGCAGGGCATTGAGGGCTGCAATGGGCCTAGCCCCCATCGTAAACACGTCACGCAAAATTCCTCCAACGCCGGTGGCTGAGCCTTGATACGGTTCGATGAAACTGGGGTGGTTGTGGCTTTCCATTTTAAACACGATGGCCTGGCCATCATCAATATCAACAACACCAGCATTTTCGCCGGGACCGCAGATCACGCGCGACCCCGTAGTTGGCAAAGTCTTTAGCCATTTTTTCGATGATTTATAAGAACAATGCTCGTTCCACATGGCTGAGCAAATGCCCAGCTCTGTCATCGTGGGAGTGCGACCCAGAAGGTTCAAAAACCGCTGAAATTCATCAGGCTTAAGGCCATGCGCGGCGACAATGTCAGAGGTGATGGCAGGTTCAGACAGCGTACTCATGCCCGCCGTTTAATTGTCAGCCTTGAGATTCACAACTCATTCTTCATTTAT
Organism: Hyphomicrobiales bacterium; assembly: GCA_025359265.1. Lineage (GTDB taxonomy): Bacteria > Pseudomonadota > Alphaproteobacteria > Rhizobiales > Aestuariivirgaceae > Aestuariivirga. Next base: position 47,119 of record JANYHB010000001.1, on the reverse strand, counting down.
GCAGGCGTTATTCACGCTGCCAGCAAACTTTCAAACAAAGGCAAGCAATCTTGCTTGCCGTGCAGTGCTTCAACCATATTTTCGGGGTGGGGCATCATGCCAATCACGTTGCGTGCTTCATTGCAAATGCCGGCAATGTCATTCATCGCGCCATTGGGGTTGGTGCCTTCGACATAGCGGAACACCACACGACCTTCACCCTCAAGGCGCTTCAGCGTTTCATTATCAGCGATGTAATTGCCTTCGCCGTGCGCTACCGGGCAAGACACGACGGAGCCCTGGGCCATTTTATTGGTGAAAAAGGTCTGATTGTTTTCCACCCGCAGGCGAACTTCACGGCAGACAAATTTCATTTGCGCATTGCGCACCAGCGCACCCGGCAGAAGCCCGGCTTCGGTGACAATCTGAAAGCCATTGCAAATGGCAAGAACTTTGAGCCCCTTCAAAGCCTTAGCCATCACATCTGCCATAATAGGTGAGCGCGCGGCAATGGCACCACAGCGCAGATAATCGCCATAAGAAAAACCGCCTGGAACAACGACCAGATCCACATCAGGCAAGGTGGTGTTCGTATGCCAAACCACTTGAGGCTTTTTGCCCGTGGTTTTTTCCAGCGCCATAAGCATGTCAGAGTCGCGATTGATTCCTGGGAAAAGGAGCACGGCGGATTTCATAGTCTAAGCCAGCTCGATCTCGTAATTCTCAATCACCGTATTGGCGATCAGCTTTTCGCACATTTGTTTCAATATGGATTGCGCCTTGGCCTTGTCAGTTTCATCCAGATCGACCTCGAAAAATTTGCCTTGGCGCACGCTGTTCACGCCGGAAAATCCAAGTGAACCCAATGCGCCTTCGATGGCCTTGCCTTGCGGATCAAGAACACCGTTTTTCAACGTCACTTTCACTTTGGCTTTCATGTCAGGTATCGCTCTTCACCAGTTTTGGCCGTGAGCGCACTGGCGTTTCACCCTCTTGGATAATGCCCAAACGCCGGGCCACCTCGTGATAAGCGTCCACCAAGCTGCCTAAATCACGGCGGAAGACGTCTTTATCCAACTTGGCGTTGTTGTTGCGCATGTCCCAGAGCCGGCAATTATCGGGGGAGATTTCGTCTGCCAAAACCACGCGCATCATGTCATTTTCAACAAAGCGGCCGAACTCCAATTTGAAATCCACCAATCTGATGCCGATGCCGAGGAACAGCCCAGACAGAAAATCATTGATGCGGATTGACATGTGCATGATGTCGTCCATCTCCATGGGTGTGGCCCAGCCGAAGGCGGTGATGTGTTCCTCATTGACCATCGGGTCATGCAGTTTGTCGTTTTTATAGTAGCACTCGATAATAGACCGGGGCAGGGCTGAACCCTCTTCCAAGCCCAAACGTTTTGCGAGAGAGCCAGCCGCCACATTGCGAACCACTATTTCCAGCGGTATGATTTCCACGCTGCGCACCAATTGCTCGCGCATATTCAGCGAGCGGATGTAATGCGTGGGCATGCCCATCTCATTCAAGCGTTGGAACATATAGTCTGAGATGCGCTGATTGAGCACACCCTTGCCATCAATCACATCTTTCTTGGTGCCGTCGAAAGCGGTGGCGTCATCTTTGAAATGCACGATCACTGTGCCAGGCTCAGGCCCCTCGTAAAGGATTTTGGCCTTGCCTTCATAGATGCGCGTGCGCTTACCATTCATCGAGAGAATCCTCAAACTAGCTCCGTGGAGATGATACTAACATATGGGGACTGTTTGGGTGCGATTCCAATGCATATATCTGTCCCCTGTGGAAAGCGCGTCTTCTAGGCCGCATTGCTGCGCTGCACAATGCGTATTTTCACCTTGATTTGCGCGCCTTTCGCGTTACGTGATAAAGCTAAATCCAAGGAGACTGAATCATGACAACTTTCGACAACCGCGAAAAAGCTGCCGAGGCGGGCTTTGTCGCACAAGAATCTGCTGAATTTGGGGCGCGGGCTCGGCGAGACAGATTTATCGGCCATTGGGCAGCAGGGCTACTGGGCTTGAACGCCGAAGATGCGAAAGCCTATGCCAAAAGCTTGGTCAGCACCGATTTGGAAAAACACGGCGACAGCGATGTGATTGATAAATTAAAAAAAGACTTTGCCGCAAAAGGTGTTGAGGTTGCAACCGCCACGATTGAACGGATGATGGCCGAGAAAATGCAGGAAGCACGCGACCAGCTTAAAGCCGGCCGCTAATGGATTTGCGGATAAGGCTTCACGACGGCAAACCTTTCTTATTCTCTTGGATGGGCATTCCCGGCGCGCAGCTCGCTGGGCAACTCGCACGCGCCGGGCTTGATGGCGTGGCGCTGGATTTGCAACATGGCCTCATTGGCATGGACCAGGCCAACCTGATGGCTGCGGCCATCATTGCTGCGGGCAAGCCTGTGATCACGCGGGTGTTGTGGAATGACCCTGGCCTTATTGGTCAAGCATTGGACTTTGCTTCCTCAGTGATTATCGCTCCGATGATCAATTCGGTTGAACACGCGCGAGCTTTGGTGAAGGCGGCAAAATATCCACCTCTCGGCCAACGTTCGTGGGGTGGCTACGCCATGGTGCAAGCCTCTGGCAAATCTGCGGCCGATTATTTGAAAGACGCCAACCGCGACTCATTGGTTTTTGCGATGATTGAGACGCAAGAGGCATTGGACAAGGTGGAAGATATTGCCGCCGTGCCAGGGCTAGACGGGCTGTTTGTTGGGCCATCAGACTTGTCGATAGCCCTTTCCAAAGGCGCTGAACTGAATCGGTTGTCTGCCGCCAATCTTGTGGCAATGAAGCGCATCGCAGAAGTGGCCCGGGCGCACAAACTGGTGGCAGGTGCCTTTGCCGGAACACCTCAGATTATCAGCCAATATGACGCGTTGGGTTACACGTTCTTGGCAGCGGTGACAGACAATGACGTGCTGAGGATGGGTGTTGCGGTGTCGGTCCAGCTCGGTATTTGACCTTTTTGGCCAAACCGCTAATCCTTGGCGCATGACACTATCATCCGCGCAATCCCAAATTCTTGACCGCATGATCACACTTGTTGAGGCGGCGGGGCCGATTGCAGCGCAGACGGATAAATATTTCACCAACACTGCTAGTATCGTTGCTGAGAATGGTGACATGGAAGTGACTTTCGCCGTGTTCATGCGCAGGCGTGTTGTGGCGGCTTTGGAACCGGTGGTCCGCCTGATTAAGCACTTTGCGCCGGAGGCCAAAGTGAAGCGGTTTGTAAGCGAAGGCGAGGTCGTACCCTCCGAGCACAAACTGATAGAAATAACGGGCTCCCTGCAACAGCTTTCGGAGATCGAAACCCTGATCTTGCAGAAAACCGGCTTTCCCTGTGTGGCGGCCAATAACGCTTATGAAATGTGCTTGGCCATTCCCGCTGCTGGCTTCATGGATATGCATGCACGCCACGGCTCTGGTGCTGAAATGAATATCCTGGCGGCCTATGGCGCCAAAGTTGGCAGTGAAGCCGCTCGCGCCACCAATCGTGCGGTGAAAGGATTTATTGGTTCATCGCAGGATTTAACGGCACCGTTTTTTGGCTCAGAGATGGGAATGGGCACCATGCCGCACGCTCTTGTCGGGTATGCGGGCGGAGATGTGCTGGAAGCGATGAAGCTGTTTTACAAAACGCTGCCCGAAGCAACATCCTTGATTGCACTGGTGGACTATACCGGTCAGGAAACGGCAGACGCCCTGCGCTGTGCCAGATGGTTTTATGATGAGGAAAAGCTGGACAGGCGGGGCAAAAGCTTTGGCATCAGGCTTGACACACATGGTGGCCGCTTTGCTGAGGGTTTGGATTATGAAAAATCGGTTGAGGCGGTGGGAAACTGGTTGAAAGTGCGCGGCGAATACGCGATCGTCGAACAGGTGTTGGGCGGGCGAACAGTGCAGCTTGATCCGAACAATTTGCTGGTGGACAAAGTACGCCGAATTCTTTTCGGCAAAGGTGTGTCGGTAGCATCGATTATTCACGCGCGCGGGGCGTTGGATCAGGCTGGATTTAAGGCAGCAATGATTGTTGGTTCCTCAGGCTTCGACCCGCAAAAGTGCCAGATTATGGGGGCAGCAAAAGCACCCATCGACATGGTGGGCACGGGATCATTTCTGCCCGCCACCCTTACTGAAACCTATGCAACAGCGGATATCATTGCCTACAACGGGCAAGCACGCGTAAAGATCGGACGCGAATTTTTACTATAATTCGCCATTAACTTTGCATTAACCACGCACCCCTGCGAAGCTGAATTTCTCATTGAGGAGGCCGCTTCTTTGGGAATTGAATATGAAAAAATCTACTCTGGCGTTTTTGGTCGCTGCTCTGACGTTTTCGTTCTCGATCGGCGATGCCGTTGCCAAAGGCCATCATCACCGTAATCACCACCGCCATCACCACACTCGCGGTATTCACCGAGCTAAAAAACATCACATTGCACAGTTGCCAATCGTTGTGGCGCACATCGCCATTGGCACACAACACATGAGCGTTTCCGTGAATGGAGATCGCTATGCGGATTGGGTTGTCTCTACCGCCAAACCCGGATTTCACACGCCACAGGGTTCATTTCGGGCCACGCGGCTGGCCCGGGTTTATTTTTCGAAGAAATACGACAATTCGCCCATGCCAAATTCCGTATTCTTTCACGGTGGCAACGCAATCCATGGCACGTATCACATCAGGGCTTTAGGCCACCCGGCCTCTCACGGTTGCGTTCGATTGTTACCCCAACACGCCGCTGAACTTTACGCGTTGGTAGAGCATTTCGGCATGGCGCGAACGCGGATTGTGGTAACGCAATAATTCGAAGCATGTGAAAGCTGCTTGCGTTGTGTTTCGGCCTCTGCGATGTTGTTGTCGGGGTTTATAGGGGCGGATTCGCGAAAATGTGGAAACCAATTGCGGCTTTTGTTCTGGCGCTGGGCCTGATATTTAGTGGTGCTGCGGAAGCAAAATCGCGCCACGTGCACCACCTCCGTTTGCCTCCTGTGCCACCGATTGTCGTTGCACATATAACGGTGAGCAGCCAAAACCTCTCCCTCACTGTCAATGGTTGGCCCGCTGGATCTTGGCCGGTATCAACCGCTGGAGTGGGCTATCACACGCCGCGCGGCACATTCCACGTGCAGCGTTTGGCGAAGGTGTGGTTCTCGAAAAAGTATGATAATTCACCCATGCCTAATTCTGTTTTTTTTGACGGCGGCATTGCCATTCACGGCTCATATCACATCAAATCATTGGGGCATCCGGCGTCGCATGGGTGTGTGCGCTTGCATCCGGACAATGCGGCGAAATTGTTTGCCTTGGTTGAACAATATGGTGCATCGCGTTCTCGTGTAATCGTCACCGACTGAGCATGTCTCGCGCAGCCTTGATCACTGGTGGTGCGCAGGGAGTTGGGGCCGCCATTGCCGCGCGCCTTTTGGCTGAGGGCTTCCAGGTTGTCATCACCGACGTCAACGAAGGGCGTTTGGCGCAGGAAACGGCGGCTTTGTCGAAACTGGGCCGCGTGGAAGCCATGGTGGGCGATTTGCGTGATGACGCAACGCCACGCCGCGCCGTTCAATTTTGTGCTGATAAATTCGGGAGCTTGGATGTATTGGTCAATGCGGCGGGCGACGTGTCTCGCGCATCTATCGAAGATGCATCACTGGACACATATTACCGCTTGTTTGATATCAACGTAAAAGCGCCACTTTTTTTGATGCAAGAGGCGGCGAAGATTATGAAGATGCAGAAATCGGGCACCATCATCAACGTCGCGTCGATGATAGCCCAGGGGGGCCCGCCGAACTTGGCTATTTATGGCGCAACCAAAGCAGCTTTGGTGCAATTGACGAAACACGCTGCCCATGTGTGGGCGTGGGAAGGCATCAGGGCCTTTTGCATCAATTTGGGTTGGGCCTTTACGGAGGGCGAGCAGCGCACGCAGACCAAAGTGCACCAGATGCCAGAGAATTGGGGTGAGCTGATTGGCGCACAAACCCCGGCAGGGCGATTGATATTGCCCTCTGACATTGCGGATTTGGCGGCCTATCTCATCTCGCCATCGGCGCGGATGATGAATGGCACTGTGATCGATTTTGAGCAATTACCAGCCGGCGTTTTTCGCACCCACCCCATTTTAAAAAGTTAACCCAGTTCCAGCAAATTTATCTCAGGTGGCACGCCTAGGCGTATCGGGATTGTAGACGTTCCAAGACCACCGGAAACCAACAAGTGCTTGCCGTTTTCGATAATGTAACCATAACTATGGCTACGGCTATAAAGCGATGGTGTGAGTGGTGCCGAACCAAAAATTCGAATTTGTCCACCATGCGTGTGTCCCGACAAAGTGAGGGAAACGCGATCGGGCATTTCAGCAAATAAGTCAGGTTCGTGCGCCAAATGAATGATCGGCGCATCGTCTGTTACTTGCGCCAAAGTGGCAGGCAAATCAGCGGTACCCTGGAAATTATCGGGTGGTAGAATATAGGAAATTATGCTGTCTGTGCCTGTCACCCAAAATGGATATCCATCTTTCACAAGGCGCACCGCTCTGTTGGCCAGCACCGGAATGCCTGCATCTTCAAAGGCACGCTGGATGATTGGCGGACCCTGCTTTAAGCGTTGCGCTTCACTATCACTCCACCAATCGTGATTTCCGTTGATTGAATAAACGCCGAGGGGTGCCTTGAGACCAGCCGCCACGCGCGCAATATCTGTAACTGGCACTGCGCTTGTTCCAAACTTTATTCCGGAGATATAATCGCCCAACATAAAAATTACATCCGGTTCCAAGGCTTGCGCCACTTCAACCACATTCTGCCACCGAGACAGTGGAAAGAATGGTTCAACCACATGAGGATCGGCAATTACCACGGCGCGCAGTTTCAGGCCGGGCGTCCAGCGCGGCGGCGTGAAGGCGTAGGCTGACGTGTTCAGCAGGAACCCGGCTTCGATCACCACTCCATAAGTTACGGTGCCGATGCCCACGGCAGAGAGGGCTCCAATGGTTTTAAGAAAAGTGCGGCGGTTTAGCATCTGCGCTGCTTGCGCTGATTTGCAGGACCAAGCAACTCAAATGCCACGCCAAACGGGTTTGCGCTTTTCCGTGAAGGCTATGGCACCTTCTTTTTGATCGGCAGAAGAATAGAGCGTATCCACTGTTTTCAGTTTGCGTTTTGTCACCATATCCATGGCCTGCTGAATGGGAAGGTGAGAAGTTTCCCGGTCAATTTCTTTTATTGCGGCAAAGACAAGTGGGGGGCCTTCGGCGAGTTGATTTGCAAGTTGGCGCGCGCGGGACATCAACTGATCTGCCGGCACGATCTCGTTGATAAGGCCCCAGTGTTTTGCTTCCATGGTATCGATCACCCGGCCCGTGAACAGCAATTCCATGGCGACGTGATAAGGAATGCGGCGCGGAAGTTTGATGGTTGAGGCATCGGCCACCGTGCCAGAGCGTATTTCGGGTAGTGCAAAAGTGGCATGATCTGCTGCGATGATGATGTCGCACGAAATCATGATTTCAAAACCACCACCAAAGGCCAGCCCGTTGACAGCGCAAATCACGGGCTTATTGAGGCCGGGCAATTCCTGCAACCCGCCAAAGCCACCAACACCATAATGTGAATCCGGTGCCTCGCCAGCAGCTGCAGCCTTCAAATCCCAGCCGGGGCAGAAGAATTTCTCGCCGGCGGCGGTCAGGATAGCCACGCGCAAAGCAGGGTCGTCACGGAACGCCGCGAAAGTGTCGCCCATGATGCGGCTGGTGGCCGCATCAATGGCGTTGGCTTTGGGGCGGTCAATCGTAACTTCCAGGATGGGGCCGTTTTTTTCAACGCGGATGGGGGAAGTCATGTCGGCCTCATTCTGATCATAGCGTCGGCGGCCACGGCACCATGCGGCAGCACGAAAAGCGGGTTGATGTCGAGTTCTTCCAAAGTGGATTGATGGGCCGCAGCAAAACTGGCGACGGCTTCGACGGATTTTACAATGGCTTCGGCGTCACCGGATTTTCCACGGAATCCTGTGACCAGTTTCCAAATGCGCAGTTTGTTCAGCGCCCGGATGATTTCAACACGGTTGGTGGGAAGCAGCAGCGTGACGGAATCTCTCAGCAGTTCAGTAAAAATGCCGCCCGCGCCAATAACCAGAGCGAGACCAAATTGCGGATCGCGCTTAACGCCCACGATCAATTCGGCCACCACACCTTGAACCATTTTTTCAACCAACACTTCTGGGCCATGCTTTGCCATCTGACCCGCTGCAATGCGAACTTCCGCCTCAGTTTTGAGATTAAGTGCCACGCCGCCCAGTTCGGTTTTATGGGCGATGGAGCTTGATGATGTTTTGACCACAACTGGGAAGCCGAGTTCACTTGCAACGCTGCCGGCCTCGGCGATTTTACAGATTGCGCCGAACGGAATTACAAGCCCGAATTCAGCGAGCAGCTGCTTGGCGGCATATTCCGTCAACAGTTGTGGTTCACGTGTTGCCAGCAGCACTTCCGAAATGACTGGGCGTTCGGTTGGGTCAGCCCCACGCGCGCCAATCAGTGCAGCAGCCTCGATAGCGGTGAGCATATCGTCAAAACCCAACATGGGGGCGATGCCTTCCGCCGCCAATTCGGCCATCATTTCTGCGGGCAAGTTTTCATGCAGGCTGGCAACGATCACCGCGCGCGCATTATTGGCTTTGGCAGCAGCGATGTAGGCACGGGTGGATTTATACCAAGCCTTAGGGTTCATGTGGGGCAGGCTGGGCGCGTCCAGGATCATGGCACCGCAAGCAAACTTGGCCGAAAGAACCGCAGTGAAAGTGGCGGTCAGCTTGGCTTCGTCGTCCCAAATGAAAGTGTGATAATCAAGAGGATTATCGATGGTCACGAACTCGTTAAGTGTTGCGGCGATTCTGGCCTTTGCGGCAGCATCGAAAGGTGGCAGCGAAACATTGCGGCCTCCGGCCATGTCGGCCAGCAAAGCGGCTTCACCGCCCGAACTGGAAATTGCCACCAAATCTGCGCCAGCCAGTGGCCCGCCGTGATGCAAGAATTTCAAGGTTTCTGCCAGAGCAGATACAGTTTCGACACGCGCCACGCCATGGCGATCGAAGAGCGCGTCATACAGTTGATCTGCACCTGACAGTGATGAGGTGTGGCTGAGCGTTGCCTTGGCACCTTGCGGCGACTTTCCGGTCTTGAGCGCCACAATGGGGATTTTTTTGGCACGGGCCTTCTCAGCGGCGCGGGCGAAGGCAGGCACATCTTTCAATCCTTCAATGTGCAATCCGATGGCGGTGATGCGCGGATCATCACACAGCGCGTCGACCATGCGGGCGGTATCGATATCGGCCTGATTGCCTATCGTGTAAATTGCGGCCAAGGGCAATTCGCGGCGTGTAAAGGTAAGGTTGCACGCAATGTTGCCGGATTGGGTGATAATTGCAACGCCAGTGTCGCGCACCGTGATGCCGTGTTCGTCTGGCCAAAGCGCTACGCGCGCATGCCCGTTGACGAAGCCATAACAATTGGGGCCAATCAGTGGCATGCCATTGGCGGCCTCCAACAATTTGTCTTGAAGATCAATTGCTCCTTGCTCGGCGAAACCTGCAGCATAGATCACAGCGCCGCCGCCACCCATTTTGCTCAGAGCACCGATGATGTTGATTGTGGGTTCGCGCTTCACGGCGATGAAAGCAGCATCCACCGCACCTTCAATCTCTTCTACCGATTTCACAGTCTTGATGCCGCCCAATTCTTCGCGCCACGGATGCACCGCCCAGATTTTCCCGGTGAAGCCAAGTTCCCGCGTGCGAGTGATGGCGATGGCACATTCATTGCCGCCGATAAATGCTATCGAGCGTGGGTTGAGGAGGCGGGCGAGTGCCATCAGCCACCCAGTGGACGCAGCAGAGCGCGGCTGATAATGTGGCGCTGAATTTCGGATGTGCCTTCCCAGATGCGTTCCACCCTGGCATCACGCCAAATGCGCTCGAGCGGCAAGTCACTCATCAGCCCCATGCCGCCGTGGATTTGGATCGCTTCGTCAGCAATCATGGCCAAAACTTCAGTGGATTTGAGTTTGGCCATGGACATATCGATCTCAGTCACGGTTCCCTGATCGAATTTCCATGCGGCTTCGCGGGTGAGCAGTTCAGCGGCTTTCAGCTCCATTGCCATGTCGGCGAGCTTGAATGATACGCCTTGGAACTTACCGATTTGCTGTCCGAACTGTTGTCGGTCTACGGCATATTGCAGAGCAAGTTCGAGGGCGCGTTCAGAGCGGCCCAAACAAGTTGAGGCTACCTGCAGTCGCGTTGCGCCCAACCACGCGTTGGCCACTTCGAAACCCTTGTGGAGTTCTCCCAAGATTTGCGATTGGTGGATTCGGCAGTCATTGAATTCCAAAATGGAATTCGGATAGCCGCGATGCGAAACATTTTTATAGCCTTCGCGCACGGTGAAACCTGCAGTACCCTTGTCAACAAGGAAGGCAGTGATCAATTTTTTTTTGCCACGTGGCGTTTCTTCCTCACCCGTTGCAGCAAACAAAACAGTAAAATGCGCTTCCTCGCCGTGGCTGATGAAATGTTTCACTCCGTTGATCACAAAATCATCGCCATCAGCGCGAGCAAAGGTTTTCATGCTGCGAAGATCAGAACCAACGCCGGGTTCCGTCATCGCCAGGCAATCGGCTTTTTCGCCGCGCACTGCGGGCAGGGTGTAGCGCTCGCGCTGCTCGGTGTTGCACGCCATCAGGATATTTGAAGGCCTTCCCACGCAAGTCCAGTGCAAAGCATAATTGGCGCGACCCAACTCTTTTTCATAAAGGCACCAGCTTAGCGTATCCAACCCGGCACCACCCACTTCCTGGGGCATATTGGCAGCGAAAAGGCCAGCAGCGATGGCTTTGGCCTTTAACTCATCACGCAGCTCTGGACGCAGAATTCCGGATTCTTCAATCTCTTTCTCATGCGGATAGAGTTCTTTGGCAACGAAGTTCTTTGTCGTGTTGATGATAAGGTTTTGTTCTTCGCTCAGGCTGAAATCCATTATTTTTTCTTCTTGGGCTTTTTTGCCTCGCGTGCAAGCACAAGGCCAGTGCCGATTTTGTGTTTCTTGAAGAGTTTCATCATATCCACCAAGATGGCGTTTCGCTGCGCCTCGATCTTGGCCACGCTGCGGCCAGCGGCTTGCGCATCAGTGCCTTCGATCAAACGCTTTTCCAACGCGTCGTTCCATTTTGGAAATTTCAGATCAGTCCACGGCAGGGCCAGGGTTGGGTCAAATTGTTTGATAAAATCGCGCATCCCGCCTGGGCCGCCACCGACATGATAAGTCATGAAGGACCCCATGAAGGCCCAGCGCATTCCGGCAGAGTAAACAATTGAGTCATCGATGTCACCCGTGGTGCCGATGTCTTTGTCGAGGATGTGCAGTGCTTCGCGCCACAGGGCTTCTTGCAGGCGGTCACAAATATATCCGTCAATTTCTTTTTTCAGCCGCAGCACCTGCATGCCGATCGATTCGAAATAGACACCCGCACGGTCCATCACGTCGTCCGATGTCAGTTTGCCAGGAACGGTTTCAACCAGCGGCAAAAGATAAACTGGATTAAACGGGTGGCCGATGATCACGCGCTCTGGGTGTCTGCATTCAGATTGCAAATCGGTGGGCAGGAAACCTGACGATGAAGAGGCGATAATCACGGTGGGGTTGGCAATGGCATCAACGTCTTTGAATAACTTGATTTTCAGGTCTTTGCGCTCTGGGGCTGCTTCATGAATGAATTGGGCTTTGCTGGCCATTGCCGCAAGGTCAGTTGTAAAAGCGAGTTTCCCGCGCTTCTTGGGCTTGCCCAGAAGCTTTTCCATCGAAGGCCAGGCAGTTTTGATTTGGGCTTTCAGTTTGGCTTCTGCAGTAGGCGAAACATCAAAAGCGATCACATCAATCCCACGGATCAGTGCGCGCGCCGCCCAGCCCGCGCCGATCAGGCCCGTTCCGGCAATGCCGATGATTTTGATCCGGTTCATTTCTCTAGGCCCAAAATTGCTCGGCCCTCCTGTGGTGTTGCCACTTTGGTGCCGAGCATCTCTATCAGCTTCACGGCTTTTTCGGTAAGCGAACCATTGGAAGCGAATACGCCTTTGTCGAGATAAAGGTTATCTTCCAATCCCACGCGCACGTGGCCGCCAAGCAAAACGGCTTGGGCCACGGCGTGGAATTCTTGCCGGCCAATGGCAAAGCTGGCCCACACCGCATCTGCCGGCAGTTGGGATTTTTGATAGACCATCGTTTCAGGGTTGTAAGGCGCACCCCAAGGAATGCCGAGGCAGAGTTGATAAAGCGGCGGGCCATCAATCAGGCCTTCCTTCACCAATTGATTGGCAAACCACAAATTGCCGGAATCAAAAATCTCCATCTCCGGTTTGGTGCCATAGGATTTGATGAGGCGGGCCTGTTCGCGCAATTGCGTTGGAGTTTGCACCACCAAACCATTGCCATCACCGAAATTTAGCGAACCACAATCAAGCGTGCAAATTTCCGGGCGCAGTTCTTTGACATGAAACAAGCGTTCGAGCGGCCCGACCACATCGGTGCCCGCACCAAATTCCATTGGTCTTTCGCCATCTCCGATCACCAAATCGCCGCCCATTCCCGCGGTTAAGTTAATAATGACCTCGGTGTTCCTGGCGCGGATGCGTTCCATGACCTCACGGTAAAGATCAACGCGGCGCGAACCTTTGCCGGTTTTCGGGTCACGCACATGGCAATGCACCACGGTGGCACCCGACGAAGCAGCCTCAAGCGCCGCATTGGCTATCTGCTCGGGCGTAACGGGAATGGTGGGATGTTTGGCAACCGTGTCTCCGGCGCCGGTTACCGCGCAGGTGATGATAACTTTGGGCTGCATTTGGGGCGGTTCTCCTCAAGCGCCCAAACTATGCGATTGTTCACGCCACTGCTAGAGAAATGAGGCCAAATTTGGCTTAAAAACGCCGCAGGTGTTTACGCGTCAGAGCCTTCGACCTGGGTCATCACCACACCTGAGATTTTCCAATTGCCATCAGGTTGGCGTTCCATGAAGTAAATGCCTTCATAGCGCACCCCATCCATGCTCAGAATTTCTACCTTTTGATAAGGTCTGCCAGAGGCATCAGTGCCAGAATCACCAAAACTGTATTGCTTGTTATGGTAAATCTGCGGATAGCCGCCGCGCACCATATTCATGAACACTTCTGCAGATGGGAAAATCTTTCGCACATTGGGAGCTGCTTCCGCATAAGCCGATTCACCATCGTCTTTAGCGATAGCCTGCAACTGGTGGGTGATGATGGCTTTATAGGCGTCGTTGGCCGCCGGGCTGTCTTGGGCCAAAGCTGGAGTTGCGAAGAGTGCGAACAGTAAGACCAAGCGCTTCATTGGAGCCTCCTGTCAGTAATACGCCGCAGACTGGCGGATAGTTTCATCCGTTAACAAATAATTGTCAAAGCCCAATCCGAATTGCCACATTGCCCAAACCTTGCTCTCAGCCTAGGCTGGTGTGCATAACGGATGACCCATGCACCCTTCTCCCACCTCAATTGATGAAACCCAGGCGCTTTTGGCAGACCATGGCTATGTGGCGGGCAGGGATTTGGCCACCATACTTTATCTGGCCTTGAAAATGGGGCGGCCCTTGTTTTTGGAAGGTGAAGCGGGCGTTGGAAAAACCGAGATTGCCAAGGTTCTGGCGCAAGCGCTGGGGCGCAAACTTATCCGACTGCAATGTTACGAGGGGTTGGATATTGCCTCGGCGGTTTATGAATGGAACTATGCAGCCCAGATGATCGAGATCAGGCTGGCAGAGGCAGCGGGCAGTGTTGATAAATCCAAATTGCAAGCGTCGGTGTTTGATGAACGCTTTCTGATCAAGCGGGCATTATTGCAGGCATTAGAAGGCCATGGGGGCAAAGCGCCGATTTTGCTGATCGATGAGCTGGACCGCGCCGACGAGGCCTTTGAGGCCTATTTGTTAGAAGTATTATCTGATTTTCAAGTAACCATTCCGGAACTCGGAACAATCAAGGCAGCGGAACCGCCAATTGTTGTTGTGACCTCTAATCGCACCCGCGAAATTCATGACGCCTTGAAACGGCGCTGTCTCTATCATTGGGTGGATTTTCCTGATGCCGAGCGTGAGCTTGCGATCATCAGGGCGCGCAAACCGGATGCTGCAGAGTCACTTTCTAAAGAAGTTGTGGGGTTTGTGCAGGCCCTACGCAAAGGTGATATCTATAAAGTTCCGGGGGTGGCCGAAACTTTGGATTGGGTTTCAGCGCTGCATGAATTGGATTGCGTGACGCTAAACCCGCAAGTGGTTAATGACACGCTGGGGGTTTTGTTGAAATATCAAGATGACATCGCCAAGATGGAAGGCTCTCAGGCCAAGCGCATATTGGACCAAGTCCGCGATGAAATCCGTCATGCCAAAGCCAATTGAAGCCGGCGGCAAGCTGGCTGCCAACATCATGCATTTTGGCCGCGTGTTGCGTAAGGCCGGATTGCCTGTTGGACCTTCGAGCGTTTTGGATGCCTTAGAAGCAGCCATGGCAGGACCTTTACGAAAGCGTGAAGATTTTTATTGGACTTTGCACGCGGTTTTCGTGAAGCGGCGTGAGCAGAGGGAATTGTTTGATCAAGCGTTTCATGTGTTTTGGAAAAAACCCAAAATGCTCGAGCAACTCATGCAGCTCATGTATGTACAGATTGCCAGAAAGGCCGATGAGAAGAAAAAGCAGGCGGGCTTCAGGCGCTTGGCAGAGGCCATGTTTGAAAACCGAGATGCGCCGCATATAGAGCAGGGCAAACAACACATGTTGGAGGTGGATGCCACTTACACAGCCTCGCTTGATGAAGTGTTTCGGCAAAAAGATTTTGAGCAGATGACAATGTCTGAACAGGCCGACGCAAAAACCGCCATTGCGCGGTTGCGGCTGGTGCAGCGCCAACAACGCACGCGCCGTTTTGCAGCCAATGCGCGGGGCAGGCGCATTGACATGCGCCGGACATTGCGAGCGTCGCTGCGCAATGGTGGCGGCATTTTGGCTCTCTCACATGTGGCACCGATAACCCGTGTTCCGCCGTTGGTGGTGTTGTGCGATATTTCTGGTTCTTGTGCGCAATACAGCCGCATTTTTTTGCATTTCCTGCACGCACTGGCAGCGGACACTCCACGCGTCCATATTTTTTTGTTTGGAACTCGCTTGACGAACATCACCCGCGATTTGCTGCGCCGTGATGTGGATGAGGCGGTTGAACGCGTTTCCGCTCATGTAAAAGATTGGTCGGGTGGCACGCGCATCGGCGCATCGTTGAAGGATTTTAATTTCCATTGGGGGCGGCGTGTATTGGGGCGGGGCGCGCAAGTGCTGTTGATGACGGATGGGTTGGAGCGTGATGATATTGAGCAACTCTCAACTGAAATGTTGCGTCTGCGCCGGGCCGCCAAGCGGATTATCTGGCTGAACCCCTTGTTGCGTTTTGCAAAATTTGAGGCGGCTGCTGCTGGTATCCGAGCCATCATGCCCCACGTGGATGAATTTCGGCCCGTGCATAGCTTAGATAGCTTGGCTGATCTTGCGAAGAGTTTGGCCAAAGCTGTAAAGTCGCAGCATGATCCAGAAAAATGGATGGAGGCTTCATGATGAATGCGCTTGAAACGGCTTCAGCCTGGTTAGGTGAGGGCCGCAAAGTGGCGCTGGCCACAGTGATCGAAACTTGGGGTTCCGCGCCGCAGCCTGTGGGCAGCCAGTTGGTTGTGGACGCAGAGGGTAATTTTGAGGGGGCAGTTTCTGGTGGTTGCGTGGAAGGCGAAGTGATATCGCAAGCGCAAGAATTGATCGCCAAGGGCGGCCCCAAGATTTTGGAATTTGGGGTGGCGGATGAAACCGCCTGGCGAGTAGGGCTCGCGTGTGGCGGCCGCATTAAAATCTATTTGGAAACCGTGGTGTGAAGGCAGAACTGTTAAACCGTTTGCTTGAAGCGCGCAGGCAGCGCCGCGCTGTGGCTATGGTCACCAATACAGCCACAGGTGAGCAACGGATTGTGCCGCGTTCTGAAGCGGCGGCCGGCAGCGAATTTGATAAAGCGTTTCGCTTCGACAAGGCTGCAATGGCTGGCGATGAGTTCATTGCCATTTACAATCCACCGCTGCGCCTGGTAATCATCGGCGCCGTACTGATCGCCCAAAGTGTGATCCCCATCGCGCAGTCTTGCGGTTATGACGTTACGGTGATTGACCCACGCGGCGCATTCGCTAGCGCTGCGCGCTTTCCCAATGTGTCGCTTTGCGCCGATTGGCCGCAGGACGTTTTGCCGAAGTTGGGGCTTGATGCCCGAACAGGTTTTATGGCGTTGACGCATGATCCGAAGATTGACGATCCGGCTTTGGAACTGGCGCTGAAATCGGACGTGTTTTATATCGGTGCTTTGGGTTCAAGGAAAACGCAGGCCGCGCGCCATGAGCGGCTTTCTAAAATGGGATTTGATGACGTAACACGCACACGCATCAGCGGCCCGATTGGACTATCCATTGGGGCTGTTGGGGCTTCGGAAATTGCTGTTTCCGTGATGGCCGAAATGACAAAGGCACTCCGCCTCGGCCTGTCATGAAGTTTGGTTTGTTGAAAACAGAAAAAGCCTTGGGTGCCATTCTTGCCCATTCGGCAGGCGGCCTTAAAAAGGGGCGTAAACTTTCGGCGGATGATCTTGACCAGCTAAAACAGCAAGCCATTGCTGAAGTGCTTGCCGCTAAATTGACGAAACTTGATGTGCCCGAAGATCAGGCCGCAGCCGTGATTGCAGAAGCCATATGTGGACTTGGCGCTGCCACGCAAGCGCCGTTTACGGGCAGGGCAAACCTCCATGCGCAAGCGAGCGGTCTTGTCATAATAGATGAAGTGATGCTGCACAAAGTCAACCGCGTGCATGAGGCCATCACCGTGGCGACGTTGAAGTCCTATGAAGTTGTCACTGCGCGGCAAATGTTGGCCACAGTGAAAATCATTCCCTATGCCGCCCCTGCGGGCGCGCTGAAGAAAGTGTTGGCGCTGTTGAAGCGCAACAAGCTGGTGCGTGTAGCGCCGTTCACACCACAGCGGGTTGGATTAGTCATAACCCAGGCACTTTCCACCAAGCCTTCACTCGTCATTAAATCTGAAAAAGCCATGGCAGGCCGATTGGCTCGATTGGGTTCCAAGCTCGCTGCTGTCTCTGTTGTGGCACATCAGGTTACTGTAACGGCCGAGGCCATTGCAGCAATGAAGGCGCAAGGGCTTTCGCCGATTTTGGTATTTGGTGCTTCGGCCATTGTAGACCGAGCTGATGTCGTGCCCGCCGCGCTCAAAGCTGCCAAAGGCAAAGTGCTCCATTTGGGCATGCCGGTTGATCCGGGCAATTTGCTGATGCTGGGGCAACTCGGCGCGGTTCCGGTAATTGGTGTTCCAAGCTGTGCACGCTCACCCAAGATCAACGGATTTGACCTTGTTTTGAACCGGTTATGTGCTGGACTAAAGGTGACAGGTGAGGATGTGAGGGCGCTTGGTGCCGGCGGCCTGTTGGCCGAAATTGCCTCACGCCCACAACCACGAGAGGGCACAATTAGTGTGCCCATCAAACCGCGTATCGCGGCCATTGTTCTGGCTGCGGGCAGATCAACGCGAATGGGATCCAACAAGCTATTGGCTGAACTCAATGGCAAGCCGCTGCTGGCGCAAACGGTTGCACAGATTGAGGCATCCGGCGTTGATGAGATTGTGGTGGTCACGGGCCATCAGCGGGCACAGATTGAAAGTGCTCTGGCGGATACTTCCGTTAAATTGGTTCACAACCCCGATTATGCCGAAGGGTTGGCCAGTTCACTTGCAGCGGGCATCAATGCCGTGAAGAATTTTGACGCATGCTTCGTTTGTCTGGGCGATATGCCTCTCATTCGAAGTGATGACATGAAACGCATGATAGCGGCTTTTGATATTAATGAAGCTCGCACAGTGGTAGCACCCGCACGCGGGCGCAAATTGGGTAATCCGGTGCTGTGGGGCAAAGAACACTTTACAGATTTGATGGCGCTCAAAGGGGATAGGGGTGCGAGAAGTCTATTAGAGACGCGGCGCGACGCCATTGTTGAAATTGCGGTAGAGCATGATGGCATCATGATGGATGCAGACACACCCGAAGCGCTGACCGAAATAAAATCAAAGTTCGAGCATATGTCGAAATTGGATAAAGCCTGAGCGGGTAGCAATGTTGTCATACAGCTTCATGGCGTCTGTATTGGTTTCATGGGTCAACCAATACACCCGTGAGCAGCGTTTCGTTTTGGCGTACCCATAAACATATTCAATCAGGTTTCGGCCTATCCCTTGGCCCCGCGCTTCATCTGCTACAAATAAGTCTTGCAGGTAACAGTAATCACCCTCTGTCCAACAAGAGCGGTGCATTATATGATGCACAAAACCAACGGCTTTGCCGTCTACCCAAGCCAGCGCACCGCCCATGCCTTCCGCCTCATCAAGCAACCGCGCCCAAGTGAGGTCACTTACTGCTTCCGGAATATCGGCTTTGTAAAAAGTCTGATAGCCGCGCCATAAAGGATACCAAAGGTGCTTTTGATCGGCCGCCAAGGGCATAACTTGAATTGGCATTTGTTGATACTTTCTCAGATCACTTGCAAATTGCGCATGCTTACATGGCCCTTGCGGGCAATGATAATATGATCTTGCACCAGAATACCCAACTTATCTCCAGCAGCAATAATCTTCTTGGTCATATCAATATCGGCATAAGACGGTGTGGGATCACCTGAGGGATGGTTATGCACCATGATGATGGCGGAAGCGGAAAGTTCCAACGCCCGCTTGATGACTTCACGGGCGTAGACTGGTGTGTGATCCACGGTGCCGTGCTGTTGCACTTCATCAGCGATCAACTGGTTTTTCTTGTCCATGAAAAGCAAACGAAAACTTTCAACATCTTCATAGGCCATGGCGGCGCGGCAATAATCTATAATGGCGTTCCAGGATGAAAGCATAGGTCGATTGATAACCGCCGCGCGTGACAAACGCAAAGCTGCGGCTTGAATGAGTTTCAGCTCGGTGACGATTGCCGGGCCAACTCCTTTGACTTCTTGCAATCTCTCGGGTGCGGCACTGATCACCTCGGCGAATGATCCAAATCGGGCCAATAACATTTTGGCCAAGGGCTTGGTATCACCGCGCTTTACAGCGCGAAACAATATCATTTCCAACAGCTCATAATCAGGCAGGGCCGCAGCCCCGCCAACGCGAAATCTGTCTCGCAATCGCTCGCGGTGGCCGCTTGGGCTGATAATCGACGAAAAGTCTTCCAAACCATTCACGTTAGGTTTGTCTTCTGCCAACGCTTTGCTAGCCGCGGCTTTTGGCATGGCTCAAATTTTAAAATGTGGTCGGTGATGGCCACCAGGCGACAATGTGAATATCTCAACGCCAGTTTCGGTTACGCCCACAGTATGCTCAAACTGCGCCGACAGAGATTTATCTCGGGTGACAGCTGTCCACCCGTCACTCAATATTTTAACGCTGGCTTTCCCCAAATTTATCATGGGCTCAATGGTGAAAATCATGCCCGGTTTCAGCTTTGCCCCTTCGCCGCGCTTGCCATAGTGTAGTATGTTCGGATGATCGTGAAATACCTGGCCCAGACCGTGGCCACAAAAATCACGCACCACTGAACAGCGTTCAGCCTCCGCATAGGTTTGGATAGCAAAACCAATATCTCCCAAATAGCCACCAGGCATCACTGCAGCAATGCCGCGCATCATGCTTTCATAAGTTACATCAACCAAACGTTCGGCCGCGCGCGAAATATCACCCACAGCATACATCCGGCTGCTGTCGCCATGCCAGCCGTCAACTATCAAAGTGAGATCAATGTTTACAATGTCGCCCTCATGTAATGGCTTTTCCCCCGGAATTCCGTGGCACACAACGTGGTTGAGCGAAATGCAACAGGCTTTCCGATAGCCCCGGTAATTCAAAGTGGCCGGAAGAACGTGGTGTTTTTCAGCAAAAGCCATGAAGAAATCATCTATGGCTTGCGTCGGCGTTCCGGCACGTACCAACGGCAATACCTCATCGAGGGCCAATGCTGTTAAAGCACCCGCCTTGCGCATCGCGGCAAAGGCTTCTTTGCCTTGCAACTTAATGTGCGGTAATGCTTCAACGATACCCATAGAGCCAATATGGCAATGCGCGGCGCTTCGGTCAATGCGCCTTGCCTGAACTAAGCGGCTTGCTCAATTGAGAGAGCTTTTTTGACTTTTTCGGTCAGGTCGCTTCGCGTGAAGGGCTTGTTTACCAAATCGATGGTGTCTGGCAGATCTTGCATCTGGCGAACCGAGCCAGGCGCATAGCCGGACATGAAAAGAATCTTTAGCTCGGGGCGAATTTTCATCGCCTTCAATGCCATTTCTGGGCCATTCATGCCCCCCGCCATAATCACATCTGAAAGAACGAGGTCTATGTCAAGATTGGCTTCGATGGATTTCAAGCCTTCGGGGCCGCTGCATGCGGTAATGGCTTCAAAGCCCATTTCTTCAACCATGGCGGCCGCAACTTCACGAACTGAGCTGTTGTCTTCAACCACGAGAACCTTCATTTTGCGGGTGAGGGGCGCAGGGTCGTTATCGGCAATAACGGCGAACGGCTTTGGCATTTCGGCAAGCTTTTGCGGCGCTTGAAATTGCGGCTTGGCAGTGAGGCGCGGCAGATAGATTTTCACTGAAGTACCAACGCCTAATTCCGAATAAATCTTGATGTGGCCGCCTGACTGTTTCACAAAGCCGTAAATCATGGACAAGCCCAGCCCTGAACCCGCTTCTGGCCCCTTGGTGGTAAAGAAAGGCTGGAATACCTTTTCAAGATTTTCGGGCGCAATGCCAGAACCCGTGTCGGTGACAACCAGTTCCACATAGTCGCCCACTTCCACATCTTCATTTGCTTTCGCATATTCTGAGTCTAAATTCTTGTTAGCACACTCAATAATCAGTTTTCCGCCTTTGGGGCCCATCGCATCGCGGGCATTGATGACAAGATTGAGCACTGCGGTTTCCAACATTGTTTTATCAGCCTTGATGGGCCAAATTTCTGGGGTTGGAATAATGCTCAAATCCACTACCGCGGTTAGCGCCTGTTTCAGCATGTCTTGCATGGACAGCAGCAAATCGTTCACTTCCAGATCGCGATTGTGCAACGGTTGTTGGCGCGAATAGGCCAACATGCGGCGCGTTAGATCTGAGCCCTTGTCGGCAGCGTCAATGGCGGCGCGGATGCGTTTCAGGGCCCGCTCATCGCCTTGAACGAATTGCTCCACCAATTGGAGATTGCCCATTACAACCATCAGAAGGTTGTTGAAGTCATGCGCAATGCCACCCGTCAACTGGCCCACGGCTTCCATTTTCTGAGCTTGATGGAATTTGCTTTCCAGCGCTTTGCGCTCAGTTACCTGCTGGCAGGCGCCAAAAACGTTTTCTATCGTGCCGTTGTCGCCACGTTCCGGCTCCATGGTTACAGCAAACCATTCGATATCGCCTTTTTTGGTTTTCACCGCAATTTCGAGATTTTTCACCTGTTTGCCAATTTTGGCAAGCTCTAAGCCTTCATTGAATTTATCGCGGTCGGCTGGCTCAATCATCTTTACAAGTGTGTCAAGGTTGGGATGCACCATGGCATCGGCCAGGCCTATCATGGCGGCAAGTTCCGCAGTGAGGCGCGAAACATTGCTTTCAACGCGCAAGCGAAATGAGCCGATGTGAGACACCGCTTGGGTGCGTTTTAACATCAATTCGGAGTTCTTCAGCCGGTCTAGCGTCAACATTTCATGGTCGATGTTGCGGCACAGCCCGACGCATTTTTTAGGGCGGCCCGTTGCGGGGTCGCGCACCAGGCCGGCAAGGCATTCAATCCATGCGTATTTGCTGTTGCGGGTCTTGACGCGGTAACGAGTTTGATAAATATCAGTGCCAAAGGGCGAGTTGCGAATTTTCTCATCAATTGTTTTGGAGATGTCTTCAGGATGCACCAAACTGTTGAAAGATCGATAATCCAATGGCCTGTCTCCCACTCTGCCACCGAAAATCTCGATCATTTCCGGAGAGTTGTAGGTCTCGCCGGTTTCGTAATCATGGTCCCACAGGGCGTAGCCGCCAGAACGCAGCGCCAGATTTAACCTTCTTTCCGTGGTTATGGCGGTTTCCATATGCTCAAAAGAACTCTGTTGTCCAATCAGCAACATTTGGGCGTTCTCACCTTCGCCTATGGTCTGGGTGCGAAAAATCGATTTGATGTGGCTGCCTAATGGCGGAGCATAATTCACTTCAATAATGCTTTGGTGCGGTTGGCGTGGGTCAGCTGGTAAATGACGAGCCGAAAGCACTGCAGAGCCAAACTTCATAAGGGGTTTGCCAATAATGTCACTGCGCTGGCAGTTCCACTTTGCCAGCAGCGCGGAAGACACCTCTCGCACCACAGCCTCGGGCAATTTGATTGCTATAACGTCAACATTTGCCAGTTCGAAGGCCGTAACCAATGCGTCAATCATTCTATCGCCCGCTCAAATCAATTCCAGAGGCGATCATCGCCGTAAATGGTGAAACAAGTGTTGATCTTTAATAAAGATTACGCTTCATCACGAATTTATTGAAATAATTTTGGGGAGAGAAGAGCAATGGAAGACAAATGGCAAAAAAGCTTCCCGGTTTCTTGGGATCAGTTCCACCGCGATGCACGCGCATTGGCATGGAGACTCTCTTCGGCGGGAACTTTTCGCGTTGTGGTTGCAATAACTCGCGGTGGATTGGTACCCGCTGCGGTTGTAGCACGGGAACTTGGCATTCGGGTCATCGAAACCGTGAGTGTGGCTTCTTATGATTATGATAAACAGGGCGAGGTGAAAGTTTTGAAACCCGTCAGCCCTTTGATCATTGGTGATAACCAAGGGGCTGGTGTGTTGATTGTGGACGATTTGGTCGACACCGGCAAAACCGCCAAGGTTGTGCGCGAATTATTGCCAAAAGCCCATTTTGCCACAGTTTATGCCAAACCCCAAGGCAGGCCGTTGGTGGACACCTTCGTGACCGAGGTCAGCCAAGACACATGGATTTATTTGCCGTGGGATATGGAACTCCAGTTCAAGGCCCCGTTGGCTCAGAAGGCGGGTGAGTAACAAAGCTTCTGCAGCGTGAGCATGCGATGCTTGTCAAGATTCCGCGTCTCGCCTATGAGCGCACCCGTGCGGGCGTGGCGTAATGGTAGCCGCAACGGACTTAAAATCCGTTGGGAGCAATCCCGTGCCGGTTCGAGTCCGGCCGCCCGCACCAGTTCAGAATTGCTTGGCCATAGCCTTGGCCAAATTGCCTTTTTTAACAATTTCCACATCGCCAAGGCCCAGCCAGGCTGCCATGCGGCATAACTCTTTGGCGGCAGCTGCGGCAAGTTCAGATGCAGAATGCTTGTCGTCGTGATGTGAAGTGTTGACGCGCAGCACGCTGTTCTCACGGTCGGCCTTCAGGCAGAAGCGCCCGGCCAAATCTTCCCCGTAGAGGAAGGGCAAAACGTAATAGCCAAATTTGCGCTTGTGTTGCGGCGTATAGATTTCGATGCGGTAGTGAAAATCAAACAGGCGCGAGGCGCGGTCGCGGTTCCATACCAAGGGATCAAAGGGTGAGAGCAGGGCGGTGCCGCCCACCTTGCGTGGAGCCTTCAAATTCGGCAGCACATAGGCAGGCTTGGGCCAGCCTTGCACCTTCACTTCAAGGAGTTTCTTGTCAGCTGTCAGCGCATTCAATGCTTTGCGCGCGTCGGCCACCGGCAAGCGAAAGTAGTCGCGCAAATCAATTTCTGTGGCGATGCCCAGGGCCTCGGCTGCCATCAACATCAAGCGTTCAAAGGCTTCGTCCTCGTCTGGCGTGGGCAGGGCCAAAATTTCGGCAGGCAACACGCGTTCCGTCACATCATAAATCCGCTCAAAGCCATCGCGGTGCGAGGTGGTGATGAGGCCTTGATCGAACAGGCACTCCACCGCCAGCTTGCCTTTGCTCCAACCCCACCAGCCGCCGGCAGATTTTCCGGCACCAGGTATTTTGCTTGCATTCGTCGGGCCGTTTTTCTCGATGAAGCGCAGCGTGTTGGCAAGGAAGGTCTTTTCGGTTTTGGCAAAACGATCAAATGAACCATAGATGCCCTTGCCGTTTCGGGCGCGGTTCATGCGCCAGCGCATGAAAGGGTGAAGGTTCATGGGCACCAGGCTGGCCTCATGGGCCCAACATTCAAAAACCTTGCGATTGGTTTTGGCCAGTGTGTGCCCATCCAATGTGCCGCGATCATAAGCACCTAGCCGCGAAAACAATGGCAAATAGTGTGAGCGTGTGAGCACGTTTACGCTGTCGATTTGCAACAGATGCATGGCATCAATCGCTTTGGCAAGTTTCGGCCACCCGGCCTTGGTGTCCCGCGATTGCAAGGTAAAACCCTGGGCCGCAAGGGCGATGCGGCGGGCTTCGCGCGGGGTCATTTTGGCTTAGTCAGCTTCGCCATGCCAGACGGCTTCAGCAGGATTGGCTGCTGTGGCGGAAAGCAACTTGTTAAATTTATAGAGTGTAGAGCAATAAGGGCAGATCGTTTCTGTGCTGCGGCCCATATCAATGAAAATATGTGGATGGTCAAATGGCGGCTTGGCCCCGATGCACATGAATTCGCCGGCACCCACTTCGATGCTGGAAAGGCCCATTGTATTGTGAAAATGCGGCGTAGTTCCGGTGGCCATGATCTTCCTCAACGTCTTGTGTTCATGCACAGCCGATAGCATAGAGAACCCATGGCTGAGAAGTTTAATTCAGATGGTGTTGAAATTGCCTATCAGCAGTGGGGCGAGGGGCCGCCGATATTGCTGATTCACGGCTTTGCCTCAAACCGCAATGTGAACTGGGTGGATACCGGCTGGGTGAAAGCATTGACGGGTGCTGGCCACCGCGTCATCGCCTTTGACAATCGTGGCCATGGCGACAGTGAAAAACTTTATGACAAGGCGTGTTATCTGGCCCCGATGATGGCCGAAGATGCGCGCCGCTTGCTGGATCATTTGAACATCGAGAGATCCGCCGTGATGGGCTATTCCATGGGGGCCCGCATTTCGGCATTCCTCACCATGCATCATCCGGCGCGCGTGGGTTGCGTGGTGTTTGGTGGCATGGCTTCCAATCTGGTGCATGGCGTGGGCGGGGCCGTGGCCATCGCCCAGGCACTGCTTGCACCAAAGTTGGCAGACGTGACAGATCGTGAGGCGCGCGGGTTTCGGATTTTTGCTGATTCCACAAAGGCCGATAAACCAGCTCTTGCAGCATGTATTTTGTCATCGCGCGTAAAAATCAAAGCTGAGGCGCTGGCTGCCATTCAATGCCCGGCGCTGGTTGTGGCCGGGGAACTGGATGAAGTGGCAGGCTCGGTTGAAGGATTGGTGGCCATGCTGCCCAATGCCAAAGGCCTGGTGCTGCCCAAACGCAACCATATGAATGCCGTGGGGGATAGCGGGTATAAGGATGCGGTGTTGGGGTTTTTGGGAGAGGTTGATGCACCGGGGCCGTAGCCCAGAAAAGCCAAACGCGTCGGCCATTTCTTTTCCCCAGTCTATCGCTTGTTTGTTCTTAGCAGCTGAGCTTGCTTATTTGCTTGTCCAAATTTTGCACCCGCAATGATATATCGCGCTTCGGATTCACCCGTTAAAATTCCAACTCCAACAATGCTAGCACCAGCAGCAATAATTTCCCTGACGCCAAATTTATAGAGTGCTATTGCCAGTGAAACGGACAGTACGCATCCAACTCCAACAATCACAACATCTTGGAGTCGACGATTTTCGGGCAGGAACTTCAGCATCCATGTTCGAATGAAGGGATTTGGTTTGAGAAAATCTTCAAACCGAGGAGGTGACTGTTCTTTCGGTATAGGTGTGGAATCGGTAACTTTGGACATCTTGGCCATCATACCCTACGGTGACAGCATTGCAGTATTGCCGTGACAGTGCATTCAACCTTCTCCGTTTCTATGGACATGTTCGACTGACTCCAAGAGTTGGCCCGTTGCTTCTACCCATATTGTATATCCAAGTGGTTAGCGCCAAACTCCATCATTTGTGGCTCTCCTCCGCAACGTCGTCTTCCTGATGGGTTCAAGACTGTTGTTGGTGGGGAAGGGTTCCGGATCATTGACGACCCAATGGTGGAGTATGGCGAGATATAGCAAGTTCAGCGTACGCCGTCAAGATATAAATGCTATGATATGAATTTAAATATAGAACCTCACTTAACCGTGAATTTGACTTGTTAGGCTTGCTTTGGGCCAGCCCCTCCCCAAATTGCCAAAGATCGGCTATAGCACCAGCAGGAGACACGTCCATGATCCACGACATTGCAAATGCCAAACGCATTGAAAAGCTAGACCCGGTGTGGAACCGCTTGCGTGGCGAGGCTGAGGATATTGCCCGGGCTGAGCCTGGCCTGGGCGGCTTTGTTTACGCATCGGTTTTGGCCCATGCCTCGTTTGAAGAGGCCCTTATCCACCGCTTGGCGCAGCGCCTCGGGGGTGCTGATTTGGGGGCCGATGCCATTATCAGCTCATTCAGCGATGCCATTGCCGCTGAGCCGGAAATTGGCCACGCGGCGCGCGCCGACATTATTGCCACTTTTGACCGAGACCCCGCTTGCCATCGCTATATTGATCCATTGCTTTATTTCAAAGGCTGGCAGGCATTACAATCACACCGCATGGCGCACCGCCTGTGGGAAATGGGCCGCAAAGACATTGCCTATTATATGCAAAGCCGCACGTCGATGATTTCCGCCATCGATATTCACCCCAACGCCCGCATCGGCAAGGGCATTATGATCGATCATGGCCATGACATTGTGATTGGCGAGACGTGCGTGATGGAAGACAATGTTTCGTTGATGCAAGGTGTCACTTTGGGCGGCACGGGCAAAGAAGCCGGAGACCGCCATCCCAAGATTCGCCAAGGCGTTTTAATTGGGGCCGGCGCCAAGATTTTGGGCAATATCGAAATTGGCCGCTGCAGTCGCGTGGCGGCATGCTCGGTCGTGCTGCATGATGTTCCGCCGAACACCACGGTGGCTGGAGTTCCCGCCAAAGTGGTGGGCAAGGCTGGGTGTGCTGAGCCCGCACGGGCGATGAACCATCAGGTGGATGAAGAAGCCGAAGGCCGAAGCCCTTTATAAGGTTGCCGTTTGGCGGCAAATTTGGTTTAAGCCCTCATTCCACATGGAGCTACGCCTTTGAAACCTGATGAACTTGCCAAGTTGACGGCTTATTTCCGTAAGACCTTCAACAATTCCACCATTGTTGCCAAGGCTCGCCCGCAGAAGAAAGACTCTTGCGAGCTTTACGTGGGCGAAGAGTTTGTGGGCATTGTTTCCCGCGATGATGAAGATGGCGATCTTTCATACAATTTTTCGATGGCCATTCTCGATATCGATTTGGAATAAGGCCCCAGAATTGCACCCCTCTTTTTTCCGTAATGAAAGCTGTTTCATAGCGGAACAGATCGGTAGGGGGACGGCCTTTGAATTATCATTTCCTGGCGTATCTATTTGCGACTGCAGCGGGAGTGGTATCATCGGGTGCCCTTGGAACACTTTGGGCATTGGCAACGGATGAGGAGCCGGGGCTTGACGCGCTTGAGCGGGCTGACGTTTTAACGCCATTTCGCGCTATCACCTTTGTGTTATGTACGCCGACAACTCTCATCGTCAAATCGTCTTACGAATTCTTCAATCGACCATTCGTCGGCCTTGTCTTGCTGTTCACGGGTCTTGGCTTGAGCTTTGTGCAAGGTGTGGTAATTTTAACCGAAGTATTTGGCGTGAGATGAGGGGCTGCTGTGGCAATTTATATTTTGGACGGCGTAACGCCGGAACTACACACTGAAGCTTGGGTTGCTGGTTCGGCTGATCTGATCGGTCGCGTGCGTTTGGCTCGCGCAGCCAGCGTTTGGTTTGGCGCCGTGCTGCGGGGTGACAATGAGTGGATTACCGTTGGCGAAGGCTCAAATGTGCAAGATGGTTGTGTGCTTCACACCGATATCGGAGCGCCTTTAACCATTGGCCCGAATTGCACGATTGGCCATAAGGCCATTTTGCATGGCTGCAGAATTGGCGAACAAAGCCTTATTGGCATGGGTGCCACCGTGCTTAATCACGCGGTGATCGGGGCGGGCTGCCTTATCGGAGCGGGCGCGTTGGTGCCCGAGGGCAAGGTTATTCCTGACGGTTCACTGGTGGTTGGAATGCCCGGTCGCGTTATTCGCGGTTTGAGTGAAGATGAACAAGCCGGGCTGCTGCAATCAGCGCAGAGTTATCAGCACAATGCAGCAAGATTTAAGACGGGGCTAAAACCCCCGATTTAAAAAAATGGAGCCGACACCGAGGTGGGATCTGTGTCGGCTCCCAGTTCACTCAGCAGCTTGGGGGATGGGGGACGCCGCCGAGTGTATTCACAATTGCTTTGCCGTTTACTTGTTCCCTGCACTCACCGGCATTTGCGAAGTGGTGATATTAGGCGTGGATTGCAAGCTCACCCATTGGTTCGCTTGAATTTGTGATTGACGCTTCAAAAAGGTGTAACCTGCTTGGTCCCAGCGCAGAATTTCCATGCGGCGGTTATCAAGCACATAGTCACCCATTGGCGTTGGAATGGTCAGGACCGCGTGGCCTTCTTTGTTTTCATCCAGCACCACGGTGATCAATAATACGTCCGGGCTGAAGCCCAAGCCCTGCAAAAAGCGTTTTTTCAACAACACATAATCTTCACAGTCGCCAGCATCTATGGGGTAAGTCCAATAGTCCGGAACGCCGTAAAGCTCCATATCGGTTACCGGGCGGATTTTTGTGTTAACGTAACGGTTGACCTGCAGTATTTGATCCCAATTTTGCGTTGTCCGAGCGATGGTTTCAATCTTCCCATTGTCGAATTTGCATTCATCTTCGCCGCGGCCGCAGAATTCCACATACCCAAAAGGTGGCAGGGTTTTTCCAAAGGTCGTGGCAAATGGCGTGTTAGGCAGTGGCTTTTGGAAGTTTGTTGCGGCGCAGGCGTGATCAGCGGTTGCCAGCAACAGCAGACTGAATGCGAACCCCCTGATTTTTGCTGCCTTGCCCATATTGAAGCCCCGTTGGTATTTTTCTTGTTGAGCCATCGTAACAGACACAAGTTTCGTCTGGGTTCGGAGATACGGGATAAGTCTATGTAATTGTTATCAATTTTGTATTCAATTGGTTAACCATGAAAATCGCGCGAGCGTGCCGCATCGGGGGTTGCGGAAATTCAATCCACCTGTTAATCGCCACTCGTTTCGTAATGGCACGCGGTCGTGGCGGAATTGGTAGACGCACTACCTTGAGGTGGTAACGGGGAAACTCGTGGAGGTTCGAGTCCTCTCGGCCGCACCATTTCCATTCAAATGGAA
The DNA here is from genome assembly GCA_025359265.1 of Hyphomicrobiales bacterium. GTDB lineage: Bacteria > Pseudomonadota > Alphaproteobacteria > Rhizobiales > Aestuariivirgaceae > Aestuariivirga. Next base: position 17,559 of record JANYHB010000001.1, on the reverse strand, counting down.
TGACTAACGCAAGACAAAGTTAAGCTGATTTGGGGATGGCACATGAATGATTTTTCCCATGATGTGCAGCTGAGAGACCAGTGGGGGGCGTTACGTCCGGATTATCTGGAAGACCTTGTCGCCACCTTAAGTATTCAAGACGCCAAACAAGCCAAAGCTCTGACCAAAGATTTGCATGCCGCGGATATGGCAGACGTGATGGAAGGTTTGGCGGCACCGCAGCGGGTGGCTTTGATTGGGCTTTTAGGCAAAAGTTTTGACGTTGAGGCCTTGGCTGAACTTTCGGAAGGTACGCGTGACTCGATTGTTGAAGAATTGCCTCCTGAAGTCATGGCCGCCGCGATCAAAAAACTCGATACCGACGATGCCGTTTATCTGCTCGAAGATTTAAACCGCCAGCAACGCACTGAAATTCTGGCGAAGATCCCCAAAGAAGATCGCGTGGCCCTGAACCGCGCGTTGGATTATCCGGAAGATACCGCTGGCCGCCTCATGCAAACCGCGTTTGTGGCGGTGCCAGAATTTTGGACGGTGGGCAAAGTGATTGATCACACGCGCAGCACGCGGGGCCTGCCGGAAAGCTTTGTCGAAATTTATGTGACGAATGAAAGCTTCCATCTCAAAGGCGCTTTGCCACTGTCACGCCTGCTGCGCGCACCGCGTGAGCATGCCATCTCAGATTTGATGGACAAGGATCAAACCGTGTTCAAGGTGAGTGATGGAAAAGGCGAAGTGGCATATAAGTTTGAGCAATATAATTTGGTCTCTGCGGCGGTGATAGACGGCAATGGCCGTCTGGTTGGCACTTTGATGGTGGATGACGTGCTGGACATTATTCAAGAACGCGCTGAAGACGATATGCTGCGTTTGGGCGGCGTGAATGCCGATGAAGAATTGACTGAGCCTGTGCTGGCCATCACGCGCTCTCGCTTCGCGTGGCTGTTGATCAATTTATTGACTGCCATTTTGGCCTCATGGGTGATTTCGTGGTTTGATGCCACCATTCAACAAATGGTGGCGATTGCGGTTTTGATGCCGATTGTGGCCTCCATGGGAGGTAATGCCGGAACCCAGACCATGACGGTTGCCGTGCGCGCTCTCGCGACGCGCCAGCTTGGGCCATTCAACGCCTTCAAAGTTGTGGTGCGCGAATGCAGCGTGGGCCTGATCAATGGTTTGCTGTTTGCCATCATCATGGGCTTGTTCACCTGGTGGTGGTTTGGCTTCGGTGCGCTTGGCATCATTATTGGTGCGGCGATGATTATCAATCTGTTGGCCGCCGCTTTGGCGGGAATTTTGCTGCCCTTGGCCTTGGACTGGTTTGAGACAGACCCGGCAATTTCAGCCGCAGTGTTTTTGACCACTGTGACCGATGTGACGGGCTTTTTCTCGTTCTTAGGCCTTGCCACCCTTTGGCTTCGGATGGGCGGTAGGTGAGGCTTGCCTTTGCCTGCACCTCCCGCTAGAAGGCCCAACTCAAATCCCGTTTTGTAGGAGTTTACGCTTTGGCACGTGTGACCATTGAAGATTGCATTGACAAGTTGCCCAACCGTTTTGAGTTGGTGTTGCTTGCCTCCCACCGCGCACGCAACATTGCGCAAGGCCAACAGATCACTGTTGACCGCGACAATGACAAAGACCCAGTGGTTTCGCTGCGGGAAATTGCTTCTGAAAACATCAATGCCGACGATTTGCGTGAAGAATTCATCCACGCCATGCAGAAGCAAGTTGAAGTTGATGAGGCGGAAGAAACCGAAATGCCATTGATTGCCCAATCTGGCGATATGAGCATGGTGGATGATTCGGCCCAGTTGGAACAAATGACCGAGGAAGAATTGCTGCGCGGCCTTGAAGGCCTGCCACCGGCTGAAAGCCCGGGCAGCCAACGCAACGGGTTTTAGTCTCGGAATGAGCTTAATTTGAAACGCCCGCAGTGATGCGGGCGTTGGTGTTTTTGGCGGGCTTTAGAACTGCAACGCAGCAGTTAAATCTCCAATCGGCGGCTGATTGGCTGCCAGCAACGCAGCGTCACGCTGCTTCAAACCATCCAGCGTATCCAAACCAAAGCGCTTGGTGATGAAGCGTAAAATCGATGTTGTGTCATAGGGTGTGTGGTCAACTGTGCCAGCCTTTGCATAGGGCGATATAATGATGGTTGGTACGCGGTTGCCCGGGCCCCAGCGATCAGCTTTTGGCGGAGGCACGTGATCCCAAAAACCACCGTTTTCATCATAAGTGACAACAACCATCATGTCTTTCCACTGCGGGCTCTTTTCAAGATGGGCAATAACATCGGCGATGTGCTGGTCACCTGAAAGTTCATCGGTGTAGCCCGGGTGTTCATTGAGATTGCCTTGCGGCTTGTAGAAAGACACAGCTGGCAGCTTGCCCGCGTCAATGTCGGCCAAGAAGCCAATGCCGGCGAGACCCGCATCCTTTATGTGCTCAGCGCGGGCCGGCGTGCCCGGTGCCATGTTCGCGAAATAGTTGAAGGGCTGATGGTGGAACTGGAAGTTTGGCGTGGGGCCGGCGCCCTTGCCAGCGAGTGCCTCGCCCCAAGCGCCGGAATACCAGGCCCAAGTGGTGTTTTTGGCACTCAAAAGATCGCCGATATTGGCCATTTTCTGCGGCGGCAAAACGCCAGGATCGGCTGCGTCTGCAAAAGCCTGATCACCACTCGCGGCCGGTTTTACGGCGCTGGGTTGGTAGGGTGGCTGCATTGCGTTAACGGCATAACCATCCGGAGTGATTGATCCATCGTTCTCAAACTTGGGCGCCCCCTGAATGGCCGATGCCGGGCTGTCGGCTTTTATCTTCAGGGATACGCCATCAGCATTCACAGAAGCGATTTTACCTTTTGCCGGCGAGTTGGCTGCATCTGCATAAGTTGGCACGCAAGCGCAAACCAGCATGAAGTGGTTGATAAATGAGCCGCCAAATGCGCCGAGAAAGAAGTGATCGGTCAGCACATATTTTTGAGCCACTGGCCACATCGGCAGCTTGGTGCCGTCATAATAGCCCATCGATGCACCGCCGCCGTCGGACCAAGCGGCGAACTTATCATTCTTGCCGCCATCAATCTGCATTTGCTCTTGGTAAAAGCGGTGCCACAGGTCGCGCGTGGGTACGGAAGCGGCCAGATTTAATCCGCTTGCAGCATCAATTTGAAAGGGCCTGTTCGGAAAATGTTGCGTTTGCTCTTCAGTGATTGCTGGTGTGGCACCTTTTGCGGTTAATCCACCCCAGCTGGCGGGAAGTTCCGCCAGGGGCTTGTCATCGCGATCAACTTGCGTCACTTGCTCAGGCCTCAGGTCTTGCACACCTTCGGCACCGGGGAAAAGGCCGTAGAGATTGTCGAATGAGCGGTTTTCCGCATAGATCACCACGACATTTTTGATTTTGTTCATTCCGACATCTTCGGCCAGTGCGAAAGACGCTTGGGAGATGCTGATAAGGGCCACAGACGCAAAAGTTTTGGTGAGTGATTTCAACATGGCAATTCTCCTGCTTTTTGCGCATTAAGTATTATTTTTCAAAATGTCATTTTCGTGAAGGTTGCGGCCTCGCGCCTCTGGCGCTTTGCTAAAATATCCGTAATCTGCCGAAAATGATGCGGCAATATGAGTTGGTGGAGCGGGTTCAGAAATATGACCTGCAAGCGGATGAGGATTTGCTCAACCGCGCTTACGTCTACGCGATGAAAGCCCATGGCAGCCAGAAGCGTGCCTCGGGGGAGGCTTATTTTAATCACCCGCTTGAAGTAGCGGCCATTCTCACTGATATGAAATTGGATTCGGCCACGATTGCTGCGGCCCTGCTGCATGACACGGTGGAAGATACCGAAGCCACGCAACAGGAAATTGCCGATAAATTCGGTTTTGAAATCGCGTCGTTAGTTGATGGGCTGACGAAAATTGCCAAGTTGGATATGGTGACGAAAGAAGCCACCCAGGCGGAGAACCTGCGCAAGCTGCTTTTGGCCATGTCGCGCGATGTGCGCGTGTTGCTGGTTAAGCTGGCAGATCGCTTGCATAATATGCGAACGCTGCATCATGTAAAACCCGAAAAGCGCCAGCGCATCGCGCAAGAGACTATGGAAATTTACGCTCCGCTGGCAGGCCGCATGGGCATGCAATTGGTGCGCGAAGAAATGGAAGATATTGCTTTCAGGGTTCTGAACCCCGAGGCGCATCACCTCATCCAACAAAGACTTGAAAGACTGCGCAGTGAAAGCGGAGATCTGCTTAAGGCCATTGAAGAACAGTTGATAGAAGCGCTTTTGCAGCACAACATCAAAGCTGACGTGAAAGGCCGAGAGAAGCGACCCTATTCCATTTTCCGCAAGATGGAAAGCAAGCATCTTTCGCTTGACCAGCTCTCTGATATTTTTGGCTTCAGGGTTCTGGTGAATGCGGTAGATGAATGTTATTTGGCGCTGGGTGTGGTGCACCAAAAATGGCTGGTGGTGCCCGGGCGTTTCAAAGACTATATTTCCAGCCCCAAACAAAATGACTATCGCTCCATCCACACCATTGTGATTGGCCCGCATTCCCAGCGCGTGGAAATGCAGATCCGCACGCATGCCATGCATGATATTGCAGAACGTGGTGTGGCGGCGCATGCCCTTTATAAAGATGTGCGTGAAGCCAAACAGGCTAAAGACGGGGTTCGCATTCCGGCTTCAGAATCCAATGCCTATCGTTGGCTGCGACATCTTATGGAAACGCTGCAGGAAGGTGATAGCCCGAAAGAGTTTTTAGAACATACACGCCTTGAGTTGTTCCACGATCAAGTGTTTTGCTTTACGCCGAAGGGTAAGGTAATTGCCTTGCCGCGCGGTGCCACGGCGATTGATTTTGCTTATGCTTTACACACTTCAATTGGCGATAGCTGTGTGGGCTGCAAGATCAACGGCATTACGGCACCACTTGTTGCGAAATTGCAAAACGGCGATGAGGTGGTGATTATCCGTTCAGATGCTGCAACCCCGCCGCCGGCATGGGAAGCCATTGCAGTGACGGGTAAAGCGAAGGCTGCCATCCGGCGTGCCACGCGTGCGGATAGCCGCCGTCAATACGCAGGCATCGGGCGTGAGCTGGTTGAAAAGCTTTTGGCGCGGCAGAAGCGCGAATTCAGTGAAAAAGAAGCCGCGACCGCGATTCCAAGGTTAGGTCATAAAACCTTAGATGACGCATTTTCGGCCATTGGCCGTGGCGATCTTTCGGCGGCCGACTTGCTGAAAGCCATGGGCCTTGATGTTGAGGCCAAAGATTTACGCGCACTGCGGCGCCGCGCTGCTTCAACAAAGAAGGATGACACTCAATTCTCCATTCCCGTTCGTGGTGCCGCTGCCAACATGGCATTGCGCATTTTCACAAAAACCGGCGCCGTACCAGGCGAGCGCATTGTGGGCATTGTGACAGCAGGTGAAGGCATAACGATTTATCCGATCTTTGCCGCTGCCTTAGAGCAGTTCGATCAAGAGCCGGAACGCTGGGTAGATTTGGCATGGGGCGTGGCAGAGGAGGGCGCGCGTTTCCCGGCGCGCATTGCCATCACCCTTGTCAACGAAGTTGGAGCTCTAGCGCAGGTGACGCAAGTGATCGGCGATAACAGTGGCAATATTGATGAGCTGACGTTGCATGCACGCCATGGTGTGCGCGACTTTTTCGAATTGATTATTTTGCTGGAGGTTTTCGACATCCGGCATTTGAATGAGATTATGAATGAGCTAAAGGCCAAGCCGATGGTTTCAATGGTAAACAGGGTGACTGAATAATGGCCTTGACCCAAACGCAAGTGCTTGATGAGTTTCGCGCGGCAGGCGCGTTGCTGGAAGGGCATTTCATTTTGTCATCCGGCTTACATTCGCCGCGCTATCTGCAATGCGCCCGCGTGTTGATGGACGCAGCACGGGCCGCGCGGCTTTGCGAAGCTCTGGCAGGCATGGTGCGCGGCGGCGGCCATGGAAAAATCGATCTGGTGGTTTCGCCTGCAATGGGTGGGGTGGTGGTTGGTTATGAGATGGCACGGCAACTGGGTGTGCCAGCCATTTTCTTTGAGAGGGTGGACGGCAAGTTGGCGCTGCGGCGCGGCTTCACCATTGAAAATGGTGCGAGGATTTTGATGGTGGAAGATGTTGTCACCACCGGCCTTTCATCGCGCGAATGCATTGAGGGCATCGCGCAAGAGGGCGGGGTGACGGTGGCTGCGGCTTGCCTGATCGATCGCAGTGGCGGCAAGGCCGATGTGGGGGTGCCGCTTCACGCGCTGACTTCACTGGAAATACCAACTTATACCGCTGATGCATTGCCTGCGGAACTGGCCGCAATTCCCCCCAACAAACCTGGGAGCAGGGGTTTGAAGAAATGATCTTGGGCCTTGGTAACGATATTGTTGACATCAGGCGCATTGAAAATACCTTAAAAAAATTCGGAGCTCGGTTTACCGAGCGCGTATTCACCAAGATTGAGTGCGAAAAATCTGAGCGTCGGGCCCAGCGCGCCTCGTCTTATGCCAAGCGCTTTGCCGCCAAGGAAGCGTGCTCCAAAGCATTGGGCACGGGCTTTTCGCATGGTGTATTCATGAAGGATTTGGGCGTGGTGAATGAGCCTTCGGGCCGGCCCACCATGGTGCTGACGGGCGGGGCAGCGAAGCGCCTTAAGCAGCTCACCCCTAGGGGCACGACGGCCAAAGTGCATCTCACCATCACCGACGAATACCCTTACGCCCAGGCAATTGTGATAATTGAGGCTCTTTGAGGCACTGTGACATGCAAGTCACAGTAACCTGCCATGAAAGCGGCTTTATTGCGTTGCACGCAGGCAAAACAGTATATGTCAGTTAACTTAGGGGGGCTGCTTCGTGGCCCGGAAAATATGAGCGACAAGAGTGCCGTGATGGGTGAGAAAACCGCTGCCGGAGAAATCTGGGAAACCGCGAAAGTGATTGTGCAGGCCTTGGCCATCGCCTTTTTCGTTCGCTTATTTTTGTTCCAACCCTTCAATATTCCCTCAGCATCCATGTATCCCACCTTGAACATCGGGGATTATCTTTTTGTTTCAAAGCTTTCCTATGGCTATGGAAAGTATAGCTTTAATTTTCAATTTGGCGGGTTTTCGGGTGATCCGATTGTCAAGTGCTGCTCGTTCGTGAATTTCCCTGGCCGCGAGTTTGGCTTTGGCGTGCCGCAGCGTGGTGATGTGGCGGTGTTTAAATATCCACAAGATACCAGCGTTGATTACATCAAGCGCGTGATTGGACTTCCCGGGGACCACATCAAAATGACAGCAGGTGTATTGTCCATCAACGGCGCACAAGTAAAAAAAGAACGCATTGAAGATTATATTGATCCAAACCGCGATGCCAGTCCGCAGGGTGCCGCGGGGCCAGCGGTGGTGGCGCAGTTTCGTGAAACGCTACCCAACGGGGTGCAGTATAATGTGCTGGATTACGGTGAGTCATCCGAAGACAACACCCAAGAATATGTTGTGCCGGAAAATCATTATTTCATGATGGGCGACAATCGCGACAACTCGGCGGATTCACGCTTCTTGAACGGTGTTGGCTATGTACCGATTGAAAATTTTGTTGGGCATGCCAACGTCATCTTTTTCTCGTTCAAGCCGGAAGCATCGCTTTTCCGTCCATGGGAATGGCCGTTGCTAATCCGCTGGTCGCGGTTTTTCAACTGGGTTCGCTAGTACGGGTTCACATGGCAAATGAGCAAGATGTTGAACGTAAACTAGGCTATTCGTTTGCCGATGCTTCATTACTCGAAGCCGCCCTTACGCACGGCAGCAAGAAAGACAAGGGTGCGGATTATCAACGCCTGGAGTTTTTGGGTGACCGGGTTTTGAGCTTGGTGATCGCGGATGAATTATTTCACCGTTTCCCAAAAGAAAAAGAGGGCACCCTGGCCGCCCGCTTAAGCCTTTTGGTGCGGGCCGAAACGTGCGCCGCTGTGGGAATGGGGCTGCAACTTGAGGATCATGTTAAAGTTGGTGCTGTGGAAAAGCGCAAAGGCGTTGGCGGCATGGCTTCGGTGATGGGGGATGTGGTTGAGGCTTTGATTGGGGCATTATATCTTGATGCAGGATTGGTTGGCGCAAAAAAATTCATTCTGCAAAATTGGGAAAAGCTGCTGTCTGAAGAGTCTTCCAATTTGAAAGATCCAAAAACGTTTGTGCAAGAATGGGCGCTGGGCCAGGCATTGCCATTGCCGATCTATGAAGTACAAATGCGCGAGGGATTGGAACACGCGCCAACTTTTACCATGTCACTGCAAGTGGGTGCAAAAGTGCCGGTGGAAGGTCGGGGTACCTCCAAGCAGCTTGCTGAAATGGACGCTGCCAAAGCCTTTATCGCACGCGAGGGATTGAGATGATTGAAACACCCAAGCGCTGCGGCTTTGCTGCCATTATTGGTGCGCCCAACGCCGGCAAGTCCACCTTGGTGAACAGGCTGGTTGGGGCCAAGATTTCCATCGTTTCGCACAAGGTGCAGACCACGCGGGCGCGCATTCGAGCGATTTATCTGAATGGTTCGTCCCAAGTGATTTTGGTAGATACACCCGGCATTTTCAAACCGCGCCGCAAACTTGACGAAGCCATGGTGGGAAATGCCTGGGGCGGCACCACGGAAGCCGATGCAGTGTTGCTTTTAGTGGACGCAAGGCGCGGTGTTGATGAAGAATTCATCTCTATTACCGACACATTCAAAGCGCAGAACATCAAAGCGATGTTGGTGATCAATAAGATTGATCTTCTTCCCGCTGAAAAGCTTTTAGCCTTGTCGCAAGAGCTGAACGCAGTTTATGACTTCAGTGAAACTTTCATGGTCAGCGCTGTCACCGGTTCCGGGGTTGAAAAATTGGGAGAGCGCTTGGCCACATTGATGCCGGTTGGGGAATGGCTTTATCCTGAAGATCAAACCGCCGATGTGCATCTTCGTTTTATCGCTGCGGAGATCACTCGGGAGAAAATTTATGAACGGCTGCATGATGAGCTGCCGTATTCCTCTACTGTTGAAACCGAAGCGTGGGAAGAACGCAAAGATGGTTCAGTGAAAATCAGCCAAGCCATATTTGTTGAGCGCGATACCCAGAAGGCCATCGTGTTAGGCAAGGGCGGAGCGCAAATCAAGTTACTGGGCACAATAGCTCGTGCTGATATGGAGGAATCGTTTGAACGCAAGGTGCACCTGTTTCTGTTTGTGAAAGTGCGAGAGAATTGGGCCATTGATCCCGAGCGTTTGCGCATGATGGGGTTGGAGATTTAAGAGAGCATGGAATGGCGCGATGAGGGCGTGGTGATTGGGGTTCGACCCCATGGCGAAACGTCGGCCATTGCTGAAATTCTCACTGCCGAACATGGGCGCTATCTGGGCATGGTGCGCGGTGGTCGTTCACGCCACATGCGGCCCGTGTTGCAGCCCGGCAATTTGGTGATGGTGACCTGGCGCGCGCGACTGGAAGAGCATATGGGCACCTTTCAGCTGGAAGCTTTAAGTTTGAAAGCAGGCTTCATACTTGCGCATCCCTTGCGGCTTGCTGGCCTGAATACATTGATGGCCATGGCGCAAATGATGCCAGAGCGTGAGCCGCATCCACGGCTTTACAATGCTGCCCATGTTGTATTGTCGCAGATGGAAGATGACGCTGTTTGGCCGGCGTTGTTGGTGCGCTGGGAAATGGGTTTGCTGGATGAGTTAGGCTTTGGGCTTGATCTCTCACGCTGTGCCGCAACCGGGCAGGGTGATGATCTGGCTTATGTGTCTCCGCGGTCCGGCAGAGCCGTTTCCAAGGGCGCAGGCCTGCCTTATCATGAGCGCCTGTTTTTGCTTCCGGCTTTTTTAAACGGAGAGGAAGGTTTTGTGGTGGCTGACGTTTTGGAAGGGTTCAAACTCACCGGATTCTTTTTAGAACGCCATGTTTATGGCCCACGTCAAATTCAGATGCCACAGGCGCGTGCGTGGTTGTGTGAAAATTTGAAGGAGCAGATGGCTGCATGATTGGGCGTTTGAACCATGTGGCGCTGGTGGTGCCCGATTTGGCCAAAGCCGCTGAAGCTTACCGTCAACAACTGGGTGCCAAAGTTTCAGCACCGCAGTCTTTGCCCGAGCAGGGCGTGACAGTGGTGTTCATCGAATTGCCCAACACCAAGATTGAATTGATGGAGCCGTTTGGCGCGGCCTCAGCCATTCGACCATTTCTGGAGAAAAATCCGTCTGGTGGAATGCATCACCTGTGTTATGAAGTTGCAGATATTCTTGCCGCCCGCGAAGACCTGATGGCGAAGGGTGCGCGTATTATTGGCGACGGCGACCCGAAAATTGGGGCGCACGGAAAGCTCGTGCTGTTTCTCCATCCCAAAGATTTTTTCGGCACATTGATTGAACTGGAACAGGCATGAGAATCCCCAGCATGATCGCCATTTATTTTGTGATTTGGTGGATTACACTCTTTATGGTTTTGCCCTTCGGCGTGCGCAATGCCGAAGAGGCAGGTGCAATCGTTGAAGAAGGCCATGACGCTGGCGCACCAATGTTTCACGGGCTTTGGAAAAAAGCTTTGGTAAACACAGTGATTGCAGCGGCAGTTTTTACGGGGGTCTATTTGTCTTATACTCACGGATATTTTAGCTAATATCGACTAACCAGATCGCTTCGCCTGAATATCCGGCGCTTGGGGGAACCTCGATTTCAGATCGCGTTCGGTTACACTCATGTGATTGCGGGTATATTGTTCGGAAGCATCGCGCAGAGGCTGGAAATCCCATGGGAAATGGCCGCCTAGTTTCATCGCTTCGAACATCATCAAACGCGCTTGTTGACTTTGCAGCACCTGCTCATGGATTTTGGGAATATCAAAGTTTGCAACCACTTCAGCCAGAAATTTTTTTCCGAGCGGATGTGATGCGGCAAGATTGTGCAATTCGTTTGGATCATCGATCAAATTGAAAAGTTGATCAGGATCAGTCGGCGCATGGATGAATTTCCATGGACCGCGGCGCAACATATGCATGGGCGAGACTGTGCCTTCGGCCAGATATTCGCCCCAGGTTGTTGCGTCGGCATGTTCTGCCGCACCGTGCAACAACGGGAGGAGCGAGCGGCCATCTACCGGCCTTGCCAAACTTTCCGCGCCGCCCATGGCCGCAAGTGTGGGCATGATGTCTGCCAGAGACACCGGTTCAGCCATGCGGCGCGGTTTTATCGTTGAAGGATGCCACATAATCAGCGGCACATGGGCGGAAGGTTCCAGAAAACTCATTTTATACCATAGCCCGCGCTCACCCAGAAAATCGCCGTGGTCAGAGGTGAATACAATCAGCGTGTTATGAAGTTGGCCAAGGGCGTTGAGCGTATCTATAAGCTGGCCAACCAAATCATCAATGTAAGAGATATTGGCATAGTAGCCATGGCGGGCGGCGCGAATATCGGCCTCCAGCACTGTATAATCATCCATGGCACTCACATCGTAAAGGCGCTGCGAATGGGCATCTAGCTCTCGCCTTGCCATGTGCGGCACGGCAGGAAGATCAATCTCCTCATCATTATACAAATCCCAAAACTTCTTGCGCGCCGCATAAGGATCATGCGGATGGGTGAAAGACACCAACATGGCAAAAGGTTTTTCCGGTGAGAAGCGCGCATAATCATAAAGTTTGCGTTTGGCTTGGAAGGCCACGTCATCATCAAATTCCAACTGGTTGGATATTTCGGCGATGCCCGGCTGCAACACGGACGTCATGTTGTGATACCACCAATCAATGCGCTCTTGTTTCAAACGCCAATTTGGCGTCCAACCAAAATCCGCGGGGTAAATATCGGTTGTCAGTCTTTCTTCAAGACCGTGAAGTTGATCAGGGCCGACGAAATGCATTTTACCACTCAAGCAGGTGCTATAGCCAGCAAGCCGCAAATAATGTGCCCAAGTTGGAATCGCGGAGGGAAACTCTGCCGCATTGTCATAAACGCCAGTGCGTGAAGGGAGCAATCCGGTCATCACTGTGGCCCGGGCCGGTGCACACAAAGGTGAGGTGGAATAGCAATTTTCAAACACCACGCCTTCCTTGGCCAGCCGCGACAGGTTTGGCGTTTTTACCAGAGGGTGGCCATAAGCGCCAAGGGAACGCGCCGCCAGTTGATCGGCCATGATGAAGAGGATGTTGGGTTTGCGGTTCTGCGCCACTATATTGCCCCTATGAAATTCGTGCTGTTGCTATTGATCAGAGTTTATCAGCTCACCCTATCATCATTCATGGGCAGAACATGCCGATTTTTGCCGACCTGTTCGGACTATTCAACGGAGGCCATAAACCGCCATGGGGTTATTTGTGGCGGAGCTTTGGCCGTGAAGCGCATCAGCCGCTGTCATCCATGGGGTGCTGAGGGCTTTGATCCGGTGCCCGAAAGCTGTTCGTGTTTTCCAAAAACGCAAGGGCCGGTATAGACCGGCCCTCACACTGATACGTCGATTAAACGTCAGAAAGCCCAGATGGCGGCGGCCTTGATTTCGTGTTCACCACCCCAATTCCAATCTACATTACAACAGCTTGCGCCATAGTGTGTTGTTGGAAACTGGGTGTAAAGATATTCCATGCGTAGGCGCAGGCGGTCACTCACAGCGTGTTCTATGCCGGCACCCACTGTCCAGCCGAATTGATCACCCTTTAAGTGGCTTGGAACCGCAGCGACGATTCCGTTAAGTTCACCCTGGGCGTAAGCACCACCACCGGTGAAATAGAAGAGGGTGTCATCCATCGCCCAACCAACGCGACCGCGCACTGTAGCAATATAATTCATGTTGAAGCGGAAGTCGGCCGTAGGCTGCGTATTGCGCACTATATCTGAAGACGTTCCAAAATCGGCTTCAGCACCCATCACGATGTCATTGATTTGATAGTTGTAACCGACCAGACCGCCGCCTTTAAAGCCGCAACCGCCGTTGTTAAATGTGTTGCCAGCTGTGTTGTCTACCAGCGAGCCGCGGCCATCAATACATGCAAGGCCGATCCAGCCACCGGCATAAACACCCGACCAGTCGTAGTGAGCTGGGCGCAAATTATTCACAGGAGGTGGCGGAGGCAGTGTTTCCAAATCTGCGGCAAGGGCGGAAATGGCAGGCAAGAGTGCCCCTAACGCAACGGAAATACGGATTAAATGCTTCATCATAATAGTTACACCCCTGACTGTTGAACTCACTAACGTGGGCGTTAAGATGAAGCGTTAAGGTTAATGTTGGGTTAGAGAACGGTTGCAATTCGGTAAATTTGCAAGAAATCTTGTGGGCTTGACGCCAGTATCCCCGCAGGGCAAATCGGCTGTCATGAACACTGTTGCCTACCCGGAGTTGTGGCTGGGAGTGGGTGGAAAGGACTTGAGATGATTACTTTAACGTTCCCCGATGGTGCCCAGCGCCAGGTTGAAGCCGGGGTTTCTGCTGCACACGTTGCGGCGTCAATTTCAAAATCCCTGGAGAAGAAAGCCGTGGCTGCGGTGGTCAATGGCCAGCTGGTTGATCTGGCTGATCCGATTTCGGCAGACGCCACATTGCAAATCGTTACGCGCGAGGATGATCGTGCACTGGAATTGATCCGCCATGACGCGGCGCATGTGCTGGCGGAGGCCGTGCAAGAGTTACATCCGGGAACGCAGGTGACGATTGGGCCAGTGATTGAGAATGGCTTCTATTACGACTTCTTCCGGAATGAGCCTTTCACCACCGCAGACTTCGCGCCGATTGAGCAAAAGATGCGTGAAATTATCGCGCGCGACAAGCCGTTCACGAAATCAACGAAGACGCGGGAAGATGCCAAGGCGTTTTTCCGCGCCAAGGGCGAAAACTTTAAGGTGGAACTGGTTGATACCATTCCCGGCAATGAAGATATCAAGTTCTATGATCAAGGCGGCTGGATTGATTTATGTCGCGGCCCGCACATGACGAGCACGGGCAAGATTGGCAATGCTTTCAAGCTGATGAAAGTGGCGGGCGCTTATTGGCGCGGTGATTCAAAGAATCCCATGCTGACGCGCATTTATGCAACGGCTTGGGCCAATGATAAGGACTTGGCAGCCTATGTCACTGCCTTGGATGAAGCTGAAAAGCGTGATCACCGAAAACTGGGGCGCGAGATGGACTTGTTCCATTTTCAGGAGGAAGGCCCTGGTGTGGTGTTTTGGCATGCGAAGGGTTGGACGATATTCCAGCAGCTCATCTCCTACATGCGTCGCCGCTTGAACAAGCTTGGCTACCAAGAAGTGAATGCGCCACAATTGCTTGATAAGAGCTTGTGGGAAACCTCAGGCCATTGGGGCTGGTATAAAGAAGCCATGTTTGGCGCAACACCTGCCGGGGCTGAGGCTGAAGATGGGGACCGTATCTATGCTCTCAAGCCGATGAACTGCCCTGGCCATGTGCAGATTTTCAAACATGGTTTGCGCTCATATCGTGAGCTGCCAATGCGGCTTGCGGAATTTGGTGCGGTGCATCGCTATGAGCCTTCCGGCGCTCTGCATGGCTTGATGCGCGTGCGCGGCTTCACGCAGGATGACGCGCATATTTTCTGCACGCCGGAGCAGATGAAAGATGAGTGCTTGAAGATCAATGATCTCATTCTTTCGACTTACAAAGATTTCGACTTTGGGCAGATTGTGGTGAAACTTTCCACGCGTCCTGAAAAGCGTGTGGGCACCGACGCAGATTGGGACCGCGCCGAGGCCGTTATGTCGGATGTTTTGGAACAGATCGCGGCGGAAAGTGGCGGCAAGATCAAAACCGCCATCAACCCGGGCGAGGGCGCTTTTTATGGCCCCAAGTTTGAATATGTGCTGCGCGATGCGATTGGCCGCGATTGGCAATGCGGCACCACGCAGGTGGATTTCAATCTGCCGGAACGCTTCGGTGCATTTTACATCGGCGAAGATGGTGCCAAGCATGTTCCCGTGATGATCCACCGTGCCATTTGCGGTTCGATGGAACGCTTCCTGGGCATTTTGATTGAGCATTTCGCCGGGCATTTCCCACTGTGGTTGGCGCCTTTGCAGATCATGGTGTGCCCCATTACAACCGACGTTGATGGCTATGCCACGGAAGTTTTGCAGAAGTTGCGCGATGCCGGCCTTCGCGCGGAGGCTGATTTGCGCAATGAAAAAATCAACTATAAAGTGCGCGAACATTCGGTGACGAAAGTTCCGGTGATCCTTGTGGTTGGCAAGCGCGAGATGGAAGATAAATCGGTGAACATGCGACGGTTGGGCAGTCAGGATCAGAAAGTTTCCAGCCTTGAAGAGGCATTGGCCGCATTGAAGAAGGAAGCAACACCCCCGGATTTGAGGTAGGCTTGTTTCATATTGGTCGTGAAAATGCGCAGTATGAGCTAAGTAATACTAACTGATTGGAGTTTTGAGATGGCGCACAAATTGACTCTAGACGCAATGATTAAGAGGGCTGATTTCTTTCAGAAAAAGATTGGAGAGCAGCAAGAGTTGTCTGTCAGTGCTAAACCAATAAGTTCTATAAATTTCGATACGCTCAGGTCAGATAGCAATTTTATACTCAATTTGAGAAAGCCCGAATTTCAGAGAGAAACCAATCAGTGGTCCGTTGATCAGGCTGCAGGATTTATTCAGAGTTACATTGAAGGTTACTTCGTTCCGTCTGTCATTTTGTGGCAGTCGCTTGATGGTTACGTCTTTGTAATCGATGGGGCGCATCGCTTGAGTGCCCTGAGGGCGTGGATGGAAGACGACTACGGGGATAGATCAATTTCCCAGACATTTTTTGGTGGAGAAATTCCGCAATCCCAAAAGAAGATAGCAAAGAAGATTCGTGAAAAAATTGAAGAAACCGTCGGTGCATACACATCGTTGAAAGATAAGCTGGCGGCTCGAAACGCAAATTCGACTATCGTTTATACTGATGAAATAAACAGAAGGCTCAAAAACCTTGCAAGTAGAGAGCTTGAATTGCAGTGGGTTAGAGCGGAATGACTCTACACTGAACCATATCCAGCATTCTTGAAGTAATTTTCGCAGTATTTTGGCGGGAACCGTTTGAGGATGGTTTTGATGCGGTTGTTGATGGCGTCAATGGTGCGCTCTTTGGCTTTGCGTAGCCAATGCTTGAGTGTCGAGAAGAACTGCTCAATGGGGTTGAGATCGGGGCTGTAAGGCGGCAGGAAGACGAGCCGCGCGCCTGCTTGTTTGATGGCGTGGCGTATGGCTTCGGCTTTGTGGCTGCCGAGGTTATCCATGATGACAATATCTCCGGGTTTCAGCGTTGGCACGAGGAACTGGGTTACATATTGTAGGAAGCTTTCGCCGTTGATCGGTCCGTCAAAGAGGCAGGGAGCTGTGATGCTGTCGTGGCGCAGGGCGGCCAGGAATGTCAGTGTCTTCCAGTGGCCATGCGGTACATGGGCCACCAGCCTTTTGCCTTTCGTGCCCCAACCGCGCAACGGTGCCATGTTGGTCTTGGTCCAGGTTTCATCAATGAAGACCATGCGGCTGATGTCGATCTTCATCAGGTATTTACGCCACCAGCGGCGCTTTCGCGCAACATCGGGGCGTGCCTGCTCATCGCCATAAACTGTTTTTTTTAAAGCTCTTGCCTTCGCGCCGCATGAAATTCCACATGGTCCGGTAGTCCACTTTCAAGCCACGCGCAGCCAAGCCATCGGCGAACCCTTGCAGGGTCACATCCGCACCGCTTGCAACCTCAGCCAATACCCAGTCGCGATGCTCGCCCACAATCTTGCGAGGACGGTGTCCACCGATCTGGCAAGGCTTCAGGCTCCCAGTGCTGCGGTGACGCTGCATCCAGCGCACCACGCTCGACACTCCAACATCAAGCCGTGCCGCAACCTCGTGACAACTCTCGCCTTGGGCTACAAACTTCAGCGCTCTTTGACGCAACTCCATGGGATGTGGTTTTGTCATCTCTACCGGCCTCCAAACCAGTGGCCAGGTTGAACCAGATATCAAGTGATTTGGGAATCCCAAATCCGATTCAGTCACAAATCATTCCGCTCTAATTTTAGTATGCAAGCAATAGGCCTGTTGAAGGGGGAATTATGGGTTGCCGGATTTTCTGCACAAGATGCGGAGTTGAATTGCTGGTCGAGTTCCAATCAAGGGAAAGCTGGGACGTAGAACTAACAACCGCCGTGCTGGAAAAATGCATGTCAAAGGGTGAGCGCCATGTCATTGGCTCGTTTTGTGCCCACTTGGTGGAGACGATTTATCAATCCGCGAAAACTCAGGTGATTTTGCAGCAAAGCGAAGACAACTAGGCAACGCCTTCCGTCAAAAGCTGTGGCAATTGAGCTTTCCACTGGCTCATGAGAACCAGCGCGCACTCGACGGCTTCGCCATTTTCGGAATGGATTTCTAACTTTCCAGCGGTTTGGGTCTTGTCCTGAATAGCCCCGAGTTTCCTAGACACCTTGCGGGTTCAGTTTTTGCCGTGTCTCAAACTCTATCGGTGACAACATACCATTCCTAACATGTTTGCGTTGTGGGTTATAGAACATCTCGATGTAGTCGAAAATGTCTTGT
>JANYHB010000072.1 GCA_025359265.1 Hyphomicrobiales bacterium | reverse complement strand
TTTATGACCTGGCCGTTGAAGCCAATTTGGCTTTGATCATCGATGAGACTTATAAGGATTTTCGGCCCGATGCCGGACCACCGCACCTCCTCTTGCAACGCGCCGATCGGCGTGAGCAGTTGGTGCAGCTGTTTTCATTCTCAAAGATTTACGCATTGGCCGGCTATCGCTTGGGGGCCATGATAGCCGGACCGACAATTATGCACGAGGCGACAAAAATCCTCGACACCATGACAATCTGCCCACCTCACATCGCTCAACGGGGTGTGCTATTTGCACTGGGGCAATTAAATGAATGGAAAACAGAAAAGAAAACACTGATGGCTGAGCGATTGGCCGCCATGGGCGCGGTTTTTGCCAATCACGACATGAAGTATGAATTGGTGTCCAGCGGCGCTTACTTCGCTTACGTGAAACACCCGTTTCGTGGAGAGGCCTCAAAAACGGTCGCCAAACGCCTGGCTCAAGATTATGATGTTCTGTGCCTGCCCGGTTCCATGTTCGGCCCCGGGCAGGACGATTATCTCCGCTTTGCGTTTGCAAATGTCGAGAAGGAAAAAATGAGACTGTTGGCAGAGCGCTTGACGCAGAGTGTAGGTGAGGAGCCAACACGTGGCGGTTAAAAATCATGCTCGGCCCGTTTAATCCCGTTGGCGAAAAGCGCTATCGGCGCAAATGCTGGAGGAAATTAACCCTCAAAGACTTTCCCGAATCCCAATCTCAACGCATTGGGGAAGGCAAATAGGTTAGATGAACCGTCTCGTCGTCGACCAACTCACTTGATGAAAAGCGCAGCGGAAGCTGGGCCTGGTGGAAATAAGGTTTGCCTGCACCCAGCACAAAGGGCCTGAGGTAAAGGTGGTATTCGTCGATCAAACCGAGTTTGGTCATCAGACCCGCCAGTTGCGGGCCAGCCACGCTGATGGTCCCTTCGGTGCCGGCTTTGAGCGCGCGAACTTGCGTCTCTATAGTGTCAGTGATGAGCGTTGCATTCGGACCAACACTTTGCAGCGTGCGCGACACAACCCACTTTGGGCATTTGCGCCAAGCCATCGCAAATTCACGGCGCGATGCTGCCCATTCCGGCTGATCCACATCCCAGTAACGCATAACCTCATACATCCGTCGGCCATAAAAAGTGCCCGCGAGGCCCAGGACATTACTGATCCAATGGTCAAAGAGCTTTTCGCTGGGTGGCGGCATATCCAAATTGCCGGAGAGGCCATCCACATAGCCGTCGAGCGAGAGGTTCATCCCGAAAATAAGTTTGCCCATGGCGGTTTATGCCTTGTCGCGTGAGTGGCTGCACAGCCTGCAAGTATCTTGCAACAGACAGGAGCCGTGGCGCAATGCAATTCCGCATGGTGCAAAAGATTGAATGCCTCCCAATCGCAGTTTGATTCTACGCACCAAATCGTCAAACAAAAACCTCCCCCCTGCATAGCAGGAGAGAGGTCAGCACTACCAGCAGCGCGCAAAACTCACTCTTGGGTTTTCGGCGCGTCCTTGTCTTTCATGAAGCGTTCGAAGTCTTCACGATCTTTGGCGCTGCGCAGTTTGCCGAGGAACTCATCAAAGGCGGCGCGCTCTTCGTCAAGTTTGCGGCGCATAACTTCCAACTCGTCAAGTTTGGTTTTGCGATATTCGTCAAAAGCCTGATTGCCCGTTGGCGCAAAGCCTTGCCAGCTGCCGCGCTTCCAAGAGCCGCAAGCTCCGGCAAATTGGTTGGCCGCGTCACGCGGTGATTTCCAACCCGTCCAAGTTTGACTCCATGGGCCTTGCATTGCACTTGCTCCTGTCCAGATTTCGCCACGACGATGTTTCAAATAAAGGGCCAAAAGCCCCAGCGGCCAAAACACCACAAAGCCGCCAAGAACCGCGCCCATTTCCATGATCGACCACGGCTTGCGCTCAGCGCGGGTCCGTTTCCAACCGGAAAAGCGGTAGGTTTCGCCAGCATCGGCGTCAGCATAAGAACCAGTATTCATAGTTCCCCCTCCTTTATTGGGTCTTATGCAAATGGTAAGGCATTCGCCCAATTCAAGGGAGCATCGCAATTTGTAACCTTTGCCAAGTGTCACAAATTGTCTAAAAGCTGCGCCAGAGACAGGAAAACTGCAACATGCCAACTTACCGTTCAAGAACCACAACACATGGCCGCAACATGGCGGGCGCCCGCGGGCTGTGGCGCGCCACTGGCATGAAGGATGGTGATTTCGGCAAGCCCATCATTGCGGTGTGCAATTCCTTTACACAGTTCGTGCCGGGCCATGTGCATTTGAAAGACATGGGCCAGTTGGTGGCGCGTGAGATTGAGGCAGCAGGCGGTGTGGCCAAAGAGTTCAACACCATCGCTGTGGATGATGGCATCGCCATGGGCCATGACGGAATGTTATATTCCCTGCCCTCACGCGAAGTGATTGCCGATAGCGTTGAATATATGGTCAATGCCCATTGTGCCGATGCGATGGTTTGTATTTCAAATTGCGACAAGATTACACCAGGCATGTTGATGGCCGCGATGCGGTTGAACATTCCGGCGGTGTTTGTATCCGGTGGGCCAATGGAAGCGGGTAAATATCTGGCACCTTCCGGCAAAACCAAGGCATTGGATTTGGTTGATGCGATGGTTGCCGCCGCTGATGATAAATATTCCGATGCGGAAGTCGAGGTAATCGAACGCTCCGCCTGCCCCACGTGTGGTTCCTGCTCTGGCATGTTCACGGCCAATTCGATGAACTGCCTCACTGAAGCACTCGGCCTTTCATTGCCCGGCAATGGCTCAACGCTGGCCACGCATTCTGATCGCAAACGCCTGTTCCTCGAAGCCGGCCATCTGATCGTTGATATTGCCAAACGTTATTATGAGCAGAATGATGAGAGCGTGTTGCCCCGCAAAGTCGCTTCATTCAAAGCCTTCGAAAACGCCATGACGCTGGATATCGCCATGGGCGGATCCACCAATACTGTGCTGCACATTCTGGCGGCGGCTTATGAGGGCGGCATTGATTTCAACATGGATGATATTGACCGTCTTTCGCGACGCGTGCCTTGCATCAGCAAAGTAGCCCCCGCCAAAAGTGATGTGCATATGGAAGATGTACACCGCGCCGGGGGTGTAATGTCGATCTTGGGCGAGTTGGAAAAGGTCGGCCTCATTCATGGAGACTTGCCGACGGTGCATTCCACCACACTCAGCGATGCCCTCAATCATTGGGACGTTGGCCGCACTAAATCTGAAAGCGTGCGCAAGTTCTTCATGGCCGCCCCCGGTGGGGTTCCCACGCAAACCGCATTCAGCCAGGAACGGCGCTGGGAAAGCCTTGATCTTGATCGCGAGAAAGGCGCTATTCGCAGCGTTGAACATGCATTCTCCAAAGATGGCGGACTGGCCGTATTGAAAGGCAACTTGGCTATCGATGGCTGCATTGTAAAAACCGCGGGCGTTGATGAATCAATCTTGAAATTCGCGGGCCCTGCGGTGGTTTTTGAATCGCAGGATTCCGCGGTTGCAGGGATTCTGAACGGCGATGTGAAAGCTGGCGATGTGGTGGTAATAAGGTACGAAGGCCCACGCGGCGGGCCGGGCATGCAGGAAATGCTTTATCCAACGAGTTACATCAAATCCAAAGGCCTCGGTAAAAGCTGTGCCTTGGTTACCGACGGTCGTTTTTCCGGCGGCACATCGGGCCTGTCGATCGGCCATGTATCGCCGGAAGCGGAAGAAGGTGGCTTGATTGCACTCGTTGAGAGTGGCGACCGCATTGAAATTGACATTCCCAACCGCAAAATAAATCTGGCTGTTGCTGATGACGTTTTGGCCGGGCGCCGCGCCGCACAGGATGCGCGCGGCAAAGATGCATGGACACCGCTGAAGCAACGCCCGCGTAAAGTAACAACCGCGCTGCGGGCCTATGCGGCCTTTGCAACATCTGCGGCTAAGGGTGCTGTGCGCGTGGTGCCTTGATTGCTAGCGCTTGGTTTTATGAAGACCGGCGCGTGCACCATGCAACTGATCCAGCAGGTGCAAAGCGATGCTGATACCCGGTTGGTTGACACCGAAGTTGTGCTCTAGCTCTTGAATTAAAAGTGCGCGGGCTATGTCGGCCTCGGTGAACGCATCTTGCTCAGCTTCATGGATAGGGATCAGCCATTGTTCGGACAGCCATATGTCGAGGGTGTCTTCATCGATTTTTACGCGGGCGATAAATTCTGTGCGCTTGAGCATCATGAGGCCATTTCCCCTCGCGGATCTTCAGTGGCATCGGGCGACCAACTACCTAGAAAATCGTTCAGCTTTTGGTCGGGGCGTTTGGGTAGCAGCACCCGCAGCTTCACCAGAAGATCTCCGCGACCTGCAACACCTTTGCCCTTCAGGCGCAGTTGGCTGCCAGAATTTGAATTGGCGGGAATGTTCAGCAGCACAGTGCCAGTGGCGGTTGGAGCTTTTATTGGGCCACCGAGTGCGGCTTCCTTTATTGAAACTGGCAATTCCACCAGCAAATCGTCACCCAAACGGGTGAAAAACGGATGGGGCAAAATCGAAATCTCAACGCGCGCATCACCAGAGGTTCCAGTGCCTCGGCCGGGTGAGCCCTTTCCTTTCAATCGGATGCTTTGACCCTCGGCTATGCCCGCTGGAATTTTTACATCAATGATGCTGCCATCGGGCAAGTTTAGACGTTGCGTTGCGCCGTTGACGGCATCCAGAAATGGCACGCTGAGGCGGTATTGGACATCTTGGCCAGGCGCATTGCGGCGCGCGTTGGCTTGCCTGCCCAGCATCTCGGCCAGAATATCATCCATCCCCCCTAAGTCTGAAAATGCCGATGCTGACTCATAGTTTGGATTGGCACCCTGGGCGCCGGCATTGGCACCGGCATAATCGCGGTAGAACGGCCGTTCTTGCGGCTTTTCGTTTCCGGCCTCATCAATCACGCCAGCATCAAACTTGGCGCGTTTTTCATTGTCCGACAGTAATTCATTGGCCGCGGAAACTTCTTTGAATTTGTCTTCGGATTTCTTATCGCCGGGGTTTAGATCTGGATGAAGTTTCTTGGCCAATTTGCGATAGGCAGAGCGAATATCTTCCGCCGAAGCGGATTTGGATACACCTAAAATTTCATAGGGATTGCGCACTCATCTTGCCTTTGTGCAGATTATATCCACGGTGAAAACCAAAGCAAGTTTTGATGAACCAGGGGAATCTGGCGGAAACGGAGGGATTCGAACCCTCGATACGCCTTACAGCGTATGACGATTTAGCAAACCGTTGCCTTCAGCCACTCGGCCACGTTTCCGCGAAAATTCAATCCGCGCCAGGCATATAAACGCCAGCACTTCATGATGCGCTCTTTGCCTTGATTTGAAGCGTCATGCAAGCGTGGTTTATGTGCACGCCAATTGGCCCCCGCCGTTGCTTATTATTGTATATCCCATTTAACCGATTGTTGATGTGTTTCTCCGATGTTTCCGCTATGGTTGCGCCAGGAGTTTGCTGATGCGTATTGTTTTAGGTGTTTCGTTAGCCGTTCTTGCCCTTTGTGGACCGGCGCAGGCGTATGATAGCTTCTTGCCCTTGGGGCTTGGGTATTCCACAGGGTCAGTCGATCTGAGCACGCTCACCGCGCGCCAGCGAGCCGCCATCAATCAAGCGGACATTTATGAAACTGAAATCTACCAGCGCCAACTGCGGGCCAAGCGGTTTGACAGTAAATTTCAAAACTTTTCTTCTGACCGCAACGCCAGTTTAACGGACAACTGGATCAACTATTGATTGAGCAGACGGCACACCGCCACGCCCAATCTATCCGTGCCCAATCTTTAGTGGATGGTTATCAACTCGCGCGCCATGCGCAACGACTCGGCAATTTCTTGAATCGACATTTCTTGCGCCAATTCCACGCGATAGGCTTTGGCCGCTACGCAGCCTTTCAAGGCTGAAATGCTAAACCACTTGTGGGCTTCGATACGGTTTTGAGCCACCCCTTGGCCTAAACAATAGCGTAATCCGCGTTGCAGCAAATCTTCACTGCTTTCATTTTCGAGGTTTCCCAGCACCAATTCTTTTGCCATTTTAATCCCCATCCTGTTGGTGTCAGCGCCCTTCTGTCGAGCGCGTCTGACAGCGATCATTGTGCTCCAACGGAAGAAACGGCGCGTTAAAGGGCAAACTTAATGGCAGGTGAATTCAGCGCGTGTGTGTGTGCACATAAAATACCATATTTCCACATTTTATCAACGACTTGCACCCTTGCATTGAAGGTTTACATGAGTGTCAAAATTCAACAAACGTTCACTACCTTTGCAACCTCCAAGTTACTTGGTGTGCGATGCGACGCCTAAAACGATGGCGATGGGCAAGTGATCTGATCCGGCACTTTGCCCGGCCGTTTCGGCCGACAAAGTCCTCACTGATGAACTGATTAAAATGTGATCGATGGCAAGCTGTGGTAGTTGATAGGTGGCCGGCCAACTTGGCAGATCGGTGGCGATCGTAAGGCCCAGCTGCCCTGCCAGAGTCTTCAACACGCGGGATTGCGGTGTGGCGTTGAAGTCTCCCATCAATAACAGAGGTTCTGCGTCCACTTCCAGCGCTTGAGCGATGGCACGGAATTGACTGAATTGTGCTTTGAGGTGCGGAAAGCGAGTGGTGTGCGCCGCCACGACGACGATGTCGCCATACATGGCACCAAGGGATGCCTTGAGCAAAGGCACAGATTGGCCCGCATAAATCAGCTTGCCGTTTGCCAATGGAATTTTCGAAATAATTGCCATCTCACAGCCGACGCTTGCAAAGCAATTGACCTGAAATGGATAATCGCCTTTCAGATCAGCCAAAATTGCTTCACCATTCAAACCGGTTTCAACCAGCGTAATCACGTCGGCTTTAATTGCACGCAAACTGCCGACAATGCCGTCGGGTGAAGATCGCTGGCCACCCAAGTTGAATTGCGCAACCTTCATTCGCTTTTCACCAGCGGCAAGAGAACTCTCAGTAGTTTGGAAATTGGTGCTCGGCCATAAGCCATAACCACAAAGCAACAGCACAGCCACAAGCCCCGCCCCAACACCTTTTAAGCGGGGGATGAAAAGCCCAACGACACCAGCGGCAGCGAATATCGCAAATTGAATTGTGAATTGTGCAAAAATATCAAACCGCGGCCACAATAACCCCAACTCGCCTCCAGCAAGACCGCCCAGGCCGACCAACAAAAACAATACAGCGCCGCCCCAGTCACGGTGCCTTTTGCGCTTGGCCACAGTTCCCTGAATTTGATTTTCAGTGCGTTCCAACTGCCAAGGATTTTTCGGCGCCACAGTCTGCCTTGCAAAATTAGATCAGTTTACTCTCCATCGGGAGCAACTGTTCCGGTGTAGCAAAACCCGGGAGTTCTTCAATGCGCTTTTTCCACGCCGTTACATGCGGATAATGCAAAAGATCAATATTGGCCTCTGGCGCATAACGCAGCACACCATAAATGCCGATATCCGCCATGGTGGGTTTTTTTGCCGCAACCCATTCTGACTTTGTGAGCTCTTGTTCCAACACCGCGAGCGCGGCTTTTGCTTCGGTATCATACATCACGCGCACTTCATCGCCGAATTGGCGAAGGCCACGCGCGCGCGCGCGCAAGCGGAACACGGGAACGGCAAGTTTGTCCCACTGCCAAAACAGCCATTCTCTAATGCGCAGCTTTTCCAACGGCAACTTGGAATTAAACTTGTCGAGACTTTCGGCCAAATGCAACAAGATGGCGGCAGATTGAACCGCCATCAGATTGCCATCACGCAACGCCGGCACTTGGCCATAACGGTTCTTTACCAGATAATCGGGCTGCTTATGCGCCCCTTCGCGCAAATTCACGTTAATATATGAAAACGGGTGGCGCGACAGGGCCAAAGCCAAAGCCGCAGTGTAAGTGGGGCCGGATGTAGCGCTGCCATAAAGCGTGAAGCGGGCGCGCTCTTTGGGGGACATCGCCTTCTCGCGTTTTGCGGGCGCTTTCCTTGGTGCAGCTGCTTTTTTGGGTGCAGCTTTGGTCATGGCCCTCGGTGGCTTCTTCGCCATGGGAGCAAACTCCTATAATGCCGTGTACTGATAATCAGCACACGGACTATAGCGGGTTGAACAAAAAAGGGGAAGGCATGTTAAGTTATTGTTAACGATCTTTAACTCTATGTAATAGCAAGTTTTTTCTTCAGCAGGTCACTCACCGTCTGGGGGTTGGCCTTGCCGCCCGTGGTTTTCATCACTTGGCCCACAAACCAGCCCAGCATTGACGGCTTGGCCTTCACAGCTTCTACTTTGTCAGGATTGACTGAAATGATTTCATCCACGGCTTTTTCTATGGCCGCCATGTCTGTCACCTGCACCA
The DNA here is from genome assembly GCA_025359265.1 of Hyphomicrobiales bacterium. Lineage (GTDB taxonomy): Bacteria > Pseudomonadota > Alphaproteobacteria > Rhizobiales > Aestuariivirgaceae > Aestuariivirga. Next base: position 80,796 of record JANYHB010000072.1, on the reverse strand, counting down.
AACCTCTGGTTTCCACGATTTGGGCAGGCTCGCCACCTTCGGTCCACAAGAGTTCAAACACATCCTTGGCAATTTTTCCATTGATGGTGCCCGCTGAAATCAAATCAACCAAACCACCCAGTTGCCGGGCAGAAACCGGTGACGTTTCAACGCTCTTGCCCTCTTTGTTCAATCTCCCAAAGAGCTCATTGATCACCCAGTTGGCGGAAAGCTTTCCGTCTCGGCCTTGGGCCACATCTTCGAAGAATCCGGCGGAACTCTGTTCGACAACCAAAACCGCAGCATCATATCTGGAGAGCCCATAACTCGCCACAAACCGCGCCCGCTTCTCATCCGGCAATTCGGGCAGCGAAGCTTTGATTTCTGCAATGCGCCGGGGATCAAGTTTCAGGGGCAATAAATCCGGGTCTGGGAAATAGCGATAATCATGCGCTTCCTCTTTGGAACGCATGGAACGCGTCTCGCCCTTTTTGGCATCATAGAGGCGGGTTTCCTGATCAATCTTGCCGCCATCTTCCAGAATGCCAATTTGGCGGCGCGCTTCATAATCAATCGCCTGACCCATGAATCGAATGGAGTTGACATTCTTTATTTCGCAGCGCGTGCCAAACGGTGCACCGGGCTTGCGCACTGAAACGTTCACATCAGCGCGCATAGACCCCTGCTCCATGTTGCCATCACACGTGCCGAGATAGCGCATGATCTGGCGCAATTTCGTCACATAGGCCTTGGCCTCATCGGCAGAGCGCATATCTGGCCGCGACACAATCTCCATAAGCGCGCAGCCCGAGCGATTAAGATCAACATAGCTCATTGCGGGGTGTTGATCGTGCAAACTCTTGCCCGCATCTTGTTCCAAATGCAGCCGCTCAACCCCAATGCTGATGGATTTGCCTTCCTCAAGATCGACCGAAACCACACCTTCGCCAACGATCGGCTGTTTATATTGCGAAATTTGGTAGCCCTGCGGCAAGTCTGGATAGAAATAGTTCTTGCGGTCAAACACCGACACTTCATTGATCTGCGCCTTGAGGCCAAGCCCGGTGCGCACAGCCTGCTCTACGCAGAATTCATTGATCACCGGCAACATGCCGGGCATGGCCGCATCAACGAAACTTACATGGTCGTTGGGGGCGCCGCCATATTCTGCCGATGCGCCGGAGAACAGTTTAGACTTTGCCAAAACTTGCGCGTGAACCTCAAGCCCAATGATGATTTCCCAATCACCCGTGGCCCCCTTGATCCAGTCTTGCTTATCAGCGATGCGCTTTTCGGAATCCATTTTTCACCCGTGAATTTGGGACGTGTTAGTTGAGTTTGAACTGGCGATCAAGCCAAGGTCGGTTGCAATTCGCGGATAAACTTGCGCCCCATCGCATCGCTAAAAGACAGGATGTTTTTAGCCGGTTCGATGAAAGACCCTTCCCCTCCGATGACCACGTCGCGGTAATAGGGCACCAACAATTCAGAGTCGCTGATGATGGGCAGCCCATTGATCACAATGCCGCTTTGAAGTGCGCCAGCTCTCGCTAGGGGCACATCTCCTGCATCACTCTCTAACCCATCGCCTGACACATCAATGACTTTGCGATCAGCTGGCAGCGAGATTCGCGCCAGAAGTTCCGTAGAAAATGCGATGGCTGCCGCCATTCCCGTTCCACCCGGTGCCGAATCCCTTGCAGCCAATTCAATCGCTTGTGCTGTTGATGTTATGTCTTCCACAGAGGAAATAATTTTCCACGGAATTGTGATCGACTGTTTTTTGGCGGTAGACCATTGCACCAAAGCAAGCGCTATTTGATGATGGTGTCCACCACGAATTATATCCCATACCGCCTGCTGCCGAAGCGCCGCGGCAATGCCCTGCATCTGCAGTTGATAGTCACCACTGTCAACGCTGCTGGAAACATCAACCGCCAGAACTAAAGCAAGATCTACTGGACGTGAATTGACCACTAGCCGCGCTCCCCCATCAAAAGCTGGGATGTTAGGCGCGAAAACCGCTGAGTCTAGTGCAGTTAAGCTGCCGCCGCCTCAACGGGCATCATCCCTAAGGCCGACAGATAGACGTCCAGCATCGCTTCTTCTTCCATGCGCTCGGCTGGCTCCTTCTTGCGCAGCGAAATTACCTTGCGCAAAACCTTGACATCATAGCCATTGCCCTTGGCCTCGGCATAAACCTCTTTGATATCAGCAGCGATGGTGCGCTTTTCCTCTTCCAGCCGTTCGATACGCTCAACGATAGATTTTAGCTGGCCTTCAGCAAATGTGGTTTTTGTCTTGGTTGCCAAAATGGTTACTCCGCTTCGATAAAATTAATGGGCTGGTTTGGTGAGGGGCTTTGCATCCCCCGTTTGGTATTTGGCCTTCCACTCATCCTGCGGCATGCCGTAAACATGCTCGCGCGCTTCAGCACGGCTCACATCTAAACCCTTGGCCTTGGCTGCCTCTTCATACCAGTTGGACAGACAATTGCGGCAAAAGCCGGCCAGGTTCATCAAATCAAGATTTTGCACATCGCTGCGTTGGCGCAAATGCTCTACCAGCCTGCGAAAGGCGGCGGCGTCGAGTTCAGTTTGGGTTTTGGCATCAGGTTTCATGACGCTTAGATAGGCGCTGGACGATTTGCCGCCAACCCCCGAATTTGCCTCATCCACAGGCGGGTTCTCAGGCGGGGCGTTTCAATCCGCCCTTGTCCCTCCCTTCAGAATCCCGTAGTTAATGGCCATTCGGGCAATCTGCCCAAGTTTTGCTGCAAAGCCTGTGGAGATTAGGGGTATGAAACGCATATTAACGGCAGGCTGCATAAGCCTTGGGCTGGCTGGTCTTGCAGCATCGCCAGCGCGTGCAGATTTGAAACTATGCAATAACACCACAAGCTCGGTGAGCATTGCCATCGGCTACAAAGATAAAGAGGGCTGGGCGTCGGAAGGTTGGTGGACGGCCAAGCCCACCGCCTGCATAAACTTGCTCAAAGGCCCGTTGATTGCGCGCTATTATTACGTCTATGCCGTTGACCGCGAAAAAGGCGGCAATTGGGGCGGCAAGGCCATGGTTTGCATCAAAGACAAGATCTTCACCATTCGCGGCCTCGATAAATGTACTGAACGCGGCTATCAGCAACAAGGCTTTTTTGAAGTCGACACCGGCGAAAAGCAGGATTGGACAGTATCACTGTCAGGTGACAAGGCCCCTGCAGTGCCCACGCCAGCCGCTGCCACAGTTCCCGCGCAAGATGGAACGGCTCTGCCGGTTCCCGTTCCACCGCCGCCAGCCCCTGGCACGACCACCCAACAATAACAACTCAGAGTTCCACACCCGTGCGCAGAAATCGTAAAGTCAAAATCTTGGCCACACTTGGCCCGGCCTCTAACACCCGTGAAATGATTGAAAAACTTTTCATCGCTGGGGTGGATGTGTTCCGCATTAACATGAGCCACACGAATCATGCGCTGTTGAAAGAGCTGCATGGCCACATTCGCGCAGTTGAAGAAAAAATGCGCCGCCCCATCGGCATCCTGGCTGACTTGCAAGGCCCCAAAATCCGCATCGGTACTTTCGCAAACAAAGAAGTAAAGTTAAACGCGGGCCAGCAATTTGTGTTCGATACAAACCCTGCACCAGGTGACGAGAAGAGAGTTTATTTGCCGCATCCTGAAATTTTTGCAGGGGCAAAGCTGGGCGACAATTTATTGCTGAACGATGGTCGCATGCGGGTAAAGATCGTGAAGGCAGAGCCCGCACGCCTGGAAACAGAGGTGATATACGGCGGCATGCTTTCAGATCGCAAGGGCGTTAATTTGCCAGACACGCTGCTCGCCATTCCGGCGCTGACCGAAAAAGATCGTGCCGACTTGGAAGCCGCAGCCTCCCTTGGCGTGGATTGGATTGCACTGTCTTTCGTGCAGCGCGCCGAGGACGTGGCTGAAGCGCAAGTTCTGGTGAAACGCCGAGCGGGGGTAATGGCCAAAATTGAAAAGCCATCAGCCCTGCCGGTGTTGGATGACATTTTGAAACATTCTGATGGCTTGATGGTGGCACGGGGCGATTTAGGCGTGGAGCTGCCGCTGGAATTGGTGCCGTCCAAACAGAAGTTCATCACGCGAAGCGCGCGCCGCTATGGCAAGCCCGTGGTTGTGGCAACGCAAATGCTGGAATCGATGATTGTTGAACCGGTTCCTACGCGCGCTGAAGTATCAGACGTTGCAACCGCGGTATATGAAGGCGCAGACGCCGTTATGCTTTCGGCCGAAAGTGCTTCGGGTGCGTGGCCAGAGCGGGCCGTTCAAACCATGGATAAAATAGCCCGGGCAGCAGAAAATGACACGTATTACAAGGGCATTGTGCATGCCCAACGCACCGAGCCTGATAAAACCACTGCGGATGCCATTTCAAGTGCGGCCCGCACCATCGCGGAAACTTTGCAGGTGCCGGTTATAGTGTGTTACACGGGATCGGGTGCAACAGGAAACCGTGTAGCGCGTGAACGGCCTGATTCGCCCATTTTGGCCTTAACCCCCATTGTTGCCACGGCGCGCAGACTTACCCTCACGTGGGGATGTCACCCTGTCGTGGTTCCTGATGCGAAATCCTTAGACGATATGATGAGCCACGCCGGAGAAATAGCTTTCCGCGAAGACTTTGCGAAACCGGGAGAGAAAATTTTGATCACCGCTGGTGTTCCCATTGGCAATCCAGGCAGCACCAACCTGTTGCGCGTTGCCACATTAGGCCCAGGCGGAAAAGGCGCCTAACGCCCCTTCGTCAACTCATCACCAATTTTTTTTGCAAGAAGCAGCGGTAATGCCACAAGCACGGCCAGCAGCACCAACATGCCCCAATCACCACTTTCCATCGGCCCGCCGATAACCTGAATTTTTTGCCAGAGATAAACGGCAATGATCACCCCCACCACACCACAAAGTATAAGCAGCAACAGTCTGGTGGCCACCATGGCCGAAATGACGAGGGGAGACATGCCCGTGTCGCTGTGGCCCAGCCAATGGCGGCTCTGATCTTTTTCGTCGTCCATGCGCTTTGCGCCTTTCCGTTCTCGTGTTAGCAAGACATGAATTGAAAGTGCATCATGGCCAAAAAGACGCTCAACCGCAACTCACTCAAACCGGCAACAAAACTAGCCTCGGCGGCGCGTGAATATGCTGAACACGGCGCAGTCAATCCGGCGGTTTACCGCGCTTCCACCATTACCTTTCCCACGGTTGCAAGCCTCAAGCCGGGTGGCCAGCCTTACGTTTATGGCAGGCGTGGCACTCCAACGTCGCGGGCCATAGAAGATGCCATTGCAGAATTGGAAGGCGGTTATGCATGCAAAGTGGCACCTTCGGGTGTGGCAGCGATTACCGCTGCGCTGCTGAGCTTTCTCAAGTCGGGCGACCATCTGCTGATGGTGGATTCGGTTTACGGCAACACGCGTGACTTTTGCGATCACATGCTGAGGGGGTTAGGCATTGAAACCACCTATTATGATCCGCTGATTGGCGATCGCCTGCGCGATTTGATCCGCCCGAATACCAAAGTCCTCTATCTCGAAAGCCCCGGCTCCCAAACTTTTGAAGTTCAAGATGTTCCCCTGCTTGCGTTAATCGCACATGAAATGGGCCTCGTGGTCATGCTGGATAACACGTGGGCGGCGGGCCACTTCTTTAAGGCCTTCGCGCATGGGGTGGATATATCCATTCAAGCGGCCACTAAATATATCGTGGGCCATTCGGATGTGATGTTTGGCTCGGTTGTCTGCAACCAGGCCACTTGGCCGCGCTTCAAAGCCGGTTACGAATATCTCGGCCTGTTCGCGGGGCCAGATGATATGTATTTGGCTTTGCGCGGGCTTCGGACGCTGGATTTACGCCTGGAACGCCATATGAAATCTGCGCTTCACATCGCTGAATGGTTGCGGCAGAGGCCAGAGGTTGCAACGGTTCTTTACCCTGCCCTATCCAATGCGCCCGGCCATGAAATTTGGAAACGAGATTTTACGGGTGCTTCGGGCCTTTTCGGCCTCATTCTTAAACCAAAACCTGAAGCAGCAGTGGCGGCGATGTTGGACGGCTTAAGCTTGTTTTCGATGGGCTATAGCTGGGGCGGATTCGAAAGCCTAATCATCCCTATGCATCCTGAGCGCACCGTGGCCCCATGGCATCCATCTGGCCCGGCATTGCGATTGCATATTGGGCTGGAACACCCGGACGATTTGATCGCCGATTTAGAGGCTGGGTTTGCCCGCCTCAACAGTGTCACTTGATTTTCGTGTGGGAACGCCAATCTATCGCACGAGGAGAACTCATATGCGTATATCTGCCTTTGTACTTGCCGCATTCTGTGCTGCCGGTTTGGCGCTTGCACCTGCCATGGCGCAGGACGACCCTGATCTCATTTTTAAAAAGGACACAACGTTCAATTTGCTTTCCCCCAATTCCAAACTGGCAACATATGTGGTGGATGATCCGCTGATTGATGGCGTGGCCTGTTACTTTACGTTGCCTGAAAAAGGCGGTTGGGTTGGTTGGGCGGGCTTTGCGGAACAAACGTCCGATGTGTCCCTTGCCTGCCGCCAAGTGGGTGCGGTTAAAATTAAAGGCAAGTTTGCCCAGGGCGCAGACATGTATGAACAACGCCGTTCACTGTTTTTCAAAGCGATGCATATCTCGCGGGGGTGTGATGCCAGCAGAAATGTTCTGGTGTATTTGAGTTTCACTAACAAGCTGGTTGACGGTTCGCCCAAGAACTCAACCTCCACCGTGCCCATCATGCCTTGGGGTGGCGATGCGGCGCCTAAATGCAGTGAATTCGTTTCTCCCTAAAACACTTGACGTTGGCAGTTTGAAAGCGGAAACTTGGGCTCGTGCAACAGCTGCCGTTGAACGTGTTTAAAGTTGCTGTTGGTCCCGTCGCAAGCCGCAATGGAGAACCGCAATGTTGAAACCAACTCTCGTCATCCTCGCTTTGCTCAACCTGTCTTCTATAGCCTGTGCCGACACATCTGGCGGCAGCTCCGGAATGGCTCTGGCCGCTTTGATGGCGCAGCGTGCCCCCAGTGTCAGCGCGGCCAATAAATGGCGGCTTATGCAATATCTGGGTAACCACAGTGCAGGCCCGGCAGCGCCACCCCTCATCACCATAACGGCCAAAGGGCTGCAATGCATTTCGGGCAACGTGGCTGAAAATTTCCACAGTTGTGAGCTGGATTATGGCACCAGCCACCACACCGTTAAGGGCCGCGCCGCCAATGAGCTTTACGCCACCGCGGTTGAAAATGGCGTGCAGCCTGATGGAGCGGCAGGCAAACTGGAATTTTCGCTAAAGGACCTCACATGCACGGTTAAGCCCCATGACATTGGAACAGGCGGGACGGTGAATTGCACTTGGACGATGCAATAGTTTGTTGGCGGAGAGGGAGGGATTCGAACCCCCGGAGGGCTTGCACCCCCTACGGTTTTCAAGACCGTCGCGATAGACCACTCTGCCACCTCTCCGCAAAGTCTGCGCCCAAATAATCGGCGGCAACTATTTAGGCAAGCAAAAACCCCGCCGGATGATTTCTCACCACGGCGGGGCTTTTATCCGCTCTCCTGAATTAGCTGCGCAGTTTTACATGCGGTAGAGAATTTGGTCTGTCCAATAACGTTCCAAGCGGCCCAATGCCTTATTGAGCTTATCGAACTCATCCGTTGAAAGCCCCACAACTTGTTCAAGGGCTGAAAGCTGGCGGTTATAAAGTGCATCCACACGGGCGCGAATGTCTTCGCCCTTTGTCGTGAGGCTGATACGCACTGAGCGTTTGTCGGATGACGAACGTTCGTGGTTCACATAACCCAGTTCAACCAGCTTTTTCAAATTGTAAGATACGTTGGAACCTTGATAGTGGCCACGGGTTTTCAGTTCACCGGCGGTGAGTTCGGCGTCTGCGATGTTGAACAACAGCAGGGCCTGCACCGGGTTAACTTCCTTTTCGCCGTTGCGATCAAAGTCATCCTTGATCACATCCAGCAAGCGGCGGTGCAATCGCTCGATCAATGTCAAGCTTTCAAGATAGCGGTTTTTAATTTCGCTGCGCTTGCCATCCACCGATGTGCGCACTTCCCCCACCGCAAGTTGCGTGTTCATTTTGACACCTCTTTTTCCTGTTGAAGGTGCAGCCTCTTGATTGGGCGTTTTCCTTCTATGGAAGCCAACCTACGCTGAGGGGTTTAAGGTGAGCTGAAGAGTCTCGGTAAATATGTCGTTATATTTTATGAAAATGCGCACGATTTTAATTAGCGTTTAAATTTCATTTGCGCATGGGCTTAACCAAAGTTTCGGCAAGCTAGTTAACGGCTTACAAACAGCTCTGGGCCCCGGCGCGTGATTTGGCGCTGCGTAAAGCCAGCGAAACTGCCCTGGCACCGTGGGATTGGATCACGTTATGGTGCGCGTCCAAGATGGCGGCATATAAGCCATTTGCTTGCCTGCCGCCGCCCTTGCAACGCAAAAACAGATAATAGGCCTCGGTCAATTGAGTGTAATGCTGCAGGCCATCTGCGGTTGCGACGAATTTATTCAGTTTAGTTATTTTTGGCACCTGCGCCACGGTGGGTTCAACAGGCTTGCTATTCTGCGCCGCTGATTTGGTTTCTTGCGGCTGCCTGATTTTGACAACATTGGCCCGCGCGGTCTTGGCAGCAATCGGCGCGAGCGGTGCAATGTCGGCAGCAAGAGGCGGCGCAGCGTCTGCCACTCTATTTTCGACTGTCAACATGGGTTGGGCCGAGGCTTGTCTTGCCACACCCAAAACGGTAATTACCGAGCGCTTTTCATCAGCACTGCACACCGCGGCCAGACCGGCTGTGTGGCCGCGCTGCAAAGTGGCTTTGGTGGCTTCCACAGATTCGCGGTTCACCAAGGCAATTTCAGCCCGAGCGACAAGACTGGATAATGCAGCTTTATCGGCCGGGTTCAAATAACTACATTTCACATCAACAGATTGTGCCCGCGCCAACATTTCGGCGGCCTGCTGGGCTGGTGTAATGTCTGCAAGGCTCGACGTGACGAAGCAAAGCGTTGCAACCCACACGCCAAGCGCCAATTTGTACAATTGATTCTGTTCCATCAAGCCCCAACTCTCAGATTTCGCTTTGCCAAATTCATGGTTAACAGCCTCTAAACAAATTAAGGGCCGTGGCGCTTTGGCACAATTTGCCAAAGACTATTGCAAGGTTTAAGGATTCTCAGATGTCTACACCTCCCGTTTCATTTCCGACCACACGCCTGCGCCGCAACCGCGGGTCTGCTTGGGTGCGCAATCTTTTGCGCGAAAACCAACTGTCGGTTTCAGATTTGATTTGGCCGATTTTTGTTATTGACGGCAAAGACAAAACTGAGGCGATTGCATCAATGCCCGGTGTGTTGCGCTATTCCATCGATATTGCGGTGAAAATGGCGCGTGAGGCCGCAACGCTTGGCATTCCAATGATCGCGCTTTTCCCCAACACCGATCCGGCTTTGCGCGATGAAGCTGCAACACAAGCCTTCAACGCTGACAATATCATTTGCCGCGCGGTTCGGGCGATCAAGTTGGAAGTGCCAGAAATAGGCGTGATGTGTGACGTGGCGCTAGACCCCTACACCAGCCACGGCCAAGATGGCTTGATGCACGGCGCCAAAATTGTGAATGATGAAAGCGTTGCAGCGCTGGTTAAACAAGCCTTGGTGCAAGCGCAGGCGGGCTGCGATGTGATCGCACCTTCAGATATGATGGATGGCCGCGTTGGCGCTATTCGATCAGCGCTTGACGCAGCCAACCTGCAAGATGTTTTGATCATGGCTTACGCCGCCAAATATGCCTCGGGCTTTTATGGCCCGTTCCGCGAAGCCGTTGGCTCTGGCGGCATGTTGAAAGGTGACAAACGCACCTACCAGATGGATCCCGCGAATTCTGATGAAGCTTTGCGCGAAGTGGCGATGGATATTTCCGAAGGTGCAGATATGGTGATGGTGAAGCCCGGCATGCCCTATCTCGACATTGTGTCGCGGGTGAAACGCGAATTCAGGTTGCCCACATTTGCTTACCAAGTGTCTGGCGAATACGCGATGCTGATGGCCGCCATAGAGCGCGGCTGGCTAGACGGAGAAAAGGTGATTGTAGAAACCCTTCTGGCCTTCAAGCGCGCCGGAGCCGACGGGGTGTTGACTTATTTCGCGCTGGATGTGGCTAAGAAGCTGAATGGCTAACGCAATCGTAGACGCCATTGGCCTTGCGTCGGAACTTCGATCATTATGCCTATTTTCTGGGCAACATCAAAGCTAACCTTCTGATATACCAATTAAAATCAATATCTTAAATTGAAACAAATTCTGTTTCATATATTCACCAAAAAAATAGCGGTGATTTGATTTATCAATTTCAAATTTACTGCTGGCCTCCCCATCTCTTCGTTATTGGAGCACGGATGGGCCGCGTTCCTTTAAAAAGTTGGACACACATTCCAGCTTAAAGGAGATTAAAATGAAAAAATTTATTATTGCTTTGGCTGCCGTGGCAGCAATTTCAACTGCAGCTTACGCGGAGAACAGTGATGAATCACAATTTGGCGCCAATAATTCTGCGCCAGTTTATCAAACCCCTGCGGCACATGCTAAACATTTGCGTAAATTGAAAGTTTATCAAAACACTGAAATTAATTCCAGCAGCGATAGGTCGCTGAACGGTGACGTTCAATCGCAGCCAGAGTTTGAAACGAGCCGCGGCAACCAATAATATGCGTGGTGGGTGGTTTGATTACATCACCGCCACAATGGCTGGTCGGATTATCCGGCCAGCCACACACCGTTATGCAACGTGAAAATTTCGACGGCTAAATCTCAACCGCAATTTCTGTGATTGCGTTCTTAAACCAGGCTTGTGCGGGATGCACAGACATTCTTTTGTGCCAGATGAGATCAATATGGCGCAGCCGCATGGGCGACGAGACGGGGCAAGGCAGCAATTTGAACATTGAGCTGTCATAGCTCTGAATAACTTTTTGCGGTGCGGTGAGAACCAAGTTGCTCGACGCCAGTATGGCAGGCGCCAGAGAGAAACTGCTGATCGTCATGGCAATCCGCCGTTTTAGCCCCAACTTTTTCAAATCAACATCCACGAAAGAGCGTGCGACACCGTTGGCACTGACCATCAGGTGATCTGATGCGACATATTGTTCAAGTGCTAGTCCCGATGTCGCAAGTTTGTGGTCAGCCCTCACCACACAGCCAATTGTATCTTCCAATAAGATCTGGCTATCAAATCGATCTGGGATGTCTTCAAATACTCCCGCAGCAAAATCTGCTTCGCCTTTGTCTAGCAATTCCTGGGGATCAAGGGCCGCCGGCAAAATTCGAATATCAATTCGCGGTGCATTCCTCTCCAAATACTGTGCAAGTTTCGGAGCCAAAACAACGCTGAAATAGTCAACGGCAGCAATGGTGAAAGTTCGCGCGGCAATTTTTGGATCAAACTCTTTCTGATCAAGCGATTTTTCAAGCGCCGACAGAGTTTCATGGATCGCCTCAGCAAGTTCAAAAGCGCGCGGCGTTGGCAGCATGCTGCGCGGCCCGCGCAAAAACAATTCATCATTCAGATGGCCACGCAACCTAGTGAGCGCATTCGACACCGATGATTGCGAAAGCCCAATTTTTGCCCCGGCTTTGGTTATATTGCGCTCTTTGAACACAGCATCAAAAACAACCAGCAGATTCAAATCAAGTGACCGAAGGTTCATTTCTGGAAACCTGCCCCATTATCACCGGTTTAGCTGGTATTCAGCACTCAATAATTCAAGCCTTGAATATACAAAATTTATTTTGCGCATGGTGCCCAATCACTGCGCATCTGCATAAAAATCGGGCGGATCGGTCATTACATCCCACCGTTAATTCACCGCTACGTGATGTCAGTTGATTGTAAAAAGCCCCATTGCGCGCAACCTTTCCACCTCCTCCGCGTTGTTACGCCATGGACAATACAAACAAGAACTTTGTCTTGCCGCATTCACTGTTCAAATAACGAAGGGTATTATTATGAAGAAGATCATTATCACTATCGCTGCCATGGCAGCTCTATCAACGTTGGCTTTGGCAAATGAAGGAGGCAACGACAGCTCCACATTTGGTGACGGCTTGATCAACGGGGCGCCAGCGCCACAGAACTTTGGCAACGATCCTGGGCGCTATCGCAGAATAAATCGCCAATCCAACTTTTATTTTGGAACCAACGATCAAGGCTATACTAACTATTTTGATCCTGCTGATCAGCCATTCGTACGTGAGCGTAACCGCGCCGGTCGTTAATCGAAACTGGACGCAATGCGAATTTTAGCGATGAATGATCGGCTTGTCCGGTCATTCATTTTTGCACAGTTCGAATTGTAAAAAAATTACGCTGTCCCACTCACTTCACGCTTTGGTGAATTTAGTTGATCAATCAAATTTTTGTGCGGTGCAACTTTTAAGATGATCGCGCGTTTCTATCACATGGACAATGCGTCGAACACTTTTTGTCTTCACTAAAATATCAACCGACTAACCAAGGAGATTATCATGAAAAAGATCGTTATCACGCTTGCTGCTTTCGCAGCGCTTTCAACTGCAGCTTTCGCAAATGATGGCGGCAATGACAATTCAACTTTTAACGATGGCCAGGTCAACGGTTCACCCGTTCCTCAAGATCAGGTTATTGTGACTCCAAAGTCCAAGCATTATTCCACCCAGTATAATGTTAACGGCATCAACAATGATGGATATTTGAATTATATTGAACCAGAGGATCAGCGCCATATGCAAGAACAGAGCCGTGGCGCCCAGTAACCTCATCCAATAACTGTGTGCTGAAAAAGGTGGTCGGCTTGCCCGGCCACCTTTTTTTTAAAGCTTTAACTCACTAATCGCGAAATCAGGCTTGAGGTATCCCACCGACCTGCGCCCATCGATTGAACGTCGGCATAAAACTGATCGATCAATGCGGTCAATGGAAGTTGGGCACCGTTCTTGCGGGCCTCACTGAGGCATATTCCCAAATCCTTGCGCATCCAATCTACCGCAAAACCGAAATCAAATTTTCCCGCAATCATGGTTTTGTGGCGGTTATCCATTTGCCAAGAGCCTGCGGCCCCTTTCGAGATCACGTCGATAACCTCTTCCATTTTCAACCCGGCTTTCATGCCAAACTGAATGCTTTCGGCAAGGCCCTGGACAATTCCCGCAATGGCAATTTGGTTGCACATTTTCGCCAGTTGCCCGCTGCCGCTGGGGCCGAGTAATTTAGACATCCGTGCATAAGACATAATCAAGGGCTCGGCTTTATCGTAATGCGCTGCCTCACCCCCGCACATCACGGTGAGTGCGCCATTTTCAGCACCCGCCTGCCCACCGGAAACCGGGGCATCAATAAAGCCCAGGCCCCGCGCCGCTGCTTGCTTGCTCAATTCACGGGCCACGTCGGCCGAGGCTGTGGTATGGTCCACAAATATCGCGCCGGGCTTCATGGCATGGAAAGCGCCGTGTTCACCCAGTGTGATTTGGCGCAAATCGGCATCATTGCCCACACAGGCAAACACGAAATCGGCATCGTCGGCGGCATCTTTGGGGGTTTTTGCTTGCGTGCCACCACATGTCACTTGCCACATCGCGGCTTTGCCAGAACTGCGGTTGAACACCGTTAAACCAGCACCGACTTTTTTGGCGAGATGCCCGGCCATCGGAAAACCCATAACACCAAGCCCCAACCAAGCGCATTTTACTGCCATGACAGATTCTCCATTTGAGGCAGGCTAATTGATTTTCCCACGGCACGCCAATGGTCTTGCGCGGCGCGGGGCAATGTCGGATAATCCTTCACATGACAATCGAAAGGCGAAATTTTCCGCAGTTTTTTATCACTGCGCCCACACCCTGCCCCTATTTGCCGGGGCAGAAGGAGCGGAAAGTGTTTACCCATCTTGTTGGGCCAGATGCCAGAGCGCTGGCCGGCCAACTGTTGCAGAGCGGTTATCGGCGCAGTCAGAGCATCGCTTACCGGCCAGCCTGCGAAGCCTGTAGTGCCTGCGCCTCCACTCGCGTGCAGGTCAAAGATTTTATTTGGACGAAAAGCTTCAGGCGCGTGGTGAAATTGAATTCCGACTTGGTATCGCAAGCTATTTTGCCACAAGCTACATCGGAGCATTATGATTTGTTCCGCACCTACGTCGACACGCGCCACGCAGACGGGGGCATGGCCGATATGTCCATCCTCGATTTTGCGGCCATGATCGATGAAACGGTGGTGGATACGCGGCTGATCGAATATCGTTACGGGCCAAGCCACCCGATGGCAGGATTGCTGATAGCCACCCTACTGCTGGATGTTTTGCCGGATGGGCTTTCGCTTATTTATTCATTTTACGATCCGGCAATGCAACAGCGCAGCCTTGGCACGTACATCATTCTTGATTGTGTCGCCAAAACTGCCAGGTTGAACCTGGATTATTTGTATCTGGGGTATTACGTGCCGGGATCCCAAAAGATGCAATATAAGGCGAGGTTTCAGCCACAACAAAGACTTACCACTTCTGGTTGGAATATTGTTGAAAAAAACTAAATATTACTAGTATTTTAACAGAACCGATATAATTGTAATCTAGCGTTGCGCTGATTAACGGGGGTTGGAGTTTGTGAGTCGTCCTATTAAGGATCCATTGGGCGTTGCGCGCCTGGTTTTAAAACTCGAAGGCGCGCTTGAGAACCAGGGTTTAAAAATAATTGTCGATGCTGATATGGTTGCTTTCGCGGAAGCCAAGCGCAAATGGCGTGGCTTTGGCCCCGCACCGATGCATGATCACTCAGTTTGCGATTTTTCCAATGATCGCGGCTTTTGGATGGCGCTGGAAAATTACGAGGGCAAAATTGTTGGCATGCAAGCTTATCGTTGCGACAAAGTGGATATCAGCTTGGCCGAATGGTGCGCCAATTACATGATTGGCGTTTACATGAGGCGCAGTGAAATGTTGGTGCCTGCACATGCGCATCCCCCCAAAAACAGTGTGGCGCAAAAGTTGAATGGCATATTGGTTTATCACGGCGAAGTCTGGATTGATAAAACAGTCAAAGGCAAAGACGTGGTGGCTGATTTTTCTGTGATGGGGCACTTGCTGGCGCTGTTGAAATGGAATTGTGATGCAATCTGGGCCCTCACCAGCCATTCCATCGCCACACGGGGGTATCCCGGCCGGATGGGTTATCCGCTTATTGAGCGCGGCTTTTTGCGCTGGCAATGGCATTCTGACGATATTGAACCTATTGAATATTTAACTGTGGCAGAGCGCCAGCACATCGAAAATTTTGTGGAAGAACCGGTTACAAACCTGGCCTTGTCTTTTCGTAATACAGCCCTGGCAGCAAGCCGCTCAGATTACCTTAAAGCCGATTGAGGCAAACTGTGAAACCACTTTTACCGAGTAATCTTTGGTGTGGCCCAGCACCGGCAGAATAAGTCTGTGGTAGGGCACCCAGTAAACATTATTGTTGGGAAATCTCAGAGCCGCTAACACATGGTCAGCGCGGGGCTTTCCCGATTGCAACACCTCAACATAACCGGCATTCACTGCATCGCTGTAAGAGCCCGTTGTTTGGCGTGGATGCGAGCTTTCAACATCGCCGTAAACTTTGGCAATCAAAGAGTGTTTGCCAACGGCAGAAACCCTGAACCGGTTATTGTCTTTATTATAAACGCATTCCACGGCCAAATCGTCCAGCTTGTCCAACGATGCTTTCTCGTTACTCAGCAACGGCGCCAAGATGGAATTTGCAATCTCAACCTGCTGCACAAAAGTGCGAACCGGAAAATGCCGATCGCCCCGCGAAATAATAGCTTCGAGGCGGTTTGCGGCCTCAACTGCCGTTTGAAAAAATTCTTCAAACCAACCTGAAACATAGAAGCGCAAAACAAAAGGCGCTTTGGCCCTGGTCAGCCAATCGGTTACCACGAATAATGAAGTGATGCAGCGGGTTTGTGCATGCCACTTGATTTCAGTGCCAATTTCACCACAGGTCAAGCGCACATCGCCACTTTCGAAGCGGCCGCGTTCTTCGGTGGCATCAAGCGTCGGCGCATCGGCGCTTGCACGCTCAAAAGTGCCCTGTTTTACCCAGATCCGTGTTGCCTTCATCGCCGTCTATCTTGCTCAGCCATTTCGCTGCAGATTTTACTGTAGCATCTCCGGGTCCAGCCCCTGGGGCCCAGCACCTCCAAGTCTAACAGGCATTAGTTGATTGTGATTTAACGAAAATATTCAACCAAAGCGATTGTTCTTCGGAAACCCGCGTGGTGGCAACCGCCCGGATTGAGCGCGTTCGCCCAGCCATTCCGACAGGTCATTCACGCTCCAGTTGCGGCCCCCAGAATCCAGCCAATTCAATCCATCACTTAATTTAAAGGCTTTTGCATCGGCCAATCCGCCATCTTTGAATTTCTGGAGGCGAACACCTTTGCCTCTGACCATCTCGGGCAATTCACCCACCTTGAAAATTAACAATTTCCGATTGTCTCCGATGGTGGCTAAATGGTCAGCATCGGGTGCAACCTGCACGCACAGCAGCGCTTCCACCGGTGCTTTTACGTTTAACACCTGTTTACCCTTTTTGGTGGTTGCCACACATTCTTCAGATGCGACGATAAAGCCATCACCGTCGGTTGAAGCCACGAGCAGCTTGGTGCCCGCTTGGTGAACAAATACCGCAACGATAGCATCTGCGGCATCCACATCCGCCATCAAACGCACAGGTTCCCCATTGCCACGGCCCCCCGGCAACTTTGCGGCATCCAGTGTGTAAAATTTGCCAGACGATGAGAACAACATGATTTTATCTGTCGTCATTGCCGGCACAATAAATTTGGCGGCATCGCCATCTTTATAGGAAAGCGTGCCGGCGTCTTCGATGTGGCCCTTCATGGCGCGGATCCAACCCTTTTCAGAGCAGATCACGGTTATGGGTTCCCTTTCGATCATCGCTTGATCGAAATCCTCGTCCATCTCTGGCGCTTCGGCAAAATCGGTGCGGCGCTTGCCGAGCGGCGTTTTTTTTGAGAATTTTTCTTTCAGTTGCTTAATGTCTTCAGAGATTGCGGCCCACTGCTGTGCCTCTGATCCCAACAGAGCATTCAATCCGCCCTGCTCTTTCAGAAGGTTGTCATTCTCAGTGCGGATTTCCATCTCTTCAAGGCGGCGCAAGGCGCGCAAACGCAAATTGAGAACGGCCTCGGCCTGCACATCTGTCAGCTTGAAGCGGGCCATAAGCGCGGGCTTGGCTTCATCCTGCTCGCGGATGATTTTGATCACCGCATCAATGTTCAGATAAGCAATGAGATAGCCGCCGAGAATTTCTAATCTACGGCCAATCTCATCCAATCGATGCTGCGATTTGCGCTGCAGAACTTCTCTTCGGTGGTTCAACCATTCTTGCAGAACGTCTTTGAGGGACAACACCTTCGGTACTTTGCCGCCGCTGATCACATTCATGTTTAAGGGAATGCGGTTTTCAAGCTCAGTGTTGCGGAACATTTGCTCCATCAACAACTCAGGCTCCACGTTGCGTGATTTCGGATCAAGGACAACGCGCACATCTTCAGCGCTTTCGTCGCGCACGTCGTTCAGCAATGTCAGCTTTTTGTCATTCAGCAGCTCAGCGATGCGCTCGATCAATCGGCTCTTTTGCACCATATAGGGAATTTCGGTGATGACGATCTGCCAACCGCCGCGGGGTAGATCTTCCTTGGCCCAGCGCGCGCGCAAACGGAAACCGCCACGGCCGGTTTTATAAGCCAAACTGATATCTTCGCGGCTATCGATTACGATACCGCCCGTGGGGAAATCGGGGCCGATGATAAACTGCGTCAGCTTATCCACGCCAGCGTTTGGGGTTTTAATCAGATGCAATGCCGCATCGCAAATCTCGGCCACGTTATGCGGCGGTATGGAGGTGGCCATGCCCACAGCGATGCCTGCGGAACCATTGGCCAAAAGGTTGGGGAAGGCGCCCGGCAGCACCACCGGCTCTTCCACTGTGCCATCATAGTTCGGCTTAAAATCAACCGTGCCTTCATCTAAATCCTGGATCAGCAACCGCGCCACTTCAGTCATCCGCGCTTCGGTATAGCGATAAGCAGCAGCCCCATCGCCATCGATGTTGCCGAAGTTTCCTTGGCCGTCGACCAACGGATAGCGCGACGAAAAATCCTGGGCGAGACGCACCATGGCCTCATAGATCGCCTGGTCGCCATGCGGATGATAACCGCCCATCACGTCACCCACAATTTTAGCCGATTTTTTGAAGGCGGTGTTGGGGTCAAGACGCAGCAAACGCATCACATGCAGCAAGCGGCGATGCACCGGCTTCAACCCGTCGCGCACATCGGGCAAAGCGCGGTGCATGATGGTGGATAACGCATAGGCCAGATAGCGCTCTTCCAACGCATCCTTCAGTTCGATGCCTCGGATAGGTGCGGGTGGCGGAGTTTCGATGGGCTTTTTTGACATTGTGAACGGGATTAGAGGAGACCAAGGGATTCGTCATCCTCGACTTCTGCCGCCTTCGCGGGGCAGGACGACAAGCAATCCAATCCTATGTTCGGTGCACCACAACCTTACACACCGGCTTTTTTCCCCACGCGTTGTCGCACGCACGGCGAACGGCGGTGCGGAGCGTTTCGGCCACCACGTTATCGTCCTTGCGCCGCGCCCGTGGCATGGCGGTGAAGGCTGCTTCGGCCAATTCCTCAAGCTCTTGCGGCAAGGCAGCGGGCACGCCATCGGCCTCTAATACCAAATCTTGCAAGTCGCCCCTGTCATTCATCAGCACACTGAGGAAAACAATGCCGCTCATCGCCAGTTTGCGGCGCTCACGCGCGGGGCCATCTTCACTATCAACGATCAATTTGCCATCCAGATGCAAACGCCCACCCGGGGCTTCATCGATGATTTCTGCCTGGCCGGGTTTTAGCCGCGCAATCTTCAAGTCTTGCAGAAGCAAAGTTTCGGAAATGCCCTGCGCCTTGGCAAATTCAACATGGGCGCGCAAGTGGCGCGGCTCACCGTGCATGGGAATGAGAATTTTGGGCCGCAGCCATTCATACATCTGTTTTAATTCACCTTGGCGCGGATGGCCGGAGGAATGCACCAAGGCATCATCAGCCGTGATCACATCAATTTCAAGCTTGGCCAGATTGTTGATGACGGCGCTGACTTCTTTTTCATTGCCCGGAATCGTGCGGGCGGAAAAAATTACCAGATCACCTTTTTCCAAAGCAATTTGCGGGTGGCTGTCTTCAGCGATGCGCGCGATGGCCGCACGGCTTTCGCCTTGGCTTCCGGTGCACAGCAATAAAACGCGGTCATTGGGCAGATAACCAAATTCCTCAAAATCCAGAAACGCGCCTGCGTCTTTCAGATAGCCGCATTTGCGTGCGGCTTCTATGGTGTTGCGCATGGCGCGGCCCGCAATAACCACTTCACGGCCGGCTGAACGCGCCGCTTTTACGGCGCAGGAGATGCGTTCAACATGGCTGGCAAACGTGGTAACGGCCACGCGGCCCTTGGCGTTGGCGATAATATCCCCAAGCGATGCCGCCACATCTTTTTCAGAGGGTGACTCGCCTTCACGCAACACGTTGGTGCTATCACACACCAAGGCATCAACGCCGCGATCGCCCAATTCACGCAAACGTTTCTCGGCAATGTTATGGCCCATCTGTGGGAAGCGATCAATTTTCCAATCACCGGAATGCAAGGCCGTGCCGCGGCCGGAGTCGATGAACAAGGCGCAGGATTCCGGAATGGAATGGGTGACGGGCACCAGTTCCAGCTTAAATGGCCCCAGCGCAAATTTGCTACCGGGTTTGTGAACAATCAGTTTAACGTCCTCATCAAGCCCATGCTCGATGAGTTTCAACTTCAACAACTCTGCGGCAAAAGGCGTGCAATGAACTTCACATTGCAGCTGCGGCCACAGGTGCGCAATTGCGCCGATGTGGTCTTCATGGGCATGGGTCACCACAAGGCCGTGGAAGCGTTTGCGGTTTTTGGTGATGTAACCCACGTCTGGCATAATCACATCAATGCCAGGGTCACGTTCGTCGCCAAATTTCACGCCCAGATCAACCATGATCCAATCGCGCGTCAACGCGGGGCCAACCCCATAGCAATAACAGTTCATGCCAATTTCGCCGGTGCCGCCCAAGGGCAATAGCACCAGGTCTTCACCTTGATCGAGTTTGCGTTTCACGGATTTTGCATTCATGGCTTCTCATACTCTACGCGCACGTCACCTGCATAAATTTGTTTGCATTCACCGTCGGTTAGCCGCAGCAGAAACGCACCGTCTGGGCCCAAGCCCTCGAAACGGCCTGCCACGCCATCCACGCTGACCATTCCGCCGAGGTGCAGACAGCGCGCCATCCAATTTTGGCGGATGCTTTCGAACCCCTGGCCTTCGTTCCAAATAGCTAAGTTATCTGAGAGACTTAGCTGAAGTGTTTCAAAAACTGCTTCAACATTGGCCAATTCCAACCGCGCCGCTGGATAAGGCAAACCGTCGGGCACCTGGGCGATGTTGATGCCAATTCCAATCCCCAGCACGCCCGGCCCCAAATTTTCGCATAAAATCCCGCAAAATTTGGCCCCATCCAAAAGGCAATCATTTGGCCATTTCAATGAGAGACGACTTGAGGCTGCAAACTCTGTTGCAGTTCTGTGCATCGCCACAGCCGCGACAAAACTGAGTTGCGCGAAAGCACTCTGTGGGGCGGCAGTTGGCCACACCAATGTGCCGTAGAAATTGCCTGGTTTAGACTCCCACCTGCGCCCCAACCGGCCCTTGCCTGCCGTTTGCTCAGCACTGACGATCCACACAGGCCCGCGCTCACCGGCTGCAACTCGCCGCCGTGCTTCCAGATTGCTTGAGTCCACGGTGTCGAGGCGGATAATGCGCAACGCTTAGAACAGGCTCTTGGCTGCGGCGCTGGCCAGATTTACCAAGGGCTGTGCAAAGACGATAAAACCCAGCACGAAAGCCAGTGATGCATAAGCCACGATCGCCAATTCCATATCCGCGCCATCAAACTTTTCCGCGGCTTCATCGAAATATATCAGCTTCACAATGCGCAAATAATAATAGGCGCCGATCACAGAGGCCACAACGCCAAGAACCGCCAATACATAAAGCCCGGCTTTCACGGCAGCCAAGAACACGAATAGCTTTCCGAAAAAGCCAGCCAGTGGCGGAATGCCAGCCATTGAGAACATCAACATGGCCAACACAAAGGCAAGGCCTTTGTCGTTGCGTGAAAGGCCCGCAAGATCAGAAATCTGCTCAACATAAATGCCCTTGCGGCGCATGGCCATGATGCAGGCGAACGTGCCGAGGGTGGTGGCAAGATAAATAAGCATATAAACAATCAGGCCTTCAACGCCTTCCACAGTGCCAGCTGCCAGGCCGACCAGCGCAAAGCCCATATTGGCAATCGAAGAATAGGCCATCAGGCGCTTGATGTTGCTTTGGCCGATGGCGGCTACGGCACCGAACGCCATTGAGGCTATCGAGATGAAGATCACCACTTGCTGCCAAGAATGGGTGACGCCGGCAAAAGGCCCCACCATAACGCGGGCAAACAAGGCGATGGCCGCAATTTTCGGTGCGGCGGCGAAGAACGCGGTGACGGGTGTAGGCGCACCTTCATAAACGTCGGGCGTCCACATGTGGAAGGGCACGGCGGAAACTTTGAATGCAAGACCGGTGATGATGAAAACCAGGCCGAAGACCACGCCCGGCGTTGCGCCGGTTTTAGCAAGAGCCGCAGAGATGCCGGCAAAATCCGTGTGTCCGGTGAAGCCATAAACCAGCGACGCGCCGTAAAGCAACATGCCCGATGAAAGTGCACCCAATACAAAATACTTGAGACCCGCTTCAGAAGATTTCGCATTGTCGCGATTGATGGCGGCAATCACATAAAGGGGCAAAGATTGCAATTCCAAGCCAACATAAAGCGAGATCAAATCACCCGCCGAAATCATCACCATCATGCCGACAGAGGCCAACATGATCAGAACGGGATATTCTTCACTGTCCATCCTGGTTCGGGCCAGATATTTCCCGCTCATGGCCAACGTGACAGCGCCGCCGAGCAGCGCCAGCACTTTCATTAAACGCGCAAAACCATCGGCCACAAACGCGCCACCGAAAGCTTCAACCGAACCGCTGCCGGATTTCCAGATCACCAAACCCGCTACCGCAACCATTGAAGCGATGGCGCCCCAGCGAATGGTGTTGGGTGTGTGGGCGGTGACAAAAACACCCTCCAGCAAAAGCACCATGGCCATGATGGCCAGAAGGATCTCTGGAAGTGCCGCCGCAGCGCCAAGTTGTTGGAAGATGCTCATCAGGTCACCGCATTGCGATTGAAAGGATATCGCCAGCGTTTGCCGCCGCAATATGAAGGGTTTTCAGCAAGCCTTCAACAGGCACACCGAAGAGATTGAGAATGGGAGAGGGATAAAAGCCGAAGAAAATGGCCAATGCTGCCAGTGGCGCAAGGGTGGCCAATTCACGCGGTGTGATATCGGGCAAGTGCTTCAAAGAGTCTTTCACCAAGGCACCCAAGGCCACCTTACGGTAAAGCGGTAATGCGTAGACGGCAGACAAGATCATGCCGGATGTTGCGAAGAACGCCACCCACGTATTGTTTTTGAAAGCTCCCAGCAACGTCATGAATTCACCCACGAAGCCAGAAGTGCCCGGCAGGCCAATATTGGCCATGGTGAAGAGCAGAAAAACAAAAGCATAAAGCGGCATCCGGTTGACCAGGCCGCCATAGGCAGCAATCTCTCGTGTATGCATCCGGTCATAAGCCACGCCGACGCAGAGGAACAAAGCGCCTGACACGAAGCCGTGGCTGATCATTTGAAAGATTGCGCCATCAATGCCTTGGCGCGTGAATGAGAAAATCCCCATAGTGACGAAGCCCATATGGGCGACAGACGAATAGGCAATCAACTTCTTCATATCTTCCTGCACCAGCGCCACCAGCGACGTGTAAATAATGGCGACGATGGAGAGTGTATATATCAGCGGTTGAAAATACAGGCTGGCGTCCGGGAACATCGGCAGAGAGAACCGCAAGAAGCCATAGCCACCCATCTTCAGCAAGATTGCGGCGAGAACAACCGAGCCCGCAGTGGGCGCTTCTACGTGCGCATCTGGCAACCACGTATGCACAGGCCACATCGGCATTTTCACCGCGAAAGACGCGAAGAAGGCGAGCCACAGCCAGGTTTGCATGGCGGCCGGAAAGCCATCAGCACGTGTCAGCAATACGGCAATGTCCGTGGTGCCTGCCTGCCAATACATGGCGATGATGGCGATCAGCATCAGCACAGAGCCTAACAATGTATAGAGAAAAAATTTAAAGCTGGCATAAACGCGCCGCGCACCACCCCACACACCAATGATCAAGAACATCGGGATGAGGCCCGCTTCGAAGAACACATAGAACAACACCAGATCAAGCGCGCAGAACACACCGATCATCAGGGTTTCAAGAGCCAGAAACGCGATCATATATTCACGCACACGGATTTTCACAAACCAGCTGGCACCAATGCAAATGGGCATCAAGAATGTGGTGAGCAAAACGAAGGGCATGGAAATGCCGTCGATACCCATGCGGTAGTTGGCCAGCCCGAGCCACGCGTGGTTTTCAACAAGTTGAAAACCTGCGGTTTGCGCATTGAAATTAGGCAGGATCAATAGCGAGATGAGGAAAGTGCCAGTGGTTGCCCACAGCGCTGCCCACCGTGCGTAACGCGCGGCCGCTTCATCATCGCCACGCGCCAACAGAATTGCCGCAACGCCCACCAGAGGCAGAAAAGTGATGACCGAAAGCAGAGGCCAATTCATGGGTGGATGCCCCCAAATGAGAACCAGGAAATAATCGCAGCCACGCCAATGAGCATGGCGAAGGCATAGTGGTAAACATATCCGGTTTGTAGCTTCACGGCTTGCGCTGTTACACCTGAAATCGCGGCGGAAACGCCATCGGGGCCCAATCCGTCAATCACCGCGCCATCTCCGCCTTTCCAGAACACGCGGCCAATCCATTTGGCGGGGCGAACAAAAATGAAATCATAGAGCTCATCGAAATACCATTTGTTGAGCAGGAATTGATAAGCGGGTTGGTTCACCGCAGCCAAAGCTTTAGGCAAGCTGGTATCGCGGATATAAAACAACCAGGCCAGCCCCAAGCCAGCCAGCATCGCGATGGTTGCAGACCATTTCACCAACAGGGGAACGGATTCCATTTGCGTGAGGATATGGTTATCGGGAGAGCGATAAATCGCGGCCCCCCAGAATTCTGCTTGGCCCTCGCCCATAAACCAATGTTGGAATGCAAAACCCGCAATGATTGCGCCCGCCGCCAGCACGTAAAGCGGCACAAGCATAACTGGCGGGCTTTCGTGGGCATGATCTAATACTTCTTTATCAGCCCGCGTCGGGCCAGAGAATGTCATGAAGGCCAAACGCCATGAATAGAAGGATGTGCAGAGCGCAGCGATCACCAAAAGTGCAAAGGCAAAAGTGCTGCCGCCCGCATAAGAGGCTTCGATAATTGCATCCTTCGAATGAAAGCCGGCAAATCCCCCAATCCCGGGAATGCCGACGCCCGTGAGAGAGAACGTGCCGATCAACATCACGGCTTGGGTGATGCGAACATAAGGTCCCAGCCCGCCCATCTTGCGCATGTCTTGTTCACCCGACATGGCGTGAATGACAGAACCTGCGCCCAGGAACAACAGGGCTTTGAAAAACGCGTGGGTGAAGAGGTGGAAAATGCCAACGCCATAAGCGCCCACTCCCATGGCCACAAACATGTAGCCAAGTTGCGAACAGGTTGAATAAGCGATCACGCGTTTGATGTCGTTTTGCACAAGGCCAACGGTGGCGGCGAAGAAAGCGGTGATGGCCCCAACGATCGTCACAACTTCGCGCGCGTGGGGTGCCAATTCAAACAGTGGAGAAAGACGCGCCACGAGAAACACGCCCGCCGTCACCATGGTGGCAGCGTGAATCAAAGCGGACACTGGCGTTGGGCCTTCCATGGCATCCGGCAACCATGTGTGCAGCAAAAATTGCGCAGACTTGCCCATCGCACCCATAAACAACAGCAGGCACAAAGTGGTTAGCGTATCCCAGTCATGGCCGAGGAAATGGATGGTCTTGCCCACTGCGTCTGGCGCATGGGCGAAAATCACTGGAAATTCCACCGAGCCATAAACCATGAACACGCCAAAAATGCCCAATGCAAAACCAAAGTCTCCCACGCGGTTAACGACGAAGGCCTTGATGGCGGCGGCATTGGCGCTTTCACGCGTGTACCAGAAACCGATCAAAAGATAAGAAGCAAGGCCAACGCCTTCCCAGCCGAAGAACATCTGGATAAGATTGTTAGCGGTGACAAGGGCCAGCATCGCAAAGGTGAAGAGCGAGAGATAAGCAAAAAAGCGCGGTTGGCTTTCATCATGGCTCATATAACCCAGCGAATAAACATGAACGAGCGCAGACACCGTGTTCACCACCACAAGCATCACAGCGGTAAGCGCATCGAGGCGGATGGACCAGGCCGCTTTTAATGAGCCTGAGGTGATCCATGGCAGTAATTCAATTTCGCCATCGTGGCCACCTTGCAAGAAACCAAAGAAGATTATCCAGGACAATACCGCACCGATGCAGAGCAAACCCGTCGTGAGATACATGGGCCAAGGGGGGCCATTGTACCCGTGCTGATCGTGGCTATGCTCAACACTTGGCGCATTATGCGCATGGTCCGCATAAACTTCATCATCAGTGCCCAGCTGCTTGAACGCTTTGGTGCCGAACAGCCCGGCTATCACTGCGCCGATGAGTGGCAGAAAAAGAATTGCCTGAACCATCATCAGCCCTTCATCATGTTGATATCTTCAACCGCGATTGTGCCACGGTTGCGGAAATAGGTTACCAGAATAGCCAGACCAATCGCCGCTTCGCCTGCGGCCACGGTGAGGATGAGCAACGCAAACACTTGGCCCGTGAGGTCATGCAAATAAAACGAGAACGCCACCAGATTGATGTTTACGGACAGCAGTATCAGCTCAATCGACATCATAATCACGATCACATTCTTGCGGTTGAGGAATATTCCGAAAATGCCAATGGTGAAAAGTATGGCAGCAACGGTGAGGTAATGGGTAAGTCCGATCATCAAATCCCCTGCCCTGATTCTACTTTTTTGATTTCCATCGCAGTTGCGGGGCCACGCGCCACTTGCGTATTGACATCTTGGCGTTTGATGCCGGTGCGGTGGCGAAGTGTCAGCACAATGGCGCCGATCATGGCCACCAACAGAATGAGACCCGCGGTCTGAAAAAAGAAAACGTATTTGGTGTAAAGCACCAAACCCAGGGCGCGGGTGTTTTGGGCAGCCTCAACCGATGCGGCCACATCACCTGCTGGTGCGGCCCAAGTGCTGAACAGCAGCACAAGTTCAGCCAGCAAGATCATGCCGATGACACCACCCACGGGCAAATAGTTCAACATGCCAGAGCGCAGTTCGGTGAAATCCACATCCAACATCATCACCACGAAGAGGAAGAGCACGGCTACCGCGCCCACGTAAACCACCACTAAAATCATCGCCAGGAATTCAGCGCCCGTCAGCACAAACAGGCCTGCGGCGTTGAAAAAACACAAGATAAGGAACAGCACCGAATGCACGGGGTTCTTCATGGTAATCACCAGCACCGCGGAGGCAATGGCGAAGAGCGAGAACAAGTAAAAGAAAAACGTTGTTGCAATCATCTTAACCCCCCGTCAACGATACGGCGCGTCAAGCGCCAGATTGCGGGCAATTTCGCGTTCCCAGCGATCACCATTGTCCAGCAATTTGGCTTTGTCGAACATCAGCTCTTCGCGGGTTTCCACTGCATATTCAAAATTGGGGCCTTCGACGATGGCATCCACTGGGCAAGCTTCTTGGCAGAAGCCGCAATAAATGCATTTGGTCATATCAATATCATAGCGCGTGGTCCGGCGTGTGCCATCATTGCGGCGTGGGCCAGCTTCAATGGTTATGGCTTGGGCCGGACAAATGGCTTCGCAGAGCTTGCAAGCGATGCAGCGCTCTTCGCCATTGGGATATCGGCGCAACGCGTGCTCGCCACGGAAGCGCGGTGAGAGCATGCCTTTTTCATGGGGATAATTGAGCGTGACTTTCGGGGCAAAGAAATACTTCATCGCCAGCAAGAAAGCGCTGACAAATTCCTTCAAAAAAAGTTGGCGGCCTACGCCAGTGAGAGAAAGGCTCATGATGGCAACCATCCCATGCTAACTAAAACGCCGGCGGTGATCACCACCCAGGCCAGAGATATCGGCAGAAACACTTTCCAGCCCAAGCGCATCAGCTGATCATAGCGATAGCGCGGCACAATGGTTTTCACCATGGCGAACATGAAAAACACCAAAACCACTTTGATCAGGAACCAGATAACGCCCGGCACCCACGTGAAGGGGGCAATAGCGATGATGGGAGACCAGCCGCCGAGGAACAGCGTGGTCGTCAATGCGCACATCGTGGTGATAGCTACATATTCCCCCAGCATGAACAGCAAATAGGGCGTCGAAGAATATTCCACCATGAAGCCCGCCACAAGTTCAGATTCCGCTTCCACCAAATCAAATGGCGGACGGTTGGTTTCTGCCAGCGCTGAAATAAAGAAGATAATGAACATGGGGAACAGGGGCAGCCAATACCAATCCAAAAAGGATGGCGGCAGACCCAGCTTGGTTCCAAGCCCATGGTTTTGGGCGTGCACAATATCAGTAAGGTTCAGAGACCCGGCACAGAGCAGAACCGTGATGATCACAAATCCGATGGACACTTCATAGGACACCATTTGCGCGGCAGAGCGCAATGCCGACAGGAATGGATATTTGGAATTAGACGCCCAGCCGCCCATAATGATGCCATAAACCATCAAGGATGAGATGGCGAAAAGGAACAACACGCCGACATTGATATTGGAAATGCTCCACCCCTCACTAATCGGCATCACCGACCAAGCTGAGAGTGCCAAAAGCGATGTGACGATGGGGGCGATCACAAAGACAACTTTGTTGGCACCATCAGGAATGATCACTTCTTTAAAAACGAACTTCAACAGATCAGCGAAGCTTTGCAGCACCCCCCAGGGCCCGACAACATTGGGCCCGCGGCGCATCATCACGGCGGCCCATACCTTGCGATCAAAATAGATGAGGAAGGAAACACTGATCAGCAAGGCCACCAGAAGGCCCAGGCTTTCCAGCACAATCAGAGCCAGGGTGAAGAAAATCTCAGCCATCCCCTACTCCGCTGCCTGAAGTTTTTGGGCATTCTTCAAGGCCGAACATTCCGCCATGATGGCGGACGCACGCGCAATCGGATTGGTGAAATAGAAGTCCTTCACCGGCGATACGAAAGGGCTTTTAAACGCTTCGCCTGCGCCGCGTTGCAGCTCATCCAAAGCAAAGGCATCTGCTACCACACGTTGATCCAACAGCAGCAACTGCGGTGCCACCTTATACATGGCCGCGCGTAGGGCCGCGAGGGAAGTGAAGCCCAAGTCTGCGCCCGCTTGCTTGGCCAAGCTCGCGATAATGGCCCAATCTTCGCGCGCATCACCCGGTGGAAACGCCGCGCGTACAGCCATCTGCGGGCGACCTTCGGTGTTGACGTAAGTGGCGGATTTTTCGGTGTAGGCCGCGCCGGGCAGAACCACGTCGGCGCGGGCTGCGCCAGCATCACCGTGGCTGCCAATATAAATGACGAAAGTCTTGCCCAGTTTGGACATATCAATTTCGTCAGCGCCGGCGAGGATCATTACATCAAGTTCGCCCTGCAACATCGCCGTGGTGTTTTTGCCGCCCTCGCCGGGAAGCGCGCAAACATCCAATGCCCCCACGCGACCGGCTGCAGTGTGCAGAATGTTGAAGCCATTCCAGCCGTCTTTGATCACCCCCAAGGAAACGGCAGCCTTTTGCGCCATGGCCAACAGTGCCGCACCATCGGGCCTGGCCAAAGCGCCCTGCCCAATGATGAACATGGGCTTCTGCTTGTTCGCGGGGGGATGATCGAGAAAGGCCGCGAGGCTTTCCGGCCCTGCGCCGAGGTAAGTGTAGGTGTAAGTCAGATCAGCTTGTTCACCCACAACGCCGATCAAGCAGCCGCCTTTGTTGGCGCGTTTTTTAATCCGCGCATTGAGCACCGGGGCTTCCAAGCGCGGGTTGCAGCCAATCAACATGATCGCATCGGCTTCTTCTATTGCGGCGATGCCACTGTTGAAAATATATCCACTTCTGCCGCCATGCTCGCCCAGCGGTGTGCCGTCTTGCCGGCAGTCGATATTGGCGATGCGCATTTTCAGCGCCAGTTCTTTCAAAGCGAAGGCTTCTTCGGCAGCGACAAGATCACCCAGCAAGATGCCCACGCGTTCTGGCGCAGCGGCCTTCAGCTTTGCCGCCGCACGAGACAATGCCTCATCCCAAGAGGCTGGGCGCAGCTTGCCAAGATCGCGCACGTAAGGTTGATCAAGGCGCTGGGTGCGCAACCCATCCCACACAAAACGCGTCTTGTCTGAAATCCATTCTTCATTCACTTCTTCATTGGTGCGCGGCAGAATGCGCATCACTTCGCGGCCGCGTGCGTCCACACGGATGTTGGAACCCACCGCATCCATCACATCAATGGTTTCAGTTTTGCGCAGTTCCCAGGGCCGGGCCTTAAATTCATAAGGCTTGGAGGTGAGCGCGCCCACCGGGCACAGATCAATAATGTTGCCTTGCAGTTCAGAAGAAATTGCCTTGCTGAGATAGGTGGTGATTTCCATATCTTCGCCGCGACCAGTGGCGCCCAATTCTTCGATGCCTGCCACTTCCGTGGTGAAACGCACGCAGCGTGTGCATTGAATGCAGCGGTTCATTGCGGTTTTGACCAGGGGGCCGAGATATTTATCTTCAACGGCGCGCTTGTTTTCATAAAAGCGGTTATGATCGCTGCCATAAGCCATAGACTGATCTTGCAAATCACACTCACCGGCTTGATCGCAAATCGGGCAATCCAACGGGTGATTGATCAGCAGAAATTCCATGACACCCTCACGGGCTTTTTTCACCATCGGCGTGTTGGTGAAGATTTCCGGGGCTTCACCATTGGGGCCGGGGCGCAAATCGTTTACGCTCATGGCGCAAGAAGCTTGCGGCTTCGGCGGGCCACCCTTTACTTCAATCAGACACATGCGGCAGTTGCCCGCCACCGAGAGGCGTTCATGATAGCAGAAGCGCGGCACTTCTTTGCCCGCCACTTCACAGGCTTGCAGAAGCGTGGTGCCGTTTTCAACTTCAATCTCGATGCCGTCAATTTTCAGTTTTGGCATTAGGCACACCTCAATGAACGCATGTGTTCAATATCCATCACCTGCGCCCAGCCAAATGCACGTTCCGATGGGCCGTTGTTTTCATAATCTTGCAGTTTGTCCATCGCTTCGGCAAGTGAAGGTTGATGGCCCTCCGGCACGTTCCAAAATACCATATGCGGCTTTTCCATCAGCTCCATCCATTCGCTTTTACGGCGATAAATTTGAACATGTGCCGTTTTGAAAACGTAATTCTCCAAGCTCTTTGCATCTGTCCATACCGACATATT
This sequence comes from Hyphomicrobiales bacterium, assembly GCA_025359265.1. Taxonomy (GTDB): domain Bacteria; phylum Pseudomonadota; class Alphaproteobacteria; order Rhizobiales; family Aestuariivirgaceae; genus Aestuariivirga. The sequence continues at coordinate 50,030 of JANYHB010000072.1, read as the reverse complement.
GACGGCATATTCCTCTTCGCTCACCCGCAAGTCTGTGGCGTTGTTGCTACCATCGCTTTTCAAGCGCCAGATAAATCCCGGCGCGCGATCTGCCAACGCGTTGATTGCGTCCAGATTGTTCATGAAGCCAGCCATGCGCGAATCTGAAGTTGCATATTTGAACTTTGCGATGTTGAGTTCAGCGAGATGCATGGGCCTACTCTGCCGCCATTCGTTCGGGCTTAACAACCGCGCCGTCTTTGGTGGAACGATACGTATACTGGTCAATCCGCGCCTCGATCACTGGGCGGAAGTGGGTGATGAGACCTTGGATCGGCCAAGCCGCCGCATCGCCCAGCGCACAGATGGTGTGGCCTTCGATTTGTTTGGTTACATCCAGCAACATATCGATTTCACGCTTTTCGGCGCGGCCTTCCACCATGCGGGTCATCACCCGCCACATCCAGCCGGTGCCTTCGCGGCAGGGCGTGCACTGGCCACAGGATTCGTGCATGTAGAATTTAGAAAGCCGCGCGATGGCCTTGATGAGATCAGTTGATTTGTCCATCACGATCACCGCCGCTGTGCCGAGGCCGGAACGCAGTTTGGAGAGTGAATCAAAATCCATCGGCGTGTCGATAATCTGAGCAGCAGGCACCATGCGCACCGATGAGCCACCAGGGATCACCGCCAGCAGATTATCCCAACCGCCGCGAATGCCGCCGCAATGTTTTTCAATCAATTCGCGGAAGGTGATGCCCAGTTCTTCTTCCACGTTGCAAGGTGTATTCACATGGCCCGAAATACAAAACAATTTCGTGCCCACGTTGTTGGGGCGGCCCATGGAATTAAACCACGTTGCACCGCGGCGCAGAATTGTTCCGGCCACGGCAATCGATTCCACATTGTTCACTGTGGTTGGCGCACCATAGAGGCCAACGTTGGCGGGGAATGGCGGCTTCATGCGCGGTTGGCCCTTTTTGCCCTCCAGGCTTTCGAGCATCGCGGTTTCTTCGCCACAGATATAAGCGCCTGCGCCATGCGTTACATAAAGGTCAAAATCCCAACCGTGAATATTGTTTTTTCCGATCAATCGGGCCTCATAGGCTTGATCAATCGCAGCCTGCAAATGCTCACGCTCGCGAATATATTCGCCACGCACATAAATATAGCCAACCTTGCAGGCCATGCCCATGCCCGCCAGCAGGCAACCTTCCACCAGCAAATGCGGATCATGGCGCATGATCTCACGGTCTTTGCAGGTGCCGGGTTCAGATTCGTCAGCGTTGACCACGAGGTAATGCGGACGCTCCCCCACCACCTTGGGCATGAAGCTCCACTTCAACCCAGTCGGAAAGCCAGCGCCGCCACGGCCCCGCAGGCCCGAGGCCTTCACTTCATTCACAATCCAATCGCGGCCCTTGTCGATGAAGGACTTGGTATCCACCCAACAGCCGCGCTGTTTCGCACCCTCAAGACCCCAATCATGCAGGCCGTAAAGGTTGGTGAAAATGCGGTCTTTGTCAGCGAGCATCTTATTTCTTTCCTGAAGGGCGTTCGCCGATCGGATTGTCAGGCCGCCAGCCTTTGGCCAGTTTCTTGGCTTGCTTCACCCATTCATCGCGCGCGATGCGGCCTTGAAAGCCTTTCAACAATTTATCCACATGCGATATGTCAGCAGGTGTCCACGCGGCGATTTGGTTGAAATGCCACAAGCCAATTTTGTTCAGCAGTTTTTCAAAAGCTGGCCCCACACCCCAAATCAGCTTCAAATCGTCGGCCTTGCCGCGCGGGCGTTTCAACAGTTCGGGGCCAGCAGATTTGGCGGGGGCCACCTTATTGGCCGGCGTCTTCCTGGAAGACACGGCGGCAGGCTTAACGCGCGGGCTGGCCACCGGTGCTGAGGCACGCGCCGTGGCTTGAACTTCGGCTTTCGCCAGAAGCGGCGGGGCAACGGGTGCCGCAACCGGAACGGGCGCCATGGGTGGCTTGGCTGAGAGATCGGCCGAAACCGGAGCGCCCGGTGTCGCTGGCTTTTGCAAATCAATCGCGGGCGCTGAAGCAACTGCAGGCGCGGTTGCCACGGGCGGTGGAGGCGCTTCAACCCGGGTATAGGTGCGCTGCTTGTTATACAACGATTTATCGGTGAGTGAAGTTGCGCCTGTCAAAGCCATTGAAAACTGCCGGCCATTCTGCGAACCCGGCCGCACCGGGCGGCCCGCCTGGAAATCATCAATGATGGCGCTCAGGCTCTCCGGCGTGAGGTCTTCATAGGTATCTTTCACAATCTGAATCATTGGCGCGTTTACACAAGAGCCAAGGCACTCAACCTCTTCCCAACTCATTGAGCCATCAGCATTCAAATGCTGCGGCTCTGCATGAATTTTGCTTTTGCAAACCGCGATCAAATCCTCAGCACCGCGCAACATGCAAGGTGTGGTTCCGCACACTTGAATGTGCGCTTTGCGGCCCACGGGCGAAAGTTGGAACATGGTGTAAAACGTGGCAACTTCCAAAACCCGGATGTAAGCCATGTCTAACATTTTGCCCACATATTCCAACGCTGGCCGAGACACCCAGCCATCTTGTTCCTGCGCAAACCACAAAAGCTGGATCACCGCCGAGGCCTGCTTGCCCTGTGGATAATTCGCAATGGTGCGCTTGGCACGCGACAGGTTATCGGGCGTGAATGAAAAGCCAGCGGGTTGGACTGCGTCTAAACGACGAACACTCACCGATCCACCTCACCAAACACGATGTCCAAAGACCCCAACACAGCACTCACATCGGCCAGTTGGTGGCCACGGCACATGAAGTCCATGGCTTGCAAATGGGCAAAGCCCGGGGCGCGGATGCGGCATCGATAGGGTTTATTCGAACCGTCACTCACCAGATAAACACCGAACTCGCCTTTGGGGGCTTCCACGGCGACGTAAACTTCACCTGCCGGAACTTTGTAGCCCTCTGTATATAATTTGAAGTGATGGATCAGGCTTTCCATTGAGCGCTTCATTTCAGGGCGCGATGGTGGCACGATCTTGCCGTCATCCGAAGCAATTGGCCCGGCACCTGGGCGGCTCGACAACAAGTTCACACACTGCTTCATGATCTTCACAGATTGTCGCATTTCCTGCATGCGCAGCAAATAGCGATCATAATTATCGCCGTTCTTGCCAATGGGAATATCAAAATCCATTTCGGAATAGCATTCGTAAGGCTGGGCTTTGCGCAAATCCCAGGCGGCGCCGCTGCCACGCACCATCACACCAGAGAAACCCCATTTGAAACAATCTTCCAAAGACACAACACCAATATCCACATTGCGCTGTTTGAAGATGCGGTTTTCAGTAAGAAGCGTTTCGATGTCATCCAAACGTGCCGGATGCGTGTCACAGAAATGGCCAATGTCGTCGATCAGTTTTTGCGGCAGATCCTGGTGCACGCCGCCGGGGCGAATGTAGGCTGCGTGCATGCGGCTGCCGCTGGCGCGCTCATAAAACACCATCAGTTTTTCGCGCTCTTCAAAACCCCAGACCGGCGGCGTCAGGGCGCCAACATCCAAGGCTTGCGTCGTTACATTGAGCATGTGAGACAGAATGCGGCCAATTTCACAATAAAGAACGCGGATGAGTTGCCCACGCTTAGGCACTGAAATTTCAAGCAATTTCTCAACAGCCAAGGAGTAAGCATGTTCTTGGTTCATTGGTGCCACATAATCCAGGCGGTCGAAATAGGGCAAAGCCTGCAGATAGGTTTTCTGCTCAATCAGCTTTTCAGTGCCACGGTGCAAAAGGCCGATGTGCGGATCCACCCGGGTGATGATCTCGCCATCAAGCTCCAGCACCATGCGCAAAACCCCATGCGCCGCCGGGTGTTGCGGGCCAAAATTGAGCGTGAAATTGCGCAGGGTTTGTTCCGTCACTGTTTGGCCTTTTCATCGCCAGGCAGCACATATTCCGTGCCTTCCCATGGCGAGAGATAATCAAATTGGCGCATTTCCTGGACGAGTTTCACGGGCTCATAGACCACGCGTTTTTTTTCATCATCGTAACGCAATTCAACATGGCCGGTGACGGGAAAGTCTTTGCGCAAGGGGTGGCCGCTGAAGCCATAGTCGGTGAGGATGCGGCGCAGATCGGGGTGGCCAGAGAAGACCACGCCGTAAAGATCATAAACTTCGCGCTCAAACCAATCGGCGGCAGGAAACACTTCAAAGGCTGAAGGCACTTCGCCTGCCTCATCCACTTGCACTTTAATGCGGACGCGCGAATTTTTGTAGGGGCTCAGCAGATGATAGACCACATCGAAACGCTTTTCACGCTCGGGGTAATCCGCACCGCACAAATCAATAAATGAAACGAAGCGAAAGTCTGGGTCTGATTGCAGCTTGCTCAACACAAATAAAATCTGCTCAGGTTCTGCATATAAAGTTACTTCGCCAAAAGCCGTTGCGCCACCCGTGATCGCGGCGCCCAGTTTGCCTTGCAGTGTTGCCAAATCAATCATGATCAGCGCTCAATCGTTCCGGTGCGGCGAATTTTCTTTTGCAACATCAAGATGCCGTAGAGCAAAGCTTCGGCGGTGGGTGGGCAGCCGGGCACATAGATATCAACCGGTACAATGCGGTCACAACCGCGCACAACTGAATAGGAATAGTGATAATAGCCGCCGCCGTTGGCGCAGCTTCCCATGGAGATCACATAGCGCGGCTCTGGCATTTGATCATAAACCTTGCGCAAAGCGGGGGCCATTTTATTGGTGAGCGTGCCAGCCACGATCATCACGTCCGATTGGCGTGGGCTGGCGCGCGGCGCAAACCCGAATCGCTCCACGTCATAACGCGGCATGGAGGTGTGCATCATTTCAACGGCGCAACAGGCCAGACCAAAAGTCATCCACATCAGCGAGCCGGTGCGCGCCCAGGTGATCAAGTCTTCGGTTGAGGTGACAAGAAAGCCCTTATCGGCCAACTCATTATTTACATCGCTGAAGAAGGCGCGTTGATCGCCCGATGCGTGTTCGATCAATCCCATTCCAGCGCACCCTTCCGCCATTCATAGATGAAACCGACGGTGAGAACCCCAAGGAACACAATCATCGACCAGAAGCCAAACAGCCCAATTTTGCCAAGCGAAATGGCCCATGGAAACAGAAAGGCCACTTCAAGATCAAAAATGATAAAAAGAATCGAGACCAGATAAAAGCGCACATCAAATTTCATGCGCGCATCGTCAAAGGCGTTGAAACCACATTCGTAAGCTGAAAGTTTTTCCGGGTCTGGCGCTTTGAAGGCGATCAGCAAAGGTGCCAGCATCAACGAGAGTGCAATAAAACCGGCCACTCCCATAAAAATCACGATCGGCAAATAGGAATAAAGCAGATCAGTCATGCGTGGTTCAGAGCCTCATTTGCGATGCGCTGCAAATACCCCAGCGTAACGTATGAAGCAAGCATAAGCTGGCTTCTATACTGTCGCACTCAACAGTGGCATGGCGGTGGCAAATGGCGCGAAAGACGGGGCTCGAACCCGCGACCTTCGCCGTGACAGGGCGACGCTCTAACCAACTGAGCTACTTCCGCATTTCCAATGGGCGCTGGATAGATGAGGCCCCCTGCCCTGTCAAGCAGCACTGCAACAGTTGGTTTTAATTTGCGACGGGGCCGTGAACAGCCATTTGGACTGGCTTATGGCGCAGTCATGCGATTTTTCGACAACGGCGCCATCAACCGAATCTATCTCCATTCCGCCCTGCTTGGCCTTTCTGAATACGGAGGCGGTGCCTTCGTACTTGTATTTTTGCTCAAGGCTAACCTCACCCTTCCGCTGGTGTTTCTGTCGCTGGTCGCCATCGTCTTGTTGCGTTTGCTGTTTCGGCAGATTGTCATTCCCTTTGCCCAAATTTTTGGCATTCGAACGGCATTGATCACCGGCCTGGTGATTGGCGCCTTGGCCTTTATCCCCATCGGCCATGTGCAGGATGCAGGGCCAATGCTGGTTTTATTTCTGGTTTTGGCGGGATTGGGCGATGCCTTCTATTGGGCGTGTTTTCACGCCATGTCGGCCAAGCTGGGCGATGCCGAAATGCGAGGTGCGCAAGTGAGCGTTGTGCAACTGGTCTATTCCCTCAGCAATATTGCCGGGCCGTTGCTGGGCGGTTTGCTGCAAGTGGGGGCTGGGCCCGTTTGGGCCTTTGGCATTGCAGGTGCCGTACGCCTGTTGAGCGCTTGGCCCTTGCTGCAAACACCCGAGATGGTGATTGAGCGCAGCGCAAAAATTTCTCGTCATTCAAAACGTTTTGCGGCACAGGTTTATTTCTGTGACGGCTTTGCCCAGGTCTGCGCCGGAAATGCCTTCTCGCTGGCATTGTTCATGACCTTGGGTGAAAACTTTCAAAGCTTTGGGCTGGCCCTTGCCATGGCTGCGGTATTCGGCGCGGTGATGGCCCTTGGAATTGGACGCATGTTTGATTTGGGTCATCACAAATGGTCAACAGCCATTGGCATGACGGGCGCTGGGGTTTTCGTCCTCATTGCTGCCTTGGGCTATGACAGGCCCATCACTGCGGTTTTAGCGCTGGCAATGGGTGCCGTGGTTGGGCCACTTTATGCTTCGGCGTTCAATGCCCGTGTCTACAATCTATCCAAATTATCCGGCGATGCCTTGCGCTTTCAAGTGTGGGGTGAAGGCGGCTGGGATTTGGGAGGCGCACTTGGCGGACTTATCGCAGCCCTGCTCACCTGGATGGGCTACAGCCTCACGTGGCCCATTGCCATGGGTGTGTTGGGCACGCTGGGCGTGTGGATCACACTTCATCGCAGTTACCGCACGGGTGCGCCATCCTTGCGGGTATAAGTTCCAACGCGGTTGGATATTGTCACCTTCATGTCGATATCGGAATACCACGCCACTTCAGCCGAACCACGTGTTCCCACTTCAAGGTATTGCGCGGGTTTGCCCGTCACGTTTTTAAGGCAGTGGCCGTTGCCAGTGTTGGCCTTGAAGCCAGCGCACATGCCAGGCTGCAATGTATGATCGCCGTTGTCGTCGCTCAACACCAATTCGCCGGAAAGCACATAAATGAACTCATCTTCTTTTTCATGCCAGTGGCGTTGGCTTGACCATGCGCCCGCTTCCAGCGTCACAAGGTTCACCCCAAATTGATCGAGCCCGAAAACATCGCCCAAAACATATTTCGTGCGGGCCTCGCACGGTTCATCATGGGGTGTTGGATAGCGTGAACCGGTCCGCGTGGGCGCCTCAAAGGCTGCGATGAAGCTGGGTTGTTTGGTCATTTTTGGCCTCGATTTGATTCACCGCATCCACCACAGCATCAAAGGTCAACAATGTCGAGGCATGGCGCGCCTTGTAATCGCGCACGGGCAGCAGCGCTTCAAGCTCGGCCCATTTGCCAGAGGGTGGAGCACCTGTCTCTTTCAACATTTTGTACATCTGCTCTCGCACGGTGCGCAGTTCATCAGCAGATGAACCCACCACATGGCGGCCCATGATGGATGATGAAGCCTGGCCCAAGGCACAGGCCTTCACATCTTGGCCAAAATCCGAAACCACGCCGTTTTTCATGGCCACATCCACCGTGACTTTCGAGCCGCAGAGTTTTGAATGGGCCACCACCGTCACATCCGGATGCGCCAAGCGTTCCAAATGTGGAATGTCCGCGGCATATTCGAGAATTTTACGGTTATAGATTTCGTCAATCATCTTGCTTCCAATGTAGGCATATTGAATCCTTTTTCCAATAGCCCTACACGTCGCATCATCTTGAACTTGCCCACGCATGACGGACCCCCACCATGACCCATTCCCACCTTGATGAAACGCTTACTTTCACCCCGCGCTTTAATGATGCTGGCTTGGTGCCCGCCATCATGCAGGATGCCAAAGACGGCACAGTGCTGATGTTCGCCCACATGAATGCCGAGGCTTTGCAGAAAACCCGCGACACTGGCCTGGCGCATTTTTATAGTCGGTCACGCGGGCAGCTCTGGCTGAAGGGCGAAACTTCGGGCGAGACTTTCCGCGTGGATGAGCTGCTGGTCGATTGCGACATGGATTGCGTGTTGCTGAAAGTCACCCCCCAAGGGCCCAAGGCTGCCGCCTGCCATACCGGTCGGCGGAGTTGCTTCTACCGGCGGGTAGAGGCCGGCGGGTTGGAGATGGTCTAGGCGGCCCGCCAGGCGTGGGGAGCAACCGCGCCGTCCAGCTTTTTGACTTCAGCCGCCATGGCGGCTCAAACCGCGCCCGAAATATAGGCCTTCATATCGGCTGCATCGCGTTCGATCTGCTCAATTCTGAATTTCACCACATCGCCAATTGAAATCATGCCAGAGAGTTTGCCTGCGGTAACAACGGGCAAATGGCGGATGCGGTGTTGCGTCATCAAGGCCATCAATTCCGTTTCGCTGTCGTCGTCGTTGCAGTTCCTGACGGATTTTGTCATGAAGGTGGCAACCGGCTTATCCAGAGCTGCAGCCCCATGAAGGCCGATCGCGCGAACGATGTCCCGCTCGCTCACAATGCCATCAATTATGCCATTGCCGCTGGAAATTATGACGGCGCCGATGCGCTTAGAGCCCAGCACTTCGGCAACCTGCTTAACCGTATCAGCGGGCTTGGCGGTAATAACGTCTCGGCCCTTTTGCTGCAGAATGTGAGAAACAGACATGGCTTCCTCCGTTGTATTTTTGTTAAAGCTAACACATTCAGTGCAGCGTGTGAACGATTTCCGAGCGGTTTGCATGGTCCAGCCCATAGAAGACCAGCAGCCCCATGATAAAGCCGCCTACATGGGCCTCCCATGCCACCACTTGCTGCGCGATGATTGCGTTGGTGGTGAGAAATTGCGACGTTGCCGTCAGCGCTGTAATCCCCAGCCACATCAAGCTGAACGTCAAGGCGCGGCGGTCTCGCAGTATTTCCATCGGTGCCAAGGGCCTTAAACGGCCGCTCGGAGACGGTTCGCGGTGCCCATACATCAGGGGAATGGCGGCAGCCAGAAGGCCCGAAACACCGCCCGAAATGCCAACCAGTTGCAGAGGCTCACCCCAATGCAGCAGCAAGGTGGAGGCCGCGCCGGCGATCACACTCAACGCGAGCAACAGCAGGTAGCGCAATGTTCCAAGCCGCGCCTGCACAGGCTTTGAAAATACCACCAGCCAAAGGCAGTTGCCCAACACGTGCATCCAATCACCATGCAGCAAACCATAGGTGAGAAAGCTCCACACCGCGGCCCCCGGCGGCTGTGGAAAATGTTCCAAGCTCAGCCGCGCTGGAATGAAGGCAAATGTATATATGGCGAAAGCCTGCCAATGCGCCCCGCCCGCCTGCAAAACCAGGTGGATGCCAACCAGGGCCAAAATCAACATCCACACCACGCGCGGCAAATTGATAGCGGGGGGCGGTTTCTTGGAAAATGCCGTTTTGGCTAAGTTATCGGTGTTCACATGCAGCTCCGCAGAAGGTTAATGCGCAGGGCGTTTGGCACGGCCCCTGCAATTAGAAAGGCACAAGTTCAATTATGGGACAGGCGGCAAGCCCACCCTTCGCCATCAGGATAAGCCATGCAGGCCAATGACCGCAATGACATCGATAAAACTTCGGCCCACATTATCCATACGGGCAGCCGTCATCTTTTCCGCTATTGGGAGGCGTTGCGGGCTGAACGCCCCTGCCCCAGCCGAGACGAGGTGGAAATGGCCAAGCTGGCAAAAGTGCTTCCGAATATTGCAATTTTGCAGAAATCAGAGCTCGGCCCATGGCATTTCCGCCTCGCGGGCAGCGCGGTGTGTGATTTGATGCAAACCCAGGCCACAGGCAAAGACGCGCTCTTGGGATTTGATTTATTTGAACGCGATGTGGTCGGCAAAACCCTTGATTTAGCCGCGGAACGCCTGCAACCGGCACTCGTGCGGATGCGGCTTATATACGTCGGCGCTGAACCCGTTGCCGCCGAAATGTTGGCACTCCCCGTGTGGGACAATGCTTCCCACAAGGTGCAGTTGGTGGGAGGCCTCTTTGCCTTCAAAGGCGAAAAAGACCACACCTCAGCGCTATTGCAACGGCGGGAGTTGGTTTCGGCACGCGTGATTTGGACCGAGCATGAACACGGCGATAATTTGCTCGAACACGTCGGCCGCAAAGCGCCAGTGGCGCTGCGTGTCATCCAAGGTGGCCTTTCAGTTTAGCTTTCAGCCCCGTCGCTTAAGCCTTTATTTACCACAAATAGCGTTAACTTATGCAGATTCGAAACCAGCTCTTGTGCAGCTTTGTGCAAAGCTTGCAGGAGAAACAGGTGAGCGAAACGTCCGCAGAAAAACTTGAAACTGCCCATGAAGCAAGCGCGGAAAGCTTGGTGACGGGGCGTTTCATGTTGCCTGATCTCAGTGAACATGCCTGCCAAGTCATCAATCTTTCGGTGGACGGGGCGATTTTTATTACACCCAGCGTTCCGCCTCCGGGACAGTTGATCGTGGCTTACATTGAGGAAATTGGCCGGGTGGAAGCGCTGACGGGTGCCCCTCAACCAGGCGGTTTTGCAATTACATTTAATCTCAAGGGCCCACGCCTGGAGCGTTTTCAGCAACGGGTGGAATGGCTGCAGCAGCGGGGCACCGATGATGCGTCTGACAGTCGCCGCCATTCCCGTTACGAACCTGGCGACCGTGTTTCGCAAGTCACTTTGCCCGATGGCCGCGTTTATAACTGCGAAGTGCTCGATATTTCGGTTTCTGGTGCTGGTATTAAAACCGAAGTGGTGCCCAGTGTGGGCACCTATGTGATGTTAGGCAAAATGCGGGGTCGCGTGGTGCGCTATCTTGAACATGGCGTGGCCATTGAATTCGTAAAGCAGCTGGATCAGGCGCCTTCGCCCACTGCTAAAATTCCGGCTCAATCATAAACCTTACAAATCCTGCACATCGACAACGCCCTGAATAGCCTTGATTGCGCCTTTTACGTGCGGGGTAATTTGGAACTTTGTGCCAAGGCCAATGTCCACCTCTCGGCCATTCTCCAACAAAAGTGTCAGGCGTGCCGGGGCCTTTCCGCCGGCCTGCAAGCGTTTGGCGATGGAGTCAATCGCGCTGGCATCGCGCACAAAGATTTGCACGCCTTGCACTACCGCTGCGGCGGCCTTGTCTAATGACTCCAGCGTTTGCAGGCGCAGTTTAATCTCTTCGCCTTCCACTTCCGCTTCAACACGAATGACCACGGCTTTGCCCGGCTCCAATAAATCACGCACATTTGCCAAAGTATCGGCAAATACCACAGCCTCAAACTGCCCGGTTGGATCAGAAAAGCCCACGAAGGCAAACTTGTTGCCCTGCTTGGAACGCCGCTCCTGCTTATGCGTAATCGTGCCCGCCAATTTCGCTGATGTCACGCCCTTGGTCATCGCCTTCTCGCGAAAACTGGCCCACGTGTCGATGCCAAGGCTTTTGAGAGGCTTGGCATATTCATCCAGCGGGTGGCCAGAAAGATAGAATCCCACCGCGTCAAATTCATGGCCCAAACGTTCCATTGGCAACCACGCCTCGCGGCGCGGCAAGACGATGTCATCACTGGCCGATGCAAGGCCAACAAACATATCATTTTGGCCAGCGGCAGATTCACTGGCCGTACGATTGGCAATGCCGATGATGCTGTCAATGCCTTCCACAACTTGCGCACGGTTAGGATTTAAGCCATCAAAGGCCCCAGCCCTGCCAAGGCTTTCAAGCGCTCGGCGATTCAGCGCTTTGGCATCGACGCGTTTGGAAAAGTCTGCGAGAGATTTGAACGGCCCGCCGTTTTGGCGCGCTTCAATGATTTGCCCAATGGCACCCGCACCCACATTTTTGAGGGCGGCCATGGAATAAATAATGGCACCGTCCTGCACTGCGAAATCCACCCCGCCTGCGTTGACAGACGGCGGGGCAACGCGAATACCCAGGCGTTGGGCTTCACGGTGGAAGGCCATCAATTTGTCGGTGTTGCCCAATTCCAGCGTCATTGATGCGGCAAGAAATTCAACCGGAAAATGCGCCTTCAAATAAGCCGTTTGATAAACAATAAGCGCATAGGGTGCGGCGTGGCCTTTGGGAAAGCCATATTCGGCAAATTTGGCACAGGCATCGAAAGCCAAAGTCGCCGTGTCAATGTCCACGCCATTGGCTTGCGCACCGGCCATAAAGCGAACGCGCTGGGCATGCATTTCACTTTTGATTTTCTTGCCCATGGCGCGGCGCAAAAGATCGGCTTCCGCCGGCGTATAGCCCGCCAAAACGCGCGCCACTTGTTGCACGTGTTCTTGGTAAGTGATCACCCCAAAGGTTTCGCGCAACACTGGCTCTAACAAGGGATGCAGATATTCCACCTTCTCTTTGCCCAGCTTGCGGGCGCAATAAATCGGAATCTGCGCCATGGGGCCTGGCCGATACAGCGCAATGAGAGCAATCAAGTCTTCAAACCTGTCTGACTTGGCCATGCGGGCAGCATCACGAATGCCAGCGCTTTCCAGCTGGAACACACCCAACGTTTCGCCACGCGCCAACATTTCATAAGTTTTTGTATCATCCAAAGGAATTTTTTGGACATCAAAATCGCGCACACGCTGGTGAATAAGCCTCTGCGCCTTGTCGATCACGGTCAGGGTTTTGAGGCCCAGGAAGTCGAATTTTACCAAACCGGCTTTCTCAACATATTTCATGTTGAATTGCGATGCTGGCAAAGCGGCGGAAGTATCACGATAGAGCGGCACCAATTGGGTGAGCGGCCGATCCGCAATCACAATTCCGCCCGCATGAGTGGAAGCGTTGCGATAAAGCCCTTCCAGCTTCAAGGCGATATCAAACAGGTTTTTCACATTGGGGTCGCGGTCGCGCTCTTCCTGCAAGCGCGGCTCCATCTCAATCGCCTGTCCCAGCGAAATCGGATTGGCCGGATTGTTCGGAATCAATTTCGATAGGCGGTCAACCTGCCCATATGGCATTTGCAACACGCGGCCCACGTCACGGGTCACCATGCGCGATTGCAATTTACCGAAGGTGATAATCTGCGCCACGCGGTCAACACCATAGCGGCGCTGGACATAGGCAATAACTTCGTCGCGCCGATCTTGACAAAAATCGACGTCGAAATCCGGCATCGACACGCGGTCAGGATTCAGGAAGCGTTCAAACAACAAGCCAAATCGCAACGGGTCAACATCGGTGATCGTCAGCGAATAGGCCACCAGTGAACTGGCCCCCGAGCCACGGCCTGGCCCCACGGGAATGCCTTGCGCTTTCGCCCATCTGATAAAATCAGCCACGATTAAAAAATAGCCGGGATATTTCATTTTGTTGATCACGCTCAGCTCAAAATCCAAGCGCATGTCATAGTCTTGGCGCGTCATGTCAGGTGCGAGCCCGGTGTATGCAAGGCGGTTGCTCAGCCCCTCCATGGCTTGCTGGCGCAGCATTTCTGCCTCATCACCGTCGGCAAAGCGCGGCAAAATCGGTTTGCGGCCCTTCACCCAATAAGAGCAACGCTTGGCAATCTCGATGGTGTTTTCAATCGCCTCAGGCACATCGGCAAACAGGGCCGCCATGGCTTGCTGGGATTTGAAATAATGCTCCGGCGTCAGGCGGCGGCGGTCTGGTTGTGAAACCACCTCACCTCCGGCAATGCAAATCAAGGCATCATGGGCCACATAGTCATCTGGCGTTGCAAAAAAGCACTGATTGGTGGCCACCAAAGGAATGCCAGATTCATAGGCCAGCTCAATCAACCCCGCTTCTGCGGCTTTTTCAGCTGCAGTGCCATGGCGTTGCAATTCAATGTAAAGCCGATCAAGGAATAAATTTTGCAACAGCTTCAAATGCTTTTCCGCCAGTGCCTTTTGGTTGTTGACCAAGGCCTCATTCAACGGCCCGCCCGGCCCTCCGGTTAAACAGATCAGCCCCTGGCTATTGGTGCTAAGCAATTCCCAACTCACATGCGGTTCGGCATTGTCTGCAATGTCCAGAAATGCCGCGGACGTGAGTTGCATCAAATTGCGGTAGCCAGCTTCATCTTTGGCCAAAAGCACCAGAGAGGTGAAGCGCTTCAAGCCGGTTTGCTGCTGAAACCTATTCGGTGCTGTAGCATCGCCAACCATATCGACACGCAGGTCAATGCCGACGATCGGCTGAATGCCTTTTTCAGAAAGTGTTTCAGAGAATTCAAGTGCGCCAAACAGGTTGTTGGAATCGGTAATGGCCAAGGCCGGCATTTTGAAATCTTTGGCCAGGCTCGCCAATTTCTTGATGGGCAAAGCCCCTTCAGACAAAGAAAAAGCTGAATGGTTGCGCAAATGAATGAAAGTTGGGTGAGCCATATTAACAACCTAGCCTTTTACGGCCCGCGCCAAAAGCCATGCTTTCAGTTTTTCCGCACAATGCATGGCGCACCCGCAGCGGTTAGCACCGCACAGCTCGCAACGGCGGCCTCGCGGCTATTCTCGCCCAGCATCACATAGGTCAGCTTTCTCGTGCCGCGTGATAAATTGCGTTTGTGGATAATGAGCGGATCACGGTTTGCGATGGCGGCAGGAAAACGCAATTTGAGGCGGCGATACATGCCCAACGCGCGGCTTTCATTGAAGTTTACCGCCAGCAAAGCGCCCCATGGGCGCATGGCTGAGGAAGGCGCGCCCGAAGGTGCCAACTGGCCCTTGCGCAAAGCCAAGGCCACACAATCTTCAATGAAAGTTCCGCCCTTGCCGATCGCAGGCGATGCAAAACTTGCCGTCGGCGCTTTCCACTCTTCAGCCAGGTGGCCGGTAATGAAAGCCACATAATCTTGGGTTTCGCCGGGCAAACCGCTTTGGCCTGCCAGCCATTTATCAATTCGCGCCTCACCGGCATTATAAGCCGCCGCCGCTAAACCCATGTTGCCAAACTGCTTTTTAAGATCAGCCAGATAAGCGGCTGAGGCCTTCACGGCGGCCATCGGTTCGAATGGATCAGCCAAACCGCGCTTGGCCGCCGTTTCCGGCATAAATTGCGCGATACCCTGCGCCCCCTTGTAGGAAACCACATTGGGATCAAACAGGCTTTCGCGCCACAGAAGGCGGGCGAAGAAAGCGGGTTCCAAGCCGTTTGCCTTGGCACTTTCCTCGGCACTCACACAAATGCGCATGGCCAAAGCTTGCCGGTCTTCGGCAACGCTGGTGCCAGCGCCCATCAGCACCAAAAGACTAGTGGCTAACCAGCGCACCATTCACCATTCTCAACATCCGGCTCATCCGGCTGGCAAATTCCACGTTGTGCGTGGCAATCAACGCGCCAAGGCCCTCCTCACGGATCATGCGCAAGAATTCCTGATGCACCAATTCAGCCGTGGGTGGATCGAGATTTCCGGTGGGCTCGTCGGCTAAAAGCAATAAAGGGCGATTGGCGATGGCCCGGGCAATCGCAACGCGTTGCTGTTCCCCGCCAGAAAGTTCGGCGGGGCGATGTTCCAAGCGATGCTCCAGCTTCATGCGACCCAGCAAGTCCTTGGCTCTTGCATGGGCTTTGGCTTTTGGCTCTCCGGCAATCAGCTGCGGCATGATGACGTTTTCCAACGCCGAAAATTCCGGCAGCAGATGATGAAACTGATAAACGAACCCGATGCCAGAGCGACGCACAGCGGTTCTGCTATTGTCATCCATTGCCGAACAATTTTGCCCGGCGATAAAAACCTCACCAGAAGATGGTTTCTCTAACAACCCCGCGATATGCAGCAGGGATGACTTGCCGGAACCAGATTGGCCCACCAGCGCCACAATCTCACCTGCGGCCACGTGCAGTGACAGGTGTTCAAAAACCTTCAAAGCACGTTCGCCAGAACCATAGGTGCGCGACACATTAGAGAGTTGCAAAGTCGGTTTCAAACTCATGCGGAACGCAGGCCTTCAACCGGATCAAGCTTTGAGGCTTTCCATGCCGGATAAAGCGTGGCCACGTAAGACAACAGCAGTGCGAAAAGAACCACCGCAAAGGTTTGCGTGTAATTGATGCGGGCCGGAAGCTGCGCCAAATAGTAAAATTCCGGATTGAAGGGATCAACACCTGAAATCCATTGAACCAATTTGCGAATGTTCTCCGCATTCCAACAGATTAAAACGCCAATCACCAGCCCCGACAAAGTCCCCACCGTGCCAATGATCGCGCCCACCAAAAAGAACACGCGCATAATGGTGCTGCTGGTAGCCCCCATGGTGCGCAGAATGGCAATGTTAGAGCCTTTGTCTTTCACCATCATATAGAGGCCTGAAATGATGTTGAGTGCGGCAACCAACACCACCAAAGAAAGCACCACGGTCACCACGTTGCGCTCCACCGCCAGTGCATTGAAAAAGGCAAGGTTGCGGGCCTGCCAGGTTTGCACCAAAATATCGGGGCCAGCGGCGGCCAGAATGGCTGCAACCTGGCCCTGCACTTTGTCAGGCTCTTGCACCATCACTTGCAAACTGGTGGCGCCATTTTCCGTTGCGAAGAAATCCTTGGCCTCGCCAATCGGCAGAAAAATCACATTGTCATCAATCTCAGACATGCCCGCTTTGAAGATGCCAACCACGGGAAAGCTGCGCGAATGCGGAATGTTGCCAACCGGTGTGTCGGGCCCGTCCGGTGCGATAAGATTGAAATTTGCCCCCAGCACCAGTTGGTGGCGACGCGCCATGCCTTCGCCGATGATAACGCCGGCGGCTTTTTCCAAGCCGTTGAATGTGGGCTGTGGATCAATGTTGGGGAAATTGCCAAGCGCGGTTTTCAAATCCTTGTTGTTGATGTCGGGCAGCAAGGCCAAATCTTTCTCACTCATGCCACGCACTAATGCACCGCTGGAATTCCGTGGCGATGAGGCCAGCACCTGGCCTTCAACGAGGGCGAGAACAGATGTGACGCCAGCCACCTTGGCAATGCGAGAAGCCATCGCATCATAATTTTGGATCGTTGAACCATCGCTGCGCAGAATGGCGGCGTGGCCGCTGGAACCCAGGATTTTGCCCAGCAGTTCTTCGTGGAAACCATTGAACACCGACATCACCACAATCAGCGTGGCCACACCGGTGAGAATCCCCAACAGCGAAAACATGGTGATCACCGATACAAAACCTTCGCCACGGTGCGGGCGCAAATAGCGCAGCGCCAGCATCCATTCAAAACCGGCAAAAGGCCGTGTGCTGGCTAGGCTCATGCCGTGAATTTCTCCACCACTTTATCCAGCGCCACATTTTCACGTGCATCCGTTTTGCGGTGCTTCACTTCGGCCATGCCGTCTTTCAATCCACGCGGGCCGATGATCACTTGCCAAGGCAGGCCAATCAGATCCATGGTCGCGAATTTCGCACCCCCCGGTTGGGCGCGGTCATCATAGAGAACCTCAACGCCTTTGGCTTGCAGGGCCTTGTAAATCTTATCGCTGGCCGCATCAGCCTCAGCGTCACCGGCCTTGATGTTGATCAGGCCAACTTTGAAAGGGGCCACGGCTTCCGGCCAGATGATGCCGCCCTTGTCATGGCTGGCTTCGATGATGCCGCCCACCAAGCGTGAAACGCCAATGCCATAAGAGCCGGATTGCAGCGTAACTTTCTTGCCATCAGGGCCTTGCACTTCGCAGCCCAGAGGCTTGGAATACGTATCACCGAAAAAGAAAATATGGCCCACTTCAATGCCACGGCCAGAAAGCTGCTTGTCTTTTGCCACGCGCGCATCAAACTCGACAACATCGTGTTTTTCGTCTGTGGCCGCATATTTGCTGGTAAATTCTGCTACCAGGTTTTTCACCGCGCCCACATCGTCATAGTCAATATCAAAGTTTTCCCAGTCCATGGCGTGAAAGTCTTTATCGAAAAACACGCCGCTTTCTCCCGTTTCGGCCAGAACCAAAAATTCGTGGCTGCTGTCGCCGCCAATGGGGCCGGTGTCGGCGCGCATGGGCACGGCTTTCAAACCAAGCCGCGCAAAGGTGCGCAGGTAGGCCACAAACATTTTGTTATAAGAATGCTGGCCAGCCTCCGCCGTCAAATCAAAAGAATAGGCATCCTTCATCAAAAATTCGCGCCCACGCATCACGCCAAAACGCGGGCGCACTTCATCGCGGAATTTCCATTGGATATGGTAAAGATTGCGCGGCACATCTTTGTAGGATTGAATGCCGGAACGAAAAATATCGGTGATCACCTCTTCATTGGTGGGGCCATAAAGCATTTCGCGGTCATGCCGGTCTTTGACGCGCAACATTTCTTTGCCATAAGCGTCATAGCGGCCAGATTTTTTCCACAGATCAGCCGATTGCAGGGTGGGCATCAACACTTCGATGGCACCGGCGCGGTCTTGTTCCTCGCGCACAATTTGCTCAATCTTTTTGAGAACGCGGAAGCCCATCGGCAACCAGGAGTAGCTGCCAGCCGCTTCCTGGCGGATCATGCCGGCACGCAGCATCAACCGATGGGAGATAATTTCAGCTTCCTTCGGGTCATCGCGCAGAATGGGCATAAAATACTGGGAAAGGCGCATCAAGAATCTCTGTCTTTAACTGAAACTCATTGCCTTTTAGGGCTTTCGAGAGTCAAGGCAAGCAGGGCTGCATTATTCACTTGGCAAGCCCACCTGATTGTGACAGAACCGCGAACACAGATTGGGTCGATAGCCCAAGTCTAGGGAGGAATTGAGCAAGCGCAACTAATGCTGCTGCCGATCTGGTGACCATAAGAAGCACCAGTATAAACGAGAAACCCATTAATTGGCGGAACCTTCGGGTTCCGCCTTTTTCAATTTGAGGCGGCTGCCAAAATTGCTGACGAGCAGGCCGCAGATGATCAAGACCGCACCGCCAAACTCAAACACGTCAAATCGCTCTGCGAAAACCACGATGCCGCCCAGAATTCCAAACAGCGGGATCAGCAGGGAAAATGGAGCTACCGTTGAAGCGGCGTAGTGGTTGAAGAGATAATTCCACGCGGCATAACCAAACAGCGTTGAGAGAAACGCCAGATAAAGCAATGAGCCCAAAACCGACAGGGTCGGCGCCGTTATCGCCGACATGATTTGCGCGTGGTCTTCAAAAATCCACGATAACACCAGCATCGGCAACGGCACCGCAAGGCTGGACCACACCACGAAAGACAACGTGTCTTTCGGTTTGGCTTTTTTGGAGATGATGTTGGCCGCTCCCCATCCTGCTGCGGCAACCAGGCATAACAGCAACGGCACAAGATCTGGCCCCGTCCAGCGGCCAAGTGCAATTGTGGCGATTCCGGCAAAGCCAATGCTGGCACCCCAGATTTGGCGCGTCGAAGGCACCTCATTCAACACTATCCAGGCGAATACCATGGTCCAGAACGCTTGGGCCTGCATCACCAAGGAGGTCAATCCCACCGGCAACCCCAGGCGCACCGCTAGAAATAGAAATCCAAATTGCCCAACACCCAGCATCAAACCGAAACCCGCCACCCAGCGCCAATTTTCTTGCGGCCTGCGAATGAACAACAGGGCGGGAAAGGCAGCCAAGGAAAAGCGCGCCGCTGTGAGGAAGAACGGCGGAACCCCCGTCACACCCAGTTTAATGGCAACAAAGTTGAAGCCCCAGATCGCAGCAATCAACACCGCCAGCGCGACATGACCGCGTTTCATGTTTTTTTCTTGGCCGTCACTTCGATTTCAATTTTCATGCGCGGATCGGCAAGTCCGGCCACAAACATGGTAGCGGCGGGGCGTATATCGCCCAAGTATGCGCGCAGCATCGGCCAGCACGGTTCAAAATCCTCGGCCCGCGGCAAAAGATAATGCACGCGCACCACGTCTGCCAATTCAAAACCTGCCTGCCCCATCGCTTTGATGATATTCTTGAAGCATTGCTCAGCTTGCGTAACCACGTCATCGGAAATCGCCATGGTATCGTAATCAAAACCGGTGGTGCCCGAAACGAAACACCAGTCACCGTCCACCACGGCGCGCGAATAACCTATCGAAGATTCGAAACTGGAACCGGATGAAATAAGTCTTCTCATGCTTTCGCTTTCTTGGCGGCAACAGGTGCCGTGGCATATTGAATTTTTGGCGGTGGCGCCTTCATGGCGATGCCAGCCTCCTTCAGCGCATCCCAAACGGCAAACAACGCATCAGAGGTATAGCTGTTCACTCCGTCATCGATGCCTTCCACCCAGAATTTCGCGGTGAAGGCCACGCTGGTTTCACCAAAAGACTTCAACGCGCATTCTGGCATTTCCGGTGCGCGCAGCACGCCTTTGATTTTAAGCAAGGCTTTCACAATCAACGGCGGCACAGAATGAAGATCCGTGTCATACGTTACCGTGAACGGCACTTCATAGCGCTGGCGCGGGTCAGCATGCGTCCAATTTATCACCCGCGTGGTGATGAAACGATCATTGGGCACCATAATGTCTTTGCCATCAAACGTGCCCAATCGGCTTTGGCGCATGTTGATTTCCTTCAAATGCCCGCTGCGGCCATCTTCAAGCTCGATGAAATCGCCCACTTTCAGGGAACGCTCCAACAAGATGATCAAGCCAGACATGAAGTTGGAAGCGATTTGCTGCAAACCAAAGCCAAGGCCCACGCCCACCGCACCAGAGAATACCGCAAGGATCGAAAGATCAATGCCAAGCAGATTAAGCAGAAGCAAACCGGCAAAGCAGCCGACAAAAAGGTCAAGTCCTTTGGCCGCAAGCTCCCTGGTTTGAATATCAACCGACTCTTGCTTGCGAATGACGCTTTGCCCGGCGCGCGAGGAAACGCGGCCCAGCCAGAACAAGGCGCCGCCAAAAGCTGCCGCCTTGATTATCGTCAGCAGCGATATGCGCAGATTGCCGGCTTCCAAAGCGGTGTGATCCAGGCCACTCACCACACTGGGCATATAGCCAAAGGCATAAGCCGCAGCGGCCGGAAGGCCAATCCATCGCGCCCCGGCATTCACCAACGGGTGTTTCAGAAAGCGGTTGATGGCGCTATGCAGCAGCGTGATCAGCGCCACGCTCTGCGCCGCCCGCACCAGAAAGGAAGAGCCCAAAGTCTGGTCGGCAATTTGTGCAACAACCGCCAAAGCGAACACCAGCAGCAGCGGCTGCACCAAGTCGCGGCACGAGTATAACGTGCGCAGAATTTTGGCGAGGCGCCCTTCGCTGGGCTCTTCGCGCAAAAATCCAACGCGGGCCAAAAGTGTTCGCGCAAGAATGCGCGCCAGCAACCAGCAGGCCAGAATGGCCCCCACCTGCGCATAAAACTGTGGCGAACTCAACCAGCCCAGCAAAATTTGCAACCAGCTTTGCGCCATGGCTTTGTAGGTTTCGAGATCAATCATCATCTGGCACACGCGGCAAGGGCAGCGAGTCTCCCCATTTCAATTTCTTGGCCGCGTTGTAAGTGGCCTTATGGCGCGAGGCAAATGATTCATCATGCAGGCCCAGCGCATCACAAACCCGCATGGTCACTGCCACTTTGTTTGTACGGGGCGGGGCAAGGATCCGCGCTTGTGGCAATGGTGCGGCAAACCGCGAAACGGCAAGCCAGGCGAATGCCTCATCTTCAAAAGGCACAGAGGCCGCCTTGGCGTGCATATGGGCGCGGCTGCGCGGCAGCCGGGTTTTGAAATGGCACCAGTCTGGTGCGACCATGGGGCAAGCCTGAGCATGGGTGCATGGCCCGATAAGGTAGGCCCCAGCCGCCAACAGCGCATCACGGCTGGCGCGAACGCGAGCAAAGCCTTGTGGTGTTCCAGGCTCTACCACCACCAAAGTGTGTTGCGTTTGCCGCCAAAGATGGAGCACGGCTTTCATGATTTGCGCTTTCGGCAATTCCGCCAAAACATAGGCTGCAATAACCGCATCAACTTGCGGTGCTGCAGAGAAAAGGTTTTGCCTTATAACGTCATGAGTTGGTAAAAGTGTTTTGGCCAAGGTTTCAGCCAAGGCTGCAAAACGCGCATCCTGCTCAACCAAAATGAAGGTGCTCAAACTTGGCCATGTGGTCTGCGCCGCAAAACTCGCCGTGCCGGGCCCAGCCCCAACATCCAGCATCGATGCAGGCGCAAAATCCGGCTGCACCAAAGCCACTTCGCGCAGCACAAAAGCTATCGCGGCATAAGTTGCAGGCATGCGTGTGGAGATATAAGCCGCCAGATCAACCGAAGCCGAGTTCTGGCCACCCGCATAGGCTTGCCGCAGTTGCTCTGTCTGCTGCCGCAAACCAGCGGGCGATTGCTCAGCCAACCAGCTTGCGAGCCTATCACGCAATGCGGCCGGAATTTCAGTTGACATAACGGTGACGTGACAAGCATTGCATTTCCTCTCAGATTAGAGAGTATCATCATCCGAATCTCAAGTCCTGAAAGGCCGCCATGTTCAGATCGTTTTTTCCAAACCCTCGTTATTTCTTTGGGTCAGCGGCCCTTTGGGGTTTGATCGCCGTATTGTTCTGGTTTTTTGTGGCCAAAGGTGCAGGCGGCATCATTGGCTTGGCCAATCCGCCGGCGGAGGTGGCACCCATCATCGGCATCCAGGGCTTTTGGTCTGCTGCTTTCATTTGGTTTTATTTATATTTCGCATTTGTGGTTTTGGCTTTTGGGCTGGTGTGGCGCACGGTGTCGCCCCATCCATGGTTCAACTGGTCAGTGTGGGGCTCGGCTCTCATCGTATTTGTAACTTATTTTCAGGTTGAGGTCAGCGTTGCCATCAATGCGTGGTACGGGCCGTTTTATGATCTCATTCAGGCTTCAGTGGCAAAATCTCGGCCCACCCCGGCCTCAGAATTTATCAACTCATTGCTGGTGTTTATGGGGATAGCAGTGGTCGCTGTGGTGGTGGGCACGTTGACCCGATTTTTTGTCAGCCATTATAATTTTCGCTGGCGCACCGCCATGAATGAATATTACGCCTCGCATTGGCAAACCATCCGCACCGTTGAGGGCGCCTCGCAGCGTGTCCAGGATGATACAATGCGTTTTTCCAGCACCATGGAAGGACTGGGCACCAGTTTTCTTGATGCGTTCATGACGTTGATTGCGTTCTTGCCGGTGTTGCATGGGCTGGAGCATTATGTGGAAGAACTGCCCATCATTGGCGTTGTTCCCTATCCCCTCGTCACCGCTGCCATTTTATGGTCGTTGTTTGGCACAGGCTTTCTGGCCAGCATTGGCATTAGATTGCCGGGGCTTGAATTTAAGAACCAACGGGTGGAAGCCGCCTACCGCAAAGAATTGGTATACGGCGAAGATGATCCCACCCGGGCGCAGCCCGAAACACTGGCAGAGTTCTTCCGCAATGTGCGCCTGAATTATTTCACCCTTTATTTTCACTATCTCTATTTCAATCTGGGCCGCATTCTTTATCTGCAAACCGACAATATATTTCCCATTATTGTTTTGATCCCAACCCTCGTTGCCCAGAAAATTACCTTGGGGCCCATGCAGCAGGTGCAAAATTCGTTTGATCAGGTGCGGAGTTCATTCCAGTTTCTGATCAATTCGTGGCCCACGATCATTTCCCTCATTTCAATCTTCAAACGGCTGCGCGCACTGGAAGCCGTGATCGAAGGCAAGCCATTGCCGAAGATTGATCTAGAGCCAAATTCGGTGGTTTAGCACGCACGGGAAAAGGCTGGTGCGGGATGACAGACTCGAACTGCCGACATCTTCGGTGTAAACGAAGCGCTCTACCAACTGAGCTAATCCCGCAATGGGGCGGACATAGCCATTTGAAAGCCAGGTTGCAAGCATCATGAATTTTTTGCCAAGCCTCCCCATTTTTCTCGCTTATACAGCTGCTTCCATCTTGCTGTTTGCCACACCGGGGCCGGATATGAGCTTGTTTCTCTCGCGCACCATCGGTTCTGGCCGCGCTGCTGGCATTGCATCGGCGATGGGTGCAAATCTTGGTTGCATTGTGCACACATTCTTGGCCGTGTTTGGAATTTCTGCGCTGATTGCGGCTTCCCAAACCGGCTTTCTGGTTTTGAAAATCGTGGGCGCGGGCTATCTTTTGTGGCTTGCGGTGGATGCCCTGCGCCATGGCTCATCGCTGAACGTGGCGGCCAAACAGGGCACAGCAACAAGCACGGCACGTTCGTTCATGATGGGCGTCATGGTGAATTTGACAAACCCCAAAGTGGTTCTGTTCTTCATCACGTTTCTGCCGCAGTTTATCACTGCGGGAGATCCGTTCATCAGGCAAAAACTGTTGTTTTTGGGTCTCTATTTTGTGGCTTTGAGCATTCCGCTTTCGATTGCGACAATCTTGGTGGCAGAGCGCTTGGTGGGTTGGCTAAAGGCGCGGCCCAAAGTGTTGCGCGGCATTGATTTTACCTTTGCCGGGGTCTTTGCGCTGTTTGCACTGAAAATCGCCTTCACCCAAGGTCGCAGTTAGACTGTAAATAATTTTGGTCGTCACTCCCGCCACTGCGGGAATGACAAATTAAGGGGTTATCTGGGTTAAACCCGCGTTCGCTTAATAACCCAAGCAATCGTGATAGGCGTTCCAATAGGCTTCCTTCTTGGCGTCATCTCCGGCAACCGCGCCAGCAATGCCGCCGCCGACGGCGCCCAGCGCAAGGCCCGTAATCAAGTTGCTGGCTGCACCGCCGCCAGTCAATCCGCCATAAACGCCGCCTGCTGCGGCACCCAAGGCCGCGCCACCGGCCACATGATCACCTTGAACATGCGCTGCCGCACGGCGTGCATAAGATTGGCAATAGCGCTTTCGGCTCATCGCATTGGCATCGCTCACCGCAATGGCTAATGTCGAGGCGGCGAGAAGCGCAGCAAGTGTCACATTCAATATCGGTTTCATTTTAAACTCCTGGCGTTGATGTCATTAAACTTGAGCAATTTCTAACCTGATGAAGCTGAACAGCAGATGAACCACGTGGTTCCCACACCGTCATTTCAACCGCGCGGGAAAGCCTTCGGCCCGCAAATCGGTGTTTAGGGCATCTTCCAGCAGTTTGGCAATCTGCGTGGATTGTGCAGATCCGCCATAAGCCGCCTTGCCCTTCTTGAATGTTTCAAATGTCTTGGTGGCCAAATCCAGCGGCACGCCAAAGTCTTGTCCAAACTTCATGGCAAAACCAAGGTCTTTCAGGGCCAGGTCCATGGTGAAGGCAATGTCGTAGCTGCCGTTCAAGATCAGCTGGCCTTCGGTTTCATGCACAAAACTGGTGCCGCTCGAGGCCGAGATGGCATGCCACGCCTTCGCCAAATCCAGCCCGCCGCGCTTGGCCAGCATCAAAGCCTCAGCATCTGCCACCAAATGGATGAAGGCCAACATGTTGGTGATTACTTTGATCACGGCGGCAGAGCCAATGGGCCCCATGTGGAAAATGCGGTTTCCCAGTTTTTCAAGCACGGGCTTGTGTAATTCGTAAAGCGCTTCGTCACCGCCCACTAAAACCGTAATCTCGCCCCGCGCTGCCAAATGCACGCCGCCGGTTACGGGCGCTTCCAACACTTTAAGGCCAGCGGCATCAGCTTTTGTCGAGAGCCGCAAAATCTCGTCGCGACCAAGTGTCGAATTTTCAATCCACACAGTGCCCGCGCTGGCCTGCAGCAAGATTTCATCCAGCACTTTTTCAGAAATCATCGGCGAGGGCAAACAGGTGAAGATGTGTTCGACTTGGCGGGAAAGTTCAGCAATCGAACCCGCAAGTTTGGCACCGGCCGCCACATGCCGTTCCGCGCGCCCAGCAACGGTGTCGAACACCACGAGATCATGCCCACCCCGAATCAGACTCATGGCCAGATAGCCGCCCAATTCACCGAGGCCAATATATCCTATTTTCATTGCACAACCGTGTTGGTGGCTTCCAAATGCAACCTGTCGCCAGTGTAGGGATGGGCGAGCGCTACCGCTTCATTCAAATCGCTGCCGAGGCCGGGTTCTGTTGGCGCAATCACATAGCCCTGCTCCCAACGGATGGGTTTTGTAAGCAATTGGTTGTGAAAATTGTCAAAGGTTTCAATTGATTCCAAAATCAGGAAATTGGGCAATGTCGTTGCGTAATGAATGTTGGCCAAAGCCTCGATCGGGCCAGCATAAAGATGCGGCGCAATTTGCGCATAGTAAGCCTCAGCCATGCCCGCAATCTTTTTGGCTTCCATCAGGCCGCCCACACGACCCAGTGCCATTTGCAGGATGGAGGCCGAACGGCACTCGAGCACGCGTGAAAATTCATACTTGGTCACCAAGCGCTCGCCCGTTGCTATGGGCACAGACGTGGCCCGCGCCACCAAGGCCATTTCCTCAGGCTTCTCCGGCGGGGTGGGTTCTTCGAACCACAATGGATTAAAGGGTTCCAACACGTGTTTGGCAAAACGAATGGCGCCTGACGTGGTAAATTGGCCGTGCGTGCCAAACAGCAAATCTGCCTTGTTGCCCACGGCTTCGCGTATCAATTTACAAAATTTGCGGCACAGTTCCATGGATTCCAAAGAAGGCTGGCGTGGATCAAAAGCTGAGTATGGTGCGGCGGGATCAAATTTGATGCCCGTAAATCCCATCTTCACGTAGTCGGCGGCTCGCTCGGCCGATGCCTCCGCATTCCAAAAAATTGAATCGTCCTGGCCCTGGGCCAAGTCTGGATAAATATACGTGTAGGAGCGCAGCTTCTCATGCACGCGCCCGCCCAGAAGTTCAAACACCGGGCGGCCCGTGGCCTTGCCCATAATGTCCCACAGGGCAATTTCCAGACCAGACATCACGCCCTGCAAGCTGGCATCAGGGCGCAATGTGTAACCAGACATGTAAGCCTTGCGCCACATGGCTTCGATGTCAAATGGGTTCATGCCCAGCACATAGCGCTGGAAGGTGTCTTCAATCATCGCCGTCATGGCTTTGTGGCCGAACGTTGCGCCGTAACACTCACCATAACCCACAATGCCGTTGCTGGTGGTCAGTTTTACGAAAGTGAAATAGCGCCCGCCCCAGGTTTTGGGCGGCGTTGCCACGATGAACACTTTGAGATCCTGGATTTTCATTATTGCTCCCTCATCCTTGCAAGACTAGGCCAGCAAAACGGAATCGGCAATTAACCAAGGGACAGATTTTTTCAATGCTCTGGTCACTTGCCAAAGCAGCCCTGCTTGGGCCACATCAAGCGATGCTGGGTGAATTTGATTATATCATTGTGGGTGCCGGGGCGGCCGGTTGCGTGTTGGCCAATCGGTTGACAGAAAACGGCCGCCACAGGGTTCTGTTGATGGAGGCGGGCGGCAGCGACAGGCGGTTCTTCATTCACATGCCCATGGGCTATGGCAAAACCTTTTACGACCCGTCGATCAACTGGATGTATAAGGCAGAGGCTGATGCAGGCTTGGCCGGACAAGAAGATTTCTGGCCGCGCGGCAAAGTGGTTGGCGGTTCCAGTTCCATCAATGCCATGGTTTATGTGCGCGGCGACGCTTCTGATTTTGATGATTGGCGCAGCGCTGGAAATGTGGGCTGGGGCTGGGATGATGTGCTTCCGGCTTTTAAAGCCATGGAGCATAATGAGGCGGGCACAAATGAATGGCGCGGCCACGGTGGGCCGCTGTTCATTTCGGCAAATAACACGCAGCGCCATTGGACAGGAAAAGCCTTTCTGGAGGCCAGCATTGCCGCGGGGCTGAGCCATAATCGCGATCTGAACGGGGCAACACAAGAAGGCGTTGGGCACTTTCAACTGACTGTCCAGAACGGTCGGCGCAATTCGGCATCGCGGGCGTTTTTGCGCCCTGCCCTGAAACGAAAAAACCTGGCCGTGCTGTTAAATGCCCACGCCACACAAGTGGTGTTTGACGATAGACGGGCCGTTGGCGTTGAATATCTGCAAGATGGGGTTTTAAAGCGTGCCCATGCAAAAGCCGAAGTGATTGTTGCAACAGGTGCCATTAACACGCCGCAGCTGTTGCAACTTTCCGGCATTGGTGACGGCGCCCATTTACAAAGCCTGGGCATCAAGACTTTGCACGAAAATCGCCACGTGGGCCGCAACCTCAAAGACCATCAAGGCATCAATTATACCTACCGCCTGAATGTTCCCACGCTCAATCAAGTGTTGCGCCCGTGGTGGGGCAAGCTACGCGTTGGTTTGCAATATCTGTTGTTTCAATCGGGCCCGCTGTCGATCAGCATGAATCAAGCTGGCGGTTTTTTCCGCACCAACCCTGCGCGCACACGCCCCAATATGCAGCTTTACTATCAGGCTTTTTCAACCTTAATCCCACGCGCGAATGAAAGGCCGATCCTCTCTCCAGATCCGTTTCCCGGAATGTCAATAGGGCTGTCCAATTGCAGGCCCACCTCAGTGGGTGAAATCATCGCCAACTCACCTAATCCCCTGGTGCATCCGCGGATCATTGCCAATGCCTTTTCGACTGACCATGATATGCAGGAAATGCTGGAAGCGGTGAAATTCATTCGCAAGATTGCAGCGCAAAAGCCCTTGGCAAATCTGATTGAGGAGGAACTGCGCCCTGGCCCGGCGGTGCAAGATGATACTGATCTGGTCGCCGATATCCGCCAGCGCAGTGGCACGGTTTATCATCCCTGTTGCACCGCGCGCATGGGGCCCGATGCAAAGCACGGCGTGGTCGATGCGCAGTTCCGCGTTCACGGCATCGACGGTTTGCGGGTTATTGATGCTTCGGCTTTCCCCAGCATTGTTTCAGGAAATCTCAATGCCGCCTCAATGATGATCGGCTGGCGAGGGGCTGAGATGGTGTTGAAAGGCAACTAGCCCTTAAAATCGGCCGTCACCATGCACTTGCGCGCCACGCCGGTGTTTGATTGATACATGCCAGTTTTTGGTGTGAAGGAAGTATATTTTTTGGCGCAATAAGAGTTCCACTCCGGCGTGCCCGCCACAAGGGTTGCTGAAGGCGTTTTCGCAACAATAACTTTTTCCGGCGCTGGTGCGGGCTTCGAGGCCGCAATGCGTTTCGGCACAGAGGCTTTTGCCGCCTGCCGGCCTTGGGCCAAACACGCATCGAGCGCGATTTGGAATTTATGTTGCCACAGGGTTTTGTCAGTCGTGGCCTGATCCGAAAAATCCCGCGCATAGGCTTGGCAATAAGCCGCCTTGTCGGCCAATGCAGGCCCGGCAAATATCCACAACGCAAGACTTGCAAAAATAACCTTCTTCATCACTCACTCCCATAGAGAAGTTGATTGAAAGCGCCAATTATGGCAGCGGTTTGGCGTGATTTTTAATCACGTGGCGGGCGGCAGCAACTGCGGTGGAGAAACAGGCTTGCAACAGATATCCTCCGGTGGGTGCCTCCCAATCCAGCATTTCGCCAATACAATAGTTGAACGGCATCTTGCGAAGCTGGCAATGTTCATCAAGTTCGGACAGGGCAACACCTCCGGCTGATGAAATGGCCCGTTTCAGCCCGGCCAATCCTTGTGGCTTTAAAATCACGTCCTTGATGTGCTGCGCATCCACTTTTCGTCCGGCTTCGCGCAGCAAAGCAATCGCGGGCGGGGTGAGGCCCAAAGCTTTTCGTAAAAAATTGGCCTCACTCATCTTGCCGCGTGGTTGCGACAAGCGTTTGGCAATCGCATCAGCGTTCAGGGCGGGTTTCAGATCAATGTGCAAATCTCGTGTGGGTTGCTCACGCATGGCATGGGACAAGTTATAAATTGCCCCGCCCTCCAGCCCATCACGCGTGATAATCAGTTCACCCTTGCTGTGCGATGAACCATGGCGCAGTCCGATATTTTTGAGCGGCTGGCCTTGAAATCGCGTGGCAAAATGGGGCGACCACAAAAACTTGACGCGGCAATTTGACGGTTGAAAATCGTTAACATTAATATCGGCATTGCGGAACGTGCTCATCCAGCTTGCGTCCGAGCCAAGCTCTGGCCAACTCGCTCCACCCATGGCGAAAATCGTTGGTATGGCGTCGAAGCCCTGCCATTGTGTTTTTGCGCTCAGCCTTACGCCGCGCTCGTTCAACCGCCTCAAGAGCGCGCGCAACAAAGGCGAAGACTTCATCGCCGTTGGGAAAATGCGTCCTGAGCTGCCGGTATAAGTTTCAACGCCCAAACCAAGGCACCAGCTGCGAATGTCTTCAGGTGAAAAACCTCTGATCATGGGTTCCAAAAAAGTCCGCGCCGCGCCATAGCGGGAAAGAAATTTTTCCAATGGTTCA
This sequence comes from Hyphomicrobiales bacterium, assembly GCA_025359265.1. Lineage (GTDB taxonomy): Bacteria > Pseudomonadota > Alphaproteobacteria > Rhizobiales > Aestuariivirgaceae > Aestuariivirga. The sequence continues at coordinate 19,906 of JANYHB010000072.1, read as the reverse complement.
GAATGGGTGAGGTTCAATCCGCCCCTGCCCGCCAACAAAAATTTCCGTCCCGGCTGGCGCATGTGGTCCACGATATGCACAGAAATTCCAGCAGCTGAAATTATATCGGCGCAAATCAAGCCCGCAGGCCCCGCCCCCACGATCTGCACGTTTTCACGCATCACTTGAGATCAATAGGGCAGATTAAAATAGTCTTCGTCGCTGATTTTGAATATGTCCACGTCCTCATAATGCCCGTGCCCCACGGGGAAATTCCGCTTCGTCTCGGTGAGTTTCAAACCAATGCGCCTGGCCAAGAACGCCGATGCCACGTTGGGCTTCATCACTTTGCACCAAACCGATTTGGCTTTCAGCCTCTCCACTGCTATGCCCAGCAGGGCGCGCCCAATCTCGGTGCCAAAGCCCACACGCCACAAAGCCGGGTGCAGGCCCCAGCCAATCTCAATTGATTGATCATGGTGCGCGATCAGAAATCCATCCCCCACAACTTCGCGCGAGTGGCGTTCAACCGCCGCCACATGAAAAACCTGGCGGTGCGCGTCGGCCTGTGCGGCCACCTGCCTGCCAATAAAAGCGCTCACTTCGGCTTCATCGCGAAGGCGGTGCGAGATGAAGCGATGATACCGGGTCTGCGTCATAAAACCAGAAAGTGCGGCGGCATCCTCATGGCGCAATTCACGCAGCATGAGGTTTGGGGTTTCAACACTATGGAACAAGGGCAACGTCAGCATGCGCTCGTTCTATCAGCAAAACCGCAAAATACAAATGAAGCTGGAGAAGAGGTTAATCGAAATCGTAACAAACGAAATTCCTGAAACTGCGGCGAATCGGGTAATTGCCTGCTTTGCAACAGAAGGGGTTTAGGATGAATTCTCGTGTTTTATTTGCAGAGGCTTTGGGTACATTTGCATTGGTTGCCGCGGTTTTGGGCGCTGCACTGGTGTCGGGCAATGCTGCCGGTCTGGGTGTGGCAATCTGCATCGGCCTAACAGTTATGGCCATGGCTTATGCGGTAGGGCCCATCTCTGGCGGGCATTTTAATCCAGCAGTGTCATTGGGTTTGTTTGCGGCGGGCCGTTTTGAAGGCAGCAAACTAATTTCTTATTGGATTGCCCAAGTTGTGGGCGGCGTTGCCGCTGCCGTTTTCTTTTACATTCTTTTCAAGAACGCCGGTGATGGAAGTGTTCCAGCAGGGTTTGCATCCAATGGTTATGGCGAACATTCTGGTGGCAAGTTCAACATGTTGGCGGCCTTGTTGGCGGAAGTTATGCAAACGGCTTTGTTCATTTTCATCATCGCAAGGGTTACACGCCGCGATGGTGCGGGCAACCTTGCACCCGTGGCGATTGGCCTCACCTTGGCGGCCATGCACATTATGTCCATCCCCATCGCCAATACGTCATTGAACCCAGCCCGATCAATTGCCACAGCGGTGATAGAGGGCGGCTGGGCGCTGCAACAGCTCTGGCTGTTCATTTTGGCACCCCTCGTCGGCGGCTATATTGGTGGTGCGGTTGATAAGGCGCTGGGCGACAATCGTTAAACATAATTTTGACGGTAGGGGTTTTTGCCCCTGCCGGGTTTGACTTATGCAAGAATAGCGCCTATTCGGCTGGCTAAATCCAGCGCCCTTTTGTGTTGGCGAAGCCCCAAGGGCGCTTTAATTTTTTCGCCGGATTGGTTTTTTTTGTTTAATGAGTTTTGCTGAATTGGGGCTTAGCCCTAAAGTGCTTGAGGCCGTTACTGCTGCCGGATACACAACCCCCACCGCCATTCAGGCCCAAGCTATTCCCCATGCTTTAAAGCGCAAAGATGTGTTGGGCTTGGCCCAAACCGGCTCTGGCAAAACGGCAGCGTTTGTTCTGCCCATGTTGTCGATGTTGGAAAGTGGCCGCGCCCGGGCCCGCATGCCGCGCACGCTGATTTTAGAGCCCACGCGCGAGCTTGCCGCACAAGTGGAAGAAAGCTTCGCCACACTGGGCAAAAATCACAAACTCACTGTGGCTTTGCTCATCGGCGGCGTGGCCTTTGATCCACAAGCCGCCAAGATTGACCGTGGGGCCGATGTGGTGATCGCCACACCAGGCCGCCTGTTGGACCATTTTGAGCGCGGGCGCCTCTTGATGAACGGCATTGAGATGCTGGTGATTGATGAGGCAGACCGGATGCTCGATATGGGCTTTATTCCCGACATTGAGCGCATCTGCAAATTGCTGCCCTTCACGCGCCAAACGCTGTTCTTTTCAGCCACCATGCCGCCGGAAATTCAGCGCCTCACGGCGCAGTTTCTGCACAACCCTGAAAAGGTGGAAACGGCAACGCGCTCTTCCACGGCAGAAAGTATTGAGCAAAACCTCGTCAAAGCCCCGCATGAAGCCGCGGCCAAACGCGACACGTTGCGCGCCCTTATTCGCAGCCAGGATAACATCAAGAACGGCATTGTTTTCGCCAATCGCAAAACCACTGTGGCCCTTCTCGAAAAGTCTCTGAAAAGGCACGGCTTCAACGTGGGCGCATTGCACGGCGATATGGATCAATCGGCGCGCACCAAAACTTTGGCTGGTTTCCGCTCCAATGAAATAACCATTCTCATTGCCTCAGACGTGGCGGCTCGCGGTCTTGATATTCCAGACGTCAGCCATGTGTTCAATTTTGATGTGCCCATCCACTCGGAAGATTATGTGCACCGCATTGGCCGCACGGGCCGTGCCGGTCGCGTCGGCCATGCCTTCACATTGGTCACAAAAGAAGAGAGCAAATATATCAATGCCATTCTGGCGCTCATAAAAAAAGACCTGCCGTATTTTGAGATTGCCGGTGCAGCTCTGGCGGAAGCAGCCACTCCGGTTGCGAAGTCTTCGGTGCGCAAATCCCTGGCGGGCACCAAACGGCCAGGGCCAAATCGGCCCGCGCCGCCTGTCGCTGATATCAGCCCGCCACAGCCCGCCAAACCTGTAGCCGAAGAAAGCCAAGAAGCATCCCATGGTTTCCACTCGGGAAACATGCCGGCTTTTCTCACGCGGCGTTAACCACTTCTAAGGGCAAAAAGGCATAAAATGCCCGAAAGCCAAAAGTGATTGACCTTGACCACTGACGAAAACCAGCGCACCACCCGTCGCAACCGGGTTCTCAAAGCCGCAAAAATTTATCGGCTCAATGGCAAATTCGCGTTAGACGTGACAATGAAAGACATCTCGGCAACCGGCTGCAAAATAACCTGCCGCGATCAAATGGCCCTGCCCAATGACATGCAGTTTTTGATCCCCTCTGATGGTATCATGCGCACCGCTTCGGTGATTTGGCGCAGGGGTGATTTTGCTGGCGTGCGCTTCACCTCTGGCCCTGAAAAAGCGCCCGCCATCAAATTGCAAAATGGATCGATGATTTAGGTTATCCAAACTCTGGCATAAGGCGGCAGCTGCACATAGCCTTCGGGCGTCGCCACGCTCGCAGCACTCAGAACATCCAAAAACTTCAAGGCTCCTTGCGCAGATAAAAATTCGTTTGGAACATTTTGCCACAGTTCTGAAAAATTGAACATGGCAAGCAACGGCCCTTCATCGCCCTCACGCACAAAAGCAAAAACCGCGCTGTTGCCCACAGCAACAATTCGCGTTGGAATATCGGCGGCCAAATGCGGGCAAGCCTTGCGCTGCTGGATGATGTAGCGCGTGCCATCGAACACGCGTTGTTGAATGGCACTGCGTTTTCCCCAGGGCATTTCGGGGCGGTGCAGCCAGCGATTGTCGTGGGCATGTTCAGGCACTTGTGCAAACGCGTAATCATTCAGCAAACCAATCTCATCGCCCATAAAGAGCAGCGGCAAGCCCCCGAAAGATGCCATCAAAGCCACGCCCATCAAAATGCGGTTGATTGCGGCCTCCATTTCCAATTCGGTTTCGGCACTTTCCAGGCCGGCCAGGCTGGCAAAGCTGCCGCTGTTGCGCTTGTCTCCCGTCAAAGGGTTTTCCTGAAAAATCCCGCCGCGCGCGAAAGAGCCAGGAAATTGCCCGGCGTAAAAATCCGCCAGATATTTGCGGTGCGCAAAGGCTTCAATGCCCGGCACCTGCGCACAATCCTCATCAGTGATCGCCCAGCCAATATCGTCATGGCAGCGCAGATAAGTGGCCCAACTGGCATTGCGAAATCGCTCAGGAAAATGTTTGCGCAACACATAAGTCATCAATTGCGTGTCGCGCGTGGCGAGAGATGACCAATAGTGCACCATCAAATTATTATGGTAGGCCAGATTGGCTTCCCGGCCCGTATGGCGCCCAACCCCCAAATACGTTACCAGATCGCGCGGCGCCACAATGGCTTCTGCCTTATGAATCATGGCCGGCGCTGCAATGCGGGTGGCGGCGCGCAAGGCTTGCAGAATGTCATGCACTTCGGGAAGGTTCTGGCAGTTGGTGCCAAGCCGTTTCCACATGAAAGCCACAGCGTCGAGGCGCAAACAATCCACGCCCTTGTTGGCAAGAAAAAGCATGATGTCGGCTATTTCCAAAAACACTTCAGGGTTGGCCCAATTCAAATCCCACTGGTGTTCGTTGAATGTGGTCCAGACATATTTGTTGAATTCGGGGTAATAGGTGAAATTGCCAGGCGCATCGTTGGGAAAAACTTCAACCAGCGTTTTCTCATAAGCCAGCACCTCCGCTTGGCTGTCAAACATCAGATAATAGTCTTGATATTGTATATCTCCCGCCTTGGCTTTCATGGCCCACTCATGCTCTTTGGCGGTGTGGTTCAAAACCAGATCAATCGTGACAGAGATTTCGCGTTCGCGCAGGGCTTGGGCCACCGCCTCAAATTCCTGCATGGTTCCCAAGGCGGGATTGATGGCGCGGTAATCCATCACTGAATAGCCACCGTCACTGTTGCCTGGGCGCGGCTTCAGGCACGGCATAAAGTGCACATAATTAATCCCCAGGCTTTCGAAATAACCAATGTGATCTAAAACACCGTTGAAGTTCCCGGCAAAGCGATCCACGTAAAAAACATAACCCACCATTTTTTCGGAGAGAAACCAGTCTGGGTTTAAGTCACGTTTCAGATCGAGATTCTTCAATGCTTCTGACCGCGCCAGCCAGTGACGCTGCAGCAGGGCCTTCAGGCGTTTTTCGACTGCGGGCTTTTCCCCATAGATTTTGCGGAATGCTGAAAAAAGATCGTGCTCACTGCGGTTGAAACGCAAATCAAAAAGCAATGTATCCTGCGGGGCGGCGCTCAATCGCATTCTCTCAAAGCGGTTTGAATGCCACAGGCGCGTAAAAACACCAGCATAATATTACATTGCACCTGCAATACATGGGGCGCGGCGTCTCGCACTGCACCATCTTTGCCCCTGCGTCTACCCCGCGACAGCCGCAACCCATCATATATCAAAACACCATGCTTTGGCGTGGATTGCCGCAACGGGGCACTCACTCAATGCGCGTGTTCGGCGGCCTTCAGCTGCACACTTTCGCCACAGCCACAGGCTGAGATTTGGTTCGGGTTGTTGAACACAAAACCGGCCTTTAAAGTTGAGGATTGATAATCCATCTCGGTGCCCAGCAAGAACATCACGGCCTTGGCATCAATCAAAACGCGGGTTCCGTCTTGCTCCACCACTTCATCAAAGCGGCCCTGTTCGGTGGCCCACTCCATGGTGTATTCCATGCCCGCACAGCCGCCATTTTTGACGCCCACGCGCAGGCCCACGCCTTCCTGTTTGTTCATCAATTCTTGCAGCCGCAAGATGGCGGCGGGCGTGATCTTCATCACGGCGGCGCGTTGCTTGACATGAATATTCATTTTTTTACCCTCACATAAAGGCCTTCAAACCTGACATTGTGGCCCCAGCAGATTTCGGCCTTGCCACCTGTGCCAATTCTCTCATTCGTGGCAATCAGATAATGGCGACTGAGCAGGCGCAAGTCTACACTGCAATCGTTACCGTCGGCTTGCTTGCCGTCGATATGCAACAGGCCCTTGTTGGGCGCGCCTTCTCCCTCCATATCGCCTTCATTGGCACCGCCGTTTTTGGCATTTTCGAGGCTCATGGCCCAGAGCGCCAGACCACTCGCCAATATTTTGCCACCCTTGCACGCCGTCAGCGTTATGTAGCTGCCTAATTCGTCCCGTTCAAAGCGTCCGGTCCAAGATGCAATATCATTGGGCGGTTTGTTTGGTGTGGTCAGGTCTGTCATGGGAACCCAGCCACTGGCACCGCCTTTTACCGACGCATAGGTCACACAGGCCTTGTTACCCTCGCGCGAGGTGACAATGACTTCATCGCCCTTCAACACATAGCTGTGGGTGGCCGCGCCTTTGTCGTCCAGAAAAGTGGTCTTCTTCTTGGCCAAGGCCGTCGTGTAATCGACCGATGCCGCGAAATCAGCATCGGTGCATTCTGCCGCCAAAGCTTGGCCAGCCATGAAGGAAATGGCCAAAAATGCGGCCCCTCCCGTGCATGCGCCTATCGTGATTAGTCGCGCCATTTGCCAAACTACCACATATTCATCGCCATGCGGGCCTCTTCACTCATGCGTGAATGGTCCCACGGCGGATCAAATGTAATTTTGGCTTTCACACCGCCAACGCCTGGCACGGAGGATACTGCATTCTCCACCCACCCTGGCATATCGCCAGCCACAGGGCAGCCGGGCGCGGTCAACGTCATGTCGATGGCCACATTGCGGTCATCGTCAATATCCACTTTGTAAATCAGGCCGAGTTCATAAATGTCGACGGGAATTTCCGGGTCGTAAACCGTTTTCAAAGCGGCCACGATGTCATCAGTCATGCGCGCCAATTCATCAGCGGGAATAGCCGAAAGGTCGGGGGCGTTTTCGCCGGAAACTGCAATGATGGTGCTCGCTTCGCTCACGTGAATATCCTCTGGGCAGAGATAAGCGCTTCGGCCAGTTTATCAACCTCAGCCAAGGTATTGTACATGGCAAATGAGGCGCGGCAAGTGGCAGTCACGCCGAAACGTTGCAGCAGCGGCTGGGTGCAATGGGTGCCCGCCCGCACGGCCACACCTTGCCGATCAATCACCGTGGCAACATCATGGGCATGCGCGCCGTTCATTGTAAACGAAATGATCGGGCCTTTATGTCTTGCTTGACCAAAAATGCGCAAGCTGTTGATTTCTTTCAATCTCTGCATGGCATACTCATGAAGCTGTTTCTCATGAGCAGCGATTTTGTCAAGCCCCACTGCCGTCATATAATCAAGCGCCGCGCCCAACCCGATGGCCTCCGCAATCGCTGGCGTGCCTGCTTCAAAGCGATGCGGCGGCTCGTTATAGGTCACGTTTTCCATCGTCACTTCATTGATCATTTCACCACCGCCTTGATAGGGCGGCATGTTTTTCAGGTGCTCGGCCTTGCCGTAAAGCACCCCAATGCCCGTGGGCCCATAGGTTTTATGGCCCGTAAAAACCAGAAAATCCGCATCCAGCGCTTGCACATCAACAGCGCCGTGCACCGCCTGCTGGCTGGCATCCACGAGAACGGGAATGCCATGCGCCCGGGCGATTTTGATGATCTCAGCCACAGGCACCACAGTGCCCAGCGCATTGCTCATCATCGTCACGGCAATTATCTTCGTGCGTGGGCTGATGAGTTTGGCAAATTCGTCGAGCAGAAAATTGCCTTGGTCGTCAATCGGCGCCCATTTGATCACGGCGCCATGCCGCTCTCGGTGGAAATGCCAAGGCACAATGTTGGAGTGGTGCTCGAGGATCGAAAGAATGATCTCATCCCCCGGCCCAATCACCATCCCGCCAAAACTCTGCGCCACAAGGTTGATCGCCTCAGTGGCATTGCGGGTAAAAATAATCTGGTCTTTGCTTGGCGCGTTGATAAAACGCCGCACCGATTCACGCGCATCCTCAAAGCTTTGCGTTGCGGCGTTCGACAAAAAATGCAGGCCGCGATGCACATTGGCATATTCTTGCGTCATTGATTTCATCATGGCATCGATCACGGCTTGGGGCTTTTGCGCCGAGGCCGCGTTGTCCAGATAAACCAGTGGCCTGCCATAAACCTCGCGCGCGAGGATGGGGAAGTCATACCGAATGCGCTCGACGTCATAAGTCACTTCGCCGTCACCCATTTTTCTGCCAATTCAACCAGCGCATCGCGCACATCATCATTGGCAACCAGATCAAAGGCCTCGCCCACAAAGGCGGCGATCAGCAGAGACTTGGCTTCGGCTTCGGGAATGCCGCGCGATGTGAGATAGAATAAATGGTCGTGATTCAAATCACCGGCGGTTGCGCCATGGCCGCAGACCACATCGTCGGCAAAGATTTCCAATTCCGGCTTGGCATCAAATTCAGCGTTTTCTGACAGAAGCAAAGCGTGGCTGGATTGCTTGCCATCGGTTTTCTGCGCATGCTTGGCCACCACAACTTTGCCCTGAAAAATGCCGCGGGCATGATCGTCCATCACGCATTTGAACATCTCGCGGCTGGTGCAGTGGGGCACAGCGTGGTTGATCACCAGCGCCGTATCCACATGTTGCTTGTTGCGCTGCAAATATGCACCTGAGATTTTAGCCTCTGCGTTTTCGCCATTGAAAGTGCAGGTTCCGTTTTGCCGGGTAAGGGCAGCCCCGATGGTGACGGTGATGTCATTCAGCCGCGCATTCTCGCCCAGATCATAGATCACATGCGACAGATGGGTTGCAGCGGCTGCATCATTTTGCAGTTTCAAGCGGTCCAGATGTGCGCCTTTGCCCAGCGTAACCTGGGTGACGGCGTTCATCACATAATCGCCCTCGCCCAGAAAAGTCTCGATGACGGAGGCCGAAGCGCCAGCAGCCACTTCAATGGCGTTGTGCAAGCCCATGGCGCGAGCGTTGGCGTTGGTAGAAATGTGGATCATTTCAACCAGCAACTCGGCTTGGCCGACGAATTTCAGAGTGACGCCTTGGGGTTGCAGTTTGGCGTTCATTTCTAAAACCGGGTCTTGCATTGCAATGGCCGCACATGATTTCGAAATTTCCAAACCTGTGAGTTTGGAATGGGCTTCGTCCAGCACGCCATTCACAAACACAACACGCGCCCGTGCGGCTCTGGCAAAGGGCGAAGATGCCAGCAGGCGTTCAACATCTTGGGCTGCGGCTACAACGTTCTGCGGCACATAGGGTTTGGAGATGCGGGCGCGCAAATCTGTCCAGCGCCAGTCTTCCATGCGGCGGTGGGGCAATGAAATGCCCAGCGCTTGCTCAGCGGCGGTGCGTTGCAGCGCTTGGCTCACGCGGCTTTCTCCGCATAATCGGCATAGCCGTTCTTTTCCAATTCCAGCGCCAGTTCCTTGCCACCGGTTTTCACAATGCGGCCGCCGGAAAGCACATGCACCACGTCTGGAATAATATGGTCGAGCAAGCGTTGATAATGGGTAATCACGATCATGGCGCGATGGGGAGAGCGCAGGGCGTTGACACCTTCGGCCACCACTTTCAGCGCGTCGATATCCAGGCCGGAATCAGTTTCATCGAGAATGCAGAGCGAAGGCTCCAGCACCGCCATTTGCAAAATCTCGGCGCGCTTTTTCTCACCGCCCGAGAAGCCCACATTCACTGGCCGCTTTAACATGTCTTGGGAAATGTTCAGTTTCGCCGCGCGATCTTTCACAAAGCGCATGAACTCCGGAATGGCCAATTCCTTCTCGCCGCGTGCCTTGCGCTGGGCATTGAGCGCCACCCGCAGAAACTGCATGGTCTGCACGCCGGGAATTTCAATCGGGTATTGGAACGCGAGGAACATGCCCTTGGCGGCGCGTTCGTTCGGTTCCATCGCCAACACGTCTTTGCCGTTATAGGTGACGCTGCCTTCGGTGACCTCATAGCCCTCGCGGCCAGAGAGCACATAGGACAGCGTGGATTTGCCAGAACCATTCGGCCCCATGATGGCATGAACTTCGCCGGGCTTCACGGTGAGTGAAAGCCCTTTAATAATTTCGCGAGATTCGTCCGAGAGTTTGACGTGGAGGTTTTCGATTTTAAGCATTTGATTGCCCTTGCTCTATTAACTGAAACCGACAGGTATTCGGTCTGGCTGATCAACATCCAACTCAAACCCAAGTAGTGGTACAAGAGAAGTTGCGTGTTTTTTTGCGTGCGGGGCACCCTTAGCTAAGACCGACCACATATTCTTGGCTAATGGCATCAAGTTTGGATCGACAACTGCTCTAAATGTATGAACCCAAGCCATCCATGCGATCGACATAATCTCAAGCCTGACCATCTTAAGTCGGCGCACTTCGTCTAAACCCACTTTAATAATTTCAGGATTTTTCTTTAGTACATCCTGCGGAGTATAGAAGTTCCCCCGATAAAAATAAGTATTTGCGGTATGCTCGATCGTTGCAATTGCAATTCCCAAATTGTCTGGAGGCAAAATAGAAAGTCGAGAAACAAAGTCTCGCAACTGTTCAATCTCGTTTGGTTTTTTCTTGAATAAACGGAAAATCATCCAACACTCCCCTCCAGTGAAATCCCAATCAATTTCTGTGTCTCCGCCATAAACTCCATCGGCAGTTGTTGCAGCACGTCGCGCACGAAGCCGTTGACGATCAGCGCGACAGACTCCTCCTGCGACAGGCCACGCGACATGCAGTAGAACATCTGGTCATCACTGATCTTGGAGGTGGTGGCCTCATGTTCGAATTGCGCTGTCGAAGTCTTGGCCTCAATATAAGGCACCGTATGCGCGCCGCATTGATCGCCGATCAACAGTGAGTCACACTGCGTGAAGTTGCGGGCATTGGTGGCTTTGCGGTGGGCGCTCACCAATCCGCGATAGGTGTTGTCACTCCGGCCTGCGGCTATGCCTTTCGCGATGATGCGGCTGGAGGAATTCTTGCCCAGGTGAATCATCTTGGTGCCGCTGTCCACCTGCTGCCTGCCATTGGAAATGGCGATGGAATAGAATTCGCCGCGCGAACTTTCGCCACGCAAAATGCAAGACGGATATTTCCATGTGATGGCCGAGCCGGTTTCCACTTGCGTCCATGAAATTTTGGAGCGGTCGCCCCGGCAGTCGCCGCGCTTGGTCACGAAATTATAAATGCCGCCTTTGCCTTCGGCATCACCCGGATACCAATTCTGCACGGTGGAGTATTTGATTTCGGCATCATCATGCGCGATCAGTTCCACCACGGCGGCGTGCAGCTGGCTTTGCTCGCGCATGGGTGCGGTACAGCCTTCGAGATAGCTCACGTAAGAACCTTTGTCTGCGATGATCAAGGTGCGCTCAAACTGCCCGGTGTTTTTGGCGTTCATGCGGAAATAGGTGGAAAGCTCCATCGGGCAGCGCACACCCGGTGGCACGTAGACGAAAGAGCCATCAGAAAACACCGCGGCGTTGAGGGCGGCATAATAATTATCGCCCTGCGGCACAACACTGCCCAGATATTTCCGCACCAGTTCCGGGTGCTCACGCAGCGCCTCAGAAATTGAACAAAAGATCACGCCAGCCTTGGCCAGTTCATCCTTGAAGGTGGTGACAACCGAAACGGAGTCAAACACTGCATCAACGGCCACGCGAGACTCGTTGATCTCATTGCCTTCATCATCCAGCTTGCTCTTCTCGCCTTGTTTGCGCACACCGGCAAGGATTTCCTGCTCCTTCAGCGGAATGCCCAGCTTGGCATAGGTCTCCAAAAGTTTGGGATCAATTTCGTCAAGCGACTTGGGTGCCGACATGGATTTTGGTGCCGCGTAATAATACAAATCCTGAAAATCAATTTTAGGATAGTGCACACGGGCCCACGTGGGTTCATCCATCTGTTGCCAAACGCGGTAGGCTTCCAGCCGCCACTCCAGCATCCAGGCGGGTTCGCCCTTCTTGTTTGAAATGAAGCGCACGATATCTTCGTTCAAACCCTTGGGCGCGTATTCGCTTTCGATGTCGGTTTCGAAGCCATATTTATATTTATCAACCTCAATGGTTTTGACGAGGTTTATGGTGTCTTGATCAGCCATTATGCTGCCTTCGCGGAAGCCCGCGCCCTGAATTTTTGAGTGATTGAAATGAAATGTTGAATGTCGGTTTCAGTGGTGTTCCACCCTGAAGAGATACGAATGGCAGAGCGCGCCAGATCAGGTGCCACGCCCATGGCTTGCAACACGTGGCTGGGCCCCACTTTGCCGGAAGAACAGGCTGAGCCAGATGAAACCGCGATGCCTTCCAGATCATATTTCATCAGCAAGGTTTCGGCACTCAGCCCACGGATCGCAAAACACGTGGTGTTGCCAAGGCGTGCAGCGCCGCCGCTGAATATCGTTGCCCCCTCAAGTGAGGCTTCAAGCCGGTTGTTCACGTCATTTGCATCAAGCTGCGGCACATCAGCCAAGGCGGCAAAGCCGGCGATGTTGATCAGGTTTTCGGTGCCAGCGCGGCGGCGCAGCTCTTGGCCACCACCGTGTAACAATGGCTCAACCACCAGGCCATCGCGAATGATCAAAGCGCCGATGCCGGTTGGCCCGCCCACTTTATGCGCGGCCACCGTCAGCAGATCAACGCCCAGCAAACCAAAATTTACCTGGCGCTTGCCAACGCCTTGCACGGCGTCCACATGCAGCAGTGAACCTGCGGCGTGAACCAGGCCCGCAATCTCAGAGATGGGCTGGATCACACCCGTTTCATTGTTGGCCATCATCACCGAAACCAGCGCCCTGCCGCCAACCAGCAGTTTCTCCAACGCCGCCATTTCAACGCGGCCAAATTGATCCACGGGGATGATTTCAACTTTTTTACCTGAAGCTCTCGCCGCCGCCATCACTGAGGGATGTTCAATCGCCGAAACCAAAAGGCGATCCACCGCAACCCCCCGCAGCGCCATATTATTGGCCTCGGTTCCGCCACTGGTAAAGGCGATCATCTGCGGCAAGCAACCCAGCCAAAAGGCCAGCTTCTCGCGCGCATCATCCATCAGCTTGTGTGCCGCCCTGCCCTCAGCGTGAATGGAAGAGGCATTGCCGCCAATTTCCATGGCCGCAAGCATCGCTGCCTTCACCGCTGGGCGCAGCGGGCTGGTGGCATTATGGTCAAGATAAGTTCTCACGCCAAAGGCCTCACATGGCGGTCTTTGGCCTGCTTGATGGAGGAGGCCAGTGCGAGGTTGCGTTTGCACACAACATCGTCCAGCGTCACACTTTCCAGAAAGTGCATCAGCTGGCGGCCCATGCTGCTCCACAGGTCATGGGCGCTGCAACGCTCACCCCTCACGCAGCCCAGCACGGCGTCGCCCGAACAGCGCGTCACTTTCAATTCTTCATCCGCGGCTTGGATAACGTCTGACATGGCAATTTCATCTGGGGCGCGGGCCAACACATAGCCGCCGCCTGGCCCACGCGCAGAAGTCACCAAGCCCGCCCGGCGCAGTTTGCTGAATAGCTGTTCCAGGTATTCCTGGCTGATGTCTTGGCGTTCAGCAATATCAGATAATGACACGGGCTTTCCGGCGCTGTTTTCGCCGATATCAATCATGGCCATCACGGCATAGCGGCCTTTGGTGCTCATTTTCATGACGTTTCCCTTCCAAGCCTCACGAAAGGCTTGCTTTTTGCCCCCCGCATCGTGCTAAAGCGCCCCAACTCCCTCGCCAAGAGTGAGAAGAATTGTGCTGTTTCATCGACAAATAATAAATCCGAGTGCATTAGTCAACTATTTGATCGCGCACCGCAGGATTGCAAATAGGATTATTATAAAACACCATGCCAGAAGTGATTTTCAACGGGCCTGCCGGCCGCATCGAAGCGCGCTATAATCAGGCCAAGGCCTCCGGTGCGCCCATCGCCATTGTGCTGCATCCGCACCCCACCTTCGGCGGCACGATGAACAATCAAATCGTGCATTCGCTATATCAAATGTTCCAATCGCGCGGCTTTTCCGTATTGCGGTTTAACTTCCGCGGCGTGGGCCGCAGCCAGGGCATGTTTGATAATGGGGCTGGTGAATTGGCCGATGCCGCTTCGGCGCTGGATTGGTTGCAAAGCTTCAACCGCGAAAGCAAGATCTGCTGGATTGCCGGTGTTTCCTTTGGCGCGTGGATTTCCATGCAGCTGCTCATGCGGCGGCCAGAGATATCTGGTTTCATCTCCATTGCACCTTTAGCCAAACATTATGATTTCTCGTTCTTGGCACCCTGCCCCGCTTCCGGTTTGTTTGTGAATGGCGGCAAAGATACCGTCACTTCGCCTGAGGCCGTGCACACGTTGGTTTCAAAATTGAAAACCCAAAAAGGCATTACCATCGAACATAAGGTCATGCCCGATGCGAACCACTTCTTCCAAGACCGCGTCGAAGAGCTGGCCAAGATTTGCGCCGACTATGTGGATAAACGGTTGACGCTGGAGGGGTAAACCGGGTGGCGGGCTGCGCTTTGCTTGGGTAAGCCATGCAGAACGCCCGTGTGTGACGGCATTGAAACATGGAATGCAAAATGACCGAAGCAAAAATCGATTCAAAATCCTGGGGCCTGCTTTTCCTGCTTTCTCTCATCTGGGGTGGATCGTTTTTCTTTGTGGGCATTGCTGTGCATGATTTACCGGCCTTGCTCATCGTCTTTGCGCGTGTCGGTCTTGCCGCGCTCATCCTCATCCCCGTTCATCTTTTCAACCAAGGGCCTTTGCCGCGCGATCTTAAAACCTGGGTGGCGTGCGGCGGCATGGCGGTGCTCAACAATATTCTGCCGTTCACCGCAATCGCATGGGGCCAGCACTATATCGGCTCTGGCCTGGCAGCCGTGATCAACGCCACAACGCCCATGTTCGGTGCGGTGTTCATGGCGGCCTTCGGGCTTGAAGGCCTGAGTTTGCGCAAGGGCATTGCCTTGCTGCTGGGCCTGGTGGGCGTGATCATTCTCCAAGGCGGCAATTTTGGAGATCTGGGCATGCAGTCCCTGGGCATTTTCGCTGTGGCATTTGCTTCATGCTGTTATGGGCTCTCAACACCTTGGTCAAAAGCCATGCTGGTGGGCATACCCGCGATGACAACCGCCACGTGCCAGCTCACGGTTTCTGCAGTCGTGATGGGGATTTTGGCTTTTGGGTTTTCAACGCCAGCACTTTATTTTTCGGCCAGCAGCAGCACGTGGGCCGCACTCGTCGCCATCGCCACACTTTCAACCGCTGTGGCTTATCTTATTTTCTTTAAACTGATCAACACCGCGGGCCCAAGTTTTACAGTTCTGGTGACCATGCTGGTGCCAATCTCTGCTGTAATTCTGGGCGTTGCCGTTCTGCATGAAACCTTGAGCGTAAATCAATTCATCGGTGGGGTTATGATCATTTTAGCATTGGCAATTATTGACGGGCGCGCCTTGCGGTGGATCAGGCCGCAGCGCCACCTTGGTTGAAGATCGCGCATTCCAGTTTCTCAACCACCACAGACGGAACCAAATGCCATTTCAAACATTCAATTCTCAACCCTTGATTGGCGAGGGCAAACAAGGAGAATGTCATGAAAATTTCCAAAATAATGCTGGCAACGCTGGTTGGTCTTGGCATCTTTGCCGCCAGCACGGTGGCTCAGGCCGCGCCAGCACCAATGCCTGGTGCAACTGATAGTGCCAAAACCCTGCATAAGAGCGCCACGTTCGGCATGAAGAAAAAGCATCGGCACCATATGAGGCATCATATGATGAAACACATGATGAAATACTAATCGGTTCTCATCGCTCATTCAGTCCGGCTATCTTTGAACGATGGTCGGCTGAATAAATTCCACCCGTCAATGGTTTCGGCACGCCAGTGGTCGTGGGGTATGAGAGTGGCAACCCCCGCAGCGATCGCACCGCGAGGTAAGCCCAGGCTTCCGCTTCCATGCTGTCGCCATTCAGGCCGATGGCCTCAGCTGATGTGACATGCGGCAGAAGTGCTGATAAATTTTTCATGATTGCAGCGTTATGCCTGCCGCCGCCGCAAATAATCCACTGCTGCGGAACCTCACCATGCCACATGGCCGATTTGGCAATGCTGTGGGCAGTAAACGCAGCCAAGGTTGCGGCCCCATCCGCAAAGGATAATTCGTTGAAATCCAGTTTGGCAAAGCTGTTGCGATCAAGCGACTTCGGTGGTCTTTGGGAAAAAAATAAGTGGGCCGAGGCGAGGTCCAAATGTTTTCGTGAAACCTTGCCCTCCAAGCAAGCTTCGCCGCCTGCGTCAAAGGCCAAACCTTGGTGTTTCATCATCCAATCATTGATGAGCGCATTGCCCGGGCCCGTATCGAAAGCCAAAAGTCCGCCTTCGCTGCCAACAAACGTGACATTGGCAACACCACCGATATTCACAAAAGCGCAGGGCCTCGTTGGTGCAAGCGCCGCATGGTAAATCGGCACCAGTGGTGCGCCCTGCCCGCCGGCGGCCACATCAGCCGCACGCATGTCATAAACCACAGCAATGCCCGTGGCATCGGCCAGTGCTGCACCATCACCCAACTGTATGGTGAGGTGCGCGTCTGGCCTGTGCAACACCGTTTGCCCGTGAAAGCCAATTACGTCGATGTTTGAATCGCTTAAACCATTTTGCGAAAGAAACGCCGCAACAGCTTTGGCATGCCATTGGGTTAACTCTGCTTCAACGCGGGCCAGGCTCCCCGGCCGTTGTTCGCGCCGTGCAATCCCTGCGGCGTCTTGCAAAGCCTGGCGCAATGTTTGCTGCTGGAGTGCATCATAAGCGTAAGTGTGCGTGGGGCCGCGCCGCACGATGTGCTCGCCATCGGTTTCCAACAGGGCCACGTCGATCCCGTCCAATGACGTGCCAGACATCAGGCCAAGAGCGCGAAGGGTTTTTGACAAGTTTGCCACCTATGTTATGAGGCCCGCATCATGGCGCAATATAAATCAGACTTTCTTAACACGCTAGCAGAGCGTGGTTATATTCATCAATGTTCGGATTTTGCCGGGCTGGACGCGCTTGCTGCGGCGGGCAAAGCCGTGGGCTATATCGGCTTTGATTGCACGGCTGCCTCGTTGCATGTGGGCTCTCTCGTGCAAATCATGCTGCTGCACTGGTTGCAAAACACCGGCAATAAATCCATTGCCCTGATGGGGGGCGGCACCACGCGGGTGGGTGATCCTTCGGGCAAGGATGAGTCGCGCAAAATTCTTTCTCTGGACGATATCGAAACAAACAAAACCGGCATGAAGCAGGTGTTTGCGAAATTTCTGAAATTCGGCAGCAACCCCAAAGATGCGGTCATGCCCGATAATGCCGAATGGCTCACCAAGCTGAATTGGATCGAAATGCTGCGTGATGTGGGTAAGCATTTCAGCGTCAACCGCATGTTGGCGATGGATTCGGTTAAGCTGCGGCTGGACCGTGAGCACGAGCTTTCCTTCATTGAATTCAACTACATGGTGCTGCAGGCTTATGACTTTGTTGAACTGGCAAAACGCGAAGGCTGTAACTTGCAAATGGGCGGTTCTGATCAATGGGGCAACATCGTCAACGGCATAGACCTTGGCCGCCGCATGGGCACCCATCAACTTTATGCCCTCACCACTCCGCTCATCACTTTGGCATCAGGCGCTAAAATGGGCAAAACGGCGGCGGGTGCAGTGTGGTTGAATGCTGATATGCGCACGCCTTATGATTACTGGCAGTTTTGGCGCAACACCGAAGATGCGGATGTTGGCCGCTTCCTCAAGCTGTTCACCAAGGTGCCGCTCAGCGAGGTTGCCAAACTTGAAAGCCTGGGCGGCGCAGAGATCAATGAGGCCAAGAAAATTTTAGCCGATCAAGCAACCGCCATGGTGCACGGTGCAGAGGCAGCAGGCCTGGCCAGTGAAACGGCGCGCCAAACGTTTGAAGAAGGGGGCACGGCCGAAGGGCTGCCCACCGTCATCATCTCCCTGCCCACCAGTATTTTGCTGGCGCTGGTGTCGGCTGGCCTATGTTCATCAAACGGCGATGCCAAACGCAACATTGCGGGCGGCGCGGTGAAAGTGAATGATGCAGCGGTAGCAGATGATAAATTTGTACTGTCGGTGGCCGCGCTGAATGCCCAGGGTGCAATCAAACTATCACTCGGCAAAAAGAAGCACGTGCTGCTCAGACAAAGCCAGGTTATTGCGCGGCCCCTTTTGGGCTGAAGTCAAACAACCTTCTGAATATGCCCGGCGCCAAAACAGACAGCGGATTCAGCTGAATTTTTGGGTCAGCAAAAGTGCCGCCCATGGCATAGGTCAAACCAAAGATGCCCTCGTTATTGTTGCCGCCACTTAAAATATCGCCGATTATTGGAACCGCGTTTAAAGCCCGCGAAACCCCACAAGCCGGAACCACAGTGCCGGAAATATCCAACGCATTATCAGCTTTGCGGATCACGCCTTCCGCGGTTGCGCACACCGTGGGGCCTCTGATCGTACCTTGTTTAAAGCGGATGAATTTGTCGTCGGCTGAAAATGGCAGATATAGCATTTCAAAGGCCACAGACTCTGCGCGCGGGCCGGGTTTGGTGGGCTTGCCGCGCTGATCAAGCTGGCCCAAGGTGGCTTCATCGCGCACATCAAATCCGCGAATTGTCAGATTGCCGTTGCGCAAGGGTGAGCCATCTTCATTGCCCACCAAAGCCGAAAAATCGAGAAGCCCGCCCGCCACTTTGGAATAAAAATTTGCGGCCCGCAGCGCCGACCCCGCGTCTGGGCTGCGCACTTTCAATTGGCGGCCTTCTGCTGTGGGCACTACTGTTGCCGTAAGGGTTTGGCCGTTCACAAAACTGCCGGTAATATTGGCCTCAGCAATGCGCCCTCCGCGCGCGCGCAAAGTGGCTGAAACGTTTTTGAGAATCTCGCCGCGATTGGCAGCCACTTTATCAAAATGTGCCCGCATGGTGAAATCTTGCGTATTGCTTTTACTGGGCAGGCCGGTGGGTTTGGGCGGTGCCAGAATGGCTTTGATATAAGGCCTGGCATCCAGGTTGGTGCCGGTGATGGTCAAATCAGTGGTGTCTTCCCCGGGAATGGCCCGCACGCTGAACACATTATCTTCATCCAATTTGATTTCAGACATGTTCACGGCTTTCAACTTGCCGTCTTTGTAAAGCTCAATGGCCCCCTTCAAATGCAGGCCCTCGCCATCCAAAATGAAATTGCGAATGCTGCGGCCCTGCTCTGTGCTCACCAGCTTGAAGCTGGCTGTGGTTCCGGCAACCGGCGCGCGCGTCCAACTGATTGTGGCCAGCCGCATGGCTGCCTGTGAGAGATCGGCCTTGATATCAAAAACCGGATTATTCGCCTGGTCTTTGCTCAACATGGCATCAATCGAAATGGGTCCGGTGATGTAATCGTCAAGCTTCAGGCCCAGTTTACTGCGTGATTTTTCATCCAATATGGCGCTGATTTGGGCGGTGGCTTCGCCCGCATCGCGCGGCTTTGTCCAGGCAATCTTGGCAGGTTGGCCGTTCAGTTTGACTGGCCCCGAAATATCTATGCGTTCCTGTGAAAAGGCGATGGCCAAGTCGCCATTGGTTAAATCAACACCGGGTGCCAGGTTGCTCACCGTTGCATCTTTCAGGGCCACTTCAGTTTTTACCAAAACCCGCTCTTTTGGCGGGTCTTTGATCATCGGCATTTGCAATTGAATTTTCACATTGCCATTGCCGCTGGCTTTGGGAAGGCTGGCCACTTGCTCTGGCGTCAACATTTTAATGTCCGGGTTGCTGGCCACGGCAATCATGGCCGAAAGCGGGGCATCCAAATCCAGTGAGAACTTGGCTTGCACCTCGGCGGTCTGCAGATCTTCTGCATCAAAATTTCCCGAGCGCAGCTTGATCACATCGCCGCTGGCCAATCTGGCGGTGGCGGCATCAATATCCAAATTGAAACTGTTGTCTCTCACATGGCCTTGCCCAGAAGCGTTCTCAATGTCCGGCATCGACTTATAATAATGCGAAGTGAAATCC
>JANYHB010000059.1 GCA_025359265.1 Hyphomicrobiales bacterium | reverse complement strand
GTGTCTACAAATCTAGGGGCTATTCACACCATTGACGCCATCAACAACCGCATCAAAACCATCCTCAAACGGTTCCCGCCAAAATACTGCGAAAATTACTTCAAGAATGCTGGATATGGTTCAGTGTAGAGTCATTCCGCTCTAGTATCATCAAAGTCGACTACGCAGTTTGTTGGCTTCACGGCACTTCTTGTAAGAGGCAGTTTTTTACTGCACATGCTACGCGCACATCTCCTTTTAATCCATTGTTTTACTTAGATTATCTGACAAATCTATCATGGTTGCAAAGGAAAATGTTTTCCCGCATGCCTGAGAATATGTTTCAATGGTGATCATATGATTGGTTTAGCTGGCCTGAATTGGAAGCTCAATTGGGAAAGGCAGGTAAATGAGTGGCGATTATACTCATAGTGAACACATTCCGCAGAACGACGGTTCATTCCGGCCCGTGAAGGTGACAGCACCCAAGGGCTCGATCTTCAACCCTATTCCACCGGTCGCCGCAGAAGCCCGCTTCTGCCAAATCCAGCGCGTTGTAGATCTCATCATCAAAGCACTGGCCCCCGTGGTGCCGGACAAATGCACAGCGGGTAACGCCGCAACACTTTCATTCGCGGCCTATTCCGGCGTGCGACCTTCGGGCGATTATTGGGTGTTTCTTGAAGTCAATGAAGCGGCCATGGATGGCAGGCCCATGTCTGATGGGCCAGACACAATTGAGGAATTAATGCGCCACACGCGCAACAATCCGCTTGAAGATCTCGGCATGCATATTCCGTTGATATGCGACCGCTATGAATGCCGCTCCGATGTGTTCCCCGGTGCTGGCAAATTCCGTGGTGGCCAAGGTGTTGTGAAATCACAGCGCTTCCTCACACCTGGTTTCGTGACCCATGAATCAGACCGCCACAAAGATGCGCCATGGGGCATTTTCGGCGGAACATCTGGTTCTGTGGGCCGGTTGGAAACTTACAACAGTGCAATGCCAGACAAGGTAACGCAGAACTATGCCAAGTTCTCTGGTCTACGTGTCGAGCCCGGCGATGTGGTGTCTTACGTCTCTCCATCCGGCGGTGGCTATGGCGATCCGCTTGATCGTGAGCCCTCAAAGGTTCTCGATGATGTGCTCGACGATTTCACTGATGTTGCACATGCAAGAGATGTCTATGGTGTTGTGCTCAAGGCCACCGATGATGGTTATAATTGGGGCCTCGATTTGGCCGCAACTGAAAAGCGCCGCGCTGAGATGCGGTCTTAAAAAAAGCGGCCTGCGCAAAAGCAGGCCGCTCTCGATCATTTTGTTACAATCAAATCACTTCAGGGCGCTTGCCGCTGGCGAATGAGTAGCGCTTGCGGAAATCAACGGCGATTTCTTCGAAGGTCATCCATTCTGTGCCAGATTTCTTATTGATGTATTTGATTAAGCGTTCGAGCATGGCCAACACTTGTGGGCGGCCGCTCACGTCTGGGTGGATGGTGAAGGCAAACACGGCATAATCCATATTGTCGTAAACCCAATCAAATTGATCACGCCACATTTCTTCAATGTCGCGGGGGTTCACAAAGCCATGGCTGTTGGCGGCTTTCTTCATGAACATCATGGGCGGAAGATCATCGACATACCAATTGGCACCGACTTCAACCAAATCGATTTCCTTGCCATGGACCATGGGCTTCATCCATTCCTTGGCAGTCTTGGAATAATCAATCAGATTCCACTTATCGCCCACGCGTGCATAAAAGGGTTGGAAGTCGCGGTAACCTTGACTGTGGTCATAGGTGAAGCCATATTTCAGCAAGAGTGCTGCGGTGGAATTCGACATTTCCCACCACGGGGCCACATAGCCGCGAGGTTTCTTTCCAGAAACGCGCTCAATCAAATCGACTGTGTAGGCCAGAACATCTTCTTCTTGGGTTGGGGTCATTGCAATTGGGTTTTCATGCAAATAGCCATGGGCGCCAATTTCGTGTCCTTCATCAACAATGCGCTTCACCTGATCTGGGAAAGACTCAATCGAGTGGCCTGGAATGAAGAAGGTGGTTTTGAGTTTGTATTTCTTAAACAGGTTCAAAAGGCGGATATTGCCCACTTCGCTGGCAAAGACGCCGCGCTGAATATCAGACGGTGAGTCACCGCCCCCATATGAACCGATCCAACCCGCCACTGAGTCAATGTCCGTGCCGAAGGCGCAAATGATTTTCTTTTTTGGTTTAGATTTGGAAGTAGTTTTAGCCATTGCTTTTCTCCTTATTATTTAAATTTGGTTGTCCATTTGGGGTCTTCGAGAGCTACTGGATAGGCAAGCCCGTAATCTAACGCTGGGCGGATTACATATTTGCGGTCGAAAGGCAGCCATGTGTAATCGACGCTTGAACGCACAATGTAAGGCCAATCTGGGTGCATGAAGCTTTGGCGGCCAATGGCCACCATGTCGCCACCGCCAGAAGTGAGGCAGGATTCAGCTTCGGCGCCATCAAAAATGCCGCCATTGGTGATGAGAGGAAGGCTGGATGCATCTTTCAATACATTCGACATAGGTGTTTTGGAATTGGGATCGCGGTTGTCGCGCCAGCCGAAGCTTGACCAATGAATGGCATCAATCTCTGCGCCACGCAACGCTGTGCCAACGGCGCGGGCATAGTTCACGCCACCGGGCCATGCGCCCACAAAATCATCCACACCATCTTGCGAGAGGCGCAAAGTGATCATCTTATCTTTGCCAATGGCCTTGCGAACTTTTTCGCAGACCATGCGCGCAAAGCGCACATTGTTTTCGGGCGAACCGCCAAATTCATCCGTACGCTGATTGAACTTTGGAGTGACAAATTGCCAAAGCAAATAACCATTGGCACCATGGATTTCGACACCATCAAATCCAGCTTCCACAGCGCGGGCTGCACCATCGGCAAAACCTTGCGCTACTTTTTCAAGTTCCTTCGCCGTCAGAGCGCGGGCTTTGCTGAAGGTAACTTTCGGCCAGGCTTTGTTTTTGATGTTGCGGATTTTGCGCTCATCATCGGTATCGGTATAAAGGGTCCAGCCGCCACTTTGCGTGGCGGAAGCACTGACCGGGGCTTTACCGCCTAACACGCGCGGATCAGACACACGGCCACCATGCATCAATTGCAAGATTGCAGTTGCACCATGTTCATGCACAGCCTTCGCCGTTTTGGCCCAGGCCTTCACATGTTTCTTATTGGCGATGCCGGGCTGTGACAGATAGGCTTTGCAGCCCAATTTATCTTCCTCATAAGTGCCTTCGGTAATGATCATGCCAAAACCACCGCGCGCGCGCCTGGCATAATAGGCAGCCATTTCATCAGTGGGCGTGCCGTCCGCCTCAGCCATTTGGCGCGTGAGGGGGGCCATGGCGATGCGGTTTCTAATCGTGTGCTTGCCGATTTTCAGTGGTGAAAAAAGCTGATTGTATGATTCCATTCTAGCCCCTAATTGAAGTTTCGAGTGTGAGGCCTTGCCCCAAAATATGGGCATCGCGGCCGTGTTGCGCCGAAAGGAGGAAGCTTGTTGGCATGCTGTTGCCATCGGTTCCGCTGGGAATTGCAAGCCCACACCAATCCAAGAAATTGCCCAACATGGTGTTGCGTAAGGTTTTGGCATTGACGCGGAAAAATTCTTCCATGTCAGCTTCCAATGGCGCAATCGGCATGGCCACATGCGGTGTGGTTGGGCAGGCCACAATGGCATCGCCAATGAGAGCGTCGCATTCTGCGATGAGTTGCTGTCTGCGCAGCAGCACTTCGACAAAATCAACTGCCGACATGTGATCGGCAAGCTTGATGCGTTTGACTACGCGTTGGTCCATGCGGGCTGAATCAGAACCATTCACGCGGGCACTGTGCAAGTGCAAGGCTTCAGCACCCAAAACATTGCCACGGGTTTTAATGAGATCAAGAATGGCTTCAAACATCGGGAATTTTTTGTGGATGATTTTGCCGCCCGCTTTTGAAATGCGTTTCAATGCAGATTCAAAATTTGCTGCAACCGCAGGCTCAATGCCATCAAACATGATATTATCAGGCACCACGAAAACCTGGCCTTTGGGGGAAGCCGATTTTATTTTTGGTTTGGCAAGCCCACGCAACACAGCATCCACCAAAACGCAATCTTCGACCGTTTGTGCCAAAGGGCCCAGTGTGTCGAGCGTGCGTGAAAGCGGAAACACGCCATCCATCGGGTAATGGCCCGTCGAAGATTTATAACCCACCACACCATTGAATGATGCAGGTATGCGGATCGAGCCGCCGGTATCTGTGCCAATGGCTACAGGCAATAATCTCTTGGCCACCACGACGCCTGAAGCTGATGATGAACCACCGGGCGAGCGATGTGTCTTCATGTCATTGGGATTGCGCGGCGTGCCATAATGCGGGTTCAGGCCAATGCCGGAATAAGCAAATTCAGTCATGTTCAATGCGCCGATGGCAACCATGCCAGCAGCTTTCCCTGAGGCCACGAGTTTTGCATCTTTTGCCGCCGGTGGGTTTGATTTGAGAACGACGGAGGCGGCTGTGGTGACACGGCCTTCAATATCAAACAAATCTTTCCACCCAGTCGGCACACCATCAAGCAAGCTTAATGGCTTTTCGGCTTTCAGCCGCCTGCGCGCGGCCTTGGCTTCAGCAAGAGCGCGGTCTTTGAAGACTGAAATGAAAATGGTTTGATCATCACAGGCGGCGATATCGGCAAGAATCCGTTCGGTCAGTTCAACAGCATCAATTTTGCCGCTGCGCAGTTTTTTGGAAAGCTGAACAACTGTATCCATCGCCCTAGCCCACTATCACTGTTGCACCGTCTTTTTTCCAAGCGATGAAAGCGGTATCACCAGCAACAAACCGCCCACCATATTTATCGGCGTGGCCTTCAAGACCAACGCTACGGCCCTCACCCAAACTCACATCCATTTGCACAATATGGCCGATTTTCTGAATGCGCTGAACAGTGACGGAAATGGTGCAGTTGCCGTAATTCTTTGTCAGTTCAGCTTTGGACGTATTTGCAGGCAGAAGGTCAATCGATTCAGCTGGCAAAATCAAATTGGCTTTGCTGCCGGAAGAAGCGCCTGCTTGGGCCGAGCCCATCAACATGCCGTAGGGCGTATCAATGGTAACACTGTTGCCATCAGAGGCGCGCACGGTGCCTGGGATCAACGTATTGCGGCCGATAAATTGCGCCACGAACAAGCTCTTGGGCCTGGTGTAAAGTTCATAGGGCGGGCTGATTTGTTCAATCTTGCCTTGGTTCATCACCACTATGCGGTCTGATAAGGCCAAGGCTTCTGATTGTGCGTGGGTTACAAACACGAAAGTGATGCCAAGCGAACGTTGCAAAAGTTTCAATTCATTTTGAATGCTCTTGCGTAAATTGGCATCCAAAGCGCCGAGTGGTTCATCCAACAACAGAATATCTGGCTCAACAACGAGCGAGCGGGCTAATGCAATGCGCTGGCGCTGGCCACCAGACAAGCGATCTGGGCGCTGCCCTGCCACATCAGTTAGGCCTAAAGTTTCCAACATGCGGCTGACTTTGGCATCGCGTTCGGCGGGCGCCATGCCTTTCACATCAAGGCCAAATCCCACATTGTCGCGCACGGTCATATGCGGGAATAGCGCGTAGTTCTGGAAAATCATCGAGGTGGGGCGTTGTTCGGGCAGCAAGTGATTGATGGTTTTGCCGCGAATGGAGATGTCGCCGGAACTTATATTCTCAAAGCCTGCGATCATGCGCAGTGTCGTGGTTTTGCCGCAGCCTGATGGGCCAAGAAATGCGATGAACTCGCCTTTGTTCACATCGAGATTGAAATCGATGACAGCAGCCGTGCCATTATCAAACACTTTGCCGACATGTGAGAGTTGCAGATCGTAAGCCACGCTGGGAAACAGTCCATAAATGAAGGAAAGCTGACCGGAGCATATGCCGCCGGCCAGCGTAGAGTGTTATTAAGCAGACAAGAACTCGTCCCACTTCGTGATGAGATAGTCATATTTATCAGGCCATTGATGCCAATAGGCCACGTTCTTGGCGCGGGTCTCGAGCGAGCCGCCATCACGCAGATCGCCCTCCTTAATGCCGCGATCTTCTTTGCCAACCCAAGGCTTGCCTTCATACCAGAAAGCATACTTGTCCTTATCCATGACAGATTGGATGTTGGTGGTTGGCGAATAATAGCCTTGCTCAGACACTGTGATGGCGGGTGGGCCTGACAGCCAGTAATCAGTATAGGCGACTACAGCATCCATGTTCGGCGTGCTTGTGATGGCGGAGTTGCCAATAGACCAGGCGCGATAGCCTTCCTTTGCCACTGCATAGGTGCACTGCTTGCCTTGTGCCTTAACGGCCATAACGGCAGGCTGCCAAGCATCAGCGAGGATCATTTCGCCAGAAGCCAGCAGGTTTACCAACTCACCGAAATCACCCCAAAGTGCGCGGAACTGACCATCCTTCTTCTTGGAGATCAGGAACTTTGCAGCTTCGTCAATCGATGCCTTATCTGGGTTGCCTGGGTTTGGAACCTTCAAAAGGCCCAAAGCATTCATGGCCAAAACAGCTTGACCAAAGGCGATCAAAGGATCGACGTTGAGGCCGGTTTTGCCCTTGAACTTCTTATCAAACAAGGCTGTCCAAGTTGAGGCTTCTTCGGCTGACACGAGATCAGGACGATAGCCAATTGAGTCATAGTTGTAGACGGTTGGAACCATCCACAATTTGGTTTGCGCATCGTCTGCCCAGATCTGGCCCACGATTTGTGCTTTCTTGTCCCATTTGTCCGAACCCTTGGTGAAGGTGTCGCGGATGTTGCCCCAGTTTTTGAGAGAGGCGGTTTCCATGGGTGTGATTTTGTGAGTGGCAATCACAGCGGGCAGACGCTCGCCAATAGTTTCCCAAACATCATAGGCCGAGGTGCCTGCGAGCAGTTCGGTTTGCGTGTCTGGGAAAATTGCGCCCTTGCCCGAAACGGCCTTCACACCGGACTTTGCTTTAAAGTCGTTGAGAATGCGCTCTTGCACGGTGACCGAGAGGCCAACTGTACGCAACTCTTGATCGCCAAGTCCGGCCGCAAATGCCTGTTGTGAACCCCAAGGCACACCCACCGACAACGCAGCACCACCAGCAGCGCTCGCAAGGAATTTGCGGCGGTTCAGATGGTAATTTCTAATACTATCTATGCTCATCTTACTTTCCTTCCTACGTTAAAATTTCTTCTCCCTCTCGCTTGTGCGGCGTTAGTAACGCCCGACAAGCAAGCCACCATCTACCACCACCACTTGCCCGGTCATGTAGCGAGCGGCGTTGGAAGCTAAGAATTGGATGACATCGGCAATTTCTTCCGGTTCTCCAATTCGACCCATGGGGATGTATTCGCCGCATTTGTCGGCGTCTGGTCCCACAGAATGTTCTTCTGATAAAAGCTGCGCCGTGCGGATGTATCCGGGCGCAATTCCATTCACACGAATACCATCGCGCGCCAGCTCCACAGCTAGCCCGCGTACCAATCCCACTACGCCAGATTTTGCTGCTGAATAATGCACATGGTCATCCCAACCATATGCCACACCCATGATTGAGGAGACGGCAACGATTGAACCTTTCTTCGCCGCCTTCATGGCAGGTGCGGCGGCGCGCACAACGCGGAAAATGCCTTTGAGATCGATATCAAAAGTATGATCCCATTTTTCATCGGTCATTTGCGCCAAGGGAACTTTATGCGCGATACCAGCATTGGCCACGATGCAATCCAGTGCCCCGTATTTTTTTTCAACAGCGGCGACAACCGCATTGGCGTTTTCGGTTGAGCGTACATCGAGTTTATGGAATTCAGCATTCTTGCCAATACCAGCAACAAGTGACTGGCCTTCCCTTTCGAGAACATCAGTGGCAATCACATGATACCCCGCCTTGCCAAAAGCTTTGGCTGTGGCGCGGCCAATGCCGATGCCGGCACCTGTAATCAGAACTGTGGGGCTCATAACATCACATCTCCAGAATTGGGGCCAATGGTTTGGCCAACAAAGAGCGAGGCTTGATCTGACAGCAAGAACGCCACTGTGGCCGCCACTTCTTCCGGCTCCCCAAAGCGGCCCAAGGGCAATTCTGCAGCTTTGGTTTTGCGCCATGCATCCGACAAGCCCATCACGAGGGGCGTGTTGATTGGGCCTGGGGCCCCCGCATTCACGCGCACGCCTTGGGCGCTGACTTCACGGGCAAGAGATTTGGTCATGCCGATGATGCCGGCTTTTGCCGCTGAATAATGTACCAGATCCATACCACCAATTTGCCCGAGCTGTGAGGCAATATTCACAATGGCCCCTTTGCCCGCTTTCAACATCGGTTTCAGCACAGCGCGGATCATCAAAAAATTGCCACGCAAATGCACAGCGATCATACGGTCAAAATCTTCGGGTTCTAAATCGACAAATTTTGATTGATGTACATGGCCTGCATTGTTCACCAGATGTGTGCAATCGCCAAAAGCAGATTTGCAGGCCGCAACAATGGCCGCCACGTCTTTTTCCTTCGATACATCGCCACCAAAAGCTTTGGCTTTGTTACCAATTTCTTTTGCCACTTTTTCGGCAGCTTCCAATCTAAAATCATTTACCAGCACACTGTAACCATCATGATTAAGGCGGTGTGCAACCGCGCGGCCAATGCCTGAACCCGCTCCGGTGACGATTGCAATATTCATGCAATCTCCTCCTGAATGGCCACTTTCTTGGCGCGGCGCACGGAGAGCGCCATCAATATCGCGTAGACTGCCAACAATGAAAACGAGAACAATGTGGTCAGAACACCGAAAGCAAAAAGGTTGGGATGAATTTCAACAGCAAATGTGCCGTAAATCGCTAACGGCAAGGTTTGCTCATTTGAAGATAGAAGAGTGCGCGAAAATTCATCATAGGAAAGTGTGAAGGCAAAAAGCATAGATGAAAGCACGCCGGGGAACACCAGCGGGAATGTGACCTTGCGGAATGTGCGGATGGGTGACACGCCCAACGACCACGACGCTTCTTCCACTGAAGCATCAAAGCGATTGAGAATGGCCAGCATCACCAAAAAGGCAAAAGGGAAAGTATAAACCACATGGCTCACAAAAGCCGTGCTCCACCAATGACGATCCACATTAAAAATATTTCGCGAAACGAGTGCCACACCGAGACCAGTCAACAAGCCAGGCGTAATCATGCCAAGCACAATAAGATAAAATACAAAGTCGGAGCCTTTGAATTTATTGCGGAAGGCTTGTGCAGACATCACTCCCAGAACCGTGGATGTGACCATAGTCATGAAGGCCAAGGTGAGTGATCGCACCATGGATGTGCCGATGGGCAAAGGTGCAACTCGGGAGGCTTCGGTTAAACCGAAGATGTGGCGATACCAATAGGTTGACCATTCAACGATCGGGAATTGCGGTCCCCCTTCGGGCCCCTGTTGGAAGGAAAGAATAGTGAGCACAACGAAGGGCCCATAGAGAAACAGGATAAACAGCGCCACATAAACAGCGAGTATGGGTTTGAGAATGCGGGATTCCATAGCTCAGAGCTCCCGCCGCAAATCAACAACGCGCAGGAACAGTGACACCACAATACCCATGATGATGGTGAGAATGACGCCCACCACGGAGGCCAAGGCCCATTTCAATGACCCCACTTGGGTTACGATGATGTTGCCCAGCAAATTTACTTTGCGGCCTGAGAGTGCTGATGCTGTTGCGAATTCGCCCAGTACCATCACCGAAACGAAAATTGCACCGACTACCACGCCAGGCAAGCTGAGCGGGAAAATGATCTTGCGGAAAATGCGCCAGAAGCCTGCGCCCAAATCGCGCGAGGCTTCAATGATATTGGGATCAATGCGGCCCAACATGAAGGCAATTGGCCCGACCATAAACACGCAATAGATCTGCGTCATACCAATGATCACCGAAAGCTCGGTGAACAAAAGCGCCTCAATCGGGTGATCTACGATGCCAAAATATTGCAGAACAATATTGATAGCTCCTTCCTTACCCAGCATCGGCCGCCACGCCAAAACGCGGATTAGGAATGATGTCCAAAATGGAATAACGCACACCACCAGCAAAATAGTTGACAGCGTTTTGCTCTTAACGAACAGGCCCACATAAAGTGCTGTGGGATAGCCAATCACCAAAGTCGCAGCCAAAACAATCAGCCAAATGCGCACCGTTGTCCAAAGCGAAGTAAGATATGTGTCTGAGCCAAAAAATTGTTGCCAACTGGCCAGCGTTAAAGTTGGTTCAATTTTGAAAGTTGTTTGCGTCCAGAAAGAAACATAAACAATCATGGCAATGGGGATCACCAGAAACAGAGTCATCCAAAGCACACCAGGCGCTATAAGCAACCACGCGGTCGACGAAGATGTTTTTGCTGGAACCGCCATGTCACCCTCTAACCAAACACGATCGCGTCTTCCGGCTTCCACCGCAGACGATAAGATTTCTCGGTGTCGAATGTTTTGGGTGCACCGTTGGATAGGTGATGTTCAACCTCAATCACCTTGCCGCCCATTGCTTCAAAGAAATACATGATTGAAGAGCCCAAATATTCACTTGCAACAAAGCTCGCGGGAACACTTGGTCCCTTGCCAGCACTTTCATCAGCATCTACGGCAACACGATCATAACGCACAGCATAAGCTGGGCGATCTGATTTGGTTTTTTGCGTGAAAGCAAGATCGCCATATTCGGTTTTGAATGATGTGCCAGAAACGCTGCCGTCAAACACATTATAGCGGTTGAGGAACTTGGCGACATTGGGCGTAGCAGGTGCAGAGTAGACAGTGTCAGGAATATCAAATTGCGCGATGTGGCCGTGATCCAACACAATAATGCGGTCACCCATGGCCAGTGCTTCGGTTTCACTGCCAGTGACATGTAAGAACGTAACACCCAAACGTTCGCGAATGGCACGCAGTTCATTGCGCATGCGGCCGCGCAAATTCGCATCTAACGCGCCAAGTGGTTCGTCCAACAAAATCAATTTTGGTTCAGTGATCAAGGTGCGAGCCAATGCCACGCGTTGTTTTTGACCGCCAGAAATTTGCCCCACACCACGCGCAGCTAAACCCTCCAGGCCCACAAGCTTGATGATGTCATTCACGCGGGTCGCAATTTCATCTTTGCCGGCGGGCACATCACGGTTGGCCAAACCAAACCCGATATTATCCGCCACCGTTAAATGCGGAAACAGCGCGAAGTTTTGGAACACGAAACCAATGCCGCGTTTATGGGCTGGTAGGCTGGACACATCAACACCATTCACTTCAATGCGGCCTTCATCAGGCGCTTCAAAGCCAGCAATGGTGCGCAGCAAAACAGTTTTGCCAAAGCCGCTGGGGCCCAGAAGCGAGACATATTCATTGCGATCGACAGACAGATTTATATTGTCCAAAGCGACGGTTTCACCGTAGCGCTTAGAAACTGAATCAAGACGAAAAATGTGAGCCGCTGCTGTCATTTCTCTCTCCGCTCTTGGGTGTATTCACCCTTCACAACGGCCTTCCTCCTGATCAAACGCTAGCCCTCATTTCTGCGTCCGTCATGGCCTGCAGTGCATAAAGACATGTAATGAAGCTAGGCGAAAATGACTAATGTATGCAAGATATTTCTTCGTGCAGCATTTAAAGGCAACATGCCTAAAAATGGGCAAATATTATCGTTCTAAAATGGCTAATGTATTTACAAATCATTTTTATTTGATCTTGGTGAGATAGGGCACGGCCAGGGCCCTTTCGCTGATCACCGCCACAATTTTCAATCTGGCCATTGACTTTTGTGCCATTATTTTCAAATGGTTCTCAAGATAATCTGCCGCAGGATCAATCAACCGCCGCTCAATCAAACGGAACAGCGAGCGATATTCATCAGCAGCAAAACGGTCGCGCGGCAGGCCTAATTTGGTCAAAGCGCGGTTTGCAGCGAGCAATGGTAATTGGATATTGCGGATCACAGCAATCATTTCAGCATTGGGCACTTTGGCAATGCAAGTGTCCATTAAGGCTTGTTCGAAATCTTCGGTCTCGCTGAAATCGCTGCTGCCCTCATTTGCCAGGCGGCTGAGTCGCTCTACAGCGGCATAGTCAATCGTGGATGCGGCCATCTTCAAAGCCGCTGGTTCGATGATGCTGCGAATGGCAAAGCGCTCGCGCACCGATTGGGCCGTGAGCGGCCCTGCGATCCAATGCGAGCTTTGGTTCTTGCGGATTAGCCCGCGCTCATTGAGCCTACTCAACACATCGCGCACCACAGTGCGGCTCACGCCCAAATGCGCGCTCAGTTCAGTTTCGATAATGCGGAACTCACCGAATATAAGACTGGAGGCCACAGCCTCTTCAACTTGATTATAGACAAGCTCCCACATACTGCGGCTTTGCAGGGCTTCATCAATTTCATCTGACACATGCAAATCAAGCGAGCGAATATCAATCCGTTTCGGATGAGCAGAGGCTACCCCCTGCCCCACCAAAAAACCACGCCCATCAAAGCGCTGGATCAGCTTTTCTTGTTCCAACATTTTCAACGCCATTTGCACTGGCGCTCTGCTGGATTGCATCAATTCCGCAATCGGCCCTTCCAACAGCACAAAGCCTTGGTGCAAGCGGCCTGATTGAATATTGTTGCGCAGCACACGGCAAATCAGTTCATAGCGCTTTTGCGTGGATGGCTTTTCGCTGGGTTGCGATGTCATGAGGCAACACCACGCACACGCATAACAAAGCGGCCCCAAGCGCGGGCGGCATAATTATGCTCGTCCATCACGGTGTTCCACACAGCAATGTGGTTGGTGCGCTGAGTATGGGCCCCTCCAGAGCGGCGTGCGCCAAGCTTCACAACAGTTTGCCCCGCCGGGCCCGGCAAATCCGATTGTGCTTCTTCGCCATTATACCAATAGCCCCATTCATCAGCGCTGAGATGCGCGCGCACCGGTTCAATGACGGACATGTAATAGCCCTGCCGCGCCATCATGGCACCGGGCCAGCCTGTCAACCACCAATTCATATAGTCATAGGCCATGTCCAAAGTTTCGCCGCTCAGGCCATGACGCAGGCTCATGCCGCCATGCCAAGCCCGATAGCCTTCCTGTGGTGCCGCTTCAATGAAATGCGGCGACTCACCTCTCAAGTCCCCATAGGCAGGCGACCACATGCTCTGCACATCAATGCGGTGGTCGCGCACCAATTGGCCAGCATCCGCTGCCGTTGTCCACATGGTGTTGAAAAAGCCTTTCTGTCGCTTGTCTTCCAGCAGCGAAATCAAAGCATCAATCTCAGCCACCGTCATATTGCCAACATCAGCGAATGAAAGTGCGCCTGTGGCTTCGGCGGCCAAGGCCGCATCGAACAAGCCAATGGCAGGCTCATCCACCAAAGCAATGCGGCCCTTGGCGCGCTCATCAAACAGCCACGCCCAGCTTTCTTCTTGCCGCTTTGAATAGCCAAACACGCGCGCGTCATAGCCGAAGGAATCGAGATTATAGACCGTAGGCAACATGCTGATATGGCGCTGTGGTTCAGAGCCCAATGAATCACCTGGCTGCACATAAAGCTTCTTCACCGGCGCATCGCCATGCCCACGCCAAGCATAACGGCTGATGCCGCCGCGCTTGGTTAGATCGCTCACCTTATCCCATTGCGTTATGCGCTGGGTATCAATGGGCTGCAACGAACCCCAGAACCACACAATATCAAGATTGTGAAAGCATTGATCATAAATGTCATAGGCATCCGGGCTGAGAGCCGCCTTGCCTTGGCAGGACAGAAAATCGAGAACTTCAAATTCAAGATCAAAACCAAGATCAGCTGCGGCCCGTTTTTTTACCTGATCCAGCAGTGTGACAGCCGTGCCCAAAATGCGCAACTTCCTGCGGCGCTTTATGGCAGGGGCAGCGAGGTCAGGCGTTTCGGTTCTGTGCGGCATGGGCCATTGCTATCATTCTTGGGGCTTGGCCTCAATCACTATGACGCCAGTTGAATGAGCAATTTTGGCGTAACTGATATGGCGCTCGCTGCAATAGTAATAATCTGGGTAGTCTGCTCAGCGAACGATATCAATTTTTGTAGCGTCAAAAAATAAATTTTTTGAAGTCAAATTCGTATTCAAAAGGAAATACGCGAGCGCAGACTGGCTTTCCCTGAAGGTCGAGGGTCGAACGATCGGGGGCAATCAATTCCGGTGGCGGTCGTGGAGGTGGGTTTCCAAATCGATCTGCCATAAATACCCGTAACCGCTCCCCGACGACTTCTCCACCCAGGGACGCATCCGGCCAAACACTTTGATAGGCGGGTCCGATACACGTCGCGTGGACTTGTTCGCGATCGGGAAGACCGTACCAAAACCAGCTACTGCCCTGAGCCTCGGTTTCCAGAATTTCGGCATCTTGAAAGTAGAATGACATCGAGCTAAGGCTTGGTGATTTGCTCTTATCTGTTGCTATTGATCCCGATTTGCTGATCGTTTCATATGTCTCAGTCTGTAGGCTGATTAGCAGCCCCTTTCATGCGACGATAATTTCACGTAACCAAACATTGATGACTGGTCGATCTACCGCACTGATTGATCCTTCTAGGTGGATCCGGCAAAGCCAACGCTTGGTCCCTACAAAGGGATGAAAGGACTCTGGAATATCCTCGCCTTCCACTCTGTTAGGGCCATCGACATTGATGATCCCGGCGCTTACATCGGGCAGGTTTGCGAGACTTGCCGCAGTTGCGGCAAAGAGCTCGAAATCATAACTCATGTTTTGTTCTGTTCCAGTCGATTTGCTTTAGACTACTTCTTCCTCGTAATCACATAAGACCCTGTCGCATCCAGCACCGCCGTCCATTTCGGCTCAATCACGAGTGTTGTGGTCACTTCCTCAATAATGGCAGGTCCTACGATTCTTACGCCTGCACCCAATTTCTCGCCATCGTAAATCGGTGTCTTGGTGGCTTTGCCTGAGGCTTCGAAGATCGCTTTACGATAGCCTTTCAGCACTTTGGCCCCCGTGCCGCTCTTGGCATATTTTGGCAGTTTTGGTTTTTCGATTTTGCCAAAGACGGTGGATTCGATGTTCACCACTTCCACGGCATTGTGAGGCTCTGAATAAGTATAAAGTTCTTCGTGGCGCTTGTGGAGGGCGGTTTTCAATTTGCTGATGGATTTTTCGTTGATCTCAAACGTGCCAATATCAACCGTGCATTCATGCACCTGGCCCACATAGCGCATTTCCATGCTGCGTTTGATCACAATGTCTTTCTTGGCAAAGCCATCATCCAGCAAATGCTTCATGCCTTGCGCTTCAACTTTTGCGTAAAGCGCATTGAGTTTTTTGCAGGCTTCCACGTTATCAAGCTTGGCTGGCGATGTGGCCATATAATTATATTTCACATCAGAAATAATTTGCCCGAAGGCGCAAAGGCCAGAAGCAAGCTTGGGCAGGATAATCGTATCAATGCCCATCTCGCGGGCCAGCGCTGTGATATGTGCAGCAGTGGCCCCGCCGGCCCCAACCAACACAAAGTCACGCGGGTCATAGCCGCGCTCCACTGACACACGGCGAATGCCATTGACCATATTGTTATTGACGATGGTGAACATGCCATAGGCGGCGCGCTCCACCGACATGCCCAATTTCGTGGCGACTTTCTTCACCGCCGCCGTTGCCTTGGCTACATCCAGCGGCAGTTTGCCGCCCAGCAACCCATCGGGGTTCAAATAACCCAACACCAAATTTGCATCAGATGTTGTGGCCTCCGTACCACCCTGTCCATAACAGGCGGGGCCAGGTTCAGAACCCGCCGATTGTGGACCCACTTGCAGGATGCCATGATTGTCGATCCAGCCAATTGAGCCACCGCCCGCACCAAGAGTTTCGACCTGAATCATAGGAACTCCAATGCGATAGCGCAGGAAGTCAACGTTCTTGTTCAGGTTGGTTTGGCCATCTTTGGTGAGCGTAATATCAAAAGATGTGCCGCCCATATCCACGGTGATCACATTCTTTTTCTTGAATGGTGCGCAGACATAAAGCCCTGCTTGCGGTGCAGAGGCTGGGCCGGAATTGATAGCATAGACCGAGCGATCGGTCATCACCTGCCCCACAGCCAGCCCGCCATTGGATTGAAAATAGCGCACGGGCTGCTTGGCACCGAGGGACTTAAAATAGGCATCCACCGCGGCCACATATTTGCGCATTACCGGAGCGAGATAGGCGTTCACCACGGCGGTCGAGGTGCGGGTATATTCGCGGATTTGTGGGTAAAGCTCGCAGCCCACGGTCAGAATGGCGTGTGGCATCATCTCGCGCACAATGGCTGCCGCCCGCTTTTCATGGGCCGTGTTGATCACGGACCACACGAAAGAAATTGCCACCGTCTCCACGCCCTCTTTCAAAAACAATTCACAAGCGGCGCGCACGTCGGCCTCTTCCATCGGCGTGCGGATCGCGCCATCAGAGATCACGCGTTCGCGCACGCCGCGCCGCAAATAGCGCGGCACCAGCATGGTGGCCGCGGGATATTCCGGGTCATAACGAAAGCCATCTTCCTTATGGCCGTTGCGGATTTCAATCGAGTCCTCATGGCCTGCTGTGCATATCAACCCGGTCTTCCCACCGCGATGCGTGATGAGCGCGTTAAGGCCCACAGTGGTGCCATTGATGCAAAGATCGCAATTGGAAACAATCTCAGATGCCGAAACGCCGAAATCATCCGCAATCAGTTTCAAACCATTCTCGATCGCCTTTGTGGGATCCGTGGGTATGGACAAGGCTTTGAACAGTTTCACGTTCCCGCTCTTGCGATCAGCCACCACAAAATCTGTAAACGTGCCGCCAGCATCAATGCCCAAACGATATTGACTTTTCATGACTTAGACTCCCGTCCGCAATTTTTTCGTGGCGGCATCATCCACATGCAGCGCCTCATTCATCACCACGCCATAATCCATGCGCGCACCCTCGATGGAAACGAGACCGTTCTTCACGTCCCACACCACTTTCTCAATCGGCCGTTCATGCGGGTTGCCATAGCCACCACCGCCGGGGTTCATGTTCGTTATGGTTTGGCCAGGTGAAATATTTTCCATCACATTGGTGCGCACCACTTCGGTTTTGCCGTGGCGCTTGAATTCAACGCGGCCCACTTTGCTATCCACCATTTGCGAGGCTGCTCCAGCCGCCCCCATGGCTGGAATGCGGCGGCCTTCGCCAAAGCCAATGCAGAGCAAGTTTTTATCAAGCGGTTCCACTTCCCAGGCCGTGCCCGAACCGCCACGGAATTTTCCGGCCCCGCCTGAATCCGTCATCAAGCCATATTTGTGAATGATGATGGGATAAGAGTATTCCAGCAATTCCACATCGCCGGAAGTAAGCGCTCCGAAACAACATTCCGGCCCCACCGCGTGCCAGCCATCTTGCTGTGGCGTTGCCCCGCCGCCGGAAATAATGGTGGCCAAAACCATGGTCACAAATTCTTCATTGCTGCGTGTGTCCCAGCCCGCAATGTTCAAGCCATTGGCATGGCCCCAGCTGGCCGCCACTTTCGATGGCATGGCCTTCTCAAACGCCAATCGCACTGCATCTGTCAGGGTTTCCATCGGCGTTGTGGTGCAGTTCATATGCGGTGCGGGTTCTGCCGCATTGCAAATCGTGCCCTTCGGCCCAAAATCCAGAGACACACAACGATAAAGCCCCTCATTGTAAGGCGGTGGCAAAGCGGCGAACATCATCAGCCCAAGATAAACCCCGGAATGCGAATTGCCTTCATAGCTATTGATGAAATAAGGAATTTGCGGCGGGCTTTTAATAGCGATGTGGCAGGTGTCTTTTTTAATTGTCACTGTGGCCGTAATATCAAAATCACCAAAGCCATGGCCCGCATCTTCCAGCACTGCCGTGCCAGAATAAGTTCCATCCGGCACAGAGGCGATCAAAGAGCGCATATGCTGATCGGCCATATCCAGCAGTTCAGTGATGCAAGCATCAACGGCGGGCTTGCCATACTTATCAAGCATAGCGATCAGATTGCGCTCGCCCACTTGGCAGGCGCCGATCAGCGCATTGAAATCACCTTCCTGGTCTCGCCTCGCGCGCATGTTGGTGAAAATCATATTCAGCACATCATTGCGCGGCTTGCCCTTGTCCCAGATCTTCACCGGCGGAATGCGCAGGCATTCAGCATAAATATCTTTGGCGGCGGGGTTATAACCCGCAGGCACAGGCCCACCAATATCCGTCAAGTGGCCTTTGCACACGGTCCAATAAACCAGCTCGCCTTTGTAAAACACAGGCTTATACATGCAGGTGTCAATGGCGTGGCTGCCGCCGAAAGCAGGGTCATTGTGCAAAATCAAATCACCATCATGAATATCGCCTTTGAAAAACCTGGCGACGGATTTCATCGCGGGGATCAACGAGCCCAGATGGATTGGAATATCCTGTCCCTGCAAAATCATCTCGGGCTTGGAATTAAACAAGGCAGTTGAATAATCATGTGCCAGATTGAACACCGATGAGCGCGCCGTTTTTTCCAGCGCCAAAGTCATCTCGCGCTGGGTGGTTTCCAGAATGCCGCGGATCACAGACAATGTGATGGGATCAACTTTAGATTTGCGTTTTGTGGCCATTATGAGTCCTCGCTTTAGGTTGCAAGGCTAAACTTCAACCACCCTTTAAGTCTTGGCCAAGTGTGAACGTGAATTTGTCTCCGGGTGAAGGTGATGCAATCTAGAGCAAAAACTGCAAGTTCTCTCTCTATAGGACGGCTTGCACAATTGAAATTCTCGTCCTAGGCTTGCGTACAAAAAGCCGGGTGGGTTATGTCGGATATGTTTCACACCATCTCTACCGCTACTGTTGCGCCGCGTGAGCGCAGCGCTTTTTGGCATGAGACGATTGCTTCGGCTTATTTTCCGCTCGATTTACAGTTTCGCGATGCGCAGCATTTTCAAGGCGCGCTTTCCAATTGGGATTTGGGTGGGGTGTCGCTGTCGCGCCTTACGTCTGAGGCGTTGCAATATAAAAGGTTGTCGCATCATTTTCGCGCGGAGCGTGATGAGCATTTCTTGGTTACGGTGCCTGCACGATCTGAAATT
Source organism: Hyphomicrobiales bacterium (assembly GCA_025359265.1). Taxonomy (GTDB): domain Bacteria; phylum Pseudomonadota; class Alphaproteobacteria; order Rhizobiales; family Aestuariivirgaceae; genus Aestuariivirga. The sequence goes on along the minus strand of JANYHB010000059.1, from coordinate 5,052 downwards.
TATTTTGCGCAAGGCGGTAAAGATGTGCGCTGCCATCCCGGCGGATTTATTTTAGAACGCAGCCATGAACCCTATGAATTTTCGCATGATGATGCGGCTGATCTTTGGGTGTTGAAGGTTGAGGCCAAGGCTTTGGGGCTTCGCCTGCGCGCGCCAGATCGGTTCTGCTCCATGCAATTCAACGCCGCCGATGGCGCTGGCGGCCTGTTTGCTGATATGTTGCATTTGATCCCCGGCCGCTTTGTGGGAATGTCTGGCGAGGGCCGCGAGACTGTCGGCAAGCAGCTGGTTGATCTTCTGGTCTTGGCGCTGAAAAATGATGAGCGCACGCTCACCACTGGAACCAGTACTGTGCGCGAGGCGCATCTCACGCGCATTGAAAGTTTCGTGAGACGTAATTTGTCTGATGCGGATTTGGACCCCGAGACCATCGCGCGCGCCTGCGGAATTTCCACGCGCTATTTGCACCAGCTGTTTCGCGACACCAACCAAACGCTGGGCAGTTGGATGCGCGATCAACGTCTTGCGGCCGCGCGCGAAAGCCTGATCGACAGGGCCAACAAGCAAAGCCTGGCTGAAATTGCTTACGCCCATGGCTTTGGCGACCAAGCGCAGTTTTCCCGCAGTTTCAAAGCTCAGTTCGGCCTGGCACCAAAAGAATATCGCCATCAAGCCAAACCAAAATTGTAAAATCAACTCATCATGATCAAGGAATAGACCCAAATCATGGCAAATTGAAGGTTATTTTTCCTATTATTATGTAATATTCCTAATTTTCTCCAAAATCTTGGCGCGATCCTTTCTGGCTTTTAGAGCTTGCACCATGGTCACCTCCACAAAACGCACTGGCGTATGCGGCTGTAATTGCCCGATCAAATCCATGTCAACCGAGACAACTGCACCCACCATGAAGTAACCGCCACCAGATACGGCATCGCGGTGCAAGACAATGGGTTCGGTGCCGCTCGGAATTTGGATCGAGCCATAGGGGTAGCAGGCATCGACGATGTTTGATGGATCAGAGCCTGCACCAAAGGGTGGCACGCGGTCGACAAACTCAATCTTGCGCCCGCCTTTGAAGCGATAGCCAATTCGGTCTGCTTCCGGTGCCACTTTCCATGTGTCATCCAAGAAATGCTTGCCCGCATCTGCAGTAATGCGGTGCCAATAGAGGCCGGGCAACATGCGCAGTTCGGCAGGCGATCCCGGGCCACGGCGCAGCTTTTCAGGAATGGAGCGACCTTCTTTAGCTCCCCTGCCCTTGCCGATTTTTAACGTGTCACCCTCTGCTAGTTTGCGGCCTTTAAAGCCACCCAATGCGCCCAGCGTGTAAGTTGACCGCGATCCCAACAACACCGGAACATCAATACCGCCAGAAATCGCTATGTAAGCGCGTGCGCCCTTTTTCAAAAAGTCGAAAGACAGCACATCGCCCTTCTTCACTTTGAACGAGGTCCAAGTGGCCCGCGCCTCACCGTTCACTTTGGGCGGAAGCTCGCCACCCGTAACTGCCACTGTGGCATCGGCATTGAATATCAATTCAGGGCCCATAAAAACGGCTTCGAGAACGGCGAGACCTTCCTTATTACCCACCAACATGTTGGCGCAGCGCAAAGCAAAGCGGTCCATGCCGCCGGAAATCGGAATACCAATGTGATAATAACCAGGCCTGCCCAAATCCTGCACCGTGGTTGAAAGCCCGGGTTTTAAAACTTTAACGGCCATTGAGTGCCCCCATCAGTTTTGCGTTATAACCACCCATATCTTTTTTGAAATCTTCGAGCGAGAAGGTCACATCTTTCACGCGCGGCATAAATTTGCCTTTCTCAACGGCAATCACCGTCGCATCATATTCAGCGCGGTCAATGGGTTTCCATTTCACAATGTCACCCGGCTTAAACAGACACATAAAATCTTTGAGATATTTGATTTTTTGATTGGGATCATAAATCGGCATAGGCGTGATGCCGAACATTTGATAGCCGCCAGCACCGCGCACCGAATAGATGCAACCAAAGCAACCGCCATGGCCCACCGTGAGTTTTGGTGTATCGGTTCTCGGCCGCAAATATTTGGGCGACTGAATCTGCCTGCTGCGATCCACCATTTGATACAAGAATGGAAGGCCAGCTACGAATCCAACCATCGAGACAAACCAAGGGGCACCCGAATGGGCCTTAATAAATCCATCCAAGCCATCAAGGTTGTTGATGCGTGCGGTATATTCCACATCAGTTGAAGTGGGGTCTTGATGACGATCACGGAATTTCATCAAGGTCTCATTGGTCCAAGGATCATTATACAAAACTGGAATTTCAATGATGCGGGTTTTGAGTTTTGATTTGTTCTTGCCTGCCGATTTTTCAATCGCCTTCAGCTCTTTCAGCAAATCCGTTGGCTTGATCACATCGGGATCAAACTTGATTTGGAACGACGCATTGGCCGGGCAGATTTCGGTGACACCTTTGATCTTGGCCTTCTTCACCGCCGTCGTGATGGAAAGACTTTTGAAAAAAGCATCGAGAGACATTTCTTCATCGCATTCGACAAAGATATGTTCATCGCCGCCATAAGAATAACGGGTTTTCATGGTGCATCCGCCTCCTTCAATTTTTTTGCATTCGCCTCAAGCCAGCCTTCAAGCCAGCGCGTGTGGAAATTCGCTTTGCGCACATCGGGATCTGTTGCCAAAACCTGATGCAAAGTCTTGGTAGTTTTTAATCCACCCACGTTGAGTTCACTGAGCGCACGTTGCAAGCGGTTGATCGCCTGCTCACGTGTTTCATCCCACACGATGAGTTTTCCCAAAAGTGAATCATAAAATGGCGGAACCTGATAGCCATCATAAAGCATCGTATCAAAGCGCGTGCCCACACCGCCGGGAATTCGCAAATTCGAAATCGTGCCGGGCCCCGGCATGAAATCTTTCGTCGGGTCTTCCGCATTGATGCGCACTTCAATGGCATGGCCAGATTTTTTGATGTCGCTTTGCTTGAAGCGCAGCGACTCACCACCGGCAATGCGGATCATCTCGCGCACCAAATCAATGCTGGTGATCATTTCAGTAACGGGGTGTTCAACCTGAATACGTGTATTCATTTCGATGAAATAGAATTCTTTGGATGCATCATCATAAAGATATTCAATCGTGCCAGCGCCAGAATATTTCACTGCTTCAGTGAGTTCCACGGCGGAAGCACAAAGCTTGGCGCGGATGTCCTCTGGCAAAACCGGCGATGGTGCCTCTTCCCACACCTTTTGGCGGCGGCGTTGCAATGAACATTCGCGCTCAAAACAATGCACCGCGCGTTTGCCATCGCCCAAAACTTGCACTTCAATGTGGCGGGCATTGTTGATGACGCGTTCAATGTAAAGCCCGCCATCACCAAAGGCAGCCTGCGCTTCGGCGCTGGCTTGCGGTACCAAGCGCTCAAACTCTTCCATCGAAGCGGCAATGCGAATGCCGCGCCCGCCGCCGCCTGCTGCGGCTTTAATCATCACCGGAAAGCCAATGCGTTCGGCAATCTTGCGCGCTTCAGCCTGATCATCAATGCGCCCGCCTGATCCCTGCACGACGGGCACACCGGCCTTCTCAGCGGCCACGCGAGCGGCGACCTTATCGCCCATGGTGCGAATGGCATGGCCATTTGGCCCCACAAAAATCAGACCCGCGGCCACAACAGCATCAGCAAATTTGGCATTCTCAGCCAAGAAGCCATAGCCCGGATGAATGGCATCAGCGCCGGTAGCTTTGGCTGAATTCAAAATCGCTTCAATGTTCAAATAGGATTTTGCCGCATGGGGCGGGCCGATGTTCACCGCCTCATCCGCTAGCTTCACCGCCAGCGATTCTTGATCGGCCATGCTATGCACTTGCACAGTCTTGATCCCAAGCTCTTTGGCGGCGCGGATGATGCGCACAGCAATTTCGCCACGATTGGCAATCAGGAGTTTGCGGATTGGCATAGCGTTATGAAAGTTCGAGCAATGGTTGGCCAGCCATTACGGGCTCTTCATTGTCGGCCACAAATTTTTCAATCTTGCCAGCCTTGTCGGCCTTTACTTCATTGAAGGACTTCATCACCTCGATGATGCCAATCACATCGCCAACGGCAATCGTATCACCTTCAGATTTGAAATTGGGCTTATCAGGTGCAGGTTTGCGATAGAACGTTCCGGGCAACGGAGAAAGAATTTCTTTCGACATGGGATCCTCGTTTCAATCAAGCATTATCGAGATAAGGTTGAACAGCTTTACGCACGGCTTGTGCAATAGCAACGCCATTGGGTGTGTCTGAATGAATACAAATCGAGTCAGCACGAACCGCCGCATCTTTGCCGCCCACAGTTTTCACTTTGCCTTCCTTGATGGCACGCACTGAGCGCTCCGCCGCGCGTGCGGCGTCTTTGGCTTGATGCTCGCGCGTGATGATCAAGCCGCCATCGTCGTTGTATTCGAGATCAGTATAAAACTCGGCGATGAATTTATGGCCACGTGCGGGATAGACTTTCTCATGTAAAGTATTGATCATGCCGAGCAATGGAACTTTAAAAATATCAGCGGCATCACACACGCCATTGGCAATATCGTCCATCCGCGCCGCCATGCCATAAAGAGAACCATGAGGCTTGATGTGATTGAGTTGCATACCTTCAGCTTCCAGAAAACCTTTGAGCGCGCCGATTTGATAGATCAGGCAGTTGGTGATTTCCTCGCGGCTGATTTTCATTTCGCGACGACCAAAGCCTTGCAAGTCTGGTAGGGAAGGGTGTGCGCCCACCTTCACGCCATGCAGCTTGGCCAGTTTCACCGTGGCCCGCATGTGGTTAAAATCTGACGCATGAAAACCGCAGGCGACATTGGCGATATCGATAAGCGGCATGATGCCTGCATCATCGCCGATCTTATAGAGGCCAAAGCCCTCGCCCATATCGCAATTGATCATCGTCATCGGAATAACCCCAAACTTCTCACAGCGGATATTTATGGGTGAGAATCCGTTGAACGGCAAGTAGCTGGATTTTCATTGGGCGCATAAACTTCTTTGCTGT
>JANYHB010000049.1 GCA_025359265.1 Hyphomicrobiales bacterium | reverse complement strand
ACCACGTTGTCGCGGATCAGGCGCACCTTGTTGCCGCGTTGAACGCTGCCTTCGGTGACCATGCAGCCGGCAACTTTGCCCACCTTGGTGATGTTGAACACTTCCAGAATCTTGGCGTTGCCGATGAAGGTTTCGCGCATTTCCGGCGCAAGTTTTCCCGCCATGGCGGCCTTGATGTCATCCACCAGATCATAGATGATGTTGTAATAGCGGATTTCAATTCCGGTTTGCTGGGCGGCATCGCGCGCCTGTGAGTTGGCACGCACGTTGAAGCCCAGAACCACGGCACCCGATGCGCCAGCCAGCGAGACATCACTTTCGGTGATGCCACCCACTGCATAATGTACGACACGGGCCTTGATTTCTTCGTTGCCGAGTTTTTCCAAAGCTTGCACGATGGCTTCGGCAGAGCCCTGCACGTCAGCCTTGACCAAAATCGGGAATTCCTTGCGGCCCGATTGGCCAATTTGCGTCATCATCTGTTCGAGAGACGAACGTGCTGAAGATGTGCCACGCTTCTCGCGCTTCTGGCGCTCACGGAATTCGGTAATTTCACGCGCGCGTGCTTCATCCGGCACCACGTCAAAACGGTCACCCGCCTCTGGCGCAGAATTGAGGCCGAGCACTTCAACCGGATAAGACGGCGGCGCTTCAGTGACAGATTTGCCCTTGTCATCTTGCAGGGCGCGAACGCGGCCCCAAGCCGTGCCAGCCACGAAAATGTCGCCATGTTTCAGGGTGCCACGTTGCACAAGAACCGTGGCAACCGGGCCACGCCCTTTATCCAGCTGCGCTTCCACTACAAGGCCCGAAGCCTCTCGGTTTGGATTGGCGCGCAAGTTAAGAACTTCTGCCTGCAACAGAATAGTATCCAGCAACTTGTCGAGGTTGGTGCCTTTGGTGGCAGAAACTTCCACATCAAGCGTGTCGCCGCCCATGCTTTCCACAACCAGTTCATGTTGTAGCAAATCCGTGCGCACCCGTGTGGGGTTGGCGCCCGGCTTATCCATTTTGTTGATGGCGATGATGATGGGCACACCCGCGGCTTTGGCGTGATTGATGCTTTCAATGGTTTGCGGCATCACGCCGTCATCAGCGGCCACCACAAGAATGGCAATGTCGGTGGCTTTGGCACCGCGCGCACGCATGGAGGTGAAGGCTTCATGGCCCGGCGTGTCGATGAAAGTGACGAGGCCATTAGCCGTTTTCACCTGATAGGCACCGATGTGCTGGGTGATGCCGCCGGCTTCACCTGAAACCACATTGGTTTTACGAATGGCATCAAGCAATGAGGTTTTGCCGTGGTCAACGTGGCCCATGATGGTGACAACGGGTGGACGCGATACCATATTTTCTTCAGCATCAGCACCGGTGTCAAGACTATCCACCACGTCAGTTTCAGAAACGCGTTTAACTTTATGGCCCATTTCTTCGGCAATGAGTTGCGCGCTATCAGCATCGATTACATCATTGATGGTATGCATCTGGCCCTGGCGCATGAGCATCTTGATGATGTCCACCGCACGTTCTGCCATGCGGTTGGAAAGCTCCTGAATGGTAATGGTTTCGGGAATGATGATTTCGCGCGCCATCTTTTCCGTGGGTTTGGTGAAGCCTTGCGCTTGCTTTTTCAGCCGCTCGGTTCGCCTGCGGAAAGAGGCAATGGAATGGCCACGTGCATCTTCTTCGTTGAGGGCATTTTCAACGGTGAGACGGCCACGGCGCTTATCGGCATCAACTTTGGTGCGCGCCGGGGCAGGCGCTGCAATGATCCGCTTAATCGTGCCCCCGCCTGGGCGCAGCATGCCGCCCAATCTGGGTTTGGGCTTTTCGTCTTCTTCTTCGTTGGTGAGACGGGCGGTGGCGGTTTTGGGAGCAAGCCTTTTGGCCGCTTCCTCGGCTTTGCGTTTGCCATCTTCTTCAGCACGGTGGCGTGCATCATCTTCGGCTTTGCGTTTGGCCGCAGCTTCGCGTTCCACCCGATCAATCTCTTCTTGAGTTTTGCGGCGTACGGCATCAGCTTCGTGACGCTTGCGCTCATCGGCCTCGCGCACACGCGAGTCAGCCAACGCACGCTCGCGTGCATCACGCTCATCTGGTGAAAGGGTGCGCAGAACCACACCTGGGCGTGGCGCGGGCGGGGCCAAGGGGCGCGGGGCCACCGTGGTTGGCGAAGACATGGGTTGAACAGTAACTCGTGGTTTATCCTCACCAATAGACGTCGCGAGCTTGTCTTCGCCGAAGCGCTTGCGCTTGGTTTCCACGAGAACTGTTTTGCTTCGCCCATGGGCAAAGCTCTGCTTCACGCGGGATTGATCCACAGCAGGGCGCTTCAAGCTAAGCGTGTGCCCACTTGGTTTTGGCCCGGTTTTTTCGTCGTTGTTACTCGTGTCGCTCATGCAGGTAAGTTCAAACCTTTAACATTCAAATTCTCGTATTGGGCGAAGCGCCGCACTAAATCCAGTAGATTTCGCGTTTGGCCACCCTGTGATAGCGCGGCATGTACCACATTTTCGCGGCCAAATGCCAAGTCCAATTCATTTGTTTCAAATAATTCAATAATTGCAGTATCAGGGCCGCCAAGCCAATCCAGTTTTGCTGCCCCATCAGGTGATGAGCCAGCGGCGTGAATAAGTGCCGCAACCTTGCCTTGACGCAGCGCATCTTCCACTTTGGCATTGCCTGATGTGGCTAGTCCAGCCTTGCGGCACAAGGCCAGCGCTTGCGTCATTTCAGCCCGCATCAATTTGCCAACTAACATTGGCAAGCTTTCTGCGGCTTGGGCCTTATCATCAAGGTTCTTGGCAAAAGCGTGACGCTTGATGGCCTCTGCCACCATGGCGCGGCTGTTGGAAACCCAACACCCCCGGCCTGGCAATTTGCGGCGCAAATCCGGCACTACATCGCCATCCGGCGAAAGCGCGAAGCGAATTAACCCGGCTTCGGGCTTTTGCTCACGCGAAACAATGCAAGTGCGTGTCGCCAAGGCTGCTTCGATTATACACCTCCGTCAACCGCCTCGGGGGCGGCCTCAACGGGGGCTGGCGCTTCGATCCAACCCAGCTGCACGCGTGCGCGCATGATCATGTCTTGGGCTTCAGCCGTGGACACTTCATGGCCAGCAAGTGCACCAACATGTTTGGTGGTTTCGCCGTTCTTGCGCTCATTCCAACCGATTAAATCATCCGTGGCGCAATCAGCAAAATCTTCCAGAGACTTGATGCCTTTTTCGCCCAAAGCCACCAACATGGCTGGCGTGAGGCCCGCAAACGATTTCAGATCTTCGGTAATGCCCAGAGCGATGCACTTGTCATCAAGCTCTTTGGCCTCACGTTCCAAATAAGCCTTGGCACGGGTTTGCAGTTCCTCTGCGGTGGCTTCATCCAAACCGTCAATGGAAGCAATTTCGTGTTGGTCTACCATGGCAACTTCCTCAACCTTGTCGAAGCCTTCAGAGGCCAAGAGTTGGGCCAGTGTTTCATCCACATCCAGGGCCGCAACAAAGCGCGCGGTTCTGGTGGCGAATTCTTTTTGGCGGCGTTCCGATTCTTCGGCTTCGGTAAGAATGTCGATATCCCACCCTGTCAACTGCGATGCCAAGCGGACGTTTTGGCCGCGACGGCCGATGGCCAGCGAGAGCTGCTCATCGGGCACCACCACTTCAATGCGCTGGGCTTCCTCATCCAACACCACCTTGGCCACCTCTGCCGGGGCCAAAGCATTCACCACGAAGGTGGCCACATCGGGCGACCATTGGATGATGTCAATCTTTTCGCCCTGCAGCTCGTTTACCACCGCCTGCACGCGCGAACCGCGCATACCCACGCAAGCGCCCACGGGATCAATCGAGCTGTCTTTCGAGCGCACGGCAATTTTAGCCCGTGATGACGGATCACGCGCAACTGACACAACATCTACAATGCCATCATAAATTTCCGGCACTTCTTGCCCGAAAAGTTTGGCCATGAATTGCGGATGGGTTCGGCTGAGGAAAATCTGTGGCCCGCGTTGTTCGCGGCGCACGTCATAAACATAAGCGCGAATACGGTCTCCCTGGCGCGGCGTTTCACGCGGCAAAGTTTCATCACGCCGGATGATGCCTTCGCCACGGCCAAGATCAACAATCACATTGCCATATTCCACGCGCTTGATCAGGCCAGAGACGATGTCGCCAATGCGGTCTTTATATTCGCCGAACATGCGCTCACGTTCCGCGTCACGCACTTTTTGCACAATGGTTTGCTTGGCTGATTGCGCGGCAATACGGCCAAATTCAATGGGCGGCAACGCTTCGGCAATATAGTCACCCAGTTGGGCGGCGGGATTTTTTTTCGAGGCTTCAACTAAAGTGATCTGCTTGGCGTCATCATCGATTTTTTCCACCACCATCAACAGGCGGTTCAATCTGGTTTCGCCACTGCGCGGATCAATCTCGGCGCGGATTTCGTTTTCCTGGCCATAGCGGGCCTTGGCGGCCTTGGTGATCGCTTCTTCCATCGCCTCCAGCACCACCGATTTGTCGATCGACTTTTCGCGCGCCACGGCATCGGCAATCTGCAACAGCTCCAGGCGGTTGGCGGATATAGCAGAGTTAGCCATTGTCATTTTCCTCTTCCAGTTTTATTTGGTCTTCGTCAATTTCTGCGCCGTCGCCATAAGCTTTTTCAGGCAGCCGCGCCTTGGCCGCTTCGATCAATGCATCAGTGAGCACCAGAGTGGCTTCCGCGATATCTGCGAAAGGCAGGCCCACAAGCAACGGCTCTTTGCCTCCTTCCGGGTTTTCGATGTACAGACGCACTTCACCTGCATGATAACCCTCTAGGCTGCCACGAAATCTTTTGCGGCCCGCCTGTGGCACGGCGAGTTCAAGCTTCACATCATGGCCGGCCCAAGTTTCAAAATCAGTTGGACGCACCAGCGGGCGATCTATGCCCGGCGAGGAAATTTCGAGATGATATTTGGCTGAGATAATATCAGCCACATCCAACATCGGCGAAAAACCGCGCGAGAATTTTTCGCAATCATCAATGGTAAAGGTGCCGTCTGGTCGCTCAGCCATGATCTGCACGGTTGAGCCAAAGGTCTTGATGCGCACCAGCCTGAAACCCATGTCTTTGAGCACGGGTTCTGCCAGTGCGGCAACGCGGGCGGCCGGGCCTTGCTCTCTGGCTATGCGTTGATCGATTATCTCGTCCATGTTTACATACAAAAAAAGCGGGCCCCTCGCGGGACCCACCCCATCAGATCGGTGATGTGAGTGAATTCGTAAGGGCGCTATAGGGGATTTAGGAAAAGCATACAAGGTGAAAATAGCTCTTGACTTTGTTCCTAGTAACGGCTATATATGCCTAGGATAGGAGAAGTTGCGATGGTTTTGGTTTTGGGTGTTTTGGTGGTGGTATTATGGGTTTGCGTTTTCACCCAATGGCAAACTCAACACAACCGCAAGAGCGATCATGGCAAAGCACACGCGCTGGAAAGTTTGGGGGCTGGCGAGGCCAAACATATGGCTGCCCAGCCAAAGGCCCAAACCATAGGCAGGGCCGGTGAACAGCGCCAGCCAGAGCACTTGCTGTGTCACCAGCCCACCTGCCAGATAGCTGAAGGCGGTGAGCAGTCCTGTGCCCAAAAAGAAGACGAAGGTGGTGGCCCGCACGTCTGGCGCCTCACGGTTGCCACCGAGCAGATAGGCTATGATGGGTGGCCCGCCAATTTGCGCAATGCCGCTGAACATGCCGGAGAGTGCGCCCGTGGCAACAGCCACGCCGCGATGAGGTTTGGCCTTGTAACGCCAGCCCGAAATCAGCAGCGCCAGCATGGCCCCGGCCAGCCCCGCTATGATCCAACGCAGAGTAAGTGCGCTGGCAAAGCGCAGCACATAAGTACCCAGTGGCACACCCGCTACCGCCCCCAAAAGCAGGAACCCGATTTCTTGACCGTTCACACGTTTCCAAGCTTTGGGGATGAGCGGCAAAGTCGTTATGCCATCAATAACCATCAATAACGGCGCTGCCAGCTTTGGCCCGATGGCTGCGCTGGCCATTGGCATGAATATCAATGCTGCTCCGAAACCCGAGAAGCCGCGAGCGAGGCCTGCGATCAGGGCGATGAAAATTACGGCAAGGTCGTTAATTTGGGGCATTGACGTCTTTCTTCCTCGCCTTGCGCACTTCAATCAGATTCGCCACCAGCAGCAGCACTGTGCCCAGTGCTGCGAGCACCGTGAGCATCAGCCGCCGTTTATCACGCGCGGCTTCGGCGGCGGCTTTTTCACTTTGGGCCACGAAATAGCGGTCTTGCAATTTGCCTTGAAAGTTCAACGCCTGATCGAGAATGTTTTTCTCAAAGGCATTCAGCGCGGCATAACTTCCCGCGGTAAGGTCTGCCCGCGCGGCTTCTGACAGCCCGCGATATTCGTCATTGGTTTTCTTGAAGTCGAACAAGCCTGCAATGGCAAGATCGCCCATCATGGCGCGGAAAGGAAAGGCGCGGTCTAAAATCGCCAGGCGGTACATCTGCCCAACAAGGCCCTTGTTGACGGAAGTTTCAGCCGGGTTGAGGGCGAATAATAAATTGGATTGCACATAGCCATTGAAATATTCATTCTGCGTGGTGCGCAGTGTGGCCACATGGGCCTCAATGTCGCGCATCTCAGCGCCGCGTGCCGCAATTTGCGCATCAAAGCCTTCCACAAAAGCAAACTGGCCAAGGCTGCCGAGCAACGACAAGCCCGTGGCAAAAGTCATTGTGGCTGCCTTCAGCGAAAGGGCAAACGGCAAAAGGCGTTTCGGCCCGGCGGGAACATTTTCGCCCTCAACTGTCATGCTTGCCTCGTAAAAATTGACGATAACGATGCTGTGTCAATTAATAGAATGCAAGTGAAGTTGAACTATCGTTGTTGCCGCGGGCTGCGCGACGGCCATGTAGACGCGGCGATTGCGATGAGGATCAGTGCGCCGCCCATTAAGGTGGCTTTTGCGGGTAATTCATTCAAAATAACCCACGCCAGCACCGGCTGCACCGGCACTTCAAGATTGCTGACCAAAGCCGCCTCGCTGGAAGGCAGAAGTTTTGAACCCTCACTCAACAGAATTGAGGCAATGGAGAAGACCAATCCGAACACGGCCAAGATCAAAATTTCAGGAAGCGACGTGGTGAACGGCTGGCCCCAGATCAGCGCGGGCGGGACGACCAGCACGGATGACATCATGGCTGCACCGGCTGCTGGTGTTTCAGGATATTTGCGAAAGATTGAAAGGCCAATCGCCACCGAGCATGTCATCCACAAGGCTAAAAGATCTCCGCCGATATGCCCAGAGCCCAGAGAGCCGGCGCCGATCAGCACCACCCCCGCCAGTGCCAAAAGGCTGGCGGCCAACACGATATTGCGTGGCCGTTCACGAAACCAAAGCCAGGCGACAAGTGCGGTGAGTATGGGGGCACTGCCATAAATCAACGATACATTGGCAATGGATGTGAGTTTGTAAGCCTGCAAATAAGCGATGGTGCCAGTGGCCCAGACAATAGCATTGGCCCAACCGCTTTTGCCCAAACGCGCAACCTGGCTTTTAAACGTGCCGCGCCAAAATAAAAATGCTGCGGTGAAGAGCAAGCTGAAGACCGCCCGCCAGAAAATCACATCCCACCCAGAGGCTGAAACACCGCGGGTGAAAATTCCGGGCGTTGAAAACATCAAAGCCGAAATGCTTACCAGCGCGAGGCCTTTGCTGTGCGTGGAAAGGTTGCGCCACATACCCAGAGTTCACCGATCTAATTTGCTGTGTTCTGTGCAGAAAGTTGCGCCCACGTATTGGGCTTGGCCAACATTTGTTGGAGGTATGCCATATTGGCGGCCACTTGATCAGGCGGCAAGTCGGCCGAGGCAATTTGTTTGGCTTCGTCCAAGCGGCCTTCAAGACCCACAACCAAAGACAGATTTTGCCGCACCATGGGGAAGGCGGTGCTGCCAGGTTGCGCCAGGGCCGAACGCAAGATCTTCTCGGCCTCCGGCAGTTTGCCTTGCAAAGCGTAAGACATGCCCAGATTATTCTGCACCGATAAAGCCCCGGGCTGCAGCGCCAATGCTTTATTGTATTGGGTGCGCGCAAGATCATATTGCCCCTGTTGATCATAGGCCGAACCAAGGGCAGAATAGGTTTTCCAATCGGCTTTATTGGTGGCCACCGCGCGCTCCAGGATGGTTGCCGCCTCGCCGACACGATTGGCACTGAGGAGCTGTTTGCCAATGCGCGCCTGCACGGCAACATCATTGGGATGCGCCAGCGAAACCGCTTTCAGAACTTCAATCTGGGTGGTTTGCTGGCCTAATTTTCCTAGATTATCGGCATAGGCCATGCCGATCTTTTCATCACCCGGATGCGCCGCCCAGCCTTGGGCCAATTCACGGGTTTTTATGTAAGAGCCCGGCGGGCCTTGACCATCGCCTGTTTCCAAGGCCGATGCGGGCGCGGTGCTGCCAGTGGCCAAGCCATCGCTGTTCAGCCCGCCTTCTTTGGCGGTGCAGCCAGCCAGCACAAGGAGGCTCACGATAGTAGATGCTCGGATAGCGAAGCGCATGGCTGCCAAGATGCTGGCATTTCGTCAATAAATCATTAACCATGGGCAAGGCTATACATCATGGGAACTGAAATGGTTAATGCAGCGGAAATTTTTGAGCGAACCTCAGGCGGAAACGCCATCGGGTTGCATACTATCACCCGCGAGACGTTAGCAACAAGCAGTGCAGATTTGAGACGGCGAGCGGCAGGCCTTGGTTTTGACGCGACGGCCGGAAGCCTGTTGCCCATCACCACGGCGCAAGGCGAATTGACCGAATATTACGTTGGCGCATTCACCCCTGAGGCTGACCCCTTTGCGCTGGGAGCGATTGCTTCGCGGCTTCCGGCGGGAGACTATGTTTTCAAAACCGCGTTGCCAGAGCCACATTTAGTGGCTTTAGGCTGGGCTTTGGAACTGTACCGCTATGACCCTTTGCGCAAAATTGAGCGGCGCAAGGTGCAGCTGGTTCTGCCCCCAAAAATTGATCACGCGGCCTTGTTGGAACAGGTTCAGGCCACATTTGCAGTGCGCGATATGATCAACGCGCCCGCCAATCTGTTTGGCCCCGCAGAACTCGAAGCCGCAGCGCGAAAATTGGCCAAGACCCATGGCGCTCTATTTAAAGTTATTTCGGGGCCGAAACTGGCCAAGGAATTTCCGCTCATTCAGGTGGTGGGAGCCGCCTCTCCGCGCCAGCCGCGGCTGCTTGATTTCACCTGGGGTAACGCCAAGCATCCGAAGGTGACGCTGGTGGGCAAGGGCGTGTGTTTTGATACTGGCGGCCTCGACATAAAGCCATCCTCTGGCATGCTGATCATGAAAAAAGATATGGGTGGCGCTGCCAATGTTTTGGGCCTGGCGCAACTCATCATGGCGGCCAAGCTTCCGCTGCATTTGCGCGTGCTTATTCCGGCCGTTGAAAATTCAATTTCCGGCGCCGCCTTCCGCCCCGGTGACGTGTTCAAAACGCGTAAAGGCCTGACTGTTGAGATTGGCAATACCGATGCCGAAGGCCGCCTTGTGCTATGTGAAGCCTTGGCCTACGCCGATGAAGAAAAACCAGATTTGCTGATCGATATGGCAACACTCACGGGTGCTGCGCGCGTGGCGCTTGGGCCGGACTTGCCACCATTTTATTCAGACGATGATCAATTTGCCCAACGCCTCGCCCATCATGCCAGCATGCAGAATGATCCCCTCTGGCGGCTGCCATTGTGGCGGCCTTACAACGCGATGATCGAAACCCCCATGGCGGATTTGAATAATGCCGGCCAAGGTGGTTTTGCCGGCTCAATCACGGCAGCGCTGTTTCTTAGACACTTTGTTGAGCGGGCCAAATGTTATGTGCATTTTGATATTTTTGGCTGGACGCCAACGCCCAAGCCCGGTCGCCCTAAAGGTGGCGAAGCCCAAGCCATGCGGGCGCTTTTTGCCGCGATTGCCGAGCGCTATTCGAAATAACTTGCCAAGCCGGGGAATTGGGCAGAAACAGAAACGGTTCCGAAACGATTGGATCCGGCTATGTATAACCCGCTCTCCACCGGTCAAGCACTGCGGCTGTGGCATGATGTGGGCCTTGCCCAAGTGAAGGATGCTGAGCCTGACCTATCAGTGCGCCAAATGACCATACTGCTTACCATCTATCTTGAACCGCCGCCCCACACTGTGCGCGCGCTTGCCGCCACTTTGCGGGTATCCAAACCGGTGATAACCAGAGCCCTTGATGCCATGGGCAAACTGGAACTTGTCACCAGAAAGCGTGACGTGAAAGACCTTCGCAATGTGTTAATTCAACGCACGGTAAAAGGGTCTCTGTTTCTGGAACGTCTTGGTGATCTTGTTGCGGCAAGGTCAAAGGAGCTTTGAAATCAAATGATAGCGCCCAAAGATGTTCGCCAAGCCACGCGCCCGGTGATTTCTGTTTTGAAATCGCCCGAACCTGGCGCCTCGCAAACCTCACAAGTTCTGCGCGGGGAACTGTGCCGGGTATTCGAAGAACGGAATGGTTATGCCCTGGTGCAACTGCACCGCGATGGCTACCGCGGCTATTGTGAAACAGCGGCACTTTCGATGGACGTTGCAGAAGCAACCCACTGGGTCTCAGTTCCTGCAACGGTGATCTATCCCAAGCCTGACCTGAAATCTCATCCTGTGGAGTTCTTGACAATGAACGCCCAGGTTCAGGTCTTCGCCGTTGAGGGAAGCTATGCAGCACTAAGGGGCGGCGGATTTATATTCCAAAATCATCTGCATCCCATTGGCGCGCATCACGCAGATTTCGTTGCGGTTGCCGAGCTTTTTTTAAACACGCCTTACTATTGGGGGGGCAGATCAGTCCACGGCCTGGATTGTTCAGGCTTGGTACAACTGTCTTTGCACGCTTGTGGTGTTTCCGCCGCGCGCGACTCGGGAGAACAGGAAAAAGAACTTGGAACGCCGCTCAGCAACCATGATAATTTGCAACGCGGCGATCTGGTCTTTTGGCCAGGCCATGTGGGCATGATGCAAAGCGCGACTCAACTGATTCACGCCAATGGGCATTTTATGAACGTGACATCAGAGCCCTTGGCCGATGTAATCCAACGCACCGACAAACCCATAAGCCATATCAATCGCTTAGCGCACTAGCGCCACATTCCAGCCGCAAAATCACCTTGCCAGCGCCAGCTTCGCGCTGCCTTCGCGCCGCTTTCCACCGCCAGTTTCACTCGTATTCGGTGGGGCTGCAATGAGGGGGTTACCCCAAGAAATTCCCTTATGCCCCGCCTTCTAAACGGTCCGTGTCAGCTCCTGTCGCCGTCCCGAGTTGGCATAGATCAGAGGCCCGCGTCACCCAGTTGGTGGCCGGGCCTCACTTCTTTTAAAGGGCCCGTCTTTTAAAGGGCCCGGCGAATCTGCTATTGTGCCGAAATGTTTTTCAACCCCACCGTCATTCAAATTGGCTCGCACAGCTTCGGCCTCATCGATGTTATCGAAATCGCTGCGGCGGCATTGTTTCTGTTTTTGCTTATCATCACCATTCTGGCCTGGCGTGCCCAAAGCGGGCGAAGGGCTGAGCGGCGCGATGCTCAAACGCTGAAAGCTGAGTTGGAATATCGCATGGCCGAGCTGCATGGCATGCTGGGCCAATTCTCAGACCAGACGCAAAGCAACCAAGTGCACTTGCAACGCGCCCTTGATGAGCGTTTGGATGCCGTGGGCCACCGCGTTGGGCAGGGCCTGGCTGATCAGTCACAGCGCACCACCGACCAATTGGGCCAACTGAATGAGCGGCTCGCGGTCATTGATGCGGCCCAGAACAATTTGCAAACCCTATCGCACGAAATGCTTTCGCTGAAAGATATTCTCGCCAACAAGCAAACCCGCGGCGCCTTCGGCCAAGGCCGGATGGAAGCGATTATTGCCGATGGGCTGCATTCCAAGGCCTACGAATTTCAGGCAACACTTTCAAATGGCACACGGCCGGATTGTTTGATTTCCCTGCCAGACTCGCGCCTCAAACTGGTGATCGACGCGAAGTTCCCGCTCGAAGCCTATAATGACATGCGTGAAGCGGTTGATGATGTGTCGCGCCTTGAGGCAATACAGCGCCTGAAGTCTGACGTGCAAAAGCACGTGAAGGACATTTCCGAAAAATACCTCATCGGTGGCGAAACCCATGAAACGGCCATCATGTTTGTGCCCTCAGAGTCAGTCTATGTGGAACTGAATGAACGTTTTGAAGATGTGATTCAACGCGCCCACCGATCACGCATCATTCTGGCTTCTCCCAATGTGTTGATGCTGCTCATCCAAACCATGCAGGCCATCGTGCGCGATGCCGCGATGCGCGAACAGGCGGGGGTGATTCAAGCCGAAGTGGTGAAGCTGCTGGAAGACGTCAACCGCATGAATGAACGGGTCACCAAGCTGCGCAGCCATTTCACCCAAACGTCAAGCGACCTGGATTTGCTTTCCACTTCAACAGATAAAATAATCAGGCGCGCCAATAAAATTGAAAGCTTGGAACTTGATGAAGTGCAGGCGGTGGCGCCACGGCCGAAATTGGTAAAATAAGGGGGCTTCACGTCCCACAAAAAGTTTGCAGCACTTCTTCTTGCGCACTGGGTGCAAGTTCAAGCGAAGTCAATTCAGTGCGTTCTTCAAAGGGCTTCTGTAGGCCAATCAGCAACTCATGCATTGGCAATAAATTTCCTTCGCCCACAGCTGTAAGCGCAGCTTCCACGCGGTGATTGCGGGCGATGTAAATGGGGTTATGCGCCGCCATCAACGCCAGCGCATCTTGGCCGCGCAAAGCATCCCACTCTGCCCGCCATTCCATCATCGCCACTTCAGATATGAAAAATGGCAATAACTCCACTTCACGCCCTGCCACTTGCCTGGTGAGTGCTGTAAAAAACTGCGTAAAATCGGCGCGCGCGTTGGCCATTTGTTGCAGCGTCTTGGTAATTAATCCCGCCTGCTCCAAATCAGAAATGCCAAGTTTCGTCAGCATCCGCCGTTCAAATTCCGCCTCGAACTGTGGCATGAAACGCTGCAAACACTCTTCCGCAATCTTGATGGCGGCCTCACGCTCATTTGCCAATAGGGGCAATAAACATTCCGCCAACCGTGTAAGATTCCACAGGCCAATCATCGGCTGCTTATCATAGGCATAACGGCCATTTTCATCGATGGAAGAAAACACTTTCTGCGGATCAAACCCATCCATGAAAGCGCAAGGCCCGTAATCAATGGTCTCGCCCGCAATCTGCATGTTATCGGTGTTCATCACCCCGTGAATGAAACCAAAACTCATCCAGCCGGCAATCAACCGCGCCTGTCGGGCGATGACTTCATCGAGAAATCCCGCCGGGCCAACCACACCTGACATGTGCCGTGCAATTTCATGGGCCACCAAAGCCGCGATTGCCGCCGTTTCACCCCGCGCGGCCAAATATTGAAACGTGCCCACGCGCACATGGCTTTTGGCCACACGGGTGAGAACCGCCCCTTGCTCTGGCCGTTGCCGCCACACCCGTTCACCCGTTTCCACCACAGCCAATGATCGCGTGGTGGGCAGCCCCAACCCATGCATGGCTTCGCTGATAATATATTCGCGCAGCATCGCTGAAAGCGTGGCTCGCCCATCAGCGCCACGTGAATAGGTCGTCCGGCCCGTACCCTTCAAATGCAGCTCACGCCGTGTGCCATCACCAATTTCGACGTCGCCAAACAACATGGCGCGGCCATCGCCAAGGCTGGGGTTGAAGCCACCAAATTGATGCCCGGCATAGGCCATGGCCAGGGGCTCGCCATGCGCAGCCGGCGCATTTCCAGCCAGCATCTCCAAAGCAGCATCGCTGTGCAACCATTCACGCGGCAAACCCAGCTCGCCAGCCAATGCATCATTCGCGATCACCAGTTTTGGCGTTGCCACCGACATCAAAGTGGCTTTGGCAAAAAGCACCGGCGGCAAAGCCGCATAGGATTGTTCAATCAACATTTAGAATGGCCGCCGCGCACGTATGGCTTGGGTTAAAGTGCCTTCATCAAGATAATCAAGCTCACCCCCCACGGGCACACCATGCGCCAGCCTTGAAGTGGCAATGCCCAGCTTCTTCAATCGGTCGGTTATGTAATGCGCCGTGGTTTGGCCTTCAACCGTGGCATTGGTGGCCAGCACCACTTCCTTGATGTGGCCTTGCGCACAGCGGCTGACCAGTTGATCAATATCCAAGTCTTCCGGCCGCACGCCGCCAAGCGCTGAAAGCGTTCCGCCCAAAACATGATATTGCCCACCCCAGGCGCTGGCGCGTTCCAAGGCCCAAAGGTCTCCCACTTCTTCCACCACGCACAGGATGGTTTTATCGCGGCGCACATCCGAACAAATGGTGCAGGGGTTTAGTGTATCAACATTGCCGCACGTGCTGCATTCCGAAACCTTGTCATGGGCATCCGCCAGTGCTGAGGCCAGGGGGCCCAACAACTTGTCGCGATTTTTTACGAGGTGCAGCACGGCCCGCCGGGCAGAGCGCGGGCCCAGCCCCGGAATCTTGGAGAGCAAAAGAATAAGGCGCTCAATCTCTGGCCCGGCTTGGCGCTTCATGTTTTAGAATGGCAATTTCATGCCGGGTGGCAAAGGTAAGCCAGCCGTGATCGCCTTCATCTGCTCAGCCGCCACAGCTTCCGCCTTGGACTTGGCGTCAGCGAGTGCGGTGAGAATAAGGTCTTCCAGTATTTCTTTCTCATCAGCTTTTAACAACGATGGATCAATAGCAATCATCCTCACCGTAAACTTGCCGGTCATCGTGACTTTAACCAGCCCGCCACCTGCTTGACCGGTGACGAGCACCGCCTCAAGAGCCTGCTGCACATCGGCCATCTTGGCCTGCATTTGGCCGGCTTGCTTCATGATTTCAGCGATGTTCATCGTCAATCTCTTCTGGTGTGGTTGGAATTTCAGGTTCGGTCACGTTCAAAATCTCGGCGCCGGGAAAAGCTTTCAGCACGGCTTGCACATCTTTTTGCGCCCGTGCCCATTGCATGGCGGAATTCTTGGCTGCCATCTTCTGCTGCGTAATAGTGTCAGCCCCGCCCGCATTTGAAACCGCCACAATCCAGCGCCGCCCCGTCCACTGTTCCAACTTGCGAGAAAGCTCACCGGCAAGGCCAGGATCAGTTGCCGTTTCCAGCGCGATTTCAATTTTGCCATCGCTCACGCTAATCGGGCGAATGTAGCGTTCAAGGTCAGACTTGAATTTAATGTCGCGTTTTTCTGCCGCCATCGCAACGATATCGGCAAAAGTCTTGACCGAAGCGATGGGCCGAGCGGCCTCGCCATTTTCAGCGTGCTTGGGAATGGTTTGTGACACCACCCGCGCCTCAGCCAAGGGTTCACGCTGTGGCGGTGGTATTTGCGGCGCAATACGCGGCGTGGAAGTATTAGATTCCTGCACCTGTTTGAACAACTCATCACCTGATGGCAAATTGGCCGCATGGGCCAAGCGGATAATCACCATCTCCGCGGCTGCTGAGGGTTGAGCAGCCAAGGCCGTTTCTGATATGCCCTTCAGCAGCATCTGCCAGCCCCGCGTCAGGTGGGCCATGCCAAGGCGCTTGGCAAAATCGCTTCCGCGCACTTTCTCATCTTCGGTGCGCGAGGCATCGGCAGAAGCTGATTGGGGAACGATCTTCAGACGTGTCACCCAATGGGTGAAATCGGCCAAATCAGTCAGAATAGTCTGCGGGTCACCGCCCGCCTGATACTGCTTGTCAAATTCGCCGAGTGCGCGGCCCACATCGCCCGCCATTACGGCCTCAAACAAAGTGGCCACTTGCCCCTTGTCCATCAAGCCCAGCATGGCCATCACGTCAGAGGTGTTCACTTTGCCATCGCCATAAGCAATGGCTTGATCCAACAGCGAAAGCCCGTCACGCACTGAACCCTCAGCCGCCCGCGCAATCAAACGCAGCGCTTCATCTTCTGCTTCTACATGTTCCAATTTGGCAATCTTGCCATAATGCGCAATCAGCGTTGCCGCATCCATGCGCCGCAAATCAAAACGCTGGCAGCGTGAAAGGATAGTCACCGGAACCTTGCGAATTTCCGTCGTGGCAAAAATAAACTTCACATGCGGTGGCGGTTCTTCCAGTGTTTTCAACAATGCATTGAAAGCGCTTTTCGAAAGCATGTGCACTTCGTCGATGATGTAAACCTTGTAGCGCGCTTGCACCGGCGCATAACGCACCGAGTCGATAATCTCGCGCATATTGTCAACGCCAGTGTTAGAGGCGGCGTCCATTTCAATCACGTCCATATGGCGCGATTCCAAGATGGCCTCACACTGCGCTGTCATCTCCGGCATTTCCATGGATGGGCCGGATGGATAGTTCAACGCCCGGGCAATCAGCCGCGCCGTGGTGGTTTTGCCAATGCCGCGCAGGCCCGTCAGCATATAGGCCTGAGCAATGCGCCCCGTGGCAAAAGCATTGGTCAGCGTGCGCACCATGGCTTCTTGCCCGATCAGGCCAGAAAAGTCTTTTGGCCGATATTTACGGGCCAGAACGCGGTATGGTGTGGGGGATGAAGTCATGTTGGGAGCGAGATTAGAGGTGGGAGGCTGGACGAGCAACCCATAAAGGTCTCGTTAGGGCTGCTTCCTTCCGGCTCTGACCCGGTTGGCGAGCGATACGTCCGCAGGCCAACCTCCCGGGGCGGTATATGGGCGAGGGCCTGCAAAAAGGCAAGGGGCGGGAATTGACCCACGTCCACACCTCGCCTATTTCAGCCTGCATGTCACTGAAGTCCATCATCACCCTGCCGGATGAGAAAATCCTGCGTCAGAAATCTGCTGCTCTCAAAACTGTGGATGCCGGGGCGCGCAAACTTTTCGATGATATGCTGGATACCATGTATCACGCCCCCGGCATTGGCCTTGCCGCCATTCAGGTGGGTGTGCCCATGCGCCAAGTGGTGATGGACATTGCCAAGGAAGGCGAAGACAAGAAGCCGCTGTTTTTGGCCAACCCGGAAATCATCTGGTCATCAACACAGTTGAACGATTATGAGGAGGGGTGCCTTTCCATCCCCGAGTTTTATGAAATGGTGGAGCGCCCTGCCGAGGTGAATGTGCGCTATCTTGATCGCAATGGCGATGCGCAAGAAATTCACGCCAAGGGCATCATTGCCACGGTGTTGCAGCACGAGATTGACCATCTCAACGGCATATTGTTCATCGACCACATCTCGCGCTTGAAGCGCCAGCGCGTCATCAAAAAATTCAAAAAGGCCGACAAGCTGGGGAAGCTGTGAGCCGATGCGGCTAGTGTTCATGGGCACACCGGAATTTTCCTGCCTTGCGCTGCAAGCCCTGGTGGATGCGGGCCATGAGATTGTATGCGTTTATTCACAACCACCACGCCCAAAAGGCCGTGGAATGGAGGTGCAAAAACAACCGCTCCATGCGCTGGCCGAGCAACTGGGCCTTCAGGTGAGAACGCCGCTGTCGCTGAAATCCACGGAGGAGCAATTCCACTTCGCGGCGCTGAAAGCCGATGCGGCAGTGGTGGTGGCTTATGGCTTGTTGCTTCCAAAGGCCGTTTTGGATGCACCGAAATTTGGCTGTTTCAACATTCACGCTTCGCTGCTGCCGCGCTGGCGCGGGGCGGCCCCCATCCAACGCGCCATCATGGCAGGCGATGCGCAAAGCGGCGTTGCCATCATGCGCATGGAGGAGGGCCTGGATACCGGGCCCGTTCTGCTGATGCAGGCCATTCCCATCACCGTGCAAACCACTGCCGCTTCACTGCATGATGAATTGGCGGTGCTCGGCGCAAAACTGATGGTGCAGGTGTTGCAAAACCCTTCCGTACACGGAACACCCCAGCCTGTGGATAGTGTGACTTACGCCAGAAAGATCGATAAGGCTGAAGCCCATATCAATTTCAATCAACCCGCAGGGCAAGTGCGCAACCATATTCACGGGCTTTCACCCTTTCCCGGTGCGTGGTGCATGCTTAACGGTGCGCGGGTGAAATTGTTGAACGTGGAAGTTGTCGAAGGACAGGCCGAAGCAGGCACTGTGTTGGAAAGCGCTCTCACCATCGCCTGTGCCACAAAGGCCATCCGCGCCACAAGGTTGCAGCGCGAAGGCAAAGGCCCCATGGATGCCGAAATATTTCTGCGCGGGTTTCCCGTTCCCGCGGGAACCTGGGCCACCTAGTGCCGCGCTATAAACTCACCATCGAATATGATGGCGCAGGCTTTCTGGGTTGGCAAAGGCAATCTGACGCCCTTACGGTGCAGGGCGTTCTTGAGGCGGCCATTCAAACGCTGCATGGCCACACCATCATGGTGCAGGGTGCGGGCCGCACCGATACCGGCGTGCACGCACTCGGCCAAATCGCGCATTTTGATTCACCGAAAACGTGGGATCCCTTCACACTTTGCAATGCCATCAACGGCAATGTGCGCCCCCATGCCGTGAGTGTTCTTTGTGCCGAAGAAGTGACGCAAGAATTCCAGGCCCGCTTCTCGGCCACGGGGCGCCGTTATCTTTACCGCATTCTCAATCGCCGGGCGCCAGCCACCATTGATCGCCAAAAGGTGTGGCATGTGCCGGTGTCACTCAATGTGCCTGCCATGCATGAAGCGGCCCAACACCTTGTGGGCCAGCATGATTTCACCACGTTTCGCGCCTCAGAATGCCAAGCCAAAACTCCGGTGAAAACCCTGACGCGGCTTGACGTTATGCGCTTTGACGAAATGGTGGAAATCCGCGCCGAAGCCCGCTCATTCCTGCATCATCAAGTGCGCAGCATGGTGGGCAGCCTGGTGCAAGTGGGCACCGGAAAATGGCACCCCATCGAAATGAAGCGCGTGTTGGAAGCCAAAGACCGCGCCCGCTGCGGCCCCGTCTGCCCGCCTGATGGGCTGTATCTGGTGGAGGTTATCTATTAAAAACAGAAAACCAGCGGCTCCTGGGAAGTACGCCGCTGGTTCCCTTCCGTCCCGAGTTGTTAAGACTTGGGCAAAAGAACGTGGTTGATTACATGGATAACGCCATTGGATTGCTTCACGTCAGCAATCGTCACCATGGCGGTGCCGCCGGCTTCATCCTTGATCATCACTTTTCCACCTTTGACTGAAAGCTGCAATTTGCAGCCGCCAACCGTGGTCACTTCATGCGTGCCGCCATCGTCTTTGGCCATCTTGGTGATGGCACCCGACAGGGCGTTACCGGCAATGACGTGGCAGGTGAGAATTTTCACCAGTGTGGCTTTGTTTTCTGGCTTCAAAAGGTTGTCTACAGTACCAGCCGGCAAAGCCGCGAAGGCTTCGTTGGTGGGCGCCAAAACGGTGAAGGGGCCTTTGCCCTTCAAGGTATCAACAAGGCCAGCAGCCTTAACGGCAGCAACCAGCGTGGTGTGATCCTTGGAGTGCACGGCATTGTCGATGATGTCGCGGGTTTTATACATCGCAGCACCGCCAACCATCGGGTTGGCAAAAGAAGCCGTAGCCAACATGGTAAGGGCCGCAGCGGTTAAAGCAATTTTTTGAAAGGTCATGGTCGTTCTCCTGTTTTTTAAAATTCGCATCCCCCATCAGAGGGTACGCAGGAATGAACGGGATGATTAGAAAAAGAGTTTCGAAAACGTTGATCACGAACCCGTGAGCGTGCAAACTAAATCGGTGTCAACTTGCCAACTGAAAGCACCGCACCCGTGGCCTTACCGGTGGGCGATCCACCTTTCGGCTCATCACTGATTGCAAGCACGGCATCAGAAATTTTCGCGGCAAGCTGCGAAGGAACCTTGATCGTTCCTGAAGCGCTGGCCGGAATAACACCTAAAGACACGGGTGCATCTTTGCCAATGACCGCCCACAGCTCAAAATCACGGCCTTCTGCGGCTTGGCCTTCCACGCGTGTATAACGCAGGGTGGCGGAGGCCACATCATAAGAAACCGCCAGTTTCACCGCCTTTGTCTCGCCTGAAAGCTCAGCAATGGAAGTGGCTTGTGGTGCAGGCTTGAATGCGTAAGGCACCGCAATCGTCAAAGCCAGAGCGGCCAAGGTTGCAAAACTCAGGTTGCGCCAGAAACCCAATGATTGCCAAAAACCGGCTTTTGCCTCACCACCAAACAGCTTTTCATGGAGTGCGTTGCGCACGGCGGCCGGCGGATTGACGCTCTCATACTCACCATTGAAGGCTGCAAAGTTCTGTTCCCAAACGCGCACGAGGGCGCGCAACGCAGCCTCTCCCCCAAGCCTTGCCGCGAAAGCATTGCGGTCACCCGGCGTTAAAACCCCCAGCACATATTCTGCGGCCAATACACCATCATCGTCATCACGCGGCTGTTTGCTCATGATTCAAGGCACTCACGCAAGCTGATCAAGCTGCGCCTTAACCAGGTGCGCAAGGTGTTCAACGGAAGTTGAAACCGCGTGGCGAGCTCTAAATAACTATAGCCTTCCACGTAAGCGGCCCGCACCGCTGCAGCACGATCTTTAGAAAGCGTGTCGATGCACAAATCAATCTTGGATTTTTCGTCCTTCGCTGCCAGCGACGCTTCCGGCCCGGGGGCATTGTCCATCACCTCGAAGGCATCATCAAGCTCAACGGCGGGCGCACGCCGCGAGCGCAACTTGTCGATGGATTGGTTGCGGGCAATGGCAATCAACCAGCTCATCGGGCTTGCTCCAGCCTGTTGAAAGCTTTTCGCATTATGCCAAATTTTGATATAAACCTCTTGCACGGCATCCTCTGCTTCCGCTCTATCCCTCAAGATACGGAGGCAAACCCCAAAAAGTTTCGCCGAAGTCATATCATAGAGGCTGCCAAAGGCTGGCCGATTGCCAAGGCCCACCTGGGAAAGCAGTGCTGAAATCTGATCTGTTGCCATTAACCGCCAAAGTAGCGCTCAATCACGCGCGTGTAAATGCGTGTTGTGGTTTTAAGCTCCTCCACGCCGATATGTTCATCGGTTTGATGCATGGTGGTGTTCATGGGCCCGAATTCCAGAACTGGACAATAATCCTTCACAAACCGTGCATCAGAGGTGCCACCAGAGGTGGAAAGCCTTGGCACGATCCCCGTCACATCCTCAACTGCGTTCTGCACCAACGCTACAAAAGTGCCAGGTTCAGTGATAAAAACATCAGCGCCCTCATAGGCCACCACAGTCCATTGGCCGCCGAGCTCCATCTTTACAGCGTCGGCATGGCTCTGAACCAAGGCCTTCAGCGTTTGCGGTGTATGTTCGGTGGAAAAGCGAATGTTGAATTTAGCCACCGCCCGCGCCGGCGTCACATTCGTGGCGGGGTTGCCCACATCGAAAGAGGTAACAGCCAAATTTGACGGATCAAAATGCTCATTGCCTTTGTCAATCTCGACTTGTGAGACGCGATCAATAAAACGCGCCAGCTTGGGAATGGGGTTATCGCCTTGGGCCGGATAAGCCGCATGGGCCTGCCTGCCATCCACCGTTACCACAAAAGACAGGGAACCCCGTCGCCCAATTTTAATCGTGTCGCCCAGTTTCTCAGGGCAGGTTGGCTCTCCCACCAGGCAATGATCAGGCACATGGCCGTGCTGCTTCATCCACTGCAGAACTTTCACGGTGCCGTTAATGGCAGTCGATTCTTCATCGCCGGTAATCAGAAATGAAATGCTGCCGCGTGTGGCGCCCGCACTCTTCACATAGTCCAATGCAGCAGCCACAAAGGCCGCAACTGCGCCCTTCATATCGCACGCCCCACGACCATAGATTTTATCGTTGGCAATCACGCCGCCAAACGGCGGATGCGTCCACAGCGCTTCATCCCCCGGCGGCACAACATCCGTATGGCCAGCAAAACACAGATGGGGGGCAGTGGTTCCAAAACGCGCAAACAGATTATCAATATCGGCGGTGTCTTTGTCTTTGAAAATCAGGCGGTGGCAGTGAAACCCCGCCGCTGAAAGCAGCGACTGCAAATAGTCCAAAGCTCCGCCTTCATGCGGTGTGACAGATCGGCAGCGGATGAGGGATTGCAGGATGGCGACAGGATCAGCAGGTTTCATCACGTGGAGTATAGCAAAGCCAGCCATACACTCAATCCTGCTCATTTACCTTTCAATTTAACCCTAACTGCGCGCAGCGCTGCCCATTGGCACAAGCATTGCAACGCTTGGATCACTCAATTTAATCTGTTAACTGATGAGTTTTAATCATGAACCCTGCAATCGTTCTCGTTTGTACAACCCTTGTCTCCAATGCGGCATCAGGCACTATCGCAACCAAATCCTGCATTCCTGAGCATGCGCCCATCATTTTGGCGGCTGCCTCAATGGCCAAAACACTTTCTATTCACAATCAGTTTGAAATGATGAACACCGTTGTAACACCGCGCCCCGATCCTGTGGCAGAGATGGTCCAACATAGCGCACCCAAGCACCTGAAGGTTGCTGACTATCAACCTCGCCATCGGTACCATCACCTAAGAAGCAGGGTTCGGGTTATCCCAACAGCCAGCGAGTCACCACCCCCCCGCAAAGAAATGTCATTTTGGGACAAGCTCAAAGCCCTTCCAGATCAAATCTCAAAATCCATTACGATTGAGTGAGCTGCCCAACGCCCAACCGGCTTTGCAATGCTCAATCGCGCAACAACTCATTAATGCTGGTTTTGCTGCGCGTCTTCTCGTCAACCCGTTTCACAATCACCGCGCAATACAGAGATGGTGACGGTGAGCCATCGGCAAACGGCTTCTGCGGCAACGAACCTGAAACCACCACCGAATAGGGCGGCACTTTGCCCATGTGCACTTCGCCCGTGGCACGATCAACAATCTTGGTGGATTGGCCGATGAACACGCCCATGGAGATGACCGAGCCTTCGCCCACCACAATGCCTTCAACAACTTCCGACCGCGCCCCGATGAAGCAATTATCTTCGATGATCGTTGGCCCCGCCTGCATGGGTTCCAACACCCCGCCAATGCCCACACCGCCGGAGAGATGCACATTCTTGCCGATCTGTGCGCAGGAACCAACGGTCACCCACGCGTCCACCATCGTGCCTGTATCAACATAGGCACCGATGTTGACGAAAGACGGCATGAGAATGGCGCCTGGCGCAATATAGGCAGAGCGGCGCACCACGCAATTGGGCACGGCGCGAATGCCCGCATCGCGGAAGTTTTTCGCTGTCCAGCCATCAAACTTCGCCGGCACTTTATCCCACCATTTTGAATTGCCCGGGCCGCCCTTGATCAGTTCCATGTCATTAAGGCGGAAGGAAAGCAGCACGGCCTTCTTCAACCATTGATGCACCTGCCATTCGCCACCTTCTTTGGAGGCCACGCGCAACGTGCCTTTATCCAACTGGGCCAACGCAAATTCCACAGCCTTGCGAATGTCCCCTTTGGTTTTGAGGCTTACTTTGTCGCGGGCTTCCCAGGCGGCTTCGATGATGGCTTGTGCGTTCTTCATTCTTCGTCTCCAAATCTACAGTTCAACCCTCTCCCGCAAGGGGAGAAGGGCGTCAATTTCTTATGTGGCTCAGAAACCTTGCAAGATCGTCGGTAACATAATCAACATGGGCGGGCAACAATGCCTCATCCTGCGCACCCACCAGAACCGTGGTCATTCCCAATGCGCGCGGCACGACGAGATTTTCCTGAATGTCTTCAAAGAATATGGCCCGCTCTGGTGCAACGGCATGGCGCTGCAAAAAAATCTGGTAGGGCTGCGCATCCGGCTTTGGAATAAAATGGCAATCTGTGATATCAAAAATATCCTCAAATACATCCTCGCAACCCAGTCTGGCCAATACATTGTGGGCGTGGGGCCGCGTGCCTGCGGTAAACACCAACTTGCGGCCGGGCAATGTGCGAATGGCCTCGCCCAGGGCGGGGTGATGCTGCACGGGTGCATAATCAATCTGATGCACATAATCCAAAAACCCATGGGGTTCAAAATTATGTTCCAGCATCAACCCGCGCAATGTGGTGCCATATTTTTTGAAATAGCCTGAACGCAACACTGTTGCATCAGCCGCGCTGATATTCATCTGCGTCACCATATAGTCTGTCATGCGCAGTGCGATTTGATCGAATAATTTGCACGTGGCCGGATACAGCGTGTTGTCGAGATCAAAGATCCACGTGTCGATATGGCCCAAACCTGTCATGCGCCATCGCGCGAAACGCGGGTGCCAACGCCGTGAGGTGTCAATAATTCAAGCAGCACCGAATGGGGCACGCGGCCATCCAGAATAATCACACCTTCAACGCCGGAATGCACAACCGCAGCAGCACTTTCAATTTTCGGGATCATTCCGGCGGTGATCGTTCCATCATCAATCAACTGCTGCACGCCGTCTAAGCGTAACTCGCGGATGAGATTTTTGTTTTTATCGAGCACGCCTGCTACATCGGTCAACATCAGCAGGCGCTTGGCGTTAAGGGCCGTGGCAACAGCTCCAGCGGCGGTGTCAGCATTCACATTATAGGTCTGTCCGTCCCATCCAATGCCAACGGGCGCAATTACGGGGATGGCATCACTCTTCATGATGGTGTGCAAGATTTCAGTGTTCACGCGTGCTGGCTCACCCACTTGGCCAAAATCAATTTGCGTGATCACGCCGGTTACAGGGTCCTTTTTTTCTTTCACGTAGCGTTCTGCGATAAGCAAATTGCCATCCTTGCCGGAAATGCCAACGGCGCGTCCACCGGCTTTTTGGATGGAGGCAACGATCGATTTATTGATCGAGCCTGCCAACACCATCTCCACAATTTCCATCGTGGCATCATCGGTCACCCGCAAACCCTCGCGGAACTCGGCCTTCACCGCCAGCTTGTCGAGCATGCGGTTAATCTGCGGCCCGCCGCCATGCACCACCACGGGGTTCAGGCCACAGACTTTCAGCATCACCATGTCACGCGCAAATTGTTGCGCCAGCTTGGCGTCCACCATGGCGTGGCCGCCAAACTTTACGACAATGATCTGGTCGTCATAAAGCTGCAAGAACGGCAGGGCTTCAGACAGAATGCGCGCAGTTTCAGAAATATCGGCAGGTGGTGCAGTGCTGGACATGGGGATTGTCGGTCCTTGGATTCGTGGCGGCTTTATAAGGCAATCGTGGTGTTATGCTACTTTCTTTGCAGCCTCCAGCACACGGCCCGAAGCAGTGATCAAACCTTCGGCCCCATCAAACGCCCCCTTAACCAATTCCAAACCCAGAAAGCGCGCACGCTCCACCGGCCCCGGAAATTGCAGCGAGCCGGTGTGGCCCTCCGAAAAGCCAAAGCGCGAATAATAAGAAGCATCGCCCACCAGCAACACAGCGGCGTGGCCCAGGCGCTTGGCCTCTGCCAAAGCGTGGGCCATCAAAGCTGCGCCAAGGCCTTGGCCCTGCGCTTTGCAATCCACCGCCAGCGGCCCCAATAACACGGCTTGCCCGGCAGAGCCTGCGATGATGTTCCACAGCCGCACGGTGCCGATCAACGTGCCCCGCGCGTCAACGGCACTGAAAGCCAAGCCCTCCGCAGGTAAACGGCCGCGGCGCAATTTCTCAGAGGTTTTGCGAAAGCGCTGCACGCCGAAGGCCGCATTCAGCAGGGCTTCACGCGCCGGCACATCAGACAGAATTTCAGCACGAATGGTGACCATTTTGAATCTCCGTTCTCTCTGCCCGTCATCCCCGCGAAAGCGGGGATCCAGCTTCACTTCGAAGCACAGAACCCAAGCCTTAAGCTGGACCCCTGCCTGCGCAGGGGTGACGGTGTTTTGGGGAAAGGGTGAAACCTAGATGACGTAAGCTTTCAGTGGCGGAAAACCGTTGAAAGCAACCGAGGCATAAGTGGTGGTGTAGGCGCCACAGGCCTCGATCAACACCTCATCACCCACCGATAAAGACAGCGGCAATGGATAAGGCGTTTTCTCATAAAGCACGTCAGCCGAGTCGCAAGTTGGGCCAGCAATCACACAGAGGCCTTTTTCGCCAGCGTCTTTCTCAGTCACGATCGGATAGCGGATGGCTTCGTCCATCGTTTCGGCCAAGCCGCCGAATTTGCCAATGTCGAGATAAACCCAGCGCACATTGTCGTTGGCGTGTTTCTTGGAAATCAGCACCACTTCCGATTTGATCACGCCCGCATTGCCCACCATGCCGCGCCCAGGCTCAATGATGGTCTCAGGAATGGCATTGCCAAAATGCTTGGCCAAACCATCATGAATGGCATTGGCATAGGCATTGGTGCCGGGAACCGCCTTGAGATATTTCGTCGGGAAGCCGCCGCCCAGATTGACCATTTGCAGCGCAATGCCGTGTTTCATCATGGCATCAAAAATCGCCTTGGCTTCGCCGAGCGCTGTATCCCAAGCGCCAAGCCGCGTCTGCTGCGAACCGACATGGAAGGAAATGCCATAGGCTTTGAGGCCCAGCTTATCGGCGTGCAGCAACACTTCTGTGGCCATGGTGGGGTCACAGCCAAACTTGCGCGACAGCGGCCACTCAGCGCCTGCACCATCGGTGAGAATCCGACAGAATACTTTGGCGGCAGGGGCAGCAGCTGCCACTTTTTCCGCTTCTTCAACGGAGTCGACAGCGAAAAGCGAAATGCCCAGCGCATGAGCCGAGGCAATATCGCGCTGCTTCTTAATTGTGTTCCCGAATGAAATGCGATCTGGCGTGGCACCAGCGGCCAACGCCATGTTGATCTCTTGCACCGAAGCCGTGTCAAAGCATGAGCCCATGCTGGCCAGCAAACTCAGAATTTCCGGCGCGGGATTGGCCTTCACGGCATAAAAAATGCGCGTGGAAGGCATGGCCTTCTCAAACGCGCGGAAATTATCCTTGATCACCTCAAGATCAACAATAAGGCAAGGGCCCTCCGGCTTTTCACGTCGGAGGAAATCTTTAATGCGGGCTGTCGCGGCCATTTTTCAAAATCCCAAAAAAATGAAAACTCAGCCATCCCAAGAAAGCGGCGTGCGATGGAAACACGAGGGCCTTCACAGACTGACTGTTTTCGCCTTCTCTTGATCGGGAAACCCAATCGCGCTTGGGGCAAGGAAAGTGTTGTCTCTCAGAAATCCCGGCTTTGGACACCAGCGGAGAACCAAAAAACCATCACCGTCGTTGCTTTGGGGAGACCTTGCGGCACGTGCGACTTTGGACAGCGCCGCATATGGTGGAGTCTTTTGTCATTTTCAAGAAGAAATTGCGGCGTTGCCCAACTTTTTTACGGGAGTAGGATTAACGTTTAGTTCACGCCAAATCGCTCCCACCCCGCCTTCACCCGGGTGAAAGTGGTAATCGCGCACAGCGCCGCGTAAATATAAGCTAGCGTTGCAAACCAATCAGGCCATAGGCAGAACAGCACAAAAAACAAAATCGTCTCGCCGCCTTCGGTGATGCCGCCCAGATAGTAGATGCCCTTGCTGGGGTAATCCTCACTGGTCTCACCGCGCTTGGCGGCAATCGAGGCGTAAGCCAAAAAACTTGTCCCAGTGGTCACAAAGCAGGCCAACAGCACGGCAGCGGGCAAGGCGAAGTTGGCAGAATCATAAAGTGCAAAGCCCAGCGGCACTGAGGCATAGAATACAAAGTCCAAAGTGATGTCGAGAAAGGCACCGCGGTCTGATTGTGCGCCGCTGCCACGTGCTATGGCCCCGTCAACACCGTCTGCAACGCGGCCCAACAAGAGCGGGAGCAAGGCCAGATGGATAAAGCCCATGGCGATCAGCAATGAGCCAAAGGTTCCCAGCCCCAACGCGACCAGCGTCATCTGATCAGCCGAAACTTTATGGCAAATGGCATAATCCGCCATGCGGCTTACCGCCGGCTTGGTGAGCTTAAGCAACGTTTTATCAAACATCTTTCACTTCACCGTTTTCGATTTTCAATACGCGTCCACCCCTTGGCGAATCTGTTACATCATGGGTAACCAACAGGGTGGGTGTGCCACGTTGGTTCAACAAATCAAATGTGCTTGATCGCATGGTGCCACGCAAGGCGTTGTCAAGTTTGTTGAACGGTTCATCCAAAAGCATCACCTGCGGCTCAGCCAGCAAACTGCGCATCAGCGAAACCCGCTGCCGCTGGCCCCCCGATAAGGTATGGGGCCCACGGCCTTCGAAGCCTTCAAGGCCGATATCACGCAGTGCCGCTTTCATCTTCGCCACTCGGGCATGGTGTTCGCCCCTCGCGATGGCGAACAATAAATTCTCACCCACGCTCATATGTGGAAATAAAAAGTCATCCTGAAAGAGCCGCCCAACACGCCGTCGCTCTGGGGCAACGCCAACCAAGCTGGCACTCTTCAATTGCACATCGCCAACCATTGCCAGAGGTGCCTGCAGTGTGCCAGCGATGGCCGATAATAGCGAAGATTTGCCACAACCCGATGGCCCCATGAGTGTTACGATCTCGCCATTGGCGACACGCAAATTAAACGCGGCAACCAAACTCCGCCCGCGCAGCGTTAGGCCGAAATCTGTGAGCCCTAAACTCATGCTTGGCGCCAACGCGGGCGCGCCCACCATGCGGCCGCGCCAAACACCAGCAATGGCGGCACCATCAGCAGCAAGGCAAAGGCCGCGGTAAGCGAACGATTGCCACCCGACGCCAGGGTCACCGCTTCAATGGGCAACGTGGTAAACCGGCCAGCAGAAACCAACTGTGCGGGCACATATTGCGCAAATGAAACCGCAAAGCCCACTGCCATGGCTGAAGCAATCGGCCCTTTCAGCAACGGCCATTTCACCCGCCACAAGAAGGCCGCTCGTGAAGTGCCCAAGCCCTGTGTCGCAACGCGCCAGTGCTCCCCAAAAGCGCGATATGGCGCGCGCAACAAAATCATCATGTAAGCGATGCTCGGCAACACATGCGCCAGCAGCAGCCCCGGCGCTGTAGCCACCAGGTCAAGGTGCAGCAGCAAACGATATTGCCCAAGCCCCGTCAACACCGAGGGAAGCGCGAGAAACACCAAACTGACCAAAACAACAAGCCGGTCATCCCGCTCGCGTCTGGTCTCAAACCAGCCAATAAGCGCCACAATGCCAATCAAACTGGAAAGGCCAGCCACCACCAAACTTGCAACAGAAGCCTCTGGCCGGGCCATCACTTGCGACCAGGCCGCCGCACTCACACGGGGAGGCAGCAGCTCTGGAAACGGCCACAGCGGCGCAAAACTGAGCAACATCAACACGCCAACCCCAGCGACGTAGACCATTTCCAAGCCGCGCCATTTGGCCAGGCCCAGCCATAATGGCAAAGTGCCCAACGCCGGCCCGCGCGTTGCAAACCGCATGAATGCGGCCTTTGCAAAATACAGCAACGTGAACGCGGCAAACAGAAAGGCACCCGAAACCAGTGTCAGTAAAACTGCACCCGCCCCGCCGCGGGCGTTATGGTCAAGGTTGGAACTGCCCAAATCACTCCACACCACCATTGCAAAAGTCGGCGGCTCGGTTGGCCCCAACACCAGCGCCATATCCACAACGCTTGTGGCATAGAAAAATACAATCACCACCGGCCACAGCATGAGGTCGGCGAGTTGCGGCAAGAAAACGCTGAGCCAGATGGAAAAAGATCCATGTCCCAAACTCTGTGCCACGGCGCGCTGCGACATGAAACTTTGCCGCGCATCTTCCCGCGCCAAGAGGCCCAGCAGGGCAAACACTAGAAAACCAGATTCTTTGACCGCCAGCGCCACAACCAACGCCACGCCATAGGGATCATGGCTGGTCACCCAAGCAGGAGGGACCACCCATCCAAACAGCGGGGCCACCATGCGGGCCAGCAGGCCGCTGGGCATGATTACAAAAGAAAACCCGATGGCAAAGGCCAGATGCGGCACCGCCAGCATGGGCCCCACCCCGCGTGATACGCCAGGCAACCGCCCACCCTCAAACGCCGTCGAAACAATCAGTATACTGATGAATATGGCGATGATTGTGGCAGCGCCACCCGTAGCCAGCGAAAGGCCAAGGCTCTTCACCAGCTGCGTATGCACCACAAGTGCCGCCCAAGCTGCCAGCGAAGTGGTGTCCTGCAGCATGAAAAGCAACACCGCCAACACGGGCAAAACAAAAATGAGAAACAAGGGCAAGGCCATCCACCATCCATCAAACAAAAAAGGCGGCCTTTCAAGCCGCCTTTCTGCCTTTAATGAATAACCCGGTTACGCGTGGGCAGCCAAGGCCTTCTCGGCCGCAGCAATGGCGGCCTGGCGCTTGGCGATTTGATCACCAATCGGCGGGCCCTGGAAGCGCTTGCCTTCATAGGCAAACCATACGATCAGCAAGATCGCATAGAAGCCCACGGTGTAATACCACAGGCCTGGAACGAAGGATGAGCCAGCAACCGGTGGATTCGCCGCAGCATCAGCGGCAACAGCAGCAACTGATGGCACAAAGGCATGGCCGCCAATCATGATGCCGATAACACCCAGCAACACAATCAGGCCGAAGGCTTTGGAAAGCCCACCGAGGCGGAACTTGCCATAGGTGTTCCAGGTCTTGCCCTCTGCTATCATGCCAGCCACAACAGGCATGGCGTATGACATGTAAAGATACATGGCACAGCCTGTTGAGAGTGCGGCAAAGGCATTGAGCGGTGTGGTGACAACCACCAGGATGAATGACACAATGCCAGTGAACCAGATAGCTGCAGTTGGCGTGCGGTATGCGGCACTCACATTGGCCAGCATGCCGGGCATGCCACGGTCACGCGCAAAGGCATAGATCATGCGCGAGGTTGAGGTGACAGCCGAGAG
Source organism: Hyphomicrobiales bacterium (assembly GCA_025359265.1). Classification (GTDB taxonomy): domain Bacteria; phylum Pseudomonadota; class Alphaproteobacteria; order Rhizobiales; family Aestuariivirgaceae; genus Aestuariivirga. The sequence continues at coordinate 13,906 of JANYHB010000049.1, read as the reverse complement.
GGCGCAGAAGAAATTCGCCACAATAATGCCCAGCGCGCAAATCTTGCCAAGGAAGCTTGGCATGATCAACGTGTTGAACAACACGGCAAAAGAATTCCAACCCAGCACGGCCATGTCTGCCGGGGCAGGCCCGCCAGCAATGCCAGCCAGTGCCTTCATGGCATCAGCTGAAAGTGTCGTCTGCTTCGGATCAGCGGCCAGCACGTCATAAACGGCAGGCAGTGCCAGCGTCATGCCCAAGGCGAGCAAGAAGCCAAACACCAGTGACCAGAACACAGACTGGATCATGCCTCTGTGCACGGTTGCCTGTGCATCGCGGGTTTCTTCGGACGTATGGGCCGAAGCGTCAAATCCTGTGATGGTAAACAGCGGATAGAGCATACCCATCAACACGGCCATGATGGCGCCGTAAGCCGGAGCCACGCCACCGCCTGCATTACCTGTGGTGTTCACGAAGGCGAAGGCCTTGCCAAGATCAAAACTCTTGACATGGGTGAACAGCAGGATCGTCAACAAGATCGAGATGACGAAAATCAGGTAGCCGGAAATATCGGTCAACAGTGTGGTCAGCTTGATGCCGAAATGATTCAGCAAGCACTGCGCAATGGTGATGGCCGCTACCCATTCATACATTGTGGTGTTGGTCCAGGTTGAAGTGTCTGTGCCCAACATCCCAGCGAAGAACAAATCGCGGATGAAGCCATAGAGAATGACGTTCACCGCAGGGATCACGAAAAGCAATCCAAGCAGATTGGTCCAGGCCGTCAACCAGCCCCAGAACTTGCCGCCCAAAATGGACGACCAGTGATAAAGCCCGCCCGCCGTTGGATAGGCCGAGGCGATCTGGCCCATTGAGGCTGCAACGATCAGTGCGAACACGCCACCCAATATCCAGCCAATGGTGGCCATCCATGGACCAACTGTTGAAAGCGCGATCGGGAAGGACGCAAGTCCACCCGACAGAATGCATATGATTGAAAACGAAATCGCGAAATTCTGGAAACCGCCCATGCGCCGCGATAATTCTTGCGCATAGCCCATTCCGTGGAGGACTTTTTCGTCCTCGCTCATAGTTGTATTAGCCATCATGGCACTCCAGGCGCGCTTTGGGGCAAAGCGGCACATCATGTTGCCCCCGATTATGAAAGTCTAAGGGCTTTCTTTTTCGGCTGGTCCCCTGTCTGGCATGATGACTCGTAAGTGGGCTAACCGTCAACCGTCTCGCTTGGTGCCAGTTTGTGCCCGCTGAGCAGGTTCACTTCAGGGGTTGGCCCTTGCCGCAGCCCCTGCGCATGATAGCATTGCACCATGAGCGATGATAAACCCAAGCGCCCGGGCGGGCGAGATGGCAGGCGCGCTTTGCGTGCTGCCCCGCTGCTGGCGTTTCCAACGCTGGTGCGCGAAATTCCAACTTATGAATTGTTGCCTGCTGAAGCCGTGGAACTGATCCACCTTGAGTCACTGAAAATCCTCGAAGAGATTGGCTGCGAATTCCGCGATGATGAGGCCATCGCGATGTGGAAAGCCGCAGGGGCTGATGTGCAAGGCACTCGCGTGCGCCTGGACCGCGCGATGGTGATGGAATTGGTGGCCAAGGTGCCATCAGAGTTCACGCTTCATGCCCGCAACCCGCAACGCACCGTCAAAATCGGTGGCAGGAACACTGTCTTTGTACCCATGTATGGTGCACCTTATGTGCGCGATCTGGAAAATAATCGCCGCTATGGCACATTGGCCGATCTGCAAAATTTCCATAGGCTGGCGCAAATGGCACCCCAACTTCACTCCGCCAGCTCCATTATCTGTGAGCCGATGGATGTGCCCGTGCCGAAACGCCATCTGCACGTCATCCAATCTGCCCTAACCCATTCCGACAAACCTTTCATGGGCATCGTCACCTCGAAGTCTCGCGCTGAAGATGTAATGAAAATGGCCGGCATGGTTTTTGGCGAAGACTTTGTGAAAGATAATCCCGTGGTTGTTTCCATCACCAATGCCAACTCGCCCTTGGTCTGGGATCAAACCATGTTGGATGCGATGCGGGTTTATGCACGCCACAATCAGCCGTTGATCTTGGCACCCTTCGCGCTCTGCGGTGCGTCCACCTCGGCCTCATCCATTGGTGCGGTGGCGCAAGTGAACGCTGAGGCATTGGCAGGCGTGGCGTTCACGCAGCTCATCCGCGCCGGTTCCCCGCAGATTTATGGCCAGTTCATGGTCACGGTAGACATGAAAACCGGTGCTCCGATGGGGGGCACACCGGAGGCCGCACAAATGATGTTTGTGATGGGGCAGTTGGCACGCAAATATAAGCTTCCATGGCGCACGTCTGGTTTTCACGTTGGATCTAAAATCAATGATGCACAAGCGGGCTATGAATCCAACATGCTCATGCACGCCGCCATACTCGCAGGTGCCAACTATATTTGGCATGTGGCAGGCTGGCTTGAGGCGGGCCTGGCCTGCGGGTATTCCAAATTCATGACCGATTGTGAGCAGCTTTCCGGCTGGTATAAATATGCGGGCGGCCTGAAATTTGATGATTTCAAGGAAGCTATGGCGGCGGTGCGCGAAGTTGGCCCGGCCGGGCATTTTCTCGGAACCCAGCACACTTTAGAACATTTTGAAAAAGCCTTCTTCATGCCGACTGTCATGGATTTCAATCCCTATGAACAATGGCATGCGGAAGGTGCCAAAGATCACGACACCAGGGGCCGCGAAAAAGCCAAAGCTGCTTTGGCGCAATACCAACAACCCCACTTGGACGACAGCATTGCCGAAGCCCTGCAGGATTTTGTGGCAAAACGCCAGCGCGAGTTGCCGGATAATGTAAGTTAACCCGATGCAAGATTTCATCTCATCTGTGCTGGCTACACTTTTGGTTATCATCGATCCAATCTTCACCAGTGCGATTTTCCTGGGCCTCACCCAAGGCATGTCAAAAGCGCAGCGCGATGAAGTGGCACTGCGCGGCTCGGTCATCGCTTTTTTTCTTCTTTTGGGGGCCGGCGTCGGCGGTGCAAAACTGCTGCTGCTCTTGGGCATTTCGCTGGCCGCGTTGCGCATTGCCGGTGGGTTGCTGCTCTTGTCTTCAGCGGGCGAGATGGTATTTGATTGGCGTTCGCAACGCCGCGAAAGCCTGGCCGAAAAGGCCATTACCATCGATCACGTGCGCAACATTGCCGCTTTTCCGTTGGCCATTCCACTTCTGGCGGGCCCGGGTGCCATCACTGCGATGATCTTGCTGGCGGGCCGCGCCGGAACGGATGTGCCAAAGCAAATAGCGCTGTATGCACTCATCGCCTTGGTTCTATTGCTCTGCTATCTCTGTTTCCGCGCCGCTGACCGGATTTCATTTCTGCTGGGCGTAACCGGCCGCGCCGTTATCAGCCGAATTCTTGGCATTATCCTTGCGGCACTTGCGGTACAATTCGTTATTGATGGCATCAAGGTGCTTTTCGGATAAACTCCGAATGCCACCCACAAAAAAGCCCGGCTTTATCAGCCGGGCTTCGCAATTTGGCATTAGTCAGCTTTACTTGCGCCCCTTCAGTCCATCACGGATCTCGGCCAACAAAGTGTCGGTGGTCGAGGCAGGTGGCGGTGGTGCTGGTGGCTCTGCCCTCTTCATGGAATTCGAAATCCGAACCAACACGAACAAGAATGCGGCAATCGCCAGGAAGCTGATGATCGCCTGGATCAAGCTGCCATAGCCCAATGTCGCACCTTGCTTAACAGCATCCGCATAAGTTGTTGCCGTTACGGCCGAGTTCAACGGTGCAAACTTGTTCACAAAACTCACACCGCCAGTCAATACGCTGATGATCGGCATGATAATGTCATTCACAACTGAAGTTACAATGGCACCAAAAGCGCCGCCCATCACTACGCCGACGGCGAGATCGAAGGCGTTGCCCTTAAACGCAAAGTTCTTAAAATCTTTCCACATGGGAAATCCCCCTAAAAAGTTTCATCCAAGGCCCCATGCCTTGGAACGTGCGGAAACATAGCGGGAAAGCTTTTCGATGCAAGCATTATTGCTAATAACTCAGTTTCCTATCTATTTGATTTGAATGGCTTTTGTCTTTTTGGAACGCTGCAATTTGAGCGGCAATATAAGTGCAAATCGTCAATGGCTCAGAATCAGCGGCAGAATGCGGCGAGACCATAACCTTGGGATGGTTCCACAAGCGGCTGGTTTTCGGCAACGGTTCTTGAGTGAACACATCAAGCGAGGCCCCATAAAGTGTGCCATCATCAAGGCAAGCCAATATATCATTTTCATTCTGTTGCCGCCCACGCCCGGCATTGATGAGGATGGGCGCAGCAAAAGGCCCCGCGCGCGAAAGCTTTGACAAGAGATCACGGTTGATAATGCCGTCAGTCTCAGGCGTTGCTGGCAACAGCGAAATTAAAATATCTGTATCTTTTAAAAATTCGTTGAGCTGCTCCGGGCCTGCAAAACTATCTACTCCCGCAATCACCTTCGCAGAGCGGCTCCAGCCGCGCACTTGAAATCCCATAACTTCTAATTTCCGCGCCGCATCTTGGCCCAGAACACCAAGGCCCATTATGCCAACCGATACATCCTTGGCGGCATGTTGGGTGAAAGCCTGCCAAATTCCATTGCGTTGGTTTTCATTTAAGCGAAGCTGCTGGCGATGATGCATCAACACATGCATCACAATAAACTCGCTCATGCGGTTGGTCAGGTCCGGGTCAACCACGCGCACAATGGGCACATGGCGGGGCAATGTCGGGTCAGCAAGAATCGCATCCACCCCCGCGCCCAGAGAAAAAATCACCTTCAAGTTGGGCAAACCCGTCATCACATTGGCCGGGGGAAGCCAACAAGCCGCATATTGAATATCATTCACATGGCCCATGTTCGGCCAAACGCGCACATTTAAATGGGGAGCGGCCTGGCGCATTGCGGCTGCCCATGGGGCCGCGTCCCAAGTGGGTGTGACGAAAGCAAACGCGCTCACTGCGCCACAACCTTTTCATCGGCCTTCAAATTCAAAGCGGCAGCCAAAAGCGCCTTGGTATAATCTGCTTTGGGCGCATTGAATATCTCTGCCGCCGTGCCACGCTCTTCCACTTTGCCATTGCGCAGCACAATCACATCATTGGCCAAGGCCCGCACCACTTTCAGATCATGGCTGATGAACAAATAAGACAGCCCATGCCTCTCCTGCAAAGCCCGCAGCAAATCCACCACCTGGGCCTGCACACTCATATCGAGAGCTGACGTAGGCTCATCCAGCATGATGAATTTCGGTTGCAAAGCCAATGCCCGCGCAATGGCAATGCGCTGCCGTTGACCACCAGAAAACTCGTGGGGGTATCGGTCCATATTCGCGGGATCAAGCCCCACCTCTGAAAGCGCTTCGCCCACGCGCACGCGCCGTTGCTTTGCTGCCATTGTGGGGTTCTGGATTTCCAAACCCTCTTCCACAATTTGCAAAACGCTCATGCGCGGGCTGAGTGATCCGTAAGGGTCTTGAAACACCACCTGCATGTCTTTTCGCAACGGCCGCATCGCCTTGGCGCGCAAGCCCTCAAGGCGCCGGCCATTAAAAGTGATCGCCCCTTCCGAGGCAATCAGCCGCATGATGGCCAAGCCGGTGGTGGTCTTGCCAGAGCCACTCTCTCCCACCAGCGCCAAGGTCTGCCCTTCTCGCAGGCTGAGCGAAAGCCCATCCACGGCCTTCACATAACCCACGGTCTTTTTGAAGAATCCGCGCTTGATGGGATACCAGACTTTCAGATTTTGCGTTTCCAAAATCACCGCAGCATCGCGTTGTGAAACAGGTGGCCGACCCTTGGGTTCAGCAGCCAACAGCATTTTTGTATAGTCATGTTGCGGCTTGGTAAATATATCTGCGGTGAGCGCCACTTCAACGATCTTGCCTCTCTGCATCACGCAAACCCTGTCGGCCATGCGCCGCACAATGCCAAGATCATGGGTTATCAAAATCAAAGCCATGCCAAATTCGGCCTGCAAATCTTTCAGCAGTTTCAAAATCTGGGCTTGCACCGTCACATCAAGGGCTGTGGTGGGTTCATCGGCAATGAGAATGTCTGGCTTGTTGGCCAGGGCCATGGCAATCATCACGCGCTGCCGTTGCCCGCCGGAAAGCTGGTGCGGATAATCGGAAAGTCGCGACGATGCATCGCGAATGCCAACCTTATTCAACAGGTCAACAATCTGGGCCCGCGCCGCTGCCCCTTTCAGGCCTTGATGCAATTCCAACACTTCGCCAATCTGCTTTTCCACTGTGTGCAGCGGATTGAGGGAGGTCATGGGCTCTTGAAATATCATTGCAATGTCGCGCCCGCGCACACCGCGCAGTTCCCGCTCGCCAGCCTTCAGCAAGTCCTGGCCCTTAAACAGAATTTCGCCGGTGGGGTGCGATGCCGGAGGATATTGCAACAAGCGCAAAATCGCTAAGGCTGAAACGGATTTGCCACTGCCGCTCTCGCCCACGATTGCCAAAGTCTCACCTTTGGCGAGGGCGAAGTTAATGCTGTCAACCACCAGCTTGCCGCCAAAGGCCACACTCAAATTCTTTACATCCAGCAATGGCCCGCTCATGTAAATGTTTTCCGGGGGTCCAGCGCGTCACGCGCTGCTTCACCGATGAAAATCAGCAACACCAACATCAGCGAACTTAAAAAGAAAATCCCCATGCCAATCCATGGCGCCTGCAAATTATCTTTGCCTTGCTTCACCAATTCACCCAAAGACGCCGAACCCGGCGGCAAGCCAAAGCCCAGATAATCGAGCGACGTTAAAACCGTCACCGAGCCTGCCACAATGAACGGCATGAAGGTTACCGCGGAAACCATCGCATTGGGCAACACATGGCGGAAAATAATTTTGGAATCCGAAAGCCCCATGGCTTTTGCGGCGCGCACATATTCAAAATTCCGCGCCCGCAAAAACTCAGCGCGGATCAGGTGCACCAAATGCGTCCACGAAAACAGCACGAGAATAATGAGCAGCAACCAAAAATTCGGTTGAATAAAAGCCGATAGGATAATCAGCAAATATAACGTGGGCACAGATTGCCACACATCAATGAAGCGCTGCATCAACAAATCTGTCCAGCCACCAAAATAACCCTGTACAGCACCCGCGGCGATGCCGATGACGGAAGATATTGCCGTCAACAACAGGCCAAAAGCCACCGAAACCCGAAAGCCATACAGCAAACGCGCAATCAAATCGCGGCCCTGATCATCCGTGCCCAGCCAATTCATATTGCCCGCAATGCAGCCGGGGTCTTGCGCTTTCAAGGGGAACTTCACACAGGCCTGGTCGCGGCTCATCAAAAAGGCGGGGCGTGATGGCGCTGGCGTGGGCAGTTCAGCGTTTTCGTTGTTGTAAGAATAGCGAATGGGCGGCCACAGCATCCATCCATTGCTGTTGATCTCATCGAAATTGGCGGGGTCGCGATAATTTGTTTTGGCCAGAAAGCCACCGAATTTCGATTCAGGATATTCTTTCCACAGCGGAAATAGCAATTCGCTTTTGTAGGAAACCAGAAATGGCCGGTCATTGGCAATAACCGGCGCCAAAAGCGAAAGCACAAACATGCCAATGAAAATCCACAAAGACCAAAATCCCCGCGCATTTTTGCGAAACAGCGCGGCACGGCGTTGGTTCAAAGGTGATAAGGCAAACATGCTCACACCTCTCGCGTGTCAAAATCAATGCGCGGGTCTATCCACGTGTAAATCAGGTCCGACAAAAGCGCCACAAACAGCCCAATTAAAGTGAACACCCACATCGAAGCAAACACCACGGCATAATCGCGGTTGATGGTAGACTTGTAAGTGAGATAACCCAATCCATCGAGTGAAAACACCTGCTCAATCAACAGTGAACCTGTAAAAAACGCACCGATAAACGCACCCGGAAATCCTGAAATCACCAGCATCATGGCATTGCGAAAAATGTGCCCATAAAGCACTTTGGATTCTGCCAGCCCCTTGGCCCGCGCCGTCACCACATATTGTTTGCGGATTTCATCCAGAAATGAATTCTTGGTGAGTAAGGTTGTCGTCGCAAAACCGGAAACACCCATGGCAATCAGCGGCAAAGCCATGTGCCAAGCATAATCTTTGGCTTTGCCCCACAGGCTCAAGTCTCCAAAATTGTCAGACGTGAGCCCGCGCAAGGGAAAAAAGCTCCAATAGCTTCCGCCTGCAAACACAATGATCAGCATGATGGCGAAAATAAAATTTGGAATGGCATAACCAATGCTGATGATGGCCGAGGTCCAAATATCAAAATGTGAACCTTCGCGCACCGCCTTGGCAATGCCTAAAGGAATGGAGATGGAATAGGAAATCAACAACAACCACAGCCCCAGCGAAATGGAAACCGGAAGCTTTTCTTTGATGAGCGAAAGCACCGAACGGGATTGAAAATAGCTCTCGCCAAAATCAAACCGCGCATAGTTCCAAACCATTTTCACAAAACGCTGCGGGGCAGGGATGTCAAAGCCGAACTGCTTTTCCCACTTCTTGATAATTTCAGGATCAATGCCGCGCCCGCCTTGATAGCTGGATATATTGCTGTTCGTCGTTGCCTGAGCGGTTTCAGAACCGCCATTTATTTTGTTATCCTGCTCGCCAGGTTTTTCCAGCCTGGCAATCAATTGCTCAATCGGCCCCCCGGGCACAAATTGTGTAATGGTAAACATGATCAACAAAGCCCCCAGCAAAGTGGGGATCATCAACAAAATGCGTTTGAAGATATAAGAACCCATCAGCCGGAAATTTTTTTGGCCTTCGCCTCATCCCGCCACCACGTTGTGGGCACGCCAAGTTGATACTCAGGTGCCCTTTCTGGCATGCCAAACCGGTCCCAATAAGCAATGCGTTCATATGGCCCAAACCACTGCGGCACCATGTAGTAATTCCAGATCAACGCCCGGTCCAAGGCACGACACGCCGCAACCAGGCCTTTGCGATCTTTCACGAAAATCAATTTATCGATCAGCGCATCAATCGCCTCATTCTTGATGCCGGAATAATTATGGGAACCCTGCCTGTCAGCCTCAGCACTGCCCCAGAAAAACCGCTGCTCATTGCCCGGTGAAAGGCTTTGCCCGAAATTATTGACAATGATGTCGTAGTCAAACTGGTCTTGAAGTTTTTTTATTTGTGCCTGGTCAATGGTGCGCACGGTTACTGAAAAACCCAGTAATTCCAATTGTTCTTTATAGGGCAGCGTCACGCGCTCAAAAAGTGGATTATCCAGCGCGAAGTCAACTTGCAAAACTTCGCCTTTGGAATTTTTAAGAATGCGCTTGCCACCATCATCAGCCGCAACCCAGCCCGCCTCCGCCAATAACGTGGAAGCAGCCTGCAAATTCTTGCGCCGTGCAGCAGCGTCGCCATTCACGGCGTTCTGATATTCGGTGGTGAATACCTCCGCTGGCAATTTCTCCTTTAACGGGTTCAGCAATTCCAGCTCTTCTGGCGAAGGCAGGCCTTTGGCCTCGAACTCTGAGCCGTTGAAGAATGAGCGTGATTGCTGGTATTGCCCAAAAAACAAATTTGTGTTGGCCCATTGAAAATCATACGCCAAAATCATGGCCTTGCGCACGCGAACGTCTTGGAACTTCGCTTTGCGCAAATTCAACACGAAAGCCTGCATCCCGTGCACGTTCTTCAACGCAGGCGTGGCTTTCACAACCTTGCCAGAAGCAACCGCCGGAAAATCATAACCCGTGGCCCAATTTTTGGAACTCGTTTCATAATTGTAATCAGATTGATCGCCCTTGAAGCCTTCAAACGCCACCAACACGGTTTGGTAATAGCTATACAGCAACTCATCGAAATTATTTTGGCCCACATTCACCGGCAAATCCTTGGCCCAATAGTCAGCCACGCGTTGCAATGTGATTGTCGATCCCGGCACCACAGATTTTATTTTATAGGGCCCTGAACCGAGTGGAATTTCCAGTGAGGAGGCGTCGGTATTGCGCGGGTTCCCATCAGCACCGGCACTCGTCCACCAATGCTGCGGCAAAATCGGCAATTCAGTGATAATCAGCGGCAGTTCACGGTTATTCTTCTCGCTGAAGAAAAAGGTAACTTCATGTTCCCCGGTCTGCTCAGCCTTTTCCACATTTTTGTAATAGCTGGCATAGTTTGGCAAGTTGGTTTTAAGTGTGTTCAAACTGAAAATCACATCGTCAGACGTGATTGCCTTGCCGTCATGAAACCGCGCTGCCGGGTTCAATTTGAAAACCGTGCGCGATTTGTCATCCGGAAAGGCTATGCTCTGCGCAATCAGGCCATAACGGGTGAAGGGCTCATCCATCGAACCCACCATCAGCGTGTCGAGCACGCCAACGCCCGCCGGGTCGCCCTTTACGGTATAGTTGTTTAGGCTGTCGAAACTGCCAACCACAGCCTGGCGAAATCTGCCGCCTTTGGGCGCTGATGGGTTCACATAGTCAAAATTTTTGAAATCAGCCGGATACTTCACATCACCAAACAGCGAAATCGCATGCGAGAATTGAAGATCATCCGCCAACGCCGGTGTAAATCGCGCCAATGGTGCTAAGGCAGAAATTTTAAGCAGGCGGCGGCGCGTAAGCATTAAACCCTCAAAGTGATTCGCCTTACAGTAAACCAAATTGGCCGAAGGTGGAATTACGGCACCACCTCATCATTCCCGCGTGCTCAGGCGATGATGGGCCAATAACACTAAGGTGCTGGAAACGCCACCGGCGCATCTGAGAGCGAGGCCAAATAAGCCAGCACATCGGCCCGCTTCTGGTCTTCATGGATGCCAGAATAAGCCATTTTGGTGCCCTTGATAAATTCCTTCGGCGCGGTCAGCCATTGATCAAGTGCCGCATAGTCCCACGCCTTGTCGCCCATGGCTTTGAAGCCTTCGGAATAGGCAAAGCCTTCCGCCTTGCCCATGGGGCGGCCAACCACGCCGTAAAGATAAGGCCCGACTTTGTTGGCTCCGCCTTTGCTGAAGTCATGGCAAGCTTGGCACGCTTTGGCCGTGGCCTCGCCTTTGGCCGGGTCAGCCTTGGCCAGCAATGCTCCAAGCGAAAGTTTTGGGCCGCCTGCTGCGCCACCAGCGTCAGCCGTTTGTGCCTCAGCCGCTGCAATCGCATAGCCCGCCTTGGCTGGAACTTCGGCCGAAAACAAGCCGCTGCCCACAATCTTCAGCCCAAACACCAACAATCCAGTGCCCAGCACAGCGCCAAAAATCTTGTTCCACTCAAAACTATCCATGAAACGCCAAACCCCACTTTGTTTCTGTGAATTTCCTGCGCAAACTAGTGGCTAATTTGGGCGTGTTCAATAATTATAAGGGCGCAAAGCCAATTTGCCGCGCCCTCATTCTATAAAAGGCCTTAAGAGCATGATCGAATTTGAAAGCACCGCCATCATCATCACCGCCAAAATGGCGGGCCAACCCATGCTCGGCCGCCCAATGGTTGATGTCGCGGGCAAGCCCCTGGTGCTCCGCGCCGTTGAAAGGGCGGAAGAAGCCAAGCTGGGCAAAGTGTTTGTAGCCACCTCTGAGAATGTGGTGGCCGAGGCCGCAAGGGCAGGCGGTGCCGATGCGCTGATGTCAGCAAAGCACCTGAAAGCCGATGGTGATATGGCCGAAGCGATCGTGTCGCTGCGCGATAAGGCCCAAAACTTCCAGCAAATCCTCATTCTTCCATGCCACCTCGCAATGGCTGACAGCTTGCCGCTGCGCCTGTGCCTGGCGGGCTTGATGAACAAGGGGGTGAGTGTTGCAACTTTGGCCAGCCCGGTGGCCATGGCGCGGTTGGGCCAGGTGCTGGTAGATGCACCTTTGATGGGTGAACGCGAAGTGGCTTATGTGCGCGGCCTGAAGCAGGCGGGGGCGGCGGATGAGGGCCAGCCCGCTTTGCTGCATGTGCCGATTTACGCTTGGTCGCGCGGCGCGCTGGCAACTTTCGCCGCGTGCCAGCGGATAAGCGCTGAAGATGCATCCGGCCTGGAATTGCGCCGTGCTTTGGTGGCGGATCAGAAATGCGCGGTTATCAAGATTGACATTGCGCCCTTGTCTGTTGATACGCCGCAAGACTTGGAGGCGCTGCGCCGCCACTGGAAAGCCTGAATATGCCCAAGCCCAAAATTGCCTATCAGGGAGAGCCCGGCGCCAACTCCCACATCGCCTGTGTTGAAACCCACCCGGATCTTGAGCCTTTGCCCTGCGCCACCTTTGAGGAGGCGTTTCAGGCGGTGAAAACCGGCAAGGCCGCGCTGGCCATGATCCCTATTGAAAACACCACGGCAGGCCGCGTGGCCGATGTGCATCACCTGATGCCGCAATCGGGCCTGTGGATTGTGGGTGAACATTTCCTGCGCATTGAGTTTCATCTGCTGGTGGTGCCCGGTGCCAAGCTGGCCGACGTGAAGGAAGTGCACAGCCATGTGCATGCGCTGGGCCAGTGCCGCAAGGCCATCAAGACCTACAAGTTGAAGCCCGTGGTGGCCGCAGACACGGCAGGGGCCGCGCGCGAACTGGCCGAATCCGGCGATAAAACCCGCGCCGCCATCGCCACCAAGCTGGCCGCTGAAACTTACGGCCTGAAAATCGCCGCAGCCAATATCGAGGATGAGGAACACAACACCACGCGCTTTGTGATCCTCTCCAAAAAGCGCATGGACGCCAAGCCGCACAATGGCCCGGTGATGACCAGCTTTGTCTTCCGCGTGCGCAACGTGCCCGCAGCGCTTTACAAGGCCATGGGCGGTTTTGCCACCAATGGCGTGAATATGACCAAGCTGGAGAGCTATCAGCTCGAAGGCCAATTCAACGCCACGCAGTTTTATTCCGACGTGGAAGGCCACCCGCAACACCGCCCGCTGCAACTGGCCCTGGAGGAGCTGGCCTTCTTCACATCATACATGCATGTGCTGGGCACCTACCCCGCCAGCCCGTTCAGAGCCGAATTGGCGAAGAGAAGGAAGGGGTGACGAATCGTCCGCGCCCGCGCAGCGGGAGAGGAAAGGGGCCCGTCACGAAGTGATGGGATAGGTGAGGGGCGGTCGGCCCCCGCAATTCGGGCGTCAAGAACGCGGAGTAGAGGTAATCTGAACTCTTAGCTTGGCTAAGTCTTACCTTGGATTAGGCCCAACTTCTGAAAAAAGACCTCGTTTCGTAATTCCGCGTCTCTAAGCATCTTCTTGTAGGAAATAACATGAATAGCGGTCCGGTGGTTCGGAGCGTAACCATAATATCCTTCGCCGTCGGGAGTTTCGTGAGGCGCAAGCGAGCGAGAAAGCATGGTTCTTGTGCTTTCAGTTAGGTCGCAAACTACATAGCATTCGAATGGAGTGTTATCGCGTATTTCCGATACAACCTGACCGTCCACGTCCCGAACAGTCTTTGTTTTAAGCTTTTCGACATATTCCAAAACTTGATCAATTGGATTTTTTGACGTGCGTTCATCGCCAGGTCGTTTGAACTCGATCAGTACAACCGGATCATTTGTTTCCTCGCGACGAAATCCTAGCGGATTGAAAAAGATCAGGTCTGGTTCCTTTTGGGAGGATGAGTCCTCGGCAAGCGCCTTTATTTGTTTGTCAGAAGCGAAAAAACTGTAGTAGGCCAACAGGTCATCAACAATCCAAAGATTGTGAGAGCCGTAGTCCTTTGAAGAATAAATATGGCCAAGAGGGCAAATTAAATCGTGCACAGCTTTTTCATAATGGTAGTTTTGTGACTCTCCGTCTTTGTATTGAATAGCCCCTAGATTTGTAGACACTTTGCCCCTTTAAAATGAGGCAAGGAGACGATCATGGGCCAAGGTAATTTCACTGAAGACTTTAAGCTGGATGCGATTAAACAAATAACTGAACGCGGACATTCTGTTGCTGA
>JANYHB010000035.1 GCA_025359265.1 Hyphomicrobiales bacterium | reverse complement strand
GACATTTTCGACTACATCGAGATGTTCTATAACCCACAACGCAAACATGTTAGGAATGGTATGTTGTCACCGATAGAGTTTGAGACACGGCAAAAACTGAACCCGCAAGGTGTCTAGGAAACTCGGGGCTATTCAGTCTTTACAGGCGCGGCGAAAAGCATGACCAACGGACTTGTGGTGATGCGGGAAAACACGTCCGATCCCACCGGTTACGATGCGCTGCTCTAAGAGCACTTCCCATGCGTCATATCCCGTTAAATTGAGCATGGGAACGCGCTGATTGTTGCCGTCTTTGCGGCGAGGGTCCTTCCGGTCACGGACGGTAACGAGACGCTTTTGAATATCTAAGTCGGTCCACTCGAATTTGCAGATTTCTTCCTGGCGCATGGCAGTGGCAACAGCAAAGCGAATGATGCGTGCCATGGGAATGAGTTGTCGCGGCTTATAATTGAAATAGGTAATGAGCTTGGTCAGTTCATCTTGGCTTGGCCGTCGGTCTCGTTCGATGCCTTTGCCAACAAGCCCCAGCCGTGAAAGAGCAACACGAGCAAGCTTTACTTCCTCTGGGAAGACCTCGATGCCGTGAACAGCAGCTGCATGCGTAAGCAAGGTACCCAAAAAGGAGAAATCAATAGAAAGCGTCGCTGGGCCTGCACTTTCTTTTGCTCGGGTCTTCCCAAACTCGATAAGTCTGCTGCGCTTCAAGTCGTGAATACGTGTGTCTCCTAACGAGATTCGGAGTGCTTCAAGAACATTTGTCTTTGATCGTCTGATAGGTTTGCCGACTTCCTTGTGATCCCGGATGTGAAGATCAATGATTGAAGCCAACGTGCGAACGCTTTTGGGATCGGGGGAATTCGGCATGACACCCCGGTCAATATTGCGCTCAGTGGCAAGCGCCCATTCGTCCGCATCTTTCCGACGAAGGAAAGTAGCAGTGACATACTTACCTTTTCTACGCACTTGAGCGCGCCAACTTCCAGAAGGGAGCTTGACGATTGCGGCCATGTGTGTGCACTCCTCTTTTCGTGTGCAAATCGTGTGCAGTAAGGGGCTGTGATCCCCAGTACAAAAGGCGAAAACGTGTGCAAAATTTGTGCACATGTTCTTGCTTCCGTCCATTGTAATGTAAGGTCAAACTATTGAATTACAATGATAAAATATTCGCCGTTGCGCCGATGATGGAATGGACGGATCGGCATTGCCGGGTGTTCCACCGCACCTTGACGCGCCGGGCATGGCTTTTTACTGAGATGATGACGGAACAGGCCGTGCGCCATGGCAATCGCCAGAAGCTTCTCGGTTTTGATAAAGTTGAACATCCGGCCGCGCTGCAACTCGGCGGCAGCAACCCGCAGGGGCTGGCCGAAGCTTCGCGCGTGGGCGAGGGCTTTGGCTATGATGCAATAAACCTCAATGTTGGCTGCCCTTCTGACCGCGTGCAGGGCGGGCATTTTGGCGCGTGCCTGATGGCTGAACCAAAACTGGTGGCGGAATGTTTTGTTGCCATGCAGGCCGCGGTCAAAATCCCCGTCACGATTAAATGCCGCATCGGCATCGACGATCAGGATGAGGAAGCCGCATTGGACGCATTCATTGCGGCTGTTGCGGAAGCTGGATGCAAAACCTTTATCATCCACGCCCGTAAAGCCTGGTTGAAAGGCCTTAGCCCAAAAGAAAACCGCGAAATTCCCCCGCTGAACTATGACCGTGTTTTAAGGCTCAAAGTGGCAAACCCCACTTTGCTGATCAGCTTAAACGGCGGACTGCAAACTGTGGCGGCTGGCTTGCCGCATCTTGCAACACTGGACGGCATGATGATGGGAAGGGTGGCCTATCATAATCCCTGGGAATTGACGCAAGTTGATCCTGCCTTTGCGGGCCAACCCGCACCCGTGGCATCGCGGCGCGAAGCTGCCCTTGCGATGGTGCCCTATATCGAAAAACACGTTGCAACCGGCGCCCCCCTGCATCACATCACCCGTCACATCCTGGGCCTCTATCACGGGCAACCCGGTGGCAGATATTGGCGGCAGGTTTTGACGGTGGATGGATCAAAGCCAGGGGCAGGGATTGAAGTGTTGTATAAAGCGTTGGAGGCAGTGGAAGAACAGGCAAGACAGGTGGCAGCGTGAGCAAGGTTGTGGCAGTGCCTCTCACTTTGTGTCTCTCTCATCTGTCAGCCCTTACTCACCCCGCGCCAATCTTCCGGCCCTGCCGCCGCGCCGGGTTTTGCGCTGGGTGAGAGTGGCTAATCGCTCAGGCAAATTCAGAACGATTGTGTGTCGCTCGGCAACCGCCATCCCCAGCCAACCGGCGATTTCCATGCGCGTGCGGCCACAGCCGATGCACAGCTGGGTTTCAGGGTCCACGACACAGATTTTCACGCAGGGTGTTTCGATTTCGTCGCGGACGATGGTATCCATAAATCTCATTCAAACAAAAATGCCGGAACCCAACCGTTCCGGCAGCGACGCAATATCAGCACTTGCGTCAATTCTTCAAGGTCAAAGTGCCGTTCTCAGCTTTGAAGCTGGTGAGCCTGGACAAAAAACTCATGCCCAGCAACGTGCCGTTAAGTGCGCCGTGTGGCAACACCAAGGCATCCACATCATCCACGCGCACACTGTCAATTTCAACTTTTGCAAGCTTGGCACGTGCGGCATTCGTTGTGCCATTGGCGGTGGCCACGGGAACGGTGAAATCCAACGTGCGCGGATGCAGGCCAACACGCTCTGCATCTTCATAAGAAAGGGCCACAACGCTGGCCCCTGTATCAACCATCGCGGAAATCCTTTGGCTGTTGATTGTCGCATCAACCACAAAATGCCCGCCTTGCCCGCCTTTGATTTCAGTCAAGGCGTAAAGCGCCAAGCTGGTTGATTGCGCCATCGATGGGTGCAAGCCAGGCAGGCCCGCTCCAAACATCAAAAATGCGGCAAGTGCAAAACTGCGCAGGGATTTGGGTGGGCGCATCGGAACTCCACAAACTGAAGCTCCAGAATAAGTCTACCAGACCCATAAACCGTTGACGTGGCGCAATTACCTCAAGTCGCGGTTAATGAATGCTTGCCAGGAAAGTCATCAACATGCCGATTTCGACCAGAACCTGAACCGCCCCACACACATCCCCGGTCTGCCCGCCCACCAGCCGCGTGGCCAAACGGCGTATCAGGCCGGTGATCAACAGCGCCACCAGCATGGCTTGCACGCCCACAATGGGTGCCGTGGGCCAGCCGGCGAGAACCGCCAAGGCTCCGCCTGATACAATCGCAAATAATCCGGCATTGCGGCTTGGTCTTCCGGCGTAGGCCGAAAGCCCATCGGGGCGGGCCGGCCTTGTGGCCCACATCATATCCACCACCATGGCCCGCGAAAATGCCGCGGTGGCGGCAAGGATGGCGATCATCTGCCATGGCGGATAGGCCGCCAGGGCTTGGTAGGCTTCGACACGGATCAACAACGCCAGCACCAAGGCGCAAGCCCCATAAGTGCCGATGCGGCTGTCACGCATGATCTCCAACCGGCGCTCGCGCGTTTTGCCGCCGAACAAACCGTCGGCACAGTCAGCCAATCCATCTTCATGCAATGCCCCGGTGAGGAAGAGGCCAAAGCCAACACTCAGCACGGCGCCAATCATGCCGGGCAAATGCAAATATGAAATGCCCCAAAGGAACAGGCCGTTCAAAGCGCCAATGCCAGCGCCCGCCACGCCAAACATGCGCATCGCCGATGCCAAAGGCACGGGATCGACCGTGCTGGCAAAGGGGATGGGCAGCCGCGTGAGAAAGCGCAACGCCAGAAGAATCTCTGAAACCGGCCTGAATTGCCCGTTCGCTTGCTCGCTCAGTTGAAAATTGTCACTCATTGCCGTTTCTTGTGCTGCTTGGGCATTTGGCCTGTGATAGGGGCTGCCCCATGACGATTCAAGAACCAAGGATGAAACGATGACGACTGGCCTTCCCTTTGACGATCTGCGCCAATTGCTAAGCGAAATGCCGGGGCCGGATGCGCAAGCCATCGCCCAAACCCGCGCGCGCGATGCCATCCTTACCAAGCCGCCCGGAGCCTTGGGCGAACTTGAAAAAATTGCTGAACACATTGCCGCTTGGCAGCATCATTATCCACCACGGGTGGATCGCACGGTAGTGGCAGTGTTTGCCGGCAATCACGGCGTGGTGGCGCAAGGTGTTGCGGCTTATCCGCAGGCCGTCACGGCGCAAATGGTGGCCAACTTTCAAAGTGGCGGGGCCGCGGTTAACCAAATTTGCAAAGCCTTTGATCTTGGCCTCAAGGTTTTTGAACTGGCCCTGGAACAACCCACCAAAGATATCACCGTTGAAGCCGCGTTGAATGAAAAAGATTGCGCCGCCACGATGGCTTACGGCATGGAAGCCATTGCTGGCGGTTGTGATTTGCTGTGCATCGGTGAAATGGGCATCGGCAACACCACCATTGCAGCCAGCATTGCCGCAGGCTTATTCGGCGGCAAAGGCCAGGATTGGGTGGGGCCAGGAACCGGCGTTGACGCCGAAGGTTTGCAGCGCAAAGCCGCCGCAGTGGATAAAGCCATCGCTCTTCATCACGCGCATCTGGCAGATCCGCTCGAAGTTTTACGCCGCCTCGGCGGGCGCGAACTGGCCGCCATGGCGGGTGCCATTCTGGGTGCCAGGATGCAAAATGTACCCGTGATCGTGGATGGCTATGTGGCAACAGCCGCGGCTGCTGTTCTGTATAAGGCGAACGCTTCAGCGCTGGATCATTGCCTCTTCGGCCATTGCTCTGCCGAACCCGCGCATAAGCGCCTGCTGGAAATGCTGGGCAAAAAGCCGCTGCTGGATCTTGGTATGCGCTTAGGCGAAGCCTCTGGTGCAGCCCTCGCCGCAGGCATCGTCAAAGCCGCAGTGGCCTGCCACAACGGCATGGCCACCTTCGAAGGGGCAGGGGTCTCGAATAAAGATTAGGCGGTCAGCCCAATTAACCGCCGCTGGGTGTCACTGGTTGGCACACCGCTGGCATGCAAAGTTCCGCGCGGGCCCGATAACACCCGTTTGGCCGGGAAAGTGCAAATCACTGTGGTGCCGGAACCGAGCTTGCTTTCAATCTCAACCGTGCCGCCGTGCAACTGCATGATGCCATTCACAATCGACAATCCCAAGCCTGCGCCATCAATGGCTTTGATTTTTGCCAATTTGCCACGCGAGAAAGCGGTGAGAGCAAGGTTTTTCTCCTCTGGTGGAATGCCCGGGCCATTGTCTTTGACGTAAAGTTGAACCGTGCCATTGCTCAGCCTTTTGGCTCCCAGTTCAACGCGCCCACCTCTGGGTGTAAACTTCACGGCATTGGTTGTCAGATTGATAGCCACCTGTTGCACCGCGCGCTCATCACACAACACGCGAGGCAGGCCCAATTCAACATTCATCACCAGCGTAATGTCTTTCTGATTGGCATGCATTGTCGATAAATGCTTTGCTTGATCTAGCGGATCGCCCAAATCGACAGGCTCTTCTTGAATGTCACGCCGACCTGCCTCAATTCGAGAGATGTCGAGAATATCGTTGATCAAGGCCAACAGATATTGCCCAGAGCTATTGATGTCCCCGGCATAGTTTTTATAGGTGCCATTTTGCAGGGGCCCAAACATTTCGCCGTGTAAAATTTCTGAAAAACCCAAAATGGCGTTAAGCGGCGTGCGCAATTCGTGGCTCATGTTGGCTAAAAAGGCACTCTTCGATTCGTTGGCCTTCTGGGCTTTCAGGCGTTCTTCATCGGCAAGGTCACGCGCGCGCGAAAGCTCATTGATCAAAACATCCTTCTGGTTTTTGAACACCAGCATATCGCGCGAGGTTTCTTGAAGTTGCCTGGCCACAAACAGAAATAATACTTCAAGCGTGATCAATACGGCACCGAGGCTGAAGAACAGCGTATCCATTTCCATGATGCAACGCAGTGCAGCCCCCAATGTCATCACACCCGTGCCGGCAATCAAAACGGGCAAAAATGTGCTGACAATCAGAAAGCGCAACGCCACCACGGCCATAATGGCGGTTACTAAAAACATGCCAAGCGCCGCATTTCCTTGCGGCCAAAACATGAAGAGCGGGATGAGCCAAAACACACCTTGCATGAATTCGGACGCGGCCATCATGCCTATCCAATCACGCTGTTCGGATTTGCTGCGCTCTGACTTGAAATAGAGCCTGCACAAAAGCAGTTGAATGAGATTGCTGCCAATCACACCAAACAACCACGAAGCCACCGTGCCAAAACCATTCCACATGGCCGCGGTTGCACTCAACATGACGGCAACCATTGGCAATATCGGCCCCAGCTTCAACTGATTGTTGAGGAATAATTCCAAGAGGTCGCTCTGCCACGGCGTCTGGCCTTCACCCGGCAGTGAGTCATCACCATATGCCATGCTGCTCGCATTGGTATCGAACGACAAGCCGTTGCGTGATAACTGTTTAAATGAGTCAGCACTCATGGGTATAACTCTTCCACTTTAGGGTGCTGTTCTAGCCGCGTAAGCTGAACTTTCAGTTGGCAAGAGCAGTAAATATAATCACAACATTATGTGCCAAATTGACCGATATAATTGAAATTGGACTTTTGCGTGCGAAGGCAATAATCCCTTAACCATACATCATGGGAATAGCGTCAAACACATGGCTGAAATTACACCCGAACAAGTTCTGGCAGAGCTGCGAAAAATTGCAGCACCCGATGGTCGCGGCAATATCGTTAGCGCTGGGCTGGTTTCCGAAATTGCGGTGAATGCGGGCCAGGTGATGTTTGCGTTGAATGCTGATCCACAGCACGCCAACGCGATGGGGCAATTGCAAAAATTTGTGCAAGACCGTGTGTCAAAATTACCCGGCGTTGCCAAAGCGATTGTGGCGTTGACGGCCGAGCGCACACCCCAGCGTGAGGCAGGCCCGAAGCAGCAGGCGGCGCAGACATTGCGCAATGGAATTCCGGGTGTGAAGCATTTGATCGCCGTGGCATCCGGCAAGGGCGGTGTTGGAAAATCCACCACCGCCATTAATCTGGCGCTGGCTTTCAAAGCCAACGGATTGCGCGTGGCGGTGTTGGATGCTGATGTTTACGGCCCCTCCATGCCCAAACTTTTTGGCATTAGTGGCAAGCCCGAAGCCTCAGATAAATATGGCAAACGCATGAACCCGATGCGCCGTTTTGGCGTGGAAGTGGCGTCCATCGGATTTTTGGTAGACGAAGCCACACCCATGATCTGGCGCGGGCCGATGGTGATGTCGGCCCTCACACAGTTGTTGCGTGAGGTGGCCTGGAGCGAAACCGACGTGATGGTGATTGATATGCCGCCGGGCACGGGTGATGCACAACTTACCCTTGCGCAGCAAACGCCACTGTCGGGAGCGGTCATCGTTTCAACCCCGCAAGACTTGGCATTGATTGATGCGCGCAAGGGCCTCAACATGTTCGTTAAGGTGAGCGTGCCGGTTCTGGGCTTGATCGAAAACATGAGTTATTTTATTTGCGATGGTTGCGGCAAGCGCCATGAAATCTTCGGCCATGGCGGTGCAAAAGCCGAGGCACAAAGGCTGGGCCTTCCCTTTTTGGGCGAAATTCCACTGGATCCAGAGCTGCGCCAGCGCTCAGATGCCGGTGAACCCATTGTGGCCACCGTGCCCGATTCCCCCCACACCAAAAGTTATCGGGCAATCGCCGAAAAATTGTGGATTGCCATGGAGCAGGGCATGGGCCAAAAGCCAGCGCCACGCATTGTGATGGGAGATTAGACTTTGCCCAGAAGCTCGGTTAACCTATTATTTGGGTTAACGGTTCAATAAGCCAACCAAATGAGACAGCTCGCAATTTAAAAGGGGGATCAATGTCCAACCTGATGAAACTGATCGGAACCATTCTAGCTTTGGGCGGCATCGTGCTGGGTGTGCTCACCTTTGTTAAACCCGGGGTGATGGACGTCTATGGCATCAAGCTGGATACCGCCGCCATCCTGTTTGTGGGTGGTGTTTTATCTCTGGGCCTCGGCGCCGTGGTGGACGCGTTGCAAGGCACCGGCTTGCAATCCGTCACGCCGGAAAAAGCCATCAACACTATAGCTGAAATTCAAAAAACTTCCGTCGTGGCTCCTGTGCCAAGCTCAGAGCCTGCTGCAAGTGCAGGCAGTTATGGCCGCAAAGCCACCGAAGTTGCCGTTGCCACCGGTGCCGCTGTTGCAGTTGCTGCCGTGGCCACAAAGGTTGCAAAGCCCGATCCTGTCGCAGATACAATTAGCGCCTTGGAGCAAGCCAAGGCCGATGTGATCAAGTCGATGGGCGGCATGGAAGCACTGTCTGCGCCACCGCCAGAGCCAGCGCATCTGCGCGCCCAAGCCACCAACGTAAAACCGGAAGTTTCAAGTGCCGTTGAAGATGAAACTGATGGGGATGATGGCGATCTCTATGTGGTCGACGAAAAAGTCATCCGTGGGCGGCCAGCCCGCATTCTTTCAGATGATACGGTTGAGGCCGAAACTGACGAAGGCTGGATGCGTTTTGAAAACCTGGAACACTTGAACGAATATCTCGATTCGGTGGAAGAGCAGAGCGCTTGAGCCTTTAGCGAACGTCCAACACACTTGTGGTCGAATTTTTCACTACATCGGTGGCAACGGAACCTTTAAATACGCGCTGAAACCGCGACCGACGCTCGTCACTCACCACAATTGTGCCGTAAGCCGCACCCACCTCGGCAATGCGCTTCGCAATCGGCCCGATTTCGATGTGGGTTTTTTGAACGGCAATTTTCATGGCCTTCAGCAGTGCCCGCGCATTCTCTGCTGCTTCCAGGGCAGCGGCTCTTGCAGCCTCTTCAGGGGCCACGGCGATTAAGCTGATTTCGCGGCCCATCACATGGGCCAACACGGCAGCGCGGCGCACCGTTTGCATCGAACGCGACGTGCCGTCCGTAGCCACCAAAAAACCCATGCGCTCGTTGGCTTTGCGCGCCACCAATACCGAGCAAGGGGCTTGTGTCACAATCGTTTGCACCACACCACTGCCAAAGAAAGACTTGAACTCACTGCGCCAATGCGATGGTTCGCCCACGATAATCAAATTATAGGGCCCCAGCTCATATTGGTCGAGAATGCCCACCGCCACATCGGGTGCGGTTTTCAATTTCAACACCACACTGCGGCCTGCGGCAGAGCGATATTCAATTTTATTATCGCCCGCCGGGTCGCCCCAGGCATCTTGGTTTTGCATTTCGCGCGTCCAGCCGCTGACATCCAGGCCCTCAGCCTTGAGAATTTGCAGGGCGCGCTTCAAATGCGAAACGCCCGGCAGTTCAAAGCCTGCTTCAAGCATGTTTTGCCGTGCCAACCGCACCTGCAAACCACCGGAATGCAAACCTTGATCGATGGGCCGCAAATACAAAATGATAATGTCACATTCATCGGAAGCCCCAAACCGCGCCGCCTTCCTCACCGTGATGAAGCTTTCCTCAGAGCCATCAATGCAAGCGAGAATGCGAAAGCGATTGCGTCTGATGGCTTTCAAATTCGCGATCGTCTTCTGCACCGCAGCCTCTTGGCGCACGGGCAAAACCGGCCCACGGAAAAACTTCACAGCAGCACCGGCCAATAATATTGCGCGGTTAGCATGAGAACGGCGAACGACAAGATCATCATGCGGATACCGATCTTGAAGAAATCCACGCTCTTCAAATAACCCGACGCATAAATGATGGTGAAGGCCGGTTGGGCCGCAGGGGTAAGGTAACCAAATGCTGAAGAGATGGCCGCTAAAAAGCCGGTTTGCAGCGGATCATGCCCAGCCGCCACTGCGGTTTTCAACACCACCGGCGCAAGCACGGCCACAGCAGCGCCCGCCGTCATGGTGTTGGAGACAAATATCGTCAGCAATGAAACCGTGACGTTAAAGTCAAACTGCCCAGTGGCTCCAACCGCCGTCAAGCCGTTGAGCACGCTGTTGGCCACCCATTCGGCCGCGCCGGTTGATTTCATTTCAACGCCAAGCGAAATGGCGGCAGCATAAAGCCAGATCACCCCCCAGTTCACGCCAGCATTGATATCTTCCCAGCGCACCAGGCCGAAAACAAGAAACGCCGCCGTGCCTGCAATTGCAATCGTGCCAAGGCCAATTTGCGATGAGAAGGCCACCCAGAAAATAATGGTGATCAAAAAAATCAATATCGTCATCCATTCGGAACCGCGCATCGGCCCTTGCATGGAAACCTGGGTGCGCAGCCGCGTGATGGCGCGCGTCATATCGGTTACTTCCGGCCTAAATGTCCACACCAGCAGCAGCGTCACAAAGGGCAGCCGCAGCAGAAACATCGGGAAGGCATAAATTGCCCAGTGCAAATAATCCATCAGATAGCGCTGCGTGGCCGGATCAGCAGCGTTGTAGAAAAAATCTTTCCAATAAGAAATCATGATGGCATTGCGGGCCCCGCCCGAAGGCGTTGCCACACCGGCAATTGAGCAGCCATAGGAAATGGAGAACAACAACACCGCCGCCAAATTATGAATTTTCTTGGGGTCATTTGATGTGAGAGTGATCAGCGTCACCCCCACGGGCAACATCATGGCCGCCACGGTGTGCTCACCAATGAAGGCCGCGAGCATGCCGCACACCACGGTAAGGCCCAAACTAATCGCGTAAACATTGGTGCCCGTCATCTGCACAATCCACCATGCAATGCGCCTGTCCAGCCGCTGCTTCACCACCGCCACAGCCAGCATGAGAGAGCCCATGATGAACAACACAGAATCGGTCATCAGGCTCTGCGCCACTTTGGTAGGGTCCATCTTCAGCAGAATAACTTCGCCAACAATGATCAGCAACGGCACGGTGGGCAGGGGCAGCGCTTCGCTGATGAACAAGATTGTGGCCATCAAAGACATGCACAGCACAATCTGGCCTTGATGGGTTAGCCCCGCAGGTGAGGGCAAGCCCATAAGCAGGAAGCCCAACATCATGGCAATGATGAACCAGCGCCGCTTCCACAGCAGGGAAAAATCGACAAAGTTGCGCCACAGAATATAGCGTTGATACCCGCGCCTGCGGAAACGCCTGAACCGCGAGCCAGCCTCATGGGCCTGAAGGCTGTCGCGTGAAAGAACAAATGGTGAGGCGGGCTGGGTCACAGGGGTGCAAACTATTGGGCAAAGGTGGAATTTGTCCTAAAGCTAAGCAGGGTCAGCGGGATTCGCAAAACTCTATTTCACCATAAACGCTTTCTGGCTTGCACGATTTTGAAAAGAAAGACCGTTCATGACGCTTAGCCACGCCCTCACCACAGCCGAAGCCGCCTTTAGTGAAAGCCTCAGCCGCCTGTTTGAGCTTTTGCGCATCCCTTCCATTTCGACTGATCCAGCCCACAACGCCGATTGCGATACTGCGGCTGATTGGCTGGTGAGGGAGCTGAACGCCATCGGTTTCAAGGCCGAAGCACGGCCCACCGCAGGCCGCCCCATGGTGGTGGCGCACTTCACCCGAAAGTCTGGCACGGCCAAAACCACGCATGCGCTGTTTTACGGCCACTACGATGTGCAGCCCGTAGACCCTTTGGAACTTTGGCACACCAAGCCGTTTGAGCCCGAAAACCGTAACGGCAAACTCTATGGCCGTGGCACCTCAGACGACAAGGGCCAGCTGATGACGTTTGTCGAAGCCGCCCGCGCCTGGATTAAAGCCACTGGGGATTTGCCCATAAGCGCAACCTTCTTGATTGAGGGCGAAGAAGAAAGCGGTTCACCCTCACTGATCCCCTTCCTCAAAGCCAATAAAAAAGAACTTTCCTGCGATGTTGCCTTTGTGTGCGATACCAATATGTGGGACGATAAAACCCCTGCAATTACAACGCGGTTGCGCGGGCTTGTTCATGAAGAAGTTGAAGTGACGGGCCCCTCGATTGACCTGCATTCTGGCCTCTATGGCGGTCCCGCAATAAACCCGATCAAGGCGCTGACCAAAATGCTGGCGGCGCTGCACGACAAGAACGGCAAAGTGCAAATTCCTGGCTTCTATGATGGCGTGGCCGCATTGCCCAAGGCCACGAAAAAGCAATGGGCATCCCTCAAGTTTTCGGAAAAGAAATTTCTGGGTGAATTGGGTTTGAAACAGGCTTCGGGCGAAGCGGGCTTCACTGTGCTGGAACAGATTTGGGCACGCCCCACGGCAGAGGTGAATGGCATTTGGGGCGGCTACACGGGCGTTGGTACCAAAACCGTTCTGCCCGCCAAGGCCCATGCCAAACTTACCTTCCGCCTGGTGGGCAAGCAGAGCCCGCAAAAGATTTTGAAAGCCTTTCAAGCTTTCGCCAAAAAGCACATGATGAAAGATGCCAAGATCAGCTTCTCAGGCAAAGGCGGCGGCGCACCAGCCAGTGAAGTGCAGGAGGAAAATCCCTTCATCAAGAAATCCGCTGCGGCATTGCAAGCCGAATGGGGCAGAGAGACGGTGTTGATGGGCTCTGGCGGCTCCATCCCCATTGTGCGCCACTTCAAAGACATTCTGGACATGGACTCTGTGTTGGTTGGCTTTGCGCTGAATGATGACGCCATCCACAGCCCCAACGAAAAATACAATCTCACCAGCTTTCAACGCGGCATTAAAAGCTGGGTGCGGATTATGGGTGCACTGGCAAAGTGAAACATAAGCTTGCGGCTTATACAGCAGCGCTTAACCGGCATGACTTGGAGGTGGTGGCAGAGATGTTTGCGGAAAATGCCATTTACATTTCTGAAGGAATAGACGGCGCACGCCATGGCCGAGATGACATCAGAAAGGCCTTCAAAACGTATTTCTCTCTTCATGGTGATCAGGTGAATGTGGATGAAAATGTCCGCGAGATCAGCGCCACGCAACTGCAATCTGATTGGTCGCTCACGGCCACCAACCAACGCACAGGCCAAGCGGTGAAGCGCAAAGGCTCGCAGGCGATCACATTCAACAATGCTGGATTGATCGAGCGTATTCAGGTTTTTGATTTCTAAGCCGCAGTGCGGGACTTTAATTTGTTCCGCGTCATGGTGGCGTTGGACCGATCAAAATACTGGGCTACTGCGAACTAACCCCCCGTTACACTCATGTGCCGCGCCACGGCCGGTTTGTTGTGGCTGCGGTCGATAATAAAATCATGGCCCTTGGGCTTGCGGGAAATCGCTTCGAGGATGGCTCGCGTCACCAGCTCATCACCCTCTGAGGCCCGCAGGGGCGCGCGCAAATCTGCCGCATCATTTTGGCCCAAACACATATACAAAGTGCCTGTACAAGTGAGGCGCACACGGTTGCAGCTTTCGCAAAAATTATGGGTAAGCGGCGTGATGAAGCCCAGCCGCCCGCCGGTTTCAGCAACCCGCACATACCGCGCCGGCCCGCCGGTTTTGTAGGATATATCTTCCAGGGTGAACTGCTCCATCAAACGTGCACGCACGTGGCTGAGCGGCAGATATTGATCCGTCCGGTCACCATCAATGTCGCCCAGCGGCATGGTTTCAATCAACGTGAAATCCATTTTCTGCCCATGGGCCCAACGCACCATGTCTGGAATTTCAAACTCGTTCACGCCTTTCAGCGCCACAGCATTGATCTTGATTTGCAAGCCAGCATCTTGCGCGGCCTTA
This sequence comes from Hyphomicrobiales bacterium, assembly GCA_025359265.1. GTDB lineage: Bacteria > Pseudomonadota > Alphaproteobacteria > Rhizobiales > Aestuariivirgaceae > Aestuariivirga. Next base: position 125,255 of record JANYHB010000035.1, on the reverse strand, counting down.
ATGCCATCAAGCACTTTGCCAAGCTCGCCCCAGCGCGTGATCTCTTTGAACTTCGCTGCATCCAACGTATCCACCGAAACATTGATGCGCTTCACCCCGTGCTTCACCAAATCCTTGGCATATTTGGCCAACTGGCTGCCATTGGTGGTGAAGGTAAGCTCTTCCAGCGCACCGGTTTTCAAGTGCCGAGACAGGCTTTCCACCAACGTCATAATGCCCTTGCGCACCAAAGGCTCTCCACCCGTGAGGCGCAGCTTTTTCACACCCTGTGCGATGAAGGCTGAACACAAGCGGTCAAGTTCTTCCAGCGTAAGAAGATCAGCCTTGGGCAGAAAGTTCATGTTTTCCGACATGCAATAAACACAGCGGAAATCACAGCGATCCGTTACCGAAACGCGCAAATAGGAAACATGCCGGCCATAAGGATCTATGAGTGAGGAATGGCTCATCCGCTCTATATGGGCGGGCAGAGCGGCTTGCGTCAAGTCAGCCTTTCGTGACAAAGCAAATGGGCCTAGCGTATTAAAATGGCAACACCGGCAATAACGCGCCGCAATTTTGCAGGCGGCCTGGCGGCAACAAGCGTGGCAGGCCCAGCCTTGTCCGATACCAAGGTTGATTTGGCTCTCGTGCTGGCCATTGATTGCTCCTTCAGCGTCAACGCGTCGAACTATCAACTGCAGATGCAGGGCACAGCGCGGGCCTTTTTGGCACCCGAGGTTTTGCAGGCGATAGCCAGCGGTGCCCGCAAACGCATCGCCATTGCGGCCTTCCTCTGGTCAGACCCTGAAATCCAATACGTTCTCGTGCCTTGGCAGTTGTTGCAAACGGCTTCGGATGCAAAAGCCGTGGCCGACGTTTTTCTGCGCAGCCCGCGCAATGTGCCGAAAGGCACCACAGCCACAGGGGCGGCGCTGATGTTTGCGCAAAGCATGCTGTTGTCTGCCCCGCCCGCGTTTCGCCAGGTGATTGACATTTCAACCGATGGTGAATGCAATACTGGCCCCAAAGTGGAAGCGGCACGCGATGCCATTGTGGCGCATGGAACGGTGATTAACGGCCTTGCCATCACCAAAGAAGTTCATGATCTGGATTCCTATCTGCGCGACAGTGTGATCGGTGGTAACCAAAGTTTTGTGGTGATCGCCAACGACTTTGACAGTTATGGCCAAAGCCTGCGCGAAAAGCTCTTCCGCGAAATCACCAATGTCGACATGATCTAACCGCGCCATGCTGCGCTGCGGCATAGAAAAATTTTCACATCTTCCCATTGAGCTGGTTTGGCCTGGGCCTATAAGGCGATTATGTCAGGCCTTAAGCCTTCCCGCAGAAGTGTTTTAAGTTGGCTCGCCACTGCATCCTTCACAACGCAGGTTCGGGCCGCCACAGATGTTGATTTGGCCTTGGTTCTGGCCATTGATTGCTCGCTCAGCATTGATGATTATGATTACCGCTTGCAGCTGCGCGGCACTGGGCAGGCGATCCTTGATTCCGCATTGGTGCAATTGATTGAACAGGGCCAAAATAAAGTGATCGCGGTTTCCGCTTTTCTGTGGTCATCCCCACAAGCCCAGCAAGTGATTGTGCCATGGCGTGTTCTGGGCAGCGCAGGCGGCGTGAGTGAGGTGGCCGATGAGATTTTTGCTGCCCACCGCACGATCCCTGCCGGTGCTACAGCAACGGGAGACGCTTTGGCCTTTGCCGGGAAACTTTTGGAAATAGCACCCCGTGCGGCACGGCGAGTGATTGACGTTTCCACCAACGGTCACGCCAATATGGGCCGCCCGGTGCGGCCCGTGCGCGACGATCTGGTGAAAGACGGCGTTATCATCAATGGTTTGGCGGTGAGAGACACCGAGCCTAATTTGATGGACTATATGGAACGCGAAGTCACGGGCGGGCCCGGCAGCTTCGTAATCGAGGCCGATAACTATAACGCCTATACGATGGCCATCCGCCTGAAATTGTTCCGCGAAGTTTCGGGGGCCAAGACTGCATAGCCTGTGTGCGCTGCCAACAGGCGACAAACCAACAGCTGTTCGATAAAACCGCGCCATGAACCGGCAAATTCTTTTGGGCTATTTTTATGCGGGCGCAGGTGCCGCCCTGTTCTCAACCAAAGCCATTTTCATAAAACTCGCCTATATGGACAAGGTGGACGCCGCCTTGATGCTGGCTTTGCGCATGGCTTCAGCCTTGCCATTTTTCATTGCAGCAGTGGCCTATGGACTGTGGAAGGCAAATAAACACGCAACACCCCTTCCGCCGCGGCGCGTATGGATAGGGGCCATCGCCGTTGGCTTTCTTGGCTATTATCTTTCAGCGCTGCTCGATTTTGAAGGCTTGGTTTACATCTCCGCCCAGCTTGAACGCCTGGTGCTTTTCACTTACCCCGTGATGGTGATGGTGATCGGCTGGGCGTTCTTCAACGGACGCGTCAGTTGGAAAGGGGCCCTCGGTGCCGCCATAACTTATGCGGGCTTGTTGGTGGTGTTTTTGAAGGCGCTGCCAGAAGGCGGGCACAACACAATTGTCGGCACAGCCTTGGTGCTGGGCTGCGCTTTAACTTTCGCGTGCTACCAACTTTTCGCCAAGCGTTTCATCGGCGTTATGGGCACAATGTTGTTCACCGGCGTCGCGTTATCATCCTCAGCCTTTGCCTGCATCGCGCACTATGTGGTGGTGTCTGGAGGGTTCGATTTTTCAGCCACAACACGATTTTATGGGCTGGCCGCAGGTTGTGGATTTTTCGCTACCGTGCTGCCCAGCTTCTTGGTCAATGCTGGTTTGTCACGCGTTTCGGCGCAGGCAACGTCAATGATTGCGTCGATTTCGCCGCTCATCACGATTTCGCTGGCGGTGTGGATTTTAGGCGAGAAATTCACTTTGGTGGACGCGATAGGTGCTGCGCTGGTGATCCTCGGCATTCTGGTATTCGCCGCGTCTGACAACAAGTCTGCAACCGAACGCAAAGAGCTGTTGGCGGGCGAAATAGAGCCGGCCTGACTAAGTTGCCATCACCACCAAGCGGGCAGCGGCCCAACTTCTGGCCTCTATAATTTCTGAAGGGCGCGTGCTAGGATGTGGGAAAGGGGAGCCCGATGGATAGCGCCTATTTGCATCACGTTTCTGTGCCAACCAAGGATGTGGCAAAAGCTGTTCCCTTCTATACCAACGTTTTGGGCTTTAAAGTGATTGCACGGCCTGATTTTGCCACAGCGGGCTGCTGGCTCAAACTGGGCTCAGTGGAAGTTCATGTCACTCTCGTTCCCGATGGAACGTTTCCCGCAAACCATGTTGTGGGTTCTGACGACATTCATTTTGCCATTCGCTTCGGCAATTTTCAGGCGCTCGTCGATCGGGTGAACAGCAAGGGCTACAGCCCTGATCTGCCCCATGATGACCCCAAGAGGATCATCATCAAGCCGAAAAGCATGGCGGGCTATTCACAGCTCTATATTATGGACTACGATTTCCACCTGATTGAACTCAATGCGGCGTTCAAGTTTTAGCTCATGGTGTCGGGCAGCACTTCCTTGCGTTTGGCCATGAAGGTCAACAGGGCTTCATCAATTCCCTGATCCAGCGGGGGCGCAACATAATCGCGCAGCATTTGTTTCCACTTGGCGTTGGCGCGCACCACAACGTCTTTTGAACCCTCATCCTGCCACTGCTCAAACGAATTATTGTCGGCCAGCCCAGAGCGCCAGAAAGCGGTTTCAAAATTCTTCTGCGTATGGGCACTTCCCAAATAATGCGACCCCGGCCCCACTTCACGAATGGCATCCATCGCCTGGCCATTCTCCGAGAAATCAACACCCTCGGAAAACTTTTGGAACATGCTCAGTTGGTCGTGATCCATGATCAGCTTTTCATAACCCGAAGCCAGCCCGCCTTCCAGCCAGCCCGCCGCATGCAAACAGAAATTCACGCCAGACAACAGCGTGGACCACAAGGTGTTAGAGGTTTCATAGGCAGCCTGCGCATCAGGAATTTTTGAGCCGCACAACCCACCGCCTGATCGGAAGGGCACGCCCATGCGCCGCGCCAACTGGGCCGCTCCAAAGGTGACGAAGGCAGGCTCGGGCGTTCCAAAGGTGGGCGCACCAGATTGCATTGACATGGAAGCCGCAAACGTGCCGAACACCACTGGCGCACCCGGGCGGCACAGTTGTGTGAAGGCAATGCCAACGGAGGCTTCCGCCAATATCTGCGTCAGCGTGCCAACCGTGGTGGTGGGTGACATGGCGCCCGCCACAATGAAAGGTGAAATCACTGTGGCTTGATTGGCCCTGGCCAAAACTTTCAAAGCGCCCAACATCACGCCATCCCACACCATGGGCGAATTGGCATTGATCAACGATGTCATCACACAGTTTTGATCAACAAACTCTTTTCCGAACAAAATCTCGCACATGGCAACAGAATCCGCCGCGCGTTCACCTGACGTCACCGAAGACATGAAGGGCTTATCGTTATATTTGATATGGCTGTAGATCATATCCAGATGCCGCTTCGGCACCGCCACATCCACCGGCTCACACAAGGTGCCGCCCGCGTGATGCAGGCTGGGCAACATGTAAACCAGCTTGGCAAAATTGCGGAAGTCTTCAATCGTGGCATAACGGCGGCCTTCATCCAAATTGCGAATGAAGGGCGGACCATATACCGGGGCAAACACTGTGTTATTGCCACCAATGGTGACGGTGTTGGCCGGATTGCGCGCATGCTGAACATATTCGCGCGGCGCGGTTTTAATCAGTGAACGGACTAATCCTCTGGGAAAGCGCACCCGAAAACGCCGTTCTTCGGTGGGCGAAGCTGTAGCATCAGCGCCAACTTGCTTCCACATTTGCACCGCTTCTTCGTCTTCATAAAAATCAATGCCTGTTTCTTCCAACACGGTTTCGGCATTGTGCTCAATCAATTCAAGTTGGTCATCGCTGAACGGCTCATAAAGCTTTATGTTGCGACGGATAAATCCGGCCTGTCTGATCTCGGTGGAGCCGCGCAATGTGCGGCGCGCATCAGCCCCGCCGCGGCCGCGACGGCCAGAGGGAACCAAACCAGGGGTCTCGTCAGTCATATTGGCCTCGGTTGAAAGAATTTCACCAGTTCTAGCCTTTGACCACATCGATGGGCAGCAGCTTCACGCCCCAAGCTGCACATTTAACGACAAATTTGGCACGTGCCGCCTTGCGACAGTGTGGCCATGGACGGGAGAGGGGGCCAGCCGCTATCTTGCCATGATGAAACCCTCATCACAATTTGTGTTCGCCGTGCTTTTAACAGCGGGGGCATTCTTTGCCGCCGTTTCAGACGCGCGTGCCCACGAAATAAAAATTGGCAAACTCGTCATCCATCATCCGTGGATTCGCCAGCCGATTGGCGCTGCTGATGTGGCCAGTGCTTACACCACGATCGACAACACGGGCAGCACCAATGATGTGCTGATCAAGATTACCATTGAAAATGTGCCCACCGTGCAGATTCATGAAATGATGATGCAAGGCGATGTAATGAAGATGACTGAGATGGCAAAGGGCCTGATGATTCCTGCGGGCAAAAGCGTTGAGCTTAAGCCCAAGACGTCTCACATCATGTTGATGGGCATCAAGTCTGCCTATATGCTGGGCGAGCAGGTGAAGGGCACGATGGAATTTGCCAAAGCCGGAAAAGTGGACGTGGATTTTGAAGTTGTTGAACCCGGCGCGGAAACGCCGATGAAGCACTGATATGGCCGTGGCCCTGGGATTTCGCCGGGCTTTGTGGGCAATGGCCTTTTTGGTGGCACTTCTCGGCGGCCTTGTCGCTTATGGCCAGTGGACGGGCGACGGCACCAAGCAAAACTTCGGCATTTTTGGTGCACCCTTCAAACTGGCTTCCACCAAAGGCGGCGAGTTGGATTCGCAAACCTTGAACGGCAAGCCCTATGGCATTTTTTTCGGCTTTGCACATTGCCCTGAGGTGTGCCCCACGACGCTGTTTGAAATGTCTGCATCACTCAAGGAACTGGGCGACAGCGCCAAAGACTTCCGCTTGCTGTTTATCACCGTCGATCCTGAGAGAGACACTTTGCCCATCATCAAGGACTATCTCTCAAACTTTGATCCGCGCATCGAGGGATTGGTGCCAAAGCTGGAACAATTGCCCAAACTGGCGCGGGACTTTCATATCTATTACAAAAAAGAGCCAACGAGTGACGGCAGCTATACGATGGATCACACCGCAGCGCTGTTCCTGATGGACAGATCCGGCCAATTGAAAAGCACAATTTCGTTTGATGAAAATCGCGCAACGCGCACCAGCAAGTTGAAAAACGTGCTGGCCGCGCATTGATCAGAGATATCCGGCCATCATTCCAACGCCAGCAACCGCCATTGCGGCACCACTGAGCTTCACAATTTGGCCATGCCGCGAAACGTTCGAAATTGAATTGGCAAGGCCAAGTGCCAGACCAAAGCCATGCAACAGGGCTGTGGCTAATGTGAAGCCCATGCCATAAGTCAACCACGATACTTCAAGCGGCATTTCTGCGCCGTGGGCATGGCCATGGAACACGGCGAAAAATCCAACCAGGCCCATGGCGAGTGAGGTGGGCAGCGCAAAATCCAGCGCCGTGGCAGCGCCGAGAACAATAACTGAGGCGGCAATGCCGATTTCAACACCGGGCAAGCTCATACCGCTGATGCCCATGGCACCGCCAACCAGCATCATGCAAACAAACGCCGCTGGAACCAACCATAGAGCCTTGCCGCCCAGCCGTGCGGCAAAGCAGCCCACCGCTATCATGGCCAACACATGGTCAAGCCCGCTGAGTGGGTGCATGAAGCCATGCAGGAAACCGGCAGTTGACCCCACGCCAACATGCGCTTCGGCCGTGGCTGTGAGTGCGATCAATGCGATTGCTGTTGAAACCATTTGGATTAATCTTTTTGCCATCTGCCGCTCCTTTTGCTCTTGCTCGGTGCCGCCATGGCACCTTTTGGCTGTTTGCAAGCTAGCAAATTTATCGACACATGCCAGCATCAAACGCGTCACACCTTCAGATTTTTCCGCCGTGCTCGAGCCAGTGCGAACAGTCTGGCCCAAGCTCACGGGATTTTATCAGTCACTCAGTGTGAGAGTGTTCAGAAGTTTTTTGCTGTGTCGTCATGGCAATACCCTTGCTTTCACCAGCGAAACCAGTTTCAAAATCTCACCCGCAGCGCTTCCAATCCGTGAAAATGATAAACGTCCTTGTATCGTGGTGTTTCAGCCATCCGCAATTTCGGCAAGCGCGTGAACAGCACTTGCAGGGCCACCAACATTTCCAGCCGTGCCAAGGGCGCCCCCACACAGAAATGTATCCCCGCGCCAAAGCTCACGTGCGGGTTGGGCGTGCGCGCCGGATTAAAAATTTCAGGCTGCGCAAAGCGCGCTGCATCGTGATTGGCCGCCCCCAGCATCAAGCCCACGGTTTCGCCCTTTTTCAAACGCACCCCCGCATATTCCAAATCTTCCAACGCATAGCGCGTGAACATATGCAGCGGCGCATCGAAGCGTAAGATCTCATCCACCAGTTCCGGCGTGATGGGGCCCGTGATGGCGCACTCCAACATGGCCTTGATACCATTGCCCAGCGCGTGCACCGTGGCCTCATGCCCCGCATTGAGAATGAGAATGGCCGTTGTCACCAACTCGTCCTCAGAAAGTTTCTGGCCTTCGCTCTCGGCGCGGATAAGTTCAGACAGCAAATCAGCCCCAGGATTTTTGCGCCGCGTCGCAATCAGCCCACGCATATAAGCGGAAAATTCCAGCACCGCTTTCACGGCAGCCTCTTCAATCGCGCGGTCACGCCTTGCCATATACATGGCCACATGATCGTGCGACCACGCGAGAAATTTATCGGCCATTTCAGCGGGCGCACCCAGCAATTCGCAAATGACTAAAACCGGAATAGGCGTGGCATAGGCACCCAACAATTCCACCTCATGATTTGCTTCAAATTCATCAATTAACTGATTGCAAAGACTCAATAAAAATGGCCGCAATCGTTCTATCGTGCGGGCCAAAAATGCCCGGTTGATCAGCCCGCGCAGACGCGTGTGCACCGGTGGCTCCAGCTCAAGCAATGAATGCTGTTCGTGGTTCGCAAACCCGCGCACATGCTCTGCCACTTCGGGCCAGCCCAATTCCTCACGCGTGGCCACATGCAAAATCTGCCGCCCAAAACGCCGGTCACGCAACAACCCATTCACATCATCATATTTGGAAAAGCACCAGTGGCCATATTGCTGCCATCTAAAAACCGGGCATTGGGCATGAACCCGCTGATAAAACGGGTAGGGGTTCGCATAGAACTGCGCGTCACGCGGGTTAAGGTAGACGGAATGGGTGTTGGAGTCGATCTGCATCATGTGTATTAGCCTGTTTCGGCATCCTCCCACAAAGATTGAAAAATGCAAACCACGCGCCCAAATGAATTCATTGCCCTTATCGCTGTGCTCACCGCCATGGTGGCCATGTCGATTGACACCATGCTGCCTGCTGTGGGCACGATTGCCGCAGAACTTCATGCAGCAAACCCGAATGACCGGCAATTTATCGTATTGTTCTTCTTTCTGGGCCTTACTTTTGGGCAACTTGCATTTGGACCGATGTCAGATGCCTATGGTCGCAAACCAGCGATTTACATAGGGTTGCTGCTTTATGCTGCGGGTTCTCTACTCTGCCTCTTTTCCACAAATTATCCGATGATGATGGCGGGCCGGTTGCTGCAGGGCGTTGGTGCCTCTGCCCCGCGCGTGGCGGCTTTGGCCATGGTGCGTGACGGGGCCAAGGGTGCAGACATGGCCCGGATCATGAGTTTTGTGATGTCGGTCTTCATGCTGGTGCCGATTTTTGCGCCGTCGATTGGCCAGCTTGTGCTTTACGTGGCCAGCTGGCGTTATATTTTTGCAGGCTTTGTGGTGGCGGCTGCGCTGACTGCCGCTTGGCTGCATTTTCGCCAGGCCGAAACGCTCGCCCCGGAAAACTTCCGCCCTATTTCTGTGTCTGAGCTGTGGTCTGGCGCTGTTGAAGTGTGCCGCAACCCCATCGCCATGGGTTATACCCTGGCTTCGGGCTTTATTTTCTCGGCCTTCATCACCTATCTTGGCACATCGCAGCAGATCTTTGCGGAACAATATGACCAAGGTGACAAGTTTGCGTTGTGGTTTGGGGGCTTGGCAATAGCCTTGGCCATCGCCATGATCGTCAACGGCAACATGGTGCGCAAAATTGGCATGCGCGCCATCACCAAACAGGCGCTCCGCGGTTTTATGTTTGTATGGTTGTGCTTGCTGGGCTTTACACTGCTCTATTCCGGCCATCCGCCATTGCCGATTCTGGGCCTTTTTCTACTTGGCTCGTTCTTCTGTAGCGGCTTGCTGTTTGGCAACTTCAATTCGATGTCGATGGAACCCATGGGGCATATTGCTGGTATGGCTGCGGCAATTTCAGGATTTATATCATCATTGATGGCCGTTATTTTCGGCGGCATCGTGGGAAGGTTTTATGATGGCACGCTCTATCCCATCACCGCAGCTTTCGTGGGTTTTGGAATTTTGATGTGGCTATCGGTTGAATGGGCTGAAGCCAGGAACGCCAGCCTGAAAAAATCGATAGCTTAGCCGCGCGACTTTTGGTCTAAGATGTGATTTATGGCGAGGGGCTATTCGATATTCTCAATTCTGAAACACGCGTTGCGCCCCAAGCAACCGTGGCCAGAGGCTTGGGCCAAGCCTGAACCAAAATCCAGCTATGATGCCATCGTCATAGGCGGCGGCGGGCATGGGTTGGCCACCGCCTATTATTTGGCGAAAAATCATGGCCTGAAAAATATCGCGGTTTTGGAGAAGGGGCACATCGGCTCTGGCAATGTGGGCCGCAACACCACCATCATCCGCTCAAATTATATGCTGGGTGCCAACACCGCCTTCTTTGAGAAGTCATTGAAAATGTGGGAAGGCCTGTCCCATGAGCTGGATTTTAACTGCATGGTTTCGCATCGTGGGCAAATTACCGTAGGCATAAGCCCCACCCAGATGGACAGTTTTGCCAGGCGCGGCAACATTATGCGCCTGAACGGAATCGATGCCGAGTTGCTGGATCGCCAAGAGCTTGAGAAAGAGCTGCCGTATCTGGATTATTCCAAGAGCGCGCGATACCCGATTTGGGGGGCCTTGCACCAGCCGCGCGCCGGAACCGTGCGCCATGATGCTGTGGCTTGGGGTTATGCAAGGGCGGCTTCGCAATTGGGTGTTCACATTATAGAGAATTGCGAGGTTACCGGCATTCTCAAAGCTGATAACACCGTGACGGGCGTTGAAACAACGCGCGGCCGCATCCTTTCCGACAAAGTGGGAATCGCCGTTGCTGGCCACACATCGCATGTGGCCAAAATGGCGGGTTTGCGATTGCCGGTGGAGAGCCACGTGTTGCAAGCCTTCGTCACCGAACCGGTAAAGCCCATGGTGCATCATGTGGTTTCCTGGGGTGCCGAGCTTTTTTATCTTTCACAATCGGATAAGGGCGGCATGGTGTTCGGCGGCCACATTGATGGTTTCAACACCTACACCCAACGCGGCCAATTTTTCAAAGCCAAAGAAGTGATGGAATGCGCCGTGGCTCTCATGCCCTTTATGTCACGCATGCGCTTGTTGCGGGCGTGGGGCGGCCTTGTGGATATGACGCCGGATGGCTCACCCTTCATCTGCACCACACCCATTGATGGCCTCTATCTCAACGGTGGCTGGTGCTATCAGGGATTCAAGGCAACGCCGGCATCGGGCTTCACCTTTGCCCACACCATGGCAAAGAACGAGGCGCACCACCTCAGCGCAGGGTTCGCGCTTGACCGGTTGATGAAGGGCAAAGAGCTTGATGAACACGGCGTTGGCAACTGGACGTATAAGCAATGAGAATTCCATGCCCGCAATGTGGAGCGCGCGACGTGAGCGAATTTCGCTATGGTGGAGACGCCACCAAAAAGCGCCCCGGACCAGGGGCAGGGGGATTGAAAGTCTGGCATGAATATGTGTTTACTTTTGATAATCCCAAAGGCCCACACGAAGAATTCTGGCAACACACTTTAGGCTGTCGGCAATGGTTTAAGTTAAAACGCAACACCGCCACCAATGAAATTTTGGGGGGTGGCGCGTGAGTTTCAGGCGTCTCACATCTGGTGGCCGGCTTGACCGCGACAAATCCGTGAAGTTCCGCTTCAATGGTAAACGGCTGAAAGGCCTTTCCGGCGATACGCTGGCTTCAGCTTTGCTGGCCAATGACAGACTTCTGGTTGGCCGCAGCTTCAAATATCACCGCCCGCGCGGCATCGTGGGCGCAGGCGTGGAAGAGCCAAATGCGCTGTTTACCATCGGCAAAGATGGCACAGAGCAAGTCAATGTAATTGGCACTTGCCTGGAGTTAACCGAAAACTTGCGCGCCAAAAGCCAAAATGCCTGGCCCGCGCTGAGTTTTGATCTCAGGGCTGTCAACCAGCTTTTCGCGCCAATTTTTGGGGCGGGCTTTTATTATAAAACCTTTATGGGGCCGCGCCTCAAAAGCTGGATGTTTTATGAGCCGCACATTCGCCACGCGGCAGGCCTGGGAAAAACGGGCACGCAAGGCACTGCAGCCCGCCACAACACGCGCAACGCATTCAGTGATGTGCTGATCATCGGTTCCGGCCCGGCAGGCCTGGCCGCCGCCCTCGCCTTGGCAGGCACCGGGGTGAGTGTAACTTTGGCCGAACAAGATTTCGAATTGGGCGGCAGCATTCTGTCTTCGCAAAATGAAAACCTGTTGGCGTGGCGCGAGGCGACACTGGCCACACTGAACCGCGCCGAAAACCTTCGCCTGCTCACGCGCGCCACCGTGCAAGGCCTGTTTGATGGCAATCAGGCCATCATCGCCATCGGCGGCACGATGGTGGAATCACTCCGTGCACGGACGATTATTTTTGCAACCGGCGCCGTGGAGCGGCCGTTGGTGTTCGACGATAATGATCTGCCTGGCGTTATGTTGGCCTCCGCTTTGCGCACCTATGCCAATCGCTTTGCCTTACTGCCAAGCAAGCGCTGCATCATCGCCACCAACAATGACAGCGCCTATGAAACCGCCTTCGATTTGGTGACGCTTGGAGCCACCGTGATGATCGCGGATGAGCGCAACGGCATCGCCGGTGAACTTTTGGCAAAATCCGCAAGTCTTGGCGTTGTGGTGTTTGCGGGCAGCAGCATTGCAGCCGTGGCCGGAAAACGCCGAATTGAAGCCGTTATGCTGGGTGGCCCGCATCATGTGAGATTGAGTTGTGACCTTTTGGGCATGAGTGGCGGGTGGAGCCCCTTGGTGCATCTGACGTCTCAAGTGGGTTCAAAACCGCAATTTAACCCCAGTGTGCAAGCCTTCGTGCCCGGCCCCTTGGCAACCGGCCACTATGTGGCGGGCGCGTGCAATGGCAGTTTCGGCACCTTGGCTGCCATCAATACCGGGCAGGCCCAAGCCAGTGCGGTGCTGGCCGCTTTGGGCAAGAAGGCCATCAACAAAACCGACGTTCCGCCGCTTGAGGCAGATCGGGGCCTTGCCATTTTGCCAAGTGTCTCACCAAGCAAAAGCCGCTTTGCTTTTGTGGATTTCCAGAATGATGTGACTGCCAAAGACATCGCCCAGGCCCGCGATGAAGGCTATACCAACATCGAACACCTGAAGCGTTATACCACGCTGGGCATGGGCACCGATCAAGGCAAAACCTCCAATATCAATGCGCTGGCGATGTTGGCCAATTTACGTGACGTGCCGATTTCGCAAGTGGGCACAACCACTTTCCGCCCGCCGTTCACGCCGCTCACCGTCGGGGCGATTGTGGGCCGAAGCTTGGGCCAACATTTCCGCCCCACACGCCGCTCTCCCTTGCATGACTGGCATGAGCAAAACGGCGCAACCATGATTGATGCCGGCCTGTGGAAGCGGGCATGGTATTATAACTGGGCCGGAAAAACGCCGCACGAAGCCTATCTCAAAGAAATGGAACTGGTGCGCCACAATGTGGGCCTTTCAGATGTTTCCACACTGGGCAAAATTGATGTGCAGGGCAAAGATGCGGCTGAGTTTCTCAACCGCGTCTATGTGAACGGATTTGCCAAGCTTGCCGTTGGCCGCGCCCGCTATGGCGTGATGTTGAATGATGATGGCTTGGTGTTGGATGACGGCACCACCAGCCGCATTTCTGAAACAAAATTTTATATGACCACCACCACCGCCCAAGCGGGTGAGGTGATGAGCTGGCTGGAATATCTGCTGCAATGCCACTGGCCGGATCTGGACGTTCACGTTACCTCGCTCACCGATGAGTGGGGCGGCATGGCCTTGTCTGGCCCCAACGCGCGGCAGGTTCTGGAACGCGCCTTCCCGGAGGAAGATCTATCCGATTCCGCGCTGCCTTATATGGCCGTAAAAGATATCGAATATGAGAAAGTGCCCATTCGTATTCTACGCCTTTCATTCTCGGGAGAGCTGGGTTACGAAATTCATTGCCCCGCTAATTTCACCCAAGGCTTGTGGGAGCATGTGCTGAAGATGGGTGCGTCTGCGGGTCTGAAACCCTACGGACTTGAAGCCCTGGCCAGTTTGCGTATCGAAAAAGGCCATGTGGCCGGTTTGGAACTTGATCACCGCAACTCCTTGGATGATCTGGGCTTGGGCAAAATGGCTTCCAGCAAAAAGTCGTTTGTGGGTGACACATTGAGAATGCGCGAAGATATGATGGCGCCAGAGCGCTGGAGTCTTGTCGGGCTTGAACTTTTGGAGCCTGGCAAAAAATTGCGCGGCGGTGCCATTCTTTTTGCTGCCAAAGATGAGATCAAGGGCCATGGTCGCGGCTATATAACCTCAGTGACGTGGAGCACGGATTTGCAAATCTACGTGGCGCTGGGCCTTTATCAAGGCGGCTTGGCCCATGAGAACGAAGAAATTATCGCCGCCTTTCCATTGAAGAACGAAAAGGTTCGCTTGCGCATTGTTTCACCCCATTTCATCGACAGGGAAGGAACACGGCTTAATGCTTGATCAACATTCCCCCTTGGGCGGTGATGCGCGTTTTGAAACAACCGGCCTGACCATGCGTGAGGCCGGTGGCTTCATGCTCATACAATATTCAGGGCCAGAGCGCGTGCTGCTGCGTGAACTTTCTGTTGAAGCGGCTTTCGGCAAAAATGAAAAGAGCGAGGGCCGCACGTTCTTTCGTATAAACTCAGCCCAAATCTGGGTGATCGGCAAAGAATTGGAAACGCGGCACAGTTCAATCACAAATCTCTCCTCCAGCCGTTGCCGCATTGCCCTTTTTGGGGAAAAAGCCCGCGCCGTTTTGCAAGTTTGCGCGGCCGTGGATTTTTCCCGCGCCAGCTTTGCAACAGGTGCCTATGTGATGACGGGCATCCATCACACCCCGGTTCTTGTGCACTGCACCGGCCCCGAAAGTTTCCATATTTATGCGATGCGCAGTTTCGCACTTTCTGTTTGGGAATGGTTAATTGATGCAGCATCTGGTCTGTGACCGCGTTTCCACCTAAAATAAACCTAAGGCTGGGGCTCAAGTGAGTCCGTAATACAAACAAAAGCCGAAGCGGAGCATCATGGCGCAACCAATCAACGACATTCGGACGGGTTCTCTGTTGTATCATGAGCAGGGCAGGCCCGGAAAATTAGAGGTGCGCCCGACGAAACCGCTGGCCAACCAGCGTGATTTGGCGCTGGCCTATTCACCCGGCGTGGCCGCCGTTTCTGAAGCCATTCATGCAGACCCGAGCTTGGCTGCAAAATATACCGCGCGCGGAAATCTGGTGGGCGTTGTATCCAATGGCACAGCCGTGTTGGGCCTCGGCAACATTGGCCCTTTGGCGGCCAAGCCAGTGATGGAAGGTAAAGCGGTTCTCTTCAAAAAATTTGCCGATATTGACGTATTCGATATTGAAGTGTCGCCCACCGATGTGGATGAATTGGTGAACGCCATTGCGGCCCTGGAACCCACCTTCGGCGGCATTAACCTGGAAGACATCAAAGCCCCGGAATGTTTTGAGGTGGAGCGGCGCTTGCGCGAGCGGATGAAAATTCCGGTGTTCCATGATGATCAGCATGGCACCGCAGTGATCGTGGCCGCTGCCGTAACCAACGCGCTTACTTTGGCCAAAAAGAAAATTGAAAAAGTCAAAATCGTTGCATCAGGGGCAGGGGCGGCAGCGCTTGCTTGCTTGAACCAACTCGTCGCCATCGGTGCTGATCCAAAAAATATCTGGGTGTCGGATTTGGAGGGTGTGGTTTACACCGGACGCAAGGAACTGATGGATCGTTGGAAATCAGTTTTCGCGCAAGACACGCAAGCGCGGAAATTGGCAGATGTGATCCAAGGCGCAGATGTGTTTCTTGGCCTTTCTGCGGGCGGCGTTTTGAAGCCCGACATGGTGAAGCAGCTGGCTAAAAACCCGCTCATCCTCGCGCTTGCCAACCCCAATCCTGAAATCATGCCGGAAGAAGCTTTTGCCTTGCGCCCAGATGCTTACATTTGCACCGGGCGTTCGGATTATCCCAATCAAGTGAATAACGTTCTATGCTTTCCTTATATTTTTCGCGGTGCCTTGGACGTGGGTGCCACCACAATCAACGAAGAGATGAAACAAGCCGCGATTGAGGCGATTGCCGCGCTGGCGCGTGAAGCCCCATCAGATGTCGCCGCCCGCGCTTATGGCGGTGAAGCACGATTGTTTGGCCGAAACCAGTTGATTCCATCCCCGTTTGATCCGCGACTTATTTTGCGCATCGCCCCGGCGGTGGCCAAGGCGGCCATGGCCAGCGGCGTTGCCACGCGCCCGATTGCGGATATGGACGCCTATCTCGACAAGCTGCAACGGTTTGTTTTCAAATCTGGCTTCATCATGCGCGAGATTTATCAGGCGGCGCGCAAGGCGCCATCGCGCGTGATCTATGCCGATGGCGAGGATGAGCGCGTGCTGCGTGCGGCCCAGGCATTGATCGAAGAAAAATTGGCCAAGCCCATTCTTGTGGGCCGCCCCGCCGTGATTGAAACGCGCCTGAAGCGTTATGGCCTTACAATCAAGCCGGGCGTGGACTTTCAAATCACCAATCCGGAAGATGATCCGCGGTACCGTGATTATGTGCAGACCTATGTGGAAGTGGCGGGCCGCAAAGGCGTTACCCTCGATGAAGCAAGAACACTGGTGCGCACCAACAACACGGTGATTGCCGCACTCGCCTTGCACCGCGGTGAGGCTGAAGCCATGGTCTGTGGGCTGGAAGGCCGCTATCGTTCCAAGCTCCGCGTGATCCTTGATATCATCGGATTGGCACCAGGTGTAAAGCAGTTGGCTGCCATGAGCTTGATGATCACCTCGCGCGGCATTGTATTCTTGGCTGATACGCATGTGCAGCCAAACCCCAATGCGCAGGATATTTCTGACACCGTAAAACTGTGCGTTGATCACTTGGAACGTTTTGGCCTCAAAGCCAAAGTGGCCCTGGTTTCACATTCTGATTTCGGCGATTTTGATACCCCCCTGTCGGTGAAGATGCGCGATGCTTTGGCGCTGATCCGCAAAGACCAGCCGGATTTGGAAATCGAAGGTGAAATGCGTTTGAACACGGCTCTCATAGAAGAGGTGCGCCTGCGCAAACTTTCAGACTCGCGCTTGCAAGGCGAGGCAAATTTGCTGGTCATGCCTGATCTTTCCTCAGCCAATGTGGCCTATCAGGCCATCAAGGTTTTTGGCGATTCTCTGTCCGTGGGCCCGATTTTACTGGGTACCAAAAAGCCCGCCCATATTCTCACAGGTTCGGTTACGGCGCGCGGCGTTATGAACATTTCATCAATCGCCGTGGCTGAGGCCGCAGCCGCGGCGAAGTTGGCACCTTGAACGTGCAAGAAGACTCACCCAAATAATGTTTCGCCTCAAATCCCGCATTTGGGTTGAGGGTCTGCTGCGGCGCTGCGAGACGCAGGGCAAGTTCGGCGCGGTTATCACCGCAGGTGCTGATGAAGCAGGCGCGGTTTACGTGGCCGTTAATCACCTGGACAACACTTATGATTTGCTCGGTCCACCCGCTGGCCCCTCGCACAGTGAAAGTGGCGAAAGGCAATTTCGCAAAGTTTTCCCCCAGCGCGTTGCATGGGATGAAATCCGAACCCACATGGAAAAGCAGCGCAAATTCGATAGTGATATCTGGGTGGTTGAAGTTGAAGACCGCTCGGGCATGGGCGGCTTGCAGTGGAGTGCAGAATAACTTTTTCCTTTAGAAGATTATTAACCAAACGGCTTTTAGCTTAGCCCCATTGAGGCAAGGTTGAAGCTGGTCATGAGCAACGTGTTTATCCTAAACGGCAAATCAGGCGTGCGACGCAGCAGCGCTTTTGCTGCTGGTCATTCTGCTGATGTTGTAATCTTCCACGGGGTGCGCATAGAGCGTCTCACCGACGACATGATTCAAACCTCGGTTATTCGCAATCGGCGGCTGCCATCGCTGCAAAACCAGGCAACGGCTGAAGAATTAGAGTAAATTCCACTTACTTGGCTTTGCAGCTTGTCGCTCTCACTACAGATTCCAACGCTGGGCGTTGATTGGCATCAGGCACCGGCATCCATAAAACCGCAATCGCCGAATTCTCGCTTAGTTCGGCATGCCAGCCGATATTTTCAATCACTTTTGCGTCTTCTGCGTCGGGCTTGCCAGCCACTTGCTGCCAGAGACTTTTCGATTTTGAGAGTTCGATATTGAAATCACCGGTTCCCGCCTCAACGTCGTTGATGGCATAAACCTGATGGCCGGAAGCGTTATAAATTGCCACAGACCAAAGCTGGTTCAAGCCATGCGCAGAAATAACGACATTGCCTTTGGCCACGTCGACAAGGCACAAGCCCACAATATCTTGCGCGGTGGCCGTGGCCAAAAGTGCCACCTGCTGCTCTGGTTTCATCACAAAGAATGAGTTGTTTGGCGCCTGATTGGTCACCCGCGCCAAATTGCGGCCGAAGCTTGCATTGGGCAGATAAAGGATTGTGGCAATGTGCACGGCAATTCCCAAAAAGGCAGCCGTGAACAGCCAATACAAACGCGCCGTCATTCGCAGGCCAACTTTTTCAGCGCGGGCAGTGCCGAATTTGTTTTGGCCGATGCATAGGGCTCGTTCATAATCATAATCACCCGCATGGCCCCAAAATCAGTGGGCTGCAACCAGTTGCCCGGCGATGCGTGTTTGGAAATGGCTAAAGAAAAATCTCCATCGCTCGTTAAAATCGCATCGCGGGCGGTGAAGGAAGCCGCCACTGAAAGTTCATCTGCCGGGGCAACATTGATAGACCACCAACGCGCACCAGGTTCATGGCCGCTGAGTTGGTAATTGCAGGAGCTGCGCAGGCTGTTGCCTTCATCATCCACTTCCCGCCCATAAAGCTTTGTGGCGCGACCGGGCGGAAGCAAGCCAGCGCTGCGAAAATGGCCAGTGGCATAAAGGGCATAAGTGTCTTTCGGGCTGGATATGTATTGCACCCACTTGCCCTCTGGAACCAGCACCTGACCGGCGCGGCCCAGCGCTTGCTGGCCGGTGATATAGCCCATTACAGCTCCAACCAATAAAACGGCACTGCCGATCGAAGATCTCATGAATTAAATGTTCGCCTGCATGATGACTGCCCGCCAAATCTGATAGCTGAATTTAATTGGGCTGGATACCTCAGCCTTAGCGCCCAAAGATCAAATCAAGAAGGCTGCGTGGCTTGCGCGCCGCAGCCACAGTGGCTTGCCGGTGCACAACCGGAGCACGATGGTGAATTAAATGTGGTCTGCTGACAACCGTCGGGCTGACGGGCGCCGAGGTGTTTTGAAACAAATCGATCATGCTGTTCAGAACATCCTTGGATTGGCTGTCAACTTGATCAGCTGACGCAACCGACGTTCCGGCGCCAGCTTCCTCGTCAGGGGTTGGCAATACCGGTGCGGACATGGTGACTGGAACCGCCGCACTGAGAACCGGATCGTCAAGCGCCGTCAGCGGTGGTTTATAAGTTCCATCCACCGGCACGCCGGGCAAGCCTTCCGGCTTCAGGCCAAATTCCGCCACATCCATGATACGCTTCCAAGCCGGGCCGGGCACGCGACCACCGGTTACTGCGTTGGCCTTGCTCGAATCCATTGATGTATTATCATCGTTGCCCACCCACACGCCCGTCACGTGATGTGCCGTGAATCCGAAAAACCAGGCGTCACGGTAGTTGGCGTTGGTGCCCGTTTTGCCAGCAACGGGGGCATACCCGAGCTGCGCGCGCGTGGCTGTGCCAGACATCACCACGTCATGCATCATAGAATTCAGCTCAGCCACTTTGTCGTAAGGGTCAACTTGTGGGGCATCTCTCTCATTGCCCGCATGGCTGTAAAGCAGCTCACCATTTGGTTTGTGAATTTCAAGAACCGCATAAGGGTGCGCCAGCTTGCCGCCTTGTGCAAAAGTGGCATAGCCCGTGGCCATATCAATCAGCGTGAGGGAACTGGTGCCGATTGACATGGTTGGATAAGGATCAATCAACCCTTGCACGCCCACGCGGTGGGCGGTGGCCTCCACATTTTTGCGGCCCACATCAATCATCAATTTTACCGCAATGGTATTCACCGAATGGGCCAACGCTTGCCACAAGGGAATGCGGCCAAATGATTCCGCGTTGAAATTATGCACGCACCATTCGCCCACGCAGGCTGTGCTGTCTTCCATCATCGTGTTGCGATTATAGCCATGTTCAAGGGCCGTGAGATAGACAAACGGCTTGAACGACGAGCCCACTTGCCGCTTGGCAATGATGGCGCGGTTAAACTGGCTGTCACCATAGTCACGCCCGCCCACTATAGAGCGCACCGCACCATCGGGCGCCATGGTGATGGAGGCGGCTTGGGTAAATTGGCCAAGTGGGCCCTGATTATCCACCACGTCATTCAAAATGGCTTGCGAGGCATTTTGCAGTTTCATGTTGATGGTTGTTTTCACCTCAAACACAAACTCATTTTTGAGGTTCTGCCGCGCAATCACGTCAAGCGTGTCGAGGTAAGCCCAATCCAAAAACCAATTCGGGCTGGCCAACACATTGGGCGGTGCGATGAGAGCCGGCGAACGTTTGGCTTGCAACAATTCCCCTTGGTTGATGAAACCCGCATCAAGCATGCGGTAAAGCACCACATTGGCCCGCGCCTTGGAGGCTTCTGGGTTGGCGTGCGGCGCATATTGCGTGGGCGCCTTGAACAGACCAGCCAGAATGGCAGCCTCAGGCAACGCGATGTCACGCACCGACTTGCCAAAATAAAACTGCGAGGCCGCTTCCACCCCGTAAGTTCCGCCTCCCATATAAGATCGATCAAGATAAAGTTTCAGAATTTCATTTTTTGTCAGTCGCTCTTCCACCCAGAGCGAAAGGAATGCCTCGTTCACTTTGCGGCGCATGGTTTTTTCAGGTGAGAGAAAAAGATTTTTCACCACCTGCTGGGTGATGGATGAACCACCCTGCTTGGAACCCCCGCGCGTGTTATGCACCAGGGCGCGCAAGGTTCCGATGACATCCACACCAAAGTGATCATAAAAGCGCGCATCTTCGGTAGCCAGCACGGCCTTGATCAGAACCGGTGGAACATCTTCAAGCGGAATGGTGTCGTTCTGGCTGATGCCACGCCTGCCGATGATATTGCCCTCTTGATCGGTGAAAGTGATGGCAAATTGCCGACCGCGATTCCAAACATCACCAGCGCCGGAAAACGGCGGCACAGCATAGGCCAACAGCCCAAAAGCCAACACCACCAAAAACGTAAAACCATCATCAACCAGATCAACAACGATACGCTTCAGCCCCACCAGGCGAAACCAGCGGTAAAGCCAAGACGAATAGGCCGAACCGCAAGCCCGCGCCGATCGCCCAACTTCATAAACTGCCGAACTGACGTAAGAGTCAGCCGTCCATATGGCGCGATAAATACGGTTGCGGGTGGGAAGCAGGCTCAATTCGAAATTCCGTTTGCGAAGTTCTATAGTCCGGGCGCGGCAGGATGCAAGCCGTGCCTGATTTGTTCGACTGAAATCATGCCCAGCAATAAAGGTGGCATTGCGGCCACTTTGTCAAGCCAAAGCTGCATAAAGGGGCTGGCCCAACGAAGCGGAGAGCGTCATAATGCGCCGATGACCGCGCCCTTCTGGAAAACCAAAACCCTGGCCGAAATGTCGGTTGGCGAGTGGGAGTCTTTGTGTGATGGCTGCGGGCGTTGCTGCCTCAATAAACTGGAAGATGAGGATACGGGCGCGTTTCTCTACACCCGCGCGGCCTGCCAGTTGCTCGACTTGGATAAATGTCAGTGTACAGATTATAAAAATCGCCAAAAACGTGTTTCTGACTGTGTGGCCCTGACGCCCAAAAACGTGGGTGAACTGGGCTGGCTTCCTGAGTCATGTGCTTATCGCCGCATCCATGAAGGTCGTGGCTTGGCCTGGTGGCATCCGCTGGTGTCAGGCTCATCTGAAACGGTGCGCGAGGCCGGGATCAGCGTGGCAGGCGAAGTCTATGGCGAAAAGGGCATCAGCGTGGATGAACTTTTGGATCATCTGTGGAAATTGCCAAAAGCCAGGCGAAAGACCAGGTAGTGATGCTGGCGTGTGCTAGGCTTCTTTCGCTTCCATGGGCAATCCGGTTTTCTGGTCCATGGGTTCGGGAACATCAGCTTTCTTCTGGTGGGGCTTTCGCACCAGCGCCGCAGCTGCAACCACCAAAGGATTAAACTCATTCGCATTCGCGCTTAATGTTTCAAAAAAATGTTGCCGCATCCGGGGTTCCCAATAATTGTTGATATGCGTTGCGACTTCTCTCGTTGCTTCATCTGGCCCGTAACTTTTAAAAAAATCGGCGATCTGATTTGCCATGCGCACGATGTCTGAACTATGCATTATTATCTCCATCAAACATCATGATGCCCTGTTGGGCGTGGGCGGCAAGTTGCAAGCCCGCCTGGCGCGCGAGTTTGAGTGCCAGAGCCGTGGGCGCGGAAACCGTGGCCAGAGCCCCAATACCCACACGGGCACATTTTTGAATCAATTCAAATGAGCATCGCGATGACATGACCACGAAGCCCTGCTCTGGCGAGATATGTGCGCGGGCCATGCCTCCGATAAGTTTGTCAAGCGCGTTGTGGCGGCCCACATCCTCACGCGCCAGCAGAATTCGTCCGTCTACAGAGCAAAAGCCGGCGGCATGAACAGTGCGGTTGACGGCATTCATCGGTTGGTGCCGGGGAAGCGCGTCGAAAGCCGCTGCAATAGCCGCTGGTGAAAATGGCACGGGCTTCACCTTGTTGGCTGGCATGCGCACGGCATCTGCCAGCTCTGCAATGCCACAAAGACCACAGCCCACGCGGCTTTCCATCGTGCGCGAAACCATCTGTGTACGGATTAATTTATCTTCGGCAGTTGCTACGTCCACGCTGAGGCCTTCAGCCTGCTTCAGCACAATCACATTGTTGACGTGTGAGTGATGAGCAACGAGTCCTTCGCTCAAAACAAAGCCCAGGGCGAAATCTTCCAGATCAGCCGGTGTTGCCATCATCACGGCGTAAGGATGTGAGCCAAGGAGAATGCCGACAGGAACCTCTTCAGGCAGTTGCCAGACAGTTGCAGCGCCATTGAGTGTGCCAAGGGCCCTGAACGACTGACTGTTGTCATCCCCGTGCGCGCTGGGATCAATTGTTCTCATGGCGTCGCCGGTGGTCGGCGCGGATTCCTGCGTTGCTGGGAATAACGGTTTGTTGCGGTGTCGGGGCGCGTTCAATGTCACTCTGCTGCAACACGCTTGTTGGTGTCTTCGCGGTCTTCCCATTCTTTCTGCCATTGCGAAGCCTGATTGGATGGATTTACCTGCACGGCCGTCACCTTGTATTCGGGGCAATTCGTCGCCCAATCCGAGAACTCGGTCGTGATCACATTTGCACCCGTCACCGGATGATGAAAGGTGGTGTAGACGACACCACGTGGAACGCGCTCAGTAACGTCCGCACGCAAGGTTGTGCCGCCGATACGGCTGGTGAGAGAAACCATCGCACCGGCTTTGATGCCGCGCAGCTCGGCATCACTGGGGTGAATTTCCAAGAGGTCTTCGCGATGCCATTGCGAATTGGCGGTGCGGCGCGTTTGCGCGCCCACATTATATTGCGAAAGAATCCGCCCCGTGGTGAGAATTAGAGGAAAGTCTCTGTTGGCACGCTCTGGCGTTGGCACATATTCCGTCAACATGAAACGGCCCTGGCCGCGCACAAATTTCCCGACATGCATCAGCGGCGTGCCGTTTGGCGCATTGGCGTTGCAAGGCCATTGAATGGAACCCAGCTCATCGATCTTGGCGAAAGAAACATTCGCAAAGGTTGGCGTGACGCGCGCAATCTCGTCCATGATTTCAGATGCGTTGTCATAGTGCATATTGTAACCCATGGCCTGCGCGAGCTCGCACACAACTTGCCACTCTTGCTTGCCTTGCATAGCGGCCTTCACCGGGCGCACGCGGTTGATGCGGCGCTCCGCATTGGTGAAGGTTCCATCCTTTTCCAGAAAGCTTGTGCCCGGCAAAAAAACATGCGCAAAAGCAGCGGTTTCATTGAGGAATAAATCTTGCACCACAACGCATTCCATGTTTTCCAGTGCCGCAGTCACATGATTGGTGTTGGGATCAGACTGTGCAATATCTTCACCTTGAATGAAGATGCCTTTAAACGTGCCCTCAACAGCGGCACTGAGCATATTGGGAATGCGCAAGCCTGGTTCGCTTTCAATCGACGTTTTCCATACATCTTCAAACATCTGTCGCACCGCATTGTCTGAGATGTGGCGGTATCCAGGCAATTCATGCGGGAATGAGCCCATGTCGCAAGCGCCCTGCACATTATTCTGGCCGCGCAATGGATTAACCCCCACGCCATTTCGGCCCATGTTGCCGGTGAGCATGGCCAAGTTGGCCATGCCCATCACCATGGTGGAGCCTTGGCTGTGTTCAGTCACACCCAAACCGTAATAGATCGCGCCATTGCCGCCAGTGGCAAAAAGCCTCGCAGCTTTGCGAACTTCATCGGCGGGCACCCGCGTTTCAGTTTCCAGCGCTTCTGGAGAATTGCTCTGTGCACTGATGAATTGCATCCAGCGGCTGAATTCGTTGAGATCACAACGTTCGTCAATGAATTTCTGGTCCTGCAAACCCTCTGTCATGATAACGTGGGCCATGGCGTTGATTACAGCCACATTCGTACCGGGGCGAAGTTGCAAGTGATGCGCCGCCGCAACATGGGGTGAGCGCACCGATTCTGTGGCGCGCGGATCAATCACGATCAGCTTTGCCCCGGCGCGCAGGCGTTTTTTCATGCGTGAAGCAAACACCGGATGGCCCTGCGTGGGGTTGGCTCCGATCACCATGATCACATCGGCTTTGGCCACAGATTTGAAATCTTGCGTTCCGGCGGAAGTGCCGAAGGTTTTTGATAAGCCATAACCCGTGGGTGAATGGCAGACGCGGGCACACGTGTCGGTATTATTATTCTTGAAAGCGGCGCGGATCATTTTCTGTACCACATAAACTTCTTCATTGGTGCAGCGCGACGAGGTGATGCCGCCAATTGATTGCACCCCATGTTGGTTTTGGATTGACTTGAATTGCGCTGCCGCGAACGCGATTGCCTCGCCCCACGTGACTTCCTTCCACGGATCAGTAATCCGTGTACGGATCATTGGGCTGGTGATGCGATCCTTGTGGGTGGCATAGCCCCAGGCGAAGCGGCCCTTGACACAGGAATGGCCCTCATTGGCGCCGCCATTTTTGTATGGCACCATGCGCACCACATCTTCGCCCTTCATTTCTGCCTTGAAAGAGCAGCCCACACCGCAATAGGCGCAAGTGGTGAGAACCGAGTGTTCGGGTTGGCCTTTGGCGATAACCGATTTTTCCGTGAGAGTGGCCGTGGGGCAGGCCTGCACGCAGGCCCCGCAGGATACGCACTCCGAATTCATGAAGCCTTCGTCCATGCCAGCCGAAACATGGGAGGCAAAACCACGCCCATCAATCGTTAATGCGAAAGTGCCTTGCACTTCTTCGCAAGCCCGCACGCAACGTGAGCAGACGATGCATTTGGCTGGATCGAAAGTAAAATAAGGATTGGATTCATCTTTGGCCTTATAGAGAAAATTCTCGGCCCCATCATTTTTTTTGAAAACATGGTTCTGGCCATCATAGCCATAGCGCACATCACGCAATCCCACTGCGCCGGCCATGTCTTGCAATTCGCAATCGCCATTGGCCGCACACGTGAGGCAATCCAGCGGATGATCTGAGATATAGAGTTCCATCACGCCTTTGCGCAATTTATTGAGGCGGTCAGTTTCAGTGTGAACCTTCAGTCCCTGTGCCACAGGTGTGGTGCAAGACGCTGGAGTGCCTTTGCGACCCTCAATCTCTACCAGGCACAAACGGCAAGAGCCAAAGCTCTTCACTGAATCAGTGGCACAGAGTTTTGGAATCTTGGTGCCAAGCTCCATCGCTGCGCGCATGATGCTGGTGCCCTCGGGCACGCTGATTTCCCGGCCATCAATTTCCAATGTGACCATTTGGGTCATTTCAGATATTGGGGTGCCGTATTCGGTTTCTTTGATCAGCATGACACGTTCCTATTCAGCAGCGATTTTCTTGTGAGTGGGCAAGCCGAAGTCTTCAGGGAATTTAGTCAGTGCGCTGAGCACTGGCATGGGCGTCAATCCCCCCATGGCGCAAAGTGAGCCATCGGTCATGGTGGTGCAAAGGTCTTCAAGCAGAGCGGCATTGGCCATGCGGTTTTCACCTGCAATAATTTTGTCGATCACTTCCACACCCCGCGTTGAACCGATGCGGCAGGGGGTGCATTTGCCACATGATTCAATGGCGCAGAATTCCATGGCGAAGCGCGCTTGCGCGGCCATATCCACCGAACCGTCGAACACCACAATGCCGCCATGGCCCAACATTGCCCCGTTGGCGGCCAGAGTTTCATAGTCCATCTTGATATCCAATTCGTCGGCTGAGAGATAAGCCCCCAATGGTCCGCCGACTTGAACAGCCCGCAACTTTTTGCCCATGTAAGGCCCACCGCCGAAGCCCTCAACCAATTCACGAAGCGTGATGCCGAACGCTGTTTCGACAATGCCGCCGCGCTTCAAATTGCCGCCGAGCTGGAAAGGCATGGTTCCGCGTGATCGGCCCATGCCATAATCCGCATAGGCCTTGGCACCTTTGGCCAAGATGTAAGGCACGGCGCAGAATGACAGCACGTTGTTGATGATTGTAGGTTGGCCAAACAGACCTTCGAGCGCTGGCAGAGGTGGCTTGGCGCGAACCACGCCACGTTTACCTTCCAGTGAATCCAACATGGCGGTTTCTTCACCGCAGATATAAGCGCCCGCGCCGCGGCGCACTTCCAGAATGAAAGTTTTGCCAGAGTGCTGAATGTTTTCGCCGAGCCAATGGTTCTGCGTGGCAATGACAATCGCTTCCTTCATCGTGGCAATGGCGTCAGGATATTCTGAGCGGATATAGATGTAACCCTTCGTGGCACCACCAGCGAGGCCCGCGATCACCAGGCCCTCGATGAGCATGAAGGGATCGCCCTCCATCACCATGCGGTCTGCGAAAGTTCCTGAGTCGCCTTCATCAGCGTTGCAGCATACATATTTCTGCGCGCACGTTGCATCGCTCACGGTTTTCCATTTTATGCCGGTTGGAAAGCCCGCACCGCCGCGACCACGCAAGCCAGATTCTACAACTTCCTTGACAATGTCAGCGCCCTTCATGGCCAACGCTTTTTTCAGCCCTGCAAAACCGCCATGGGCGATATAGTCATCCAACGAAAGCGGATCAGTAATTCCGGCACGCGCGAAGGTGAGACGATTTTGATTTTTCAGAAATTGAATCTCTTCAACCAACCCCTGGCCCAGCCTGTGCCGGCCACCTGCAAGGAAGTTGGCTGCAAAAAGACTTTCCACATCGGCAGGCTGTACGCCGCCATAGCCGATGCGGCCCTCGGGTGTTTCAACTTCAACAAGAGGTTCGAGCCAGGCCATGCCGCGCGATGAGTTGCGAATAATCTGTACATCAAGTTTTTTGAATTGAGCTGCCTTGGCGATGGCTTCGGCCACTGCATCTGCGCCCAGTGCTTTGGCTAACATGTCACGGGGGATAAAAATTTTCACCATCATGCAAGCTCCTTCACAAGAGCGATGACGTTATCTGGCTTTATCGCCGCTTTGGGCTTGCCGTCAATCAAAGCGGCCGGCCCCATGGGGCAGAGGCCTAAACAGTATACTGCTTCGAGTGTGATTTTGCCATCCGCAGTTGTTTCGCCCAATTTGATTTGCAAGGTATTCTCAAGCGCGGCAATCACCGCAAAGCCGCCGGCACTTTGGCATGCTTCAGCACGGCAGATTTTGATTACATGCTGGCCTTTTGGGTTCAAATGAAAGTCGTGATAAAAAGTAACCACACCATAAACTTCAGCACGCGAAAGATTGAGCGCTGCGGCGATCAAGGGCAGGGACTGCTCCGGCACATGGCCGAGCTGTTCTTGCACGTCATGCAGAATCTCAAGCAATGTATCGGGCTTGTTATGGTAGGAATTGCATACCGAGACAACGGCTCGCTCGGCCGCGGGCGATAATGTGGGGACAGGGTTTATCATGTTTCGCCCCTCATTTTAGGCGAATGACAATTTTCTTGCCAGCTAACTTTGCCGTTTTGAAGGCTGAAACCGTCATTTCGTTTCGAAAAGCCAAACGAAATGAATGAGATATAAAAAAATTCCTCTATACGGAAAATAGTCCTTGACAGCGTACGCTCGACCCCCTATGTCTGGTCATACTCCAGAAGTGGGTCCAGAAATCAGTGGCTCTCTAAATTGCCCCTTGCGGGCTTGGGATTTACAGACACAATGACAGAACAAACTGAAGGCTTGGTGCCCGATTGGGCCGCTTTGCGTGATCGCTATGAGCTGGCGCACGAAACTGTAACCGAGATTGGTAAATCGATCGACATGACCGGCCAAGCCCTCAGCCGCAGGGCCAAGGCGCTGGGTTGGGCTTTGCGGGGTTCAAACCCGGCCAAGGCAAAGTCTGAAACCACGCGCCAAACTTTGCGCCGCCTGAAAGAAATTTTACACAAACGTTTGATCCAGCTGGAGGGCGAGATTGGGGCCATTGGCCAAGAATTGAACGCGCTTTCAAATGAGCGAGACATTCGTTCGGCCAATACTTTGGTGCGCACATTGGAAAAGGTTCTTGAGCTTGAACAAAAAGATCGCAAGCAGCGTACCTCTCGCCGCCAAGACAATCTGCAACTGGATGACGCCCAGCGTGATGAACTTGCGGGCCGCATTGCGGGCCTGTGCGAGGGCGCGGATGGGAGCGGCAGTGAGCCGCATTTTGACAGCGCCGGAAGTGGCAGCACTGCTGTGGGAATGGCCACTGTGGGCGAGGGCGGATCAACTTCCGCCTGACAGCCCCTGGCGCACGTGGCTTTTGCTGGGTGGGCGCGGCAGTGGCAAGACCCGAAGTGGTGCCGAATTTGTGCGGCACTTGGCCTGCCAGGCCAATTTGCGCATTGCCTTGGTGGCCCCCACTTTTGCTGAAGCGCGCATGGTGATGATTGAGGGCGTGTCTGGGCTTTTGTCTGTGCATCCCGCTTATGCGCGACCGAAGTTTGAGCCGTCCAAGCGTGTGGTGACGTGGCCCAACGGGGCGCAGGCACAAGTGTTTTCAGCCGAAGAGCCGGATGGTTTGCGCGGGCCCCAGTTTGACGCGGCTTGGTGTGATGAATTAGCGAAATGGAAACATGCCGAAAAAGTGTGGGAAATGTTGCAGTTTGCTTTGCGGCTGGGTGATAACCCGGTGGCCGTGGTGACGACAACACCACGACCTATTCCGCTGTTGAAAAAATTATTGAGTGATGAGGCCACCGTGGTCTCACGCTCGCGCACCGCTGACAACAAGGGGCATTTGGCCAAACCGTTTTTGAAGATTGTAACGGCGCGTTACGGTGGCTCTCGGCTGGGCCGGCAAGAACTTGATGGCGAGATGCTGGATGATGATCCGGACGCGCTGTTTAAACGCGAGGATGTTGACCGCTTGCGTGTGCTGAATGCACCGCCACTGAAACGCGTGGTGGTGGCAGTTGATCCACCGGCCAGCTTCCATGCCAAGAGCAATGCTTGCGGCATTGTTGTGGTGGGTTTGAGTGAAGAGGGGCACTGTTATGTTTTGGACGACGCATCCTTGGAACGCGCCAGCCCCAAACGTTGGGCAGAGAAAGTGAAAGCGGTTTACGAAACCCATGGCGCTTCCCGCGTTGTGGCTGAAGTGAACCAAGGCGGTGCCATGGTAGAGCAAGTGCTGCGCCAAGTGGCCCCTGATCTGCCTTACAGCGCGGTGCATGCCAGTGTGGGCAAGCGCCTGCGGGCTGAACCTGTGGCCGCACTTTATGAACAGGGCAGGGTGCATCACGTAGGTTCATTCCCGGCCCTTGAAGATGAAATGTGTGCCAGCCTTGAAG
This sequence comes from Hyphomicrobiales bacterium, assembly GCA_025359265.1. Taxonomy (GTDB): domain Bacteria; phylum Pseudomonadota; class Alphaproteobacteria; order Rhizobiales; family Aestuariivirgaceae; genus Aestuariivirga. The sequence goes on along the minus strand of JANYHB010000035.1, from coordinate 95,604 downwards.
AAGGCAAAAGCCCTGATCGGCTTGATGCCTTGGTGTGGGCGGTGACGGAACTGGTGCTTACGAAGCGCAAGGCCGGGCCAAGGGTGCGCATGGTTTAGTTATTATCTTCCCACGCCAAGGCTGCGATGCAACGCCTTGCACTTAGCCGGAGAGGGGACAGGAGCAAATATGTTTAAAAAACTGCAAGCCATTTTCACGCCCGAAAAAAAATCCGTGGGCGCCTTGCCTTTGGTTAGCCTCTATAATGTGGGCCAACCTTATTGGGCACCGCGCAATTATTTACACTTTGCCCGCGCCGGATTTTCAGGCAACGCGGTGGCCTATCGCAGCGTGCGGATGATTGCCGAGGCCGTCGCTTCGGTGCCGTTGCTGCTTTATAAAGGGCCCGTCGAGCTGGCGACGCATGCCTTTCTGGATTTGCTGGCCCAGCCCAATCCGGCGCAGACGCGGCGCGAACTGTTGGAAACCATCACGGCTTATCTTCTGGTGGCGGGCAATGCTTATGTGGAAGTGCAAACTTTGGATGGCACCCCGCGCGAGCTGGTGCCCTTGCGGCCAGACCGGATGCAGGTGATCCCCGGCGCCAAAGGGTGGGTTGAAGATTATAGATACTCCGTGAACGGAGCATTTGTAAATTTGCCAGCCGAGAACATTTTGCACCTTAAGCTGTTCAACCCGCTGGACGACTATTACGGCCTATCACCGCTGGAAGCGGCGGCCCAAAGCCTGGACACGCATAATGCCGCTGCGGCCTGGAACAAGGCGATGCTGGATAATGCCGCCCGTCCTTCCGGGGCTTTGGTATTTTCCGGAGGCGATGGCCAGTTAACGCCACAGCAATACGACCGCCTCAAGTCTGAGCTTCAAGACAATTTCCAAAGTGCTGCCAATGCCGGAAGACCGATGGTGTTGGAAGGTGGCTTGGATTGGAAAGAGATGGGCTTTTCGCCCAAGGATATGGATTTCATCAATTCTAAAAACAATGCAGCGCGCGAAATTGCCTTGGCTCTGGGCGTGCCACCGATGTTGTTGGGCATTCCTGGTGACAATACCTATTCCAATTTTGCCGAAGCCAACCGGGTATTCTGGCGCCAAACCGTGATCCCCACAGTGCGCCGCGTAACGGATGCGCTGAGTGGCTTTGTGGGAACGCAATTTGAACATGGCCTGCGGCTGGATCTGGATCTCGACCAGGTTGAAGCCCTCAGCCACGACCGCGACGCGCTGTGGACGCGCGTGAACAATGCCACCTTCCTCTCCGATGCCGAGAAGCGGCAAGCGGTTGGGTATCGGTAATCATGGCTTGCCGTTTAATCAGCGTCACCCCTGCGAAGGCAGGGGGCCAGCTATGACTGGATTCAGAACTTGTAACTGAGCTGGGTCCCCGCCTTCGCGGGGATGACGGCCAAAATAATACAAAGAGAAATCGATCACATGTCCCCACGTCTTTCACGGCGCGGGCTGGAGGTGCCTTTGTCGGCCGCTTCCGGCTCTGGCGTTTTTTCTGGCTATGCATCGCTGTTTGGTCAGCGTGATCAATCCGGCGATATTGTCATGCCCGGGGCGTTTCATACCTCGCTGATAAGACGACCGGCCGAAGATATTCGCATGTTGTTTCAGCATGACCCGGCAGAGCCGGTGGGCAGCTGGCTGGAAGTGCGTGAGAACGACAAGGGTCTTTATGTAATGGGCCGCCTGAACAAAAATGTGCAGCGCGGCCATGAGCTGCTTTCACTCTTGGAAAGCGGCGGGATTGATGGGCTTTCCATCGGGTTCAAAACCGTCAGCGCAGGCAAAGATCGTGCCACGGGCGCCAGACTTCTGACCAACATCGATCTTTGGGAAATATCGCTCGTTACCTTCCCCATGTTGCAAGGTGCGCGCGTGAGTGCCGTGAAGTCTCGCAGCCGGGCAAGGGCAGACTCACATTTTCAAAAACCAACCGCCCAACCCTAATGGAGTATGACTGAATGGATAGTTTAGAAACCAAGGTGGCCACACCCACCGCTGACTATGATGATGTATTGGTGGCCTTTGAAGCTTTCAAGGATGCCAATGACGAACGCTTGGGCCAGATTGAAAAGCGCCAGAGTGCCGATGTGATCACCTCTGAAAAGGTGGATCGCATCAACAAGGCGATTGATGATCTGACGTTGAAATCGCGCCGCCCACAGCTTTCGGCGGCAACGCTGATCGAACCCAGCGAACACAAGAAGGCGTTCGACGCCTATGTGCGCAAGGGTGACACCTTCGCCCTCAACACCATGGAAGCCAAGGCCATGTCGATTGGCTCTGGCCAAGACGGTGGCTATCTCGTGCCACCTGAAACTGAAGCGGAAATTGGCCGTTTGATATCCAAGGCTTCACCATTTCGTGAGTTTTGTGACGTGCGCCAGGTTTCGGCCTTCGTGCATAACAAGCCCTTCAATACCAATGGCCATCAAGCCGGATGGATTGGTGAAACGGCCTCGCGGCCCCAAACCACCTCGGCCACCTTGGCCAACTTGTCATTCCAGACGATGGAACTCTATGCCATGCCGGCGGCAACGCAGGCTTTGCTGGATGACTCGATCGTCAACATTGATGATTGGATGGCGCGCGAAGTGCAGGTGGTGTTTGGCGAGCAGGAGACCAACGCCTTCACCAATGGCGACGGCATTACCGCACCCAAAGGTTTGCTGACTTATCCGAAAGTGGCACAAGCGTCTTGGGCTTGGGGCAACACCGGTTACATCGCCACGGGTATCGCTGGCGGTTGGCCGGCGGTTGCGCCATCTGACAAGTTGCTTGATCTGGCTTATGCCGTGAAGGCGGGTTACCGTGCCAACGGCCGCTTCATGATGAGCCGCAACACCCAGTCGCAGATCCGCAAATTCAAAGACAACCAGAATGAATATATCTGGCAACCGGCGATGGCTGCCGATGGCAAGCCCACGTTGATGGGCTTTGCGGTGACGGAAAACGAATACATGCCCGACATTGCGACCGGCATTTTCGGCATTGCCTTCGGCGATTTCCGTCGCGGCTATTTGGTGGTTGACCGGATTGGTGTGCGCATCTTGCGTGACCCCTATACGGCCAAGCCTTACGTGCTTTTCTATGTAACCAAGCGCGTGGGTGGCGGCATACAGGATTTCGATGCCATCAAGATGTTGAAGTTCGACGTGTCATAAAAAACCGCGAGTGGCGAGTGAGAAAACCCCTTGTTCGCCATTCGCCTTTTCTCAGGAATTGCCATGGCTCTCATTCTCACCACTCCGCCGAGCGCGGAACCCGTTGTGCTGGCCGATGTGAAGGCGCAACTGCGCATCTATATCGCTGATGACGACGCTTACCTGACATCACTCATCAGTGCGGCGCGCCGCGCCCTTGAAAGCCGCTATGGCCTTTGCCTGATGCGGCAAAGCTGGGCACTGTTTGCTGATGCTTGGCCGATTGATCGGATCTTTAAAATTCCGCTGTGGCCCGTTCAATCAGTTGATGGGTTGACATCTTATGCCGATGACGACACGGCCACCGCGATTGACCCGACTGCTTATTTTCTGGATGTGGGAACGCGGCCGTCGCGCGTTGCGCTTCGGCAAGGCCGGGTGTTTACGCAACCAGCCCGCGCGATCAACGGTTTGAAATTATCCTTTACAGCAGGCTTTGGTGTGGATGCCACATTCGTTCCGCAAGAAATAAAATTGGCCGTTATGGCCACGGTTGCCGATTGGTATCAAAACCGCGGCGATGCATCAGGCGGCACTATTCCTGCCACCGCGCTTGAAGCTTTGGCCGCTTACCGCAATGCGAGGATGGCATGAACCAACCCGGTCTTGCCGTACAACAAGCGATGCTTGCCGCACTTGCGGCGCGAACCACGCTCACCTCATTATTGGGCGGCGCGCATATTTATGACGAGCTGCCACGCGGCGCCACGGTACCCAACGTGGCCTTTAGCGCGATTGAAACCCGCGATTGGAGTGTGGCCGATCAAAAGGCCCATGAAACCTTTGTGGCTCTGGATGTAAATTCCAAAAGCCGCAGCCGCGCACAAGTGCAGAGCATCATCCAGGAAATTGAAACAGCACTTGATGGCGCGGCTCTTATTTTAAACGGCCACAACTTAGTGAATTTGCGGTGCGTTTTCATTTCCGCAACGCGCCAGAAAGCCGCCGACTATTTCACCGCCACGATGCGCTTTCGCGCTGCCACTGAACCGCAATAATGGAGAACCGCCATGGCCGCACAAAAGGGCCGAGATCTTTTACTGAAAGTTGATTCAACCGGCGCTGGCGTTTACATCACCGTGGCCGGGCTGCGTGCCAATACCTTGACCTTTAATTCCGAAGTGGTGGACGCCTCATCACAAGACTCCACCGGCGCGTGGAAAGAATTATTGGCCGGGGCGGGTTTGAAATCCGCACAGATCAAAGGCCAGGGTATTTTCAAGAACGCTGCTTCTGACGCCACCATGCGCGGCTATTTCTTCAACGGCAACATTGTGAATTGGCAAATTGTCATTCCGGCCTTTGGCACCGTTACGGGCCCGTTTCAAATTGCTTCGCTGGATTTTGGTGGCAAGCATGATGGCGAGGTGACGTTTGATCTGAGCCTGGTTAGCGCTGGCCTGCTCGCTTTTGCTTGAGCTGACACACCGCTTGCGCGGAATAGTGCGATTTCGAGAATGCTTGATTACAGGAAAAGTAGCATGGCCAACAGACATCGTGGTGAAATTGAAGCTGAACTAGGCCGGCAGAACTATACACTCGTGCTCACCCTTGGGGCGCTGGCCGAAATTGAAGACGCTTACGGCGGCGAAGACATGATCGCCATTGCTGAGCGTTTTGAAAGCGGGCGCATTAAGGCGAGCGATGCCATTTTGATGATTGGCGCTGGCCTGCGCGGTGCCGGTGCAACTCTGACGAACGAGGACGTTGCGCGCCTTTCTGTGGCGGGCGGTGCTGCAGGCTTCCTGCGCATTGTTGCGGATTTATTGAAGGCAACGTTTGCCGCATGAGCGAACCCCAAAAATTTCCCTGGGCGCGCATGATGCACATTGGCTTTGACCGATTGCATCTGGCCCCCGCTGAATTCTGGCGCAGCACGCCGCGTGAACTTGCTGCGGCAATGGGTGCCCCTCCCCAACCCATGCTGCGCCAGAACCTTTTAACCCTGATGGATTTATTCCCCGATGAACCAGAATCAAGCCACTGATCTCTCCCAAACCGCGGCAGAACTGCGAGCCCAGATGGAAGACCTTTCCACTCTTGCAGACACCTTCAGCAATAAGTTGGTGACGGGCCTGGCCAGTGCAGTGGTGCACGGAAAAAGCCTCTCTGACATCTTGAAAGGCATGGTGTTAAGCCTCAGTCAAACCGCCTTGACTGCGGCGTTGAAGCCTTTGGCAGGATTGATCGGCGGGCTGTTCGCCAACGCCAAGGGCAACGTATTTTCTGGCGGCAGTGTTATGCCCTTTGCCGATGGTGGCATTGTGAATTCACCAACACTTTTTGCCATGAACGGCGGAACGGGATTGATGGGAGAAGCGGGCCCGGAAGCCATCATGCCTTTGGCACGCGGCGCTGATGGCTCGCTGGGAATTCGCGGCGGCGGCGGCATGAATGTGACGGTGAATATCTCCACACCTGATGTGCAGAGTTTTGCACAAAGCCAAAACCAGGTGTCTGCCATGATCAGCCAGGCATTGCTGCGCGCGCAGCGGAATATGTGACGGGGAACCAGTAATATGGCTTTTGACAATGTGAGATTTCCCGTGGCCATTTCACGCGGGTTGGCCGGTGGACCAGAGCGGCGCACTGATGTGGTGATGACCGCATCAGGCCGCGAAGAACGCAATGCCCGCTGGGCCAATTCACGGCGCAAATATAACGCGGGCTATGGTGTTAAATCACTGGACGACATTCACGCCGTTGTGGCCTTTTTCGAAGAGCGGCGCGGCAAGCTCTATGCGTTTCGGTTCAAAGATCATACCGATTGGAAATCTTGCAAGCCATCGCAAACGCCGAGCGCCATTGATCAAGTGCTGGGTGCTGGGGATGGTGTAACGGCCGTCTTTCAACTGGTGAAAAATTACGGCACAGCGCGCCCGTGGGCACGGCCTGTGACGGCACCTGTTGCAGGCACCTTGTTAGTGAGCCTGAACGGCGTTGCGACAACGCAGTTCAGCGTGGATGTGACCACGGGATTGATAACCTTTAACGCTGGAAGCATTCCGCCCAATGGCGCGGTGATCGCGGCGGGTTTTGAATTTGATGTGCCGGTGCGGTTTGATACCGACGAGATCAAAATCAATCTGGCCCATTTTGCAGCGGGCGATATTCCGTCCATCCCCTTGATTGAGGTGCGGCTGTGAGAGTGCTTGATCCTGCCCTTCAAGCACACCTTCAAACGGGGCTTACAACGCTTTGTTATTGCTGGCGTTTGACCTTGGCCACGGGCGAGAAACTGGGCTTTACGGATCACGATGTTGCGGTGATTTTTGATGGTACATCCTTTGAAGCACAGGCCGGATTTAGTGCAACTGAAATTCAATCGTCCCTGGGCTTAAGTGTCGACAATCTTGAAGCCTCAGGTGCTTTGAGTTCAGGCAAACTTTCAGAAAGCCCGATTGCATCGGGAGATTTTGACCACGCGCAAATTGAAGTGTGGAAAGTGAATTGGCAAGATGCCACGCAGCGCACGCTGGAACGCAAAGGCCATTTGGGGGAAGTGACTTTTGGCCAGGGCGCTTTCAAAGCCGAGGTGCGTGGGCTGGCGCATTTGATGAACCAGAAAAAAGGCCGGCTTTATCATCACGGTTGTGATGCTTTGCTGGGTGATGCGCGCTGTGGCGTGAACAGTTCGAACTTTACGGCAACGGCAACGCTTTCCGCCGTGCGTGAAAGTGGTTTTGACGTCAGCGGCCTAAGTGCCTTTGCCGATGACTGGTTCAGCAAGGGTACGCTGCGATTTTTAAGTGCGCCGAACATCGGCAGGCAAGTTGATATCAAGCGGCACCGCTCCGGCGCACCGGTTCGCATTGAATTGTGGATGTCTCCCAAATTCAGCGTGGCTGTGGGCGAGCAAGTTAGCTTGGTCGCAGGCTGCGACAAGCAGATTGAAACCTGCCGTGCCAAGTTTTCCAACGCGGTTAATTTTCGCGGCTTCCCGCATATGCCGGGCAATGATTTTGTGGCGAGTGTTGCCGCCAAGAGCGACCCAAACAACAACGGCTTGAAACGCTGATGATGATAAAACCTTCAATCATTGACCTGGCCAGAGGATGGCTTGGCACGCCTTATCAACACCAAGCGAGTTTAAAAGGCATGGGCTGCGATTGCCTGGGCCTGGTGCGCGGAATTTGGCGCGAAGCCTTGGGAGCCGAACCAGAGGTGCCACCCGCCTATGCGCCTGATTGGGCCGAGGCTGGCTTGGAAGAAACGTTGGCTGATGCGGGTCGAAGGCATTTAATTGAGATTCCGCCATTGGTTTTTGAAGCGGGCGATGTGTTGTTGTTCCGTTGGAAGCCACATCTTCCCGCCAAGCACGCAGGCATAGCAACGAGCCGTTCCACCATGATCCACGCGCAAGAGGGTGTGGCCGTGAGTGAAGTGCCGCTGGCGCATTGGTGGCTTTCGTGATTGGCCTTTGCTTATCGATTTCCGACTGAGATAAAATAATGGCAACAGTGGTTTTACAATATGCTGGCGCTGCCTTGGGCACGCTGCTGGGAGGCCCCATTGGCGGCATCATTGGCCGCGCGGTTGGCGGCCTTGCCGGTGCGGTGGTTGATCAAGCCATATTCGGCACGCCAACACACCGCGAAGGCCCGTGCATTAACAGCTTATCGGTGATGGCCTCGCAAGAAGGTGCCGCTGTTCCGGTGGTTTATGGACGCATGCGCATTGCCGGCCAGGTGATTTGGGCCACGAATATATTGGAAGTGGCCGCAACCACAACACAAGGCGGCAAAGGCATCGGGCCGCAAAACACCAACACGCAATACGGTTATTACGCAAATTTTGCAGTGGGGCTGTGCGAAGGGCCGATACAAGGCCTTGGCCGCTGTTGGGCGGATGGCAAGGAGATTGATCTTTCCACTTACACGCCACGCATATACACGGGCAGCGAATCCCAAACCGCCGACAGTTTGATTAGCGCCATTGAGGGCGCGGACTCAGCACCCGCCTATCGCGGATTGGCCTATCTGGTGTTTGAACGTTTACCGTTGGCCTCGTTCGGCAATCGCTTGCCGCAACTATCCTTCGAAATTTTTACCAAGGGCAATGATACGGCTTCGCTGGTGCGCGCGGTTAACATTATTCCTGGTGCAACCGAGTTTGGTTACGACACAAACTTGGTGACGCGCAACGGTGGGCCGGGTGTGACGCTCAGTGAGAATACCCATGTGAGCGCCGTGCGCAGCGACTTTTCGGTTTCCATGGATCAGCTGCAACGGAGCTGCCCCAACGCGGGCATGGCATCACTGGTGGTTTCATGGTTCGCCAATGATTTGCGCTGTGCCTCAGCCCAACTGATGCCGGGTGTTGATGATTCCGCCAAAATGACAACCGGTGGAACGTGGAGCGTCAGCGGCCAAACGCGCAGTGCAGCGCGTGTTGTCAGCCGCAGCAATGGCAACGCGGCCTATGGCGGCACACCATCTGATGCCTCAGTGATCCACGCCATTCAGGATTTGCGGGCGCGTGGGTTGAAGGTGATGTTCTATCCCTTCATCTTGATGGATATTCCATCCGGCAATGCCTTGCCTGATCCCTATGGCGCAGCCGCGCAGGCAGCCTATCCATGGCGCGGGCGCATCACCGCCTCAAAAGCCCCAGGCCTTTCAGGCACGCCGGATAAAACTTCTGCACTCGCCACAGAAATCGCCAGTTTTGTAGGCACCGCCACGGCCGCACAATTTGTGAATGGCTTGGACACCGTAACCTTTGCGGGCAGCGAATGGAGCTATCGCCGCATGATTTTGCATTATGCAAAACTTTGTGCCTTGGCGGGCGGGGTTGATGCGTTTTTGATTGGCAGTGAACTGCGTGGGCTCACCACGTTGCGCTCAGCCGCCGGCACCTTTCCCTTTGTTGCAGCACTGCAAACTTTAGCCGCTGACGTGAAATCCATTTTGCCCGCGGCGAAGATTTCTTATGCGGCGGATTGGAGCGAATACTTCGGCTATCAACCGAGCGATGGAAGCGGCGATGTTTATTTCCATCTCGACCCCCTGTGGTCTTCGCTCAACGTGGATTTCGTCGGCATTGATAATTATTTTCCGCTGAGCGACTGGCGCGATGGCACGGCGCATTTAGATTATATTGCGGGCACACGCTCGATTTATGATCGCACCTACTTGCAATCACGCATTGCCGGTGGCGAACTTTATGATTGGTATTATGCAAACCAGGCGGCACGCGACGCACAACTGCGCAGGCCCATAACCGATGGCGCTTACAACAAGCCATGGGTGTTTCGCCCCAAGGATTTAAAAAGCTGGTGGAGCAACGCGCATTTTAACCGACCAAGCGGCGTGGAAAGCGCGACAGCCAGCAGTTGGATTGCCCAATCCAAACCCATCTGGTTTACCGAGATTGGCTGTGCCGCCATCGACAAAGGCACCAATCAGCCCAATGTATTTGTTGATCCGAAATCTGCCGAAAGCACGGTGCCCTATTATTCCGGAGCACAATCTGACACGCAAATTCAACTGGCCTTTATAAGGGCCAGTTTGGATTATTGGAATGTCGGCCCAGCCCAAAATCCTATTTCAGCGCTCTATGGTGCCCCGATGCTGGATGTTTCTCGCACTTCAATCTGGTGTTGGGACGCAAGGCCCTATCCGGCTTTTCCGGCGCGCAGCGATGTGTGGGGCGATGCCGGAAATTACGCGCGCGGCCATTGGCTGAACGGGCGCGTTGGCAGCCTTGATCTGGCAAGTGTTATCAGCGCCATTGCGGCGCGTTTTAGCCTGACTGATTGTGATGTAAGCGCGGTGGAAGGCTTGATTGATGGTTATGTGCTGGACAAGCAAATGTCTGCACGTGAAGCCTTGGAAACCGTGTTGAATGTCTATGGCATCAACGCAGTTGAAAGTGTCGGCCAGCTCAAATTCACCAGCAGGCAGCGCACCGCCAGCATCAGCGTGCCGCCCACAGATTTAATCGACGATGCCAAAGCATCGGCTTTGATCACGATGCACCGGGCGCAGGAAACGGATTTGCCGGTGGCCGTTCATCTGGCCTATATGGAAAGTGGATTGGACTACCGCCAAGCGGCCGTTGCACAATGGCGCAGCGCCACCTCCAGCAAAAACGAAATTGGCATTAACTTTGCCGTAGCCATTCCACAAAATCAGGCACAAGCGCGAGCCGATTATTTATTGGCTGATGCCTGGGCCGCCCGCACCACAGCACAATTTGCATTGCCACCCCATTGGGAAGCCATTGAGCCTGGCGATATTGTGCAGATCAATGCTGATCGTTGGCGCATCAAGAGCATTTTGGCGGGGGCCACACGCAAGATTGAAGCCGTGGCGCAAGATAACGCGGTGATTGATGGCCCCTCAGGTGTAACACGGCCAATAACCACGCCGATGCCGGCGATTTACGGGCCGGCGGAAGTTGTGATGATGGATTTGGCTTTGGCAGATTCGAGCAACGCTGCTGCTCCGCGCCTTGCGGTGCAAGCCACGCCTTGGCCGGGCAGTGATGCGATTTTCAAGAAAACCGGCGCGGCCAGTTTTGCATTCAACCAATTGATCAATCAGGCGGCCACCGTTGGTTCAACGCTGACGGCGCTGAATGCAGGATTGACGGGGCGCGTTGATTTTAATCAAACGCTCGATGTGCAACTGCGCAGCGGCACATTTTCATCCATTGATCGCGACGCATTGTTGAGCGGTGGCAACGCCTTGGCGATTGGAACAGGTGCCAATGGCTTTGAGATTGTGCAGTTCCAGAATGCCACACTGATTGCCGCAAATACCTACAGGCTTTCGGGCCTGTTGCGGGCGCAGGCGGGGTCAGAGCCGGAGATGCTATCCACGCGGCCCTCAGGCCAAACTGCGGTTTTGCTGAACGCGGCTTTAACCCAGCCCGCCATGACAGTGAGTGAAGCGGGCCAAGGGGCCACGTGGCGCATTGGGCCATCACAGGTGGATTATGGAAATTCGGCTTATGTGGAGATCGTTTATCCCGGCGGCCTGCGGGCACTGCGACCCTTGCCTCCCACATATTTGCAGGTGAAGAAAGATCCTGCGGGGCTGATCATCAGCTGGATCAGGCGCACGCGCGTGGATGGTGACAGTTGGGAAGTGGCCGAGGTGCCGCTTTCGGAAACACTCGAGAGTTACCGGCTCGACATTGTGAAGGCCGGCGTGGTGAAGCGCAGCATCCAAACGGCAACGCCTTCATATGTTTACCTTGCCGCCGACATTTTGACCGATTTTGGCGCGGGGCCAATTGCCCTCACCGCGCGCGTTTCGCAAACCAGCCAAGTGTTTGGCCAAGGTGCCATTCTTGAAAGGACGATGAATGCCTAATTCTCCCAATCTGGCGTTGCCCTATATTTTGGCAAACCAGGCGCAGAAACATGTGCCGCATAACGATGCCCTGGCGTTGATTGATGGACTATTGCAGCTGTCAGTTATTTCCCGTGGCCTTAATGCGCCGCCCGGCACGTACATTGACGGCAATCGCTTTCTGATTGGGGCGGCACCCCTTGCTGAATGGTTAGGGCAGGCCGGGTTGATTGCCTTTCGTAACGCCGGACTTTGGCAATTTTTGACGCCGCGCAAAGGCTGGGCGCTGTGGGTTGAGGCCGAAAATATTTTCCTGATCTATGATGGCGTAAACTGGGTGGCACCTCCCGTGCCGCAAATTTTGCAGAACATGAGCCTCTTGGGCGTTAATGCCACGGCTGATGCCATCAATAAACTGGCTGTGAGTTCTTCAGCGGTTTTGTTCAACAACGTTGGCAATGGGATTCAGCTGAAGTTCAATAAAAATGCTTTAGCAGATACGGCAAGTCTGCTTTATCAAACCGGATTTTCTGGCCGCGCTGAGTTGGGTGCGACGGGCGATGACAGCTTTCACATCAAGGTGAGCCCTGATGGCGCGTTGTGGAAGGAAGGTATTATTGTTGATGCAAGCTCGGGCTTGGCCAAAGTATTTGCCAACCCGACTGATCCCCTGGGCGTTGCCACGAAGCAATATGTCGATGCCGCGGGCAGTGGCGCAGCGGCCGGCACGTCTGGCCAAATACAATACAAAAATGGCACCGCGTTTGGCGGCTTTACCGCTTCTGGCGACGCCACCATCAACACAGCCACGGGTGCGGTGACGCTTTCCAATGCAGCCGTGAGTTTGCCGAAGATGGCAAATATGGCGGCCAACAGTATTTTGGGAAACAACTCGGTTGCATCAGCCACGCCACTGGCTTTGACAGCAGCGCAAGTGAAAGCCTTGCTTGCGATTGCTGCAACTGACGTTTCAGGCCTTGGCGCATTGGCCATAGCGGCTTCAGTGAATTTAACCACCCAAGTTATTGGCACGCTGCAAGCCGCCCAAGAGCCTGCCCACACGGGCGATGTGACCAATGCGGCCGGATCACTGGCCCTGACGATTGCGGCGGGCGTGGTGGGCAATGCCAAGCTTGCCCCCATGGCCGCGTTTACTTTCAAGGCAAACAATACTGCGGTTGTCGCAGCACCTGCGGATTTAACGGTGGATCAAATGCAAGTTGCCATCAATCTGCAGGGCCAGATGGCCGCCAATTTTCTCATCATGAATTAGGAGATTCAAATGCCAGCCAATACCCAACCGATTTTTTCAACGCTTGGTTCCATTCAATGGGGTGCCGCAGCTCTAACCGCCGCAAACACCGCCAAAGATGGAACCGGTGTGGTAACCACGATTGCCACCGGCAACAACGTGGGCAACAACGCCGGCAACTTTTTGCAAAAACTTGTGGCCCGCACTTTGGGGACGAATGTGGCAACGGTGCTGCGCGTGTTCATCAACAATGGCGGGGTGAACACCACGGCGGCCAATAATTCGTTGATTGCCGAGCTAACGCTGCCAGCCTCAACGCTAACTGAAATTTCCGCGCAGCCTGATCTTGTGTTGCCGCTGAATTTTGTTTTGCCTGCCGGTTATAAACTCAATGTTACGTTGGGAACGGCGGTCGCGGCTGGCTATCAAGTGTCGGTGATCGGCGGGCAATACTGATGCTGGATTTTTCACATATTCCCAATTCTAAAAACGGTGCAAAGGCGCAGGTTTTCTATGCGCAAGGTGCTGGCGATTGGCAGACGTGGACCAGGCCACGCGGCAAAAGCCACGTTGAAATTATCTGCATCAGCGCGGGTGCAGGCGGCGGCGGTGGCTTTGGTGCAACGGCGGGCAGTGCGCGGGGCGGCGGCGGCGGTGGCGGTGGCGGCGCCATTCACCGCACCTCGATTTCCTTCGTGGACGAGGTGTTGGGCGCCTTGCCTGACCCACTGTATATCAATGTGGGCCTTGGCGGAGCCGTGGGAGCCGCTGGAGTGGCGGGCAGCAACGGCGGCACGTCAGCGGTGGCGGTACGGCCTGATTTGTTGGCGCAAAATAGAGTGATCGGCGGGGGCACCGGTGCAGTGGGCGGCGGCGGCGGCTCGGCGGCGGCTGTTGGCACCGCAGGGGCCGGGGCCACATCAATCGGCATGACAACGATGCTTAATTTAGGCAGCTTTAGTACCTCGCCGGGGGTGAGCGGTGGGGCGGGCGGTGCGGTTGCGGGCGGCGTTGGAGCGGCAGTGGTTTGGGGCAGCAATTCCGTGCAGATTTGCGGTGGCGCCGGCGGTGGTGGCACCACCAGTGCTGACTTCGCGGGTGGGGCCATTACGGGTGGCGGTTGGTTCCCCACAATTAACGGCGCCGCCGCCGGCAGCAACAATGGCAGCGACGGCTTTCTGTCGTCGAAGCCATTCGGAACCTCGGGCGGGGCTGGTGGCGGCGCATCCAACGCAGCCAGTGGCGGCAATGGCGGGCGCGGCGCGATAGGCTCTGGCGGCGGTGGCGGCGGTGGCGGCATCGGTGGAACCGGCGGTGGCGGCCTGGTGATCATTCAAGCGTGGTGAACATGACATCCATTGAACGCGAACTGGGCAATTTGCAGGCGCGCATGGAAGCCGTTGAACATGAGTTGCAGGCTGTACGCAGCGACATCCGCGAAATTCGCGATGCGGTGACCAGCGCTCGCGGCGGATGGCGGCTTTTGGTGGTGACGATTGGCTTAGCCACCACTTTGGGAGCGGCACTTGAACACGCCCTGCGCGTTTTTTCTGTTATCAAATCCTGAAAGCAAAACATGATTGACTGGCCCAAACAATCGGAGGCAGATGCCTTCTATGGAAATCCGCGTGGGCCTGACGGCAAGGCTGCTATGCTGTGGAAAGCGCAAAACCTCACGCATGTAACGCCGCCCTTTGCGATGCACTTTATGGGTACGCCGGTTGCACACATCACAATCCACCGCAAATGTGCAGATAGTTTGCTGCGCGTGTTGCAAGCAATTTGGCTGGCGTCTGGCCAAGAGCAGAGGAAGATTGATGCGTGGGGCGTTTCTGAATTTGGTGGCTCATTTAATTTCAGACGGATGCGCGGTTCAAACCATTTGTCGATGCACGCTTATGGGTGCGCGATTGATTTAGCCCCACAACGATTTCCCATGGGGCGCACTTCACCACGGTTTTGTGACGAAGTTTTAAAGGCCTTTGCTGCCGAGGGCTGGGTGAATTTACCGCGGGACCGCATGCACTTTCAAGCCGCGCATTTCTAATCCCGCGCCGGACGGCTTCCGGCATTACAATATCGTAGGTGACCTTATGAATTCCGACATGATTGGCGGCATTGTCCGCGCCATTTTCCCTCCGGCCATCGCATACCTTGTGGGCAAGGGCATATTACCCACGGGCGATTATGCTGCCGTGGCAACAGGCTTTATCGCACTGTTGACCGCCGTTTGGTCTGTGCACACCAATAAGACTGGCAAGACGATTAAGTAAACATGCTGCGCCTATTTCTGGAAATCTGTGCGGGCTTGCTCAAATTATTTCAAGGGCGCGCCGCCAGCCAAGACAGGGCGCAGGAGCGCGACATTGGTGCTGCCATGCAACGCGAGGAGGATTTACGCCATGAACAAAATCGCCTTGGCGCTGCTGGCCGCGCTGATCTTGAGCGCCTGCCAGACGCGCCAGACCCGCTGGACCGCGACAGCCCCGTCTGAACCCCTCGTGTGCCTTGTATGGCGGCCATTATCTTACGCCAGTCACCATGACACAACGGCTTCGATCAATGACATTCGGCGCAACAACCTCAGGCGCAAAGCCTATTGCGAGGACAAAGTGTGACCGTTCATCCCCAGTTCAGCTTGTAGAAAGTATAGCCTCAATTCAATTTGGGGATTACAGACGTGAGAATGATTGTCAAAAGCCTGTTGCTGATCCTGGCGGTGAATGTGGCACAACTGACTTCTGCTTATGCCGTTTCAGCGCCTGAAACACTGGCGCACCGACTCTCGGCCTCACCATTGGTTAACGTTGTGCAAGACGCTTCCAAATGGCCGGTGAAACCATCGCAGGCGGCCTTGATCGCGCAACAGGCCAACCCAGGCTCTATTGTGCTTGGCGTGAAGCTATTGCCCAGTGGGCAATATGCTGTAACCTTGAAGACGGGGGGCAGCGTGCAGAAAGTCTTGGTGGACGCGACAAGCGGCAGCCTTGGCTAAATTGCCTGTGCTGCCCGGCACTGTTGAGGGTAACATGCGCATACTTGTGGTGGAAGACGACAAAGACCTGAACCGCCAGCTCGTCGAAAGCTTGCAGCAAAACGGCTATGTGGTGGACAAAGCCTTTGACGGCGAAGAAGGCCACTTTTTGGGCGACACTGAGCCTTATGACGCCATCGTTCTCGATCTTGGCCTGCCGGTTATCGATGGCGTGAGCGTGCTTTCCCAATGGCGCCGCGCCGGCAAGAAAACGCCGGTTTTAATTCTCACCGCCAGAGATCGCTGGAGCGACAAAGTGGCAGGCTTTGACGCTGGTGCTGATGACTATGTGACCAAGCCTTTCAACATGGAGGAAATTCTGGCACGCTTGCGCGCCTTGGTGCGCCGCGCCGCGGGCCATGCCTCGAATGAAATGACATGCGGGCCTGTGACGCTGGATTCGGCCAACGCCAAAGTGGTGGTGAGCGGCAAAGCGGTTAAACTCACCTCGCTTGAATTCAGGCTTTTATCTTATCTGATGATGCATTCAGGCAAAGTGGTCTCACGCACTGAGTTGGTTGAACATCTCTATGACCAGGATTTTGATCGTGACTCCAACACCATCGAAGTTTTTGTGGGCCGACTGCGCAAAAAGCTGGGCGTGGATGTTCTGCAAACCATTCGCGGCATGGGTTATACGATGAGCGAAACCGGGCATGCGGGCTAACTCGCTGTGGTTTCGGCTGATTGCTTCTTCCAGTGTTATCGCTGTGGTTTTATTGCTCAGCGCCGCCGTGCTGTTGAACGCGATTTTTGTTTCGGCCTTGCAACGCAACTTTGATTTGCGTCTGCGTGCGGCCCTTGACGGCGTTTTGGCCAATGTTGAACTCGGCGCCGATGGCAAGCCGCAAGTGCAAAACCAACTGGCTGATACGCGGTTTTCTCTACCGCTTTCAGGCTGGTATTGGCAGATTTCAAATGGCGGCGATGGCAGCAAAATTCTTTCTTCAAACTCGCTTTTGGAACAGCAACTCACGGTTCCGGCAGATGCATTGAAAGTGCGCGACAAAGATGGCGTTGCGGGTTTTTCATTGCCTGATCCGCAAGGCAAAAACCTGCGCGCCATTGAGCAGGATGTGAAACTTTTCAACGATGGCAAATCCTACGCATTTCTGGTGAGCGGAAATTTTGATGAGCTGAAATCCGAGATCACCAGCTTTCAAACTACCCTGCTTGCGGTTCTTGCCGCATTGGGCTTGGCCTTGCTTGCCGGACTTTTATTCCAAGTGCGCTTTACCCTGCAGCCGCTGGCCGACATGCAGCATCAACTGAATGACATAAGATCTGGCCGGGGAGAATTTTTATCGGATAATTTCCCGCGTGAGCTGCAGCCGGTGGCCGATGAACTTAATCTTGTCATGCAATCCAATCTTGAAATTGTTGAACGTTCGCGCATGCAAGTGGGAAATCTTGCACATGCCTTGAAAACGCCCATCAGTGTTTTGACCAACGAGGCGAGCGACAGCAAATCCCCTTTGGCCGCCAAGGTTTCTGAACAGATTGTTGTGATGCGTGAGCAAGTGAACCTTTATCTGGACCGCGCCCGCCGCGCCGTGCGCGCCCAAAATATCGGTGCCGCAACCGAGGTGGAGCCTGTGCTGCAAGCGCTGGGGCGCACCTTGCAGCGCATTCATGGTGACCGCCAGATATCCATTACGGTTGATGCGCTTCCGGGATTGCGTTTTAGAGGCGAAAAGCAGGACCTGGAGGAAATGGTTGGCAACCTGATGGACAACGCCTGCAAATGGGCAAAATCCCGCGTTTTGGTGCGCACTTATGTAGTGCCTGCAACGCCCGATGAAGCGCGTGCATGGCTAAGCGTTGCGGTGGATGATGATGGGGTTGGAATTCCTGAAGAAAAACGCCAGACTGCCTTGCAGCGGGGGCGCCGCCTCGATGAAACCAAGCCGGGTTCGGGCCTTGGCATGTCCATTATTTCCGAAACAGCCAGCATATATGGCGGCGATCTCACATTGGCTGACGCTGATTTAGGCGGATTACGCGCCAGCCTGCGCCTGCCCATGGTGAATTGATTGCAATATGATACTCAATCATAGATTGTACTATGAATTGAACATGGTGTTATGGTTGTTCTCTTTACAATATTCAGTTTGGCTGAAAATTATCCATGTCAAACCTTAGTTTACAGTGTAAATAAAAACACCTTGACGGCGGCATTGATCGGGGTTTTTGTCCGTTTTCCACACTGCAGCAACTAAAGATTGTATAATTTGAATCGGCCGCTTTTCTGTTTACTGCCCCCAGTCGCAGAGAACGCAGGCCGGGGGAGCGGGCCTTTAGGGTTCGCTCCCCAAACTATGCCGCCGCTTGCTGGAGTGGCAGCCCACGTTCGCGGTAAGGTGTGCGGCCATAATAGCCGCGGTAGCACTTTGAAAAATGCGACGGCGAAGAAAACCCGCAAGCCAGCGCCACATTGATCACTGACATATCGGTTTGCAAAAGCAATGAGCGCGATTTTTTAAGGCGAAGTTCCAGATAATAGCGCTTGGGCGAACGATCAAGATAACGCCGAAACAGCCGCTCTAACTGACGCGTTGAAAGTGACGCTTGTTTAGCCAGCAAACTTGGCGACAGGGGATCTTCCAAATTAGCTTCCATTTTTTCAATGATGGAAACCAACTTCGGATGCCGCGCGCCAATGCGTGCCGGCAAAGACATGCGTTGATTTTCACTGTGGTGGCGAATGGGCGAATGCAAGATGGCCTCGGCCACGGAGGCCGCCAAATCCGGGCCATGCTGACTGGCTATCATCGTTAACATCATGTCAATCGCCGTGGTGCCGCCTGCACTGGTGAAGCGGTCGCCATCAATTTCAAAGAGACCTCCGGTGGCTTTGAGATCAGGAAAGGCTTCCGAAAAACCTGGCAGATTTTCCCAATGTATGGTGCAGCGATAACCATCCAGCAATCCGGCTTCAGCAAGAATGTGTGCCCCGGTGCAAACCGCACCAATTTGTGCGCCCCGCCGCGCCACTTTGCGCAGCCAGCTGAGCATGCGCT
Organism: Hyphomicrobiales bacterium; assembly: GCA_025359265.1. Taxonomy (GTDB): domain Bacteria; phylum Pseudomonadota; class Alphaproteobacteria; order Rhizobiales; family Aestuariivirgaceae; genus Aestuariivirga. The sequence continues at coordinate 76,786 of JANYHB010000035.1, read as the reverse complement.
TATCAGTGTTGCGTTGGATGCTGAGCCCCCCGCAAACGATAATGCTGGCTTCAGGAGTTATGGTTTCAAGATCGCCATTCACCATGGTGAGGATGCCATTTGATGCGGCAACGGGCTGGCCATTCAAGGAATGCAAAGTCCAGCGATAAAGGTTTTGCTCGGACAGGCGATTGGCGATGCGCAAAGGCTCAATCGCCGCTGTAACCGGCATCATCGTGAACTCCGGTACCAAAACCAAGGCAACCGTTTGCGGCAGAGTGGAAGGTTTATCGCCGAACATGTGAATCTCCTGAAACGACACCATGCTCCAAAACCGACACCTAAGGCAAGACCGTCATTAGGCAGTTAAAAAACGACAGTTACCCCCGCTAATTGTCGCTAGAAAACCACTCTTGTCGTTAAGCGACATTCGGCTTTTATCTCGCGTTGGCATGTTCAAACAATGTTGCACGCCGCCCTGGAAACCAAAAAACCGACTGCGGCATTTCTGAACCTTGCCTCTGTTGAAGTGACGGCAAAGCAAATCGACAAACTTCCTATACTCCAGCAACACCTGGCGAAAGGAACCAAAGTTTTCATTGCGTTGCTCGATGCGAATGATGTTGCGGGGCAGATCAGTCTTGCTGGCGCGCTTCAACAATCAGATTTTCAGGCGATCCCCCATCTACCCGCACGGTTTGTGCGCGATGAAGAGGATTTGAAAACGCGGCTGGCGGCTTTTGCGAAATTCGGCGTTACGCAAATTCTCGCGCTCGGCGGTGGTGCGCCGCAGCCAATTGGAAAATTTGATGCGGCCATTCAGTTGATGGAGACGGGCTTGTTGGAGGCCCACGGCATCACGCGCATTGGCATCGCCGGGCACCCAGAAGGCAATTCGGATATATCCAAAATGCATGGCGAGGCCGCGTTGTTAACGGCGTTGAAAAAAAAGCAGGCTTGGCTGAAAGAAAAAAACATCGACGGTTTTATCGCCACGCAGTTCTTGTTTGACGCAGAGCCACTGGCGTTTTGGGCCAAGGGTTTGCGCGAAGCAGGAATTGATTTGCCCTTGCACGTGGGCATTCCGGGGCCTGCAAGTTTGAAAACACTGGTGCGTTATGCAGCCCTTTGCGGGGTGGGGCATTCAGCACGTTTTATCCGCAAGCAAGCACTCAATATCACCAAGTTGTTGACCGTGTCAGAACCGACAGAATTTGTGGAACAACTCGCCAAACTTCATTTCGAAAAACCCGAGTTGAAAATTGCCGCCCCGCATCTTTATCCGTTCGGCGGGTTCGACAAGCTGTTTGCCTGGTGGGAACAGTTGAATTGAAGCGCGCCACTGTCCGCAAATCTAGTTCTAAGAAAAAACTGTCTGTCGTTGACTCAATCGATACAGAAAAGACTGGAAGTAGGGATGCTTGTGATACTGATATTGGCGGACCACTCCATTTAGATCACCCGGCTTTAAAATAGGTTTTTGAGATCGAAAAAAGACTTCGCGTATGGAGTATTCTATAGTCGCACGGTTAACTTTCTCGACAAAATCTTCCGTTGCAAAAATGCAATTGAGTCTACTCTCGTAAACATGTCCATTTAAGTTGGAACACAAAACCATCGTATCTGGCGCAAGCGCAACAAATGCGAAACAGTTGCTGTTGCCAGGCATGCGGGTATCGATGTTGCTATAAATCCCATCGCCGAAAACGAACTCGCTTTCCGTTGATTGAATGAACAGAAAGTTGCCGAAGCGGCCGAGCCAACTTGAAAGAGGGATATGACGATTTGCAAGGTTCATAGCTATCAACGCATCTCGCGACCCGATTTGCATTTCGTCAGACCGCAAGTCATTCACCGTAAGCTGTACAGCTCTCCTTGTTCTTGGGTTGCGAACAAGCAGGCCGGACACAATACTGCCCAAGTCGTTGCAAATTGCAGAATTTTCTTCAATTGCCTTGAGTTGGCCATGGACAGAGTTTTCAACCATTGATCGCACTTGTTGCTGTACATAAGGCACAACTCTGTGAACGCAATCATCTGCCTCATGGAAGTCAGGTTCAAAACTATATGCCCAGCCGTCAGGCAGATTGACATTGTGTCCATCGCTAACTCCGCCGCTAGCTCCCAAACCGACAGAAACAACTTTAGAACCATTAATTAGCCTGTTGATACCACTTTCGGAATTAATCCAACAGCCTTGCAGCGTGGTAGGCCACCAGTGATGTGTTGCTCCTTTGACTACTACCATAGGCACATCCAAATATTAGCGACCGTTGAACAACCCAACTTCGCTGCCCTTGCGGGCGGCTTTTAGCAGGAAATCCCACGCATAATTGGCATATGAACGGAAAACATAGAGATCAATGGTGCTGGCATCCACAATGGTGAACAGCGCGGCAATTTCGGCAAAGCGCACGCGGCGCACATAACCGGGTGTGAAATCTGCATCGGTGAAATCCAGCGAGCATCCCTTCATCATCACTTCGCGGGAACCTTCGCCTTCGATGCGGATAATACTGCGCATGTCTGAAACATCCACAGCCAGCGCGTGAGTATTTTCTGTGGCCTTTGCAAATTCAGCGGCAAGGCTTGGGGCTTTCTCCCGCGCACAAAGAACAAGCCATTGATCTGGCGAAAGCCACAGCACTTTCACATCACCGAAACTGTTTGATGTGCGCGGCGCTTTGGGCAGATCAAAGCCCAACACCGCTTTCGCGGCAGCCATGAACTTGCGATCGCTCGTCAGCCCACGCAGATCAATCATTCCGCGTGTGGTAATTTCGCGCATGGAAACATAAGTGGTTGTGGGCTCACCTCGCAGGGCAAGCGCACTTTCAAAACGCGGCTCAAGCATTTATGCGCCCTCCATCCTTGTCATAGAAAACCGTGCCGATGATTTTAGCTTTCATCACTTTGCCGCCTGCAAGGGGGAAGGCAATGGTTTCACCCATGCGTGCACGGCCGTTCTCAATCAAGGCCATGGCGATGGAACGACCCAGTGAGGGAGACATATAACTGGACGTGACATGACCAATCATCTTCATCGGCGGCTTATCCTTGAGGTCGGCCACGGCGTGAGCACCATCGGGGAGAATGTCGTTCGGCTCTTCGGTCAACAATCCCACCAGTTGTTTGCGGCCGTCACGCTTCAATTCCGACTGTTCCAAGGAACGCTTGCCCAGAAAGTCAGTCTTCTTTTTTGAAACCATGCCGGCCATGCCAACATCATCCGGTGTTGTTGTGCCGTCAGTCTCATCTCCGATAACGATGTAGCCTTTTTCAGCCCGCAGCACGTGCAGCGCCTCGGTGCCATAGGGTCCAATGCCGAATTCGGCTCCTGCTTCCATGATTGCCTGCCACAATGAAAGACCATAGCCAGCGGGCGCGGCGATTTCGTAAGACAACTCACCCGAGAAAGAGATGCGGTAAACCCGAACCGGAAAACCGCCGAGCTTGCCGATCTTGAAACTCATATGCGGGAAGGCTTCGTTGGTGATTTCGAAATCCGGCTCCAGCTTTTCCAATACCTCCCGCGCCTGTGGCCCAGCCAACGCAAATTGCGACCACTGCTCAGTGACGGGGGTTACAAACACCTTGTACTGCGTCCACTCGGTTTGCAGCCATTCTTCCAGCCAGGCGGCAATGCGGTCTGCACCACCTGATGTGGTGTGCATAAGAAAGTGATCCTCGCCCAAACGCACGGTAACGCCGTCATCACTCAGAAATCCCAACTCATTCATCATCAAGCCGTAGCGGCAGCGACCCACCTTCAAAGTTGAGAAGGTGTTGGTATATATGCGGTCAAGGAATTCTGCCGCATCCGGCCCTTTGATTTCGATTTTTCCGAGTGTTGAAGCATCCAGCAGCCCCACCTTATTCCGTACACTGAGGATTTCGCGGGTGATCGACTGGTGCTTTTCTTCGCCAACACCTGTATAGGTGTAAGCGCGCCGCCATTGGCCCACAGGCTCCCACGTGGCACCTTGGTCTGTGTGCCATTGAAACACGGCGGTGCGCCTGACGGGCAGGAACAAATCATTGGTCAAAGCGCCAGCAATCGCGCCGAAGGAATATGGCGTATAGGGCGGGCGGAATGTGGTGACGCCGATTTCAGGGATCGTTTTGCCCGTGGCTTCAGCGAGAACGCCAAGCCCGTTGAGGTTTGAGGTTTTGCCCTGATCAGTGGCCATGCCTAACGTAGTGTAGCGCTTGGTGTGCTCCACACTTTCATAGCCCTCGCGTTGCGCCAGTTCGAGATCAGCCACGGTGACGTCGTTTTGGAAATCAATGAAATGCTTGTTGCCTTCGTTATAATGCCCGGTTGCCGGCGCAAACCAGAGCGGTTCCAACGCGCCACGTTTCGGCTCTTTCACTTCAATCTTCGCAGGCTTAGCGGCCTTGGCTTTTTTCAAAACAGATTTCGCCGCCACTTCACCTGCGGCCTGCGCTTCAGAAATGGTTTCGGCAACACTCATCGTGCCGTTTGCAGCGCCCACGGCTGTGATCGCGTCTGGGTGCGTATCAGGACGGAAGCTCTGTAGTGAATCATCAAACCTGATTTTTCCGCCGTTATGGGCCCAGAGATGCAGTGCGGGGTTCCATCCCCCCGACATGGCGATAAAATCACAATCCACTTTACGCTCAGTGATTACGCGGCCCTGGCCTTTGCGGTAGGCGGCGATTTTGACGGCTCTCACCGCTTGCGTGCCTGCAACGGCGGAAATGACTGATGACAGCGAAACGGGAATGCCTTCTTCTTGCGCGCGTTTTACCAGATCACCATCAGGCCGCGCACGGCTATCAACAATCTGCACATTCACGCCCGCCTTCTGCAAAGCGAAAGCCGTGAGATAGGCATCATCATTATTGGTGAACACAATCCCTTGCGTGCCGGGCGAAACCCCATAGCGACTGATCAGACCACGCGCGGCTGAGGCCAACATAATGTTGGGGCGGTCGTTGTTTGCAAAGGCAATGGGCCGCTCAATTGCGCCCGTGGCCATAATCACACGCTTGGCACGGATTTTCCATTTGCGTTGGCGCGGCGCACCCGCCGCCAATAACGCCGGGTCGTGATCACCCACACGTTCATGCGCCATCAGATAATTATGATGATAATGGCCCACAACGGTTGTGCGCGAAAGCACACGCATGTTCGGCATCATCTGCAATGCATCAGCAGTCGGCTTCAGCCAATCGGCAGCGCATTCGCCGTTGATCATGCCAGCCGTGAGATCAGCGATGCCGCCCAGCACCGGGTTTTCGTCGATCAACACAACACGGGCACCGGCTTTCGCAGCAGCCTCAGCGGCGAGAATGCCAGCCAAGCCACCGCCTGCCACCAACACATCGCAATGCAAGTGCATGTGTTCATATGTGTCTGGATCGCACCCCGTCGCGGCCCGTCCGAGACCAGCGGCGCGGCGTATGATGGGTTCATAAACATGTTTCCAAAATGCCTGTGGCCATTTGAATGTCTTGTAATAAAAGCCGCCGGGAATAAAGCGCGAGAGTTTGGAATTGATCGCGCCCATATCGTAAGTGAGAGACGGCCAGCGGTTCTGGCTTTCAGCGACCATGCCGCCGAATATTTCCACCTGCGTGGCGCGCAAATTGGGTTCATGCCGCGCATCGGCACCAACGCCGATCAGCGCGTTCATTTCTTCGGAGCCCAAGCCCACCACACCCCGTGGGCGATGATACTTGAAGCTGCGACCAAATATTTTCTGGCCCGAAGCCAGCACGGCGGAAGCCACGGTGTCTCCGGCAAAGCCCTGCACATCGCGGCCATCAAATGAGAAGGTCATGCGTGAATTGCGGTCAATGCGGCTGCCGCCTTCGGTGAGGCGGTACGGTTTTCCGGTCATTTCTGTTTCTTCATTCGCATTGTAAAATATTCTGCCCAGGCACCTTTGGCCTGCTTTATCACATGATCTGGCGGCAATTCAGTGATGCCGTAAAAGGCCTTGAATTCCATTGTCATCGTATCACGCGCGGCGTGAAACCACTTGCCACAGCCGCGGTCACAGCGCACCCGCTCAAAATGCAGGCCTTTGGGGTTGATGCGCGTGAATAGATATTCACGCTGTTGTTCATCACTGATGCCTTCAGGATTGCTGGTTGCAGGTCGCGCCACGTGGGCCTGGCCACCGAAATGAAAATCGGTTTCATCGCCGGAAGCGTGACACACGGGGCAGGTGACTAATAACATTAGAATGCTCTCCATTCGTCCTCGCCCGCGAAGCGGGAGAGGAGGGGGCCCCGTGCGTGGCATGGGGTTGGTGAGGGGCAAGTGGTGGACTTCGGTCCCTCACCTTTCCCACTTTGCTGAAGCAAAGCGGGCCCCTGTCCTCTCCCGCAAGCGGGCGAGGACGTGAACCTAATGCGCGACCGCTGCGGCAACAGATTCATCAATGAATCTCCCTTCGGTAAAGCGCTCCATCGAAAAAGCTTCAGCAATTTTATGTGGCCGGTCATTGGCCAATGTGTCGGCGAACACCCAGCCAGAGCCAGGTATGGCCTTGAAGCCACCCGTGCCCCAACCGCAATTCACGTAAAGGCCATCAACCGGCGTTTTGCCAATGATGGGTGAGCGATCACCCGTCATATCCACAATGCCGCCCCAATGGCGCAACATGCGCAGGCGGGAGATGATCGGGAAAGTTTCGATCAACGCCGTGATCGTGTGTTCCAGCGAGGCGAATGAGCCGCGCTGCGAGTAATTATTGTAAGGATCAGTGCCACCGCCAATGACGAGTTCACCTTTGTCGGATTGGCTCATATAGCCATGCACAGTGTTAGCCATGACCACGCAATCGATGACAGGCTTGATAGGTTCAGACACCAGCGCCTGCAAGCACAGCGATTCAATCGGCATGCGAACCCCGGCCATATCCATCACCGTGGAAACATTGCCAGCGGTGACAACGCCAACTTTCTTCGTCTTGATCACACCGCGCGAAGTTTCCAACCCCATAACCTGATTGCCATCGCGCTGAATGCCCGTCACTTCGCAGTTCTGGATAATGTCCACGCCCATGTCATCGGCACCGCGCGCATAACCCCAGGCCACGGCATCATGGCGCCCCGTGCCGCCGCGCGGTTGATAGTAGGCACCTAAAATGGGATAGCGGCAATTTGGATCATCATTGATGATCGGCACAATCTCTTTCACTTCCGCAGGTGTGATCATGCGGCAATCAAGACCCGCCAGGCGGTTGGCATGGGCCGTGCGCTGGAAGGCACGAAGTTCATGCTGCGTTTGACACAACATTAAAACCCCGCGCGGCGAGAACATCACATTGTAATTAAGTTCCTGCGACAGGCCTTCGTAGAGTGTGCGAGCCAATTCATAAATCGCGATGGAAGGATCCTGCAAATAATTGGAACGAATGATCGTGGTGTTGCGCCCGGTGTTGCCGCCGCCCAGCCAGCCTTTTTCCACCACGGCGATATTCGTCATCTTGTGATTCTTGGCGAGATAATAGGCGGTGGCCAAGCCATGCCCGCCAGCCCCCACGATCACCGCATCATATTCCGCCTTGGGGGAGGGTGAACGCCAGGCGCGCTCCCAATCCTTGTGATAGTTCATCGCATTGCGAGCGAGCGAGAATATGGAATAGCGCGGCTTCAACATGCTTTGCCTTTTATCAGAGGGCCTAGGCTATCTCCAAGCCTTTCCGACGTTGAAATTCCCCCTGCGACAAGGCGGATTTCCATAATGCAGACACAATGGCTATATGAAGCCGATGACACGCAAACAAACGCGCTTATCCTTAATTCTTGCCGCCCTTAGTCTATTGGGGTTGGCCGTAGGGCTGGTGCTGTTTGCGATGCGTGACTCGATTGTGTTTTTCTATACGCCCAGCGAAATGGTTGAAAAGCATCTCGGCCCAACCACCCGCGTGCGCCTGGGCGGTTTGGTTGAAACAGGCAGCCTGATTAAATTGCCGGGCGGATTGGTGACGTTTAGCGTTACCGATATGACAAAGAGCATGAAAGTTTCATACCAAGGCCTTTTGCCCGATTTATTCCGTGAAGGCCAAGGCGTGGTGGCCGAAGGCAACGTTGCTGGCGACGGCTCATTTCTCGCTGATTCTGTTTTGGCCAAGCATGATGAAAAATACATGCCAAGGGAAATTGTTGAAAAGTTAAAGGCCCAAGGCAAGTGGAAGGGCTGAATTTATCCTCAGTTTTTCACGGCTTTGCCACAATAAATGCCCTTTGCCCTTGAAATGCCACAAGCATAACCAATCTTTCATAGCGGAGTAATGTCTTCGTAACTCGGCCTGGCCGAGAGTGGCCTCATCGCAAATGGAGATTTTTTCAATGAACCGCAATTCTAGTCTTTCGCGTAAAACCGTTTATGGTCTCGTCACAGCTGGCCTGTTGACGGCCAGCATTTTTACATCAGCCTTGGTGGCACTGCCCCCCGCACAAATTGCCAGAGCGGATGTGGCGGGATTGGATCCCACCCGGTCACTTAATCCATTGGTGGAAAAGGTCATGCCTGCTGTGGTCAGCGTGGAAGTGAAGCTTTCAGACAAAGCCGTGGCAGACAATGGTGAGGGCAATGGCGGCGGTAACGATCAAATGCCTCCTGACCTGAAAAATTTCTTTGACCAATTCCCCGGCTTCAAGTTTCGCGGCCCGCAGGGCAAACAAGGCCCACAGGGCGGTGGACGTGCCTTGGGTTCAGGATTTATGTTGACTGCTGATGGTTATGCCGTGACCAACAACCACGTGGTTCAAGACGCGGAAACCGTAAAACTGACCTTTCAAAACGGTGAAAGCTATGATGCCAAGGTGATTGGCACAGATCAGAAAACCGATTTGGCTTTGCTTAAAATCAAATCTGACAAAACTTTCCCGCATGTCGATTGGGCCAAGACCGAAGCCAAAGTGGGCGATACGGTGATGGCTGTGGGCAACCCGTTCGGCCTTGGTGGCAGCGTAACGCGCGGCATTATTTCGGCGCGCGGCCGTGACATTGGCAATGGCCCCTATGACGATTTCCTCCAGATAGATGCTTCTATCAACAAGGGTAATTCCGGTGGGCCAACCTTTAACCTGGATGGCGAAGTGGTGGGCATCAACACGGCGATTTATTCACCCTCCGGCGGTTCGGTTGGCATTGGTTTTGCCATTCCGGCATCCACTGCTTCAAATGTGATTGATAGTTTGAAAACCAATCATAAAGTTACGCGCGGCTGGTTGGGCGTGCAGATTCAACCGATCAGCGCGGATATCGCCGATACTTTGGGCTTGAAAGATACCAAAGGCGCTTTGGTTTCTGATCTCACCGCAAAATCACCTGCATTAAAAGCCGGAATTAAGGCTGGCGATGCAATCTTGAAAGTGGATGATACAGATATCGCGACCGACCGGGATTTGGCCAAAGTGATCGGCTCCATCCCGCCCGGCAAAGACGTTAAGCTTGCCATCATCCGAGACGGCAAAGCAGAAACGGTGACTGTAACACTGGGCACGTTGCCCAATGAAAAGCCTGAGATGGCAAATCTGGATACAAGCAAAGAAGCACCAGCTGACGCGACCAGCCTTTCCGGCTTTGGCTTGCAAGTGGGCCCGGGTGCAGGTGGCAGAGGCGTTAAAGTGATCAAGATCGATCCAAACTCTGCCGCCGCAGATGTTGGCATCAAGGAAGGTGACGTGATCTTGAAAATCTCAGGTGTCGACGTTTCTGATCAAGCCAGCGTTGACGCAGCACTGAAAAGGGTTGGTGGCAACAAGGTTTTGATGCTGGTGAAAACAGCGCAGGGCCAGACCTTTGTAACGCTTGAGCGTGCCAAGGGTTGAACCAATCCTCCGAAGGGCCGCCCCCTTGTTGGCGGCCCATTATTTTAATGCATTCACAACCCAACTGAGGTCTCCATGCCAGCCGAAAGCGCAGCGAGTTTGACAAACGCACCGAGGGAAGGCACAGAAAGCGCCATGCGCATTCTGGTGGTTGAAGATGACAAAGACGCTGCGTCTTGGCTGGTTAAAGGCCTGAAGGAAAGCGGCCATGTTGTTGACCATGCAAGCGATGGTGAACAAGGCTTGGACATGGCGGGCGAGGCGGTTTATGACGTTCTGATCGTTGACCGCATGCTGCCCAAACTCGATGGGTTGAAATTGATCCGTAGCTTGCGTGATCAAAATAACAAAGTTCCCATCCTCATTCTTTCGGCGTTGAATGATGTTGATGAGCGCGTGAACGGATTGCGTTCCGGCGGTGATGATTACCTGGCGAAACCCTATTCCTTTGCCGAGCTGTTGGCCCGCGTTGAAGGCCTCGGCGCCCGCAAATTGCTGGACCCGAAAGACGCGAAACTCCGCGTTCTGGATTTGGAAATTGATTTGATGACACGCACCATCTCGCGCGGTGGCAAAGCCATCATTTTGCAGCCGCGTGAATTCAAGTTGCTCGAATATCTGGTGCGTAATGCCGGCCACATCGTCACCCGCACGATGCTGCTTGAAAATGTTTGGGATTATCACTTTGATCCGCAAACAAACGTGATTGATGTGCACGTCTCACGATTGCGCGGCAAACTTGACAAGGGCTTTGCCACGCCACTTTTGCAAACCGTGCGCGGCGCGGGTTATATGATTCGTGCGCGCTGACGGCAACCCGCTCAAAAGCTCAACCTTTCGCCTTTCGGCTCTTTATCTTTTATTTTTCTTGCTCTCCACCATCGCATTGTTGGGATATATTTACTTCAACACGGTTGGCTTGCTGCAACGCCAGAATGAAGAAACCATCGGCGCCGAAGTTGCTGGATTGGTAGACCAATATGGCACCCAAGGCCTGGAAGGTTTGATTGCTGCCATCAATCGCCGGATTGAAGCCAAATCACCTATGCTGTTTATGTTGGCAGATGCGCAAGGCGCTTATCTTGCCGGCAATTTACACACCCCGTCAATCAATGCTCTGCCCGATAATCAGTGGATTGATTTCGCCATTCGCCTTGGTGACGCAGATGGCACGGTGGGCCATCAAGTGCGTGGCTTTAATATGCAGCTGCCCCAGGATTATCAGCTTATTGTTGGGCAGGACGTGGAAGATCTGAACCAATTTCTGATCGTCATCCGTAAAGCATTTTATTGGGGCCTCGCCTTGGCCCTGGCCATGGGGCTGGGCGGGGGGTATTTGATCAGCCGTAATTTCTTGCGCCGTATTGATGCCATAACCGACAGCAGCCGTGAGATCATGCATGGCAATTTGAGCGGTCGGATGCCGACCAGCGGTTCGGGCGATGAGTTGGACCGGCTGGCTCAGTCGTTGAATGAGATGCTGGGGCAAATTGAAAAACTGGTTCAGGGAATGCGCGAAGTTTCCAGCAATGTGGCGCACGACTTGCGCACACCACTCACACGATTGCGCGCCCGCATTGAAGCGGCTCTTCGCCAGGAAAATCCAAATGAATACAAAACCACAATGGAGCAAACCCTGGCAGACAGCGACGCGCTGCTTTCTACATTCAACGCGGTGCTGTCCATCACCCAACTCGAATCCGGTGAACAGCGCAGCAATCTGCAAGTTCTGGATGCGCATGAAATTTTGGAAGACGTGGTGGATCTTTATGCTCCCTTGGCGGAAGAAAACCATGGCGCATTGGTGTTGAATTCCACGCCGGGGCTGTTTGTGCGTGGTAAGCGCGAAATCATGGCGCAGGCCCTCACCAACCTCGTAGACAACGCAATGAAATATGGTGAGAGCAAATCGGGCGGGGCGCGCATTGAGGTGAGCGGCATCAAACAGGGCCAAGACATCATCATCACTGTTTCAGACAATGGACCAGGAATTCCAGACAGCGACAAACCGCGCGTGCTGCAACGCTTTGTACGCCTGGACGAGAGCCGCTCTAAACCCGGCAATGGATTGGGTTTGAGCCTTGTCGCCAGTGTTGCCAACCTATTGAATGGAAAGATTATTTTGAAATCAAACCTTCCCGGCCTGCGGGCCGAACTGCATCTGCCTTATGCCGCGCCAGACGGTTAATGTTTTACCGTTGAACAGCAAGAGACGGAATCTTTTGCTTTTGGCGTCTTCTAAAGTGCATGGGAGCAGTGTTGGCCATTCGCATTTTGCCAGTTCTGGCATCGAGTAATTGGGGAACCGCAAGTGACGCGGTTTTGCTTGATGCCTCTGCGCGCCGCGTGCAAGCGGCGTTTGCGGTTCTGGTATCACGTTATTACAAAGATGTTTACCGTGTGGTGTGGCGCATTTCCGGTGGCCATGCGGATAGCGAAGATATTGCGCAAGAGGCATTTTTGCGTCTCTGGGCCAAGCCAGAACAGTTGCGCGAAGCAAAAGCCTTGAAAGGCTGGTTGCTGCGCGTTGCTTCCAACTTGGTAATGGATCGCTTTAGGAAAAAGCCACTTCAAGATTTGGACACAGCCTTTGATGTGGTTGATGGTGCGGCATCTGCTGATGAACAAATGGGCTTGGCCTACGTTTCCAAAACAATGGACGCTGCCATCGCGCAGTTGCCTGATCGACAGAAGCTGGCTTTGACTTTCGTGCATTTTGAACAAATGACAAATATAGCTGCGGCTGCACACATGGAAATTAGTGTTGATGCATTGGAGAGCTTGCTGGCCAGGGCGCGTCGCGGATTGAAAGAATGTCTAGGCCCTCAAGGCACGCAACTTTTGAGAGCAATGGAGAAGGATTGATGACGGGGAAAGATATGATTTTGTCTGAGGAGGAACTGGATGGATTGCTTGATGCTGCAGGTGTTCCTGAAATTCCTTGGGGTGCTGAACAGCGCCTGATGGTTCGCGTGGCAAGTGAAAGCCTCAATAATGTTGTGCCGTTTCCGCAACGGGCCAAGCCGGCGCCAGCTGGAGTTTGGCGTTGGCAAATGCCCGCGGCTCTGGCAGCTTCGTTGATGCTTGGCATTTGGTTGGGAACGCAAGGCCCCGTCAGCAACGCTGTTGCCGCCGCAACCGAGTCTGCGATGTTGGGCTCAGACAGTGACTTCGGCCCCGCGGGCATAGACGAGATCGGCAGCTTCGACGCGGATAACGCCACATGAGTGACGTTCCTTCCCATAACCACAAAAAAACTTGGTTGCCAGATACCAGCCATGGGCTTTGGCGTGTGCTGCTCTTGGCCTCTTTGATGATAAATTTGGCGATACTTGGTATTCTTCTGGGGCAACATTACCGAAGCAATCCGATGGATCGTCCCGGTGCGGCAAATTATATGCAATTTGTGCCGCAGCGTTTTTTTGCAGAATTGCCACGAGAGCGCCGCCGGGAGTTGGGCTTGGCTTTTCGCGCAAGCAAAGTTGAGTTGGAAAAGGCCCGTCTGCTTTCAACCGGTAATGCGCAAAAGGTGGCGGCTGAACTGGTGAAACCCGAATTTGATGCCAGCCGCATTGCCGAGCTTATTGATGGCTTTACCACCGGGCCTGAAAGCGTTGCCGCCAAGGGTGGCGCGGTGTTGAAAGATTTTTACATCAAACTGTCATTCGATGAACGCGTGCTTTTGGCCAAGGCAATCGAGGAACGGTTTCAGCACCAAAAATAATCTCTCATGCGGCCTGTGAAGCGGTGTCTGCAACGATTGGCAAATCAACGGTAACGGTTGTGCCTTTGCCTTGCCGCGAGGCAATGATGAGTTTGCCCCCATGCAGCGCCACGAGAGACTTTGAAATGGCCAGCCCAAGGCCTGATCCACCCTTGCTCTTGGTGAATTGGTTTTCAACTTGCTCAAACGGCCGGCCAATTTTTTCAATGTCGTGCGGCGGAATACCAATACCGGTGTCGATGATTTGGAGCCGAATAATGCTTTTATCGTGCGTGACCACAAGCCTTACAACGCCACCTTCAGGCGTGAATTTTACGGCATTGGCCATGATGTTGATCAGCACCTGTTTTAATGCCCGTTTATCGGCCATGAAATGCGGAACTTTGCGCAGGTCTTTTTCGATGATAATTTTACCCTCTGCCGCGCGAGGGCCAATCAACCGCAATACTTCATCAATCAATTCGCCCACTTGCACCGGCGCCAGCTCAAGATCGGTTTTACCAGCCTCAATTTTGGACATGTCAAGAATATCATTGATCACATCCAACAGAAATTGCCCGCTTTTGCGAATATCATTGGCGTATTCATCATATTTGGATGAGCCAAGCGGCCCAAAAATCTGCTGCGACATGATTTCAGAAAACCCGATGATGGCATTCAATGGGGTGCGCAATTCATGGCTCATATTCGCCAAGAATTCAGATTTTGACCGGTTGGCAGCTTCCGCTCGGGCTTTTTCTGAAGCATATTTATCGGCAAGCTCCGCAAGGCTTTGCGATTGCTCTTCAGCGAATTGACGTTCCTTTTGCAGGTCCTTAACCGTCACCATCAGGTTACGCTCAGACTCAAGCAGATAGGTTTCTTGTGTTTTCAATGCCGTGATATCAGTACCCACAGACACAAAGCCACCATCTTTGGTGCGCCGCTCATTGATCTGCAACCAGCGCCCATCAGCAAACTGCACTTCCATTGAGCGCGCACCAGAGGATGAATCGCGCTCTGCCGAAACGAACTGCTGCACCACTGGTTCCTTTGCCGCTGCCGCCACAACACTGTAAGGTGTGCCCGGTTCGCAAACATCCTGTGCCAGAGAATGGAACTGCTGATATTTCGTATTGCATAAAACCAATCGGCTTTCCGTATCCCACAGCACAAAGGCTTCAGAAATATTTTCGACCGCATCTTTCAAGCGCATCTCGGCCTCTTGGTTCAACGTGTCGAGTTGCTTTTGTTTGGAAATATCAAAAACAATGCCAACCAGGTGTGGGTCGTTCGAAGCACGACCCTTGGCAAGGGCAGCCCTGGCACGCAGCCAGATGAAACTCCCATTCTCGTGGCGCATGCGGAATTCCTGATCAAAATCCTTGCGTTTGCCACGCAGCAAATCATCAATCAAATAGTCTAACCGCGCATCATCATGATGAAGGCGGTGCGAGAATTCGCTGAATGAAAGATAGTCGCCCTTTGGCTTCATGCCGAGAATTTCATACATCGACATGGACCAGAAAATTTTGTCCCCCATCAGATTCCAATCCCACATGCCGCACTCACCACCTTCCAATGCCTTATCCAGGCGGCCTGTGGCATGGCTCAACATCTCATCAGCATCGAAGGCCTTGCCCGCTTGCCAGTGGAAAGCCCCTGCCAATAACAGCAGCACCATCAGTGTAACCACAAACAAGCCGGTGAGTTTGGCCACACCGCTGCGCCAAATCGACAGCACATCATCCTTTTTTTGCAAAGCCAGCAAGCTGCCGGGCAGTTTTCCAAGATCACGCGAGGCCATGAAGGCATCTTCGCCGGAGGCCAATACCAAGGGTGCCATTTCACTGCCGTTCACCATGGCGTGGGTGACAAAATCATTCCCCAAAACGGTGGCGACGGATTTGCCGTTCCAATTGGCATGATGGGGCACGGCGGCGACAATGGTTCCCGTGGCGTCGAGCAAGATAAAAAATCGATCATGCGCCGCGGCATCGATCGGCACGGATTTATCCAGCAACGCTTGATCGAGTGATAAATGCCCGGTCACATTTGGTTCAGCCGCAGCGAGCATGATGTTTTGCGCGGCGCGTTCAGCGTCTACCAACGTGAGCCGGCTTTCGTCGGCCAGGCTTTGATTGCGGCTGGCCCAGAGTTGTGAAAGCAGCGCGGCGGCCAGCATAGCCACGAATAGCCCCGTTAAAACGGTTATCAATATGCGCATGGTGCGCTCAGTCACTTTTAGGCCATGCCCAGCCACCAGCGGCAAGCGCAGGGAACTATCTCGGAAGAATAATTCTTTGAGTTGGGCCTTCGCCAAATCTGCATACCTTAGGGAAACAACGAAAAAGCACGATCACGCAGCATCAACCGCCTTTAGCGATAACAAGCGGAGCACTGATTTGCCTAGGGGTGAGACAGTGAATTTATCCGGCTAATGTTCTTGTTATGATCTCATAAACATCAGTTGAAAGTGGTTTCTTTTTCAAAACTCTTTGCATTGCCTTTTGCGCTCCGGCCCGCCTAGGCCGATCAAACATCTGCCAACTGCTAAAGCCGGTGGCAAGGCGCGATGCCACTTGCGGATTTATGTCATCAAGTTTGAGGATTGCATCTGCGGCCAACTCATAGCCGGCGCTGCTTATAGCGTGGAAGCCGGTGAAATTTGCATCGATGAAATTGCGCAACAGGGCATAAACCCGGTTAGGTGTTTTCCAACTGAAATCATGATGCAATAAGAGTGTTTTGACGCGCGCAACGGCGGCATCGCCGGGAACCATCGCTTGCGCCGCAAACCACTTGTTGATCAAAAGCGAATCCTTGCCATGGCGTTGGTAGAAGCGATCAACAATATCATCGCCCACACGATTGTTAAGGCGTGCGGCAAACTCAAGCGCTGCAAACTCAGCCGTCATATTGCCAGCATTTTCATCTTCGCTTGCCACGGCTTGCTCAGCCCAGGCAAGCGAACCTTCACACGCTAATTCCAGCAACGCATAGCGCAGCGCACGTTTGCCATTGCTCGCGCCAGTCGGCTTATAGGGGCTGCGATCTTCCGTTGCTCGCATGAGATTGTTTATTTCCATGCTCTGGCCTTGCGCCAATGACTGGAGAAAGGCGTTTCGAGAAGCCGCAAGCTTGGTGGCATCGATGTTTTTGCGCAAACTTGCCATCAACACTTCATAATCAGGAAACGCTAAAATCTTGGCCTTGTAGGCATCTTCCAAACTATCACTCTGCAACATATGAATAATGGCTTCACCAAAGGCTGCCACACGCTTGTCCCACCGCGCTGATCTGCCCTTGCGATAATTCTCGAGAATTAAACCGCAGGCCAGATTTTGACTGGTCTCCCAACGGTTAAACGAATCCGTGTCGTGTCGCATCAGCAAGAATTGATCCTTCGCTGATACTCTGCGCCGGACGATGATCGGAGCGGAAAAGCCACGATTGAACGAGAGAACGGGCTTGGCTGCCATATTTTTGAATTTGAATTCTTGGTTGCCCTTGGTCAACTCAATAAGCTTGCTGCCCGCCTGGGCGCTTGTGCCATCAGCCGCAATAAATCCAATTTCAAGCGGAATGTGAAATGGCTGTTTGGGCTTTTGCCCCCTTATTCGTTTGGTTTTTTGTGATAGCGTGAGCGAATAGACTTTCCGTTTCGCATTATACATTTCCCTAACAGAAACTTGGGGCGTGCCGGCTTGGTCATACCAGCGCAAAAATTGCTGCAAGCTGCGGCCAGCGGCAATCTCGAAGCAGCGCATAAATTGATCAACGGTTGCCGCCTCGCCGTCATGGCGCTTGAAGTAAAGTTGCATCGCTTTGGCAAAGGCTTTGTCGCCAATCAAAGTTTTGATCATGCGACAAATCTCCGCGCCCTTTTCGTAAACCGTGGATGTGTAAAAGTTGTTGATCTCCATATAGCTTGCCGGGCGAGGAGAATGCTGCAGCGGGCCGAAATCTTCTGGAAATTGCGCATCGCGCAAATCTTGCACATCCTCAATGCGCTTCACCGCGCGCGAGCGTATGTCTGATGTGAACTCTTGGTCGCGGTAAACGGTGAGCCCTTCTTTTAAACAAAGTTGAAACCAATCGCGGCAGGTGATGCGGTTGCCTGTCCAATTATGAAAATATTCATGGGCAATTATGGTTTCGATTAACTCATAGTCACTGTCGGTTGCGGTTTCGGGAATGGCAAGAATGTATTTGTCGTTAAATATATTCAGCCCCTTGTTCTCCATCGCACCCATGTTGAAATCAGATACGGCGACGATATTGAACACGTCTAAATCATAGGCGCGCTTGAACTCCCTCTCGTCCCATCGCATGGCGGCTTTCAAAGACTCCATGGCCCACGAGCACCGATTTTCTTTGCCCTTTTCCACATATATGCTGAGCTTCACTGGTCGATTTTCAACCGTGGTGAACAGTTCTTCAACATGGGCCAAATCACCAGCGACAAGCGCAAACAAATAAGCGGGTTTGGGGTGCGGGTCCTGCCACTCGGCGAAGTGTCGTTCACTTTGATAAATGGCACCTTTGGTGCCCGGGTTACCGTTCGACAAAAGCACGGGTAGGGCACTGGGTGCTTCGATGCGCACGTCATAGCGCGCCATCACATCAGGCCGATCATAGAAATAAGTTATTCGGCGAAAACCTTCTGCCTCACACTGCGTGCAATAAATGCCGTTTGACATATAGAGCCCAGAAAGTTCAGTGTTGCTTTGCGGGTTGCAGGTTGTTTCAAGGACCAGCTTGAATGGCTTCTGGGGAACACGGGCAACAACCAGCTTATTGGCGGTCAAACGAAACTCCGTCTCTGCCAACGGCTTTCCGTCAATCACAGCGCTGAGCAGCGTGATTTTTTCCCCATCAAGTTCAAGCGGCTTGCCCCGCGAATTTATTTTTGGGTTTGGTCGAAAGTGGATCTCGGCCGACACATGGGTTTCACTGGGGTGAAGTTTGAACACCAATCGAACCTTGTCAATCAAATAGGGCGTCGGCCGATAGTCCTTCAGCTGAATGGCTTTCGGTGTTTGTGTGCGCATCGCAAATCTCCAGTGGCCCATTCATAATGTTAACTGCCCTGATTTGACAGAATAGTTTTTGCCCGCGATAGGAACGCCATGTCTGAACCACAGCCAACTCTTTCTCATCAATTTGTTGAGGCCATGGCGGCAGCCGCCTCTGGTGTTTCCATCGTCACCACCGCAGGTGAAACTGGCCGCTTCGGGTTAACCGTCAGCGCCGTCACTTCGGTTTCGGCTGAGCCGCCGTTGTTGCTGGCCTGTATCAACCGCAAAAGCCGCATTGCCGAGGCGATCACTGCGAACAAATTTTTTGCGGCATGTTTGCTTTCTGAACATCAAGTGGCTTTGGCTTTAAATTTCGCCGGCAGGCCCAATCACGGGGTCGCTTATGATTTTACGGCCGCTGACTGGCGTGCAGGCAGTGGCGGGGTGCCGGTTTTGCAACAAGCCGCTGCCACTTTTGAGCTGGAACTGGATTCGTGGCACGATGCCGGAACGCACCGCATTTTCATTGGGCGGGTGGTGGTGGCAGCGATCTCTGGCTTGGCCACCCTGGCCTATCATCACCGCAAATTCGGCCGCTTCCAAGCCTTCGAGAACTGAGTTAGCGTGGTGAAAATGAAGAAGCTCTTGCGCCAGATGTTTACTGCGGCAGTTGCGGCGGCTTTGCCCAAAAACGTCGTCGCGCTGCATATGCCGCGCCCACCCAAGGGGCGCACCGTCGTGGTGGGCGCCGGCAAAGCCAGTGCGGCGATGGCCCAGGTTTTAGAGAAAAATTGGAATGGGCCGCTTTCGGGCCTCGTTGTGACACGCTACGGCCACGCTGCGCCAACCAGGCATATAGAAATTGTGGAAGCCGCCCACCCGGTTCCAGATGCAACAGGGCAGGCGGCAGCGGCGCGGATGCTGAATTTGGTGCGCGGCCTCACCAAAGATGATCTGGTGATTGCGCTGATGTCTGGCGGAGGCTCGGCGCTTTTGTGCTTGCCTGCGGATGGCATCACGCTTGACGACAAACGTGCGGTGAACGCCGCCTTGCTGCAATCCGGCGCGCCGATTGTCGACATGAATATTCTTCGCAAACATCTGTCAGCCATCAAGGGCGGCAGGTTGGCACAGGCGGCTTTTCCAGCCCGTGTTGAGGCATTGGTGATTAGCGATATTCCGGGCGATGATTTGAGCGCGGTGGCTTCAGGCCCCACCATTGCCGATCATTCAACCTTCGCTGATGCCCGCGCCGTTATCGCAAAATATCGCATTGAAGTTCCTCCGGCGGTGGCGCGGCATTTGGTTTTAGCAAAAGGCGAAACGCCTAAACATCTGGTAAACACCCACGCGGTGCTGATCGCATCTCCCCAGAAATCCCTCATCGCCGCCGCTGCCGTGGCCAGACAAGCCGGATTTAAGCCAATTATCCTTGGCGACGCGATTGAGGGCGAAGCGCGTGAGGTGGCTTTGGTTCATGCCGCGATTGCCTTGCAAGCCCGGCGCTTTGGCCAACCTGCCAAGCCACCTTGCGCCATCATTTCAGGCGGCGAAACAACGGTGACGCTGCGCGGCAATGGCGTTGGCGGTCG
The DNA here is from genome assembly GCA_025359265.1 of Hyphomicrobiales bacterium. Taxonomy (GTDB): domain Bacteria; phylum Pseudomonadota; class Alphaproteobacteria; order Rhizobiales; family Aestuariivirgaceae; genus Aestuariivirga. The sequence goes on along the minus strand of JANYHB010000035.1, from coordinate 56,675 downwards.
CAATGTGGAATTTCTTCTGGCGCTCGCCCTGAAATTAAATGGAGCCGCTGGCATTTACGCGCTGGCCGCCGACACCGACGGCGTGGATGGCGCCGCTGAAGTTGCCGGTGCCTATATAGATCCCACAACCTTGGCCCGTGCCCGCACATTGGGAATTGATCCGTATGCTGAGCTTTCCAACAACAACGCCCACACATTTTTCGAACGCCTGGGCGACCAGCTCATTACGGGCCCAACTTTGACCAATGTGAATGATATAAGAATTATTTTGCTTAGCGCATGATCGGTTGTTGGTTGTTCCTCTCCGCAAACGCAGTGCAAGCAAAAAAGCACTTAACCCCGCATGCGCTCGCCCTTTGGATCAAACAACGGTTCATGATTAATGCGGGCTTTGCGCATTTCGCCGATCAACTCGATTTCAAACTCATCTTCGCCCACCAGCTCTTTGGGCACATAGCCCTGCGCCAGACTTTTGTTCACATAATGCGCAAAGCCGCCTGATGTTACCCAGCCCACAACTTTGCCCTTATGCCAGATGGGTTCATCACCCAACACGTCAGCATCGTGTGCGCCCACAATCATCGAAACACGCCGCAGCTTGCCGCCACTCTCTTTTTCGGCGCGGGCGGCTTTTAAGCCAATGAAATCATTTTTTGTGAGATCAACAAAGCGGTCTAGCCCCGCTTCAAATGCGCCGTAAATGGGCCTTAGCTCGCGGTACCATGTGGGAAAGTTCTTTTCCAATCGCATGCAAAGCAATGCGCGCATGCCAAAGTTGATGATGCCATGCGCTTTGCCCGCCTGCATGATTTGATCATAAAGCCGGCGTTGATATTCTGGCCGCACCCAGATTTCATAACCAAGATCACCCGTATAAGTCATGCGGTTGATCAGCGCCGGGCAGTTGCCAATGTCCATGGCGCGGTGATCCATAAATTTGAATGCTGCGTTGGAAACATCAGCGTCGGTAAGCATCTGTAAAACCGCCCGCGATTTCGGCCCGGCGATTGAAAGCCCAACCAATCCCATATCAAGGCGGTCAATGCGCACGCTGCCGTCTGCGGGCAAATGCTGCTCGAACCAGCGCATGTGATATTTCTGTGCTTGGCTTGAACCCCACATATAGAATAAATCATCTTTTGCCTTGGCGATGGTAAAATCACCAATCAATTTACCGGCTTCATTCAACATTGGTGTTAAAATCAGGCGGCCCGGCTTTGGCATCTTGTTGGTCATCAAGCGCGAAAGAAACGCCTCAGCGCCAGCGCCATGGAATGCATATTTTGCAAAATTTGCAATTTCCGTCACGCCCACGCCATTGCGCGTGCCCATCACTTCGGCCTTCACATGCGCAAAATCATTGGAGCGGTGGAATGATACAACGTCTTTGGGCTCCACCCCTTTTGGGGCAAACCACAGCGGCGTTTCAAGCCCCCATGAATCGCCCATCACCGCACCTTGTGCAAGCATCACATCATACAAAGCTGTGGTTTGCGCTGGCCGTGCGGCAGGTAATTCCTCGTTCGGGAAGCGAATGGAAAAACGCCGCGAATAATTCTCTCGCACTTTTTCATTGGTATATGAACGCGTGGCCCATTCACCAAAGCGTGCCACATCCATGGCCCACACGTCAAAGCCCGGATCGCCATTCACCATCCACTGCGAAAGCGCCAATCCCACACCACCACCCTGGCTGAAGCCTGCCATCACACCGCATGCGGCCCAGTAATTTTTTAGTCCTTGCACCGGGCCCACCAACGGGTTGCCATCCGGCGTAAATACGAATGGCCCATTGATCACCCGCTTAATTCCAACATTGGCCACGGCAGGAAAGTGTTGGTAACACATTTCCAGATTTGGCGCGATGCGGTCCAAATCCGGCTGCAAGAGTTCGCGGCCAAATTCCCAGGGTGTTTGCATGGTCTGCCATGGTTTGCAGGCTTGCTCATAGGTTCCAAAAACCAGGCCAGAACGCTCTTGCCGCATATAAATTTCAGATTTGAAATCGATGATATGCGGCAGCTCATGCCCGTGTTCCTTGTTGAAGGCCACCACTTCTGGCATTTCATCGGTGACCAGATACATGTGTTCCATGGCAAGAACCGGAAGCTCCAATCCCACCATGCGCCCAACCTCGCGCGCCCATAACCCACCGCAATTCACCACATGCTCGGCGTGAATGTTGCCCTTGTCGCAGATCACATCCCATGATCCATCTTTGCGGGCCTGCAAATCTGTAACCCGAGTGCCCTGGTAAATCTCTGCGCCGCCAATACGCGCTGACTTTGCATAAGCGTGTGTCGTGCCCTCTGGGTCAAGATTGCCATCAGCGGCATCCAGCATTGCGCCCACAAAATATTTCTCTTCCAGCAGGGGGTTGAGCTTCTTGGCCTCAGCCATTGACAGCATTTCGGTTTCGAGGCCCAGATAGCGCGCTCTGGCATGGGCCATTTTCAGCCATTCCATCCGCGCTGGCGTATCCGCTAAAATCAATCCTCCAGATCGATGCAAGCCGCAAGCTTGCCCAGAGATTTTTTCCAGTTCGTCATAAAGCCCGATGGTATAGCCTTGCAGTTTGGCTACATTTGGATCACCATTCAGGGTGTGGAAACCGCCCGCCGCGTGCCATGTGGAACCGGAAGTGAGAATATCGCGCTCCACCAACACCACATCTTTCCAGCCCGCTTTGGTGAGGTGATAAAGCACCGAGCACCCAACCACACCACCACCAATAACCACAACGCGCGCCGAAGTTTTCATGTTTCATTCCCTGTTGCGTGCGAACCTAGTGAAATTTCTTCTCGCCCGCAATCGCGCAACGCGATGAAATGAACTCAACAAAAAAGCCTCACCCAATTGAGGTGAGGCTTCAAAATCAGAAATAATAAAATCGGTTAGATCGATTCTTTCACTTCCTTGGCGGCGCGGAACGCAAGCTTCTTCGAAGCCTTGATCTTGATTTGCTCACCGGTGAGTGGATTGCGACCCAGACGCGCAGGGCGTTTCTTCACCTGAAAAATGCCCAAGCCAGTCACGCGAACCTTGGCACCTTTCTTAAGGTGCTTCACAACTGAGTCCACGAAGTCGCTGAGCAGGCCAGCGGTGGCCTTTTTCGACATTTCGTGCTTCTCAGCCATGTCGGCGGCAATCTTCGTCAACGCAACTGTAACAATCTTTTCGTCAGCCATGATTTTCTCCTTTGTTGTCGAATCACGATCGCTATCAGATACGCGACTGTGACGCTGCTGAAAACCCTTATTTTTAGGGGGTCTTTTGAATTGGAATTGAAGAAAGCCAATGAATAAGCGGTTAATTTTTAGTTAACGCAATATAATGATTTAAATTCATGATGTTACACAAAGTCTGTGTGATTTTTCAAAACAATCGGGCCCAGCTTATGCTTTATGATCAGGGCATCCAAATTGGCTCGTCGCGCGGCTTCATTTTGTTTCGACATGTTTCCTGCATGCACGCGGATTGCCACAGCCGGTTGCGATTCATGCTGCAATTCACAGCCTGCCGCGGCAACCCGAAGATACCAATCCCAATCCCAATAGTAGGGCAGGCTATCATCAAAACCACCAAGCACGGCATGCAAGCTATTGCGGTAACAGACAGCCGAAATCAGAATCGTGTTGTCATATTGCAAGGTGCGTGCCGTGGCGTCACGACGAAACGCTTTCACCGTGCCATCAGAGAAATGCATCTCCCCATTGGCAAAGTAAAAATCGGCGGATTGTTCAAAAGCCCGCAGGGCCTTGGAAAGATGGTGATCGTCAATCCAGAAGTCGTCATCGTCTAAGAATGCAATGAATTCGCCTTTGGCTGCCGTTACGCCAAGGTTGCGGGCCTGCACCGCGCCGCGCTGGTCATTATCAAGCACTTGTACCCGCGGATCTGAAAAAATCTGCTGCAACGGTTGGCCATCATTTACGATCAGCAATTCAAGCAAAACATCGCGTTGCGACAGTACGCCCGTTACTGCCTTTTCGAGATATTCTTCGCGGTTGCGCGTGGGGATGAGCACGCTGTATTGTGGATTCAATGGCCTGCTAACCATTTCACATTGGGGTGGGCCACGTTTTCTTTGGCCTTTAAAAAGTAGCTGGTAAAAATCTGGCCATAACCAAGCCTCAAGTAATTTCCGTTGCGCTCTAGCAAACGCGCCCTTTCAGCGGCATAGAACCTTGGCAGTTGGTACCATGCGAGCGCGGGCCTTTCATGGTGCGCAATATGAAGGTTGTTATTCAGATACAGCAAAGCCCAAAAGGGCGAAGCTTCGACTAAAATTGTGCGATGGCCCACATCTTCTGCCGCTTGATGCTCGCAATAAGATCGAACCAAAGCCAGTGATATGGACGGGTAGGCGATAAGCAAGAGATATTGCCAGATCGGCATGCCGCACCACATCACATAAGCCAGCACAATAACCGAAGATGTGAAGAAGCCAAGCCAACACATTAACCCCTCACGCCGACCTTTCACCAAACTGAATAATTCATCGCCCCAAAATTGCACAATGCTGATGGCTGGCCCAACCAGCATCCGCCCGCATAGTGTGTTGTTAAAATTATTCAGGTGCTTACGCCAACCAGGCATGGCGCCCCACGCATCAGGCAACAGATAATACGACTCCGGATCACGCACCGGGCAGGTTAGGTTCATGTCATTGTGGTGCCGTAAATGCAAATCGCGGTATCGGCCATAAGGCAACCAGATTTGCACACACAGGAAAATCAGCATTTCGTTCAACCTGCGAGATCTCGTCGGGTGCCCATGCAGCACCTCGTGCTGCAAAGAACCGTGCAAACACGCCAAATACGCCCCGAGCGGCAATATGAAGAACCATGGCAACTGCGCGTGAAACCAGACAATTGCCGCCAAACCGACGTAAACAAAAACAATAACCCCGAGCGTGAGCCATTCAATTTTTGAAAGTATGCGGCTATAAAACATCGTTGATTGCGAACCCCGCTTCTATCTATATGCTTTGCCTCCGCTTCGACAAGAGCCAGATTTTGAATATATTAGCGTCGCTTCCCATGTATGATTGGCCGGAACTTCGTCTGTTCACGGATGAGTTATGGGCGGGCCTGGCGCACTATGCCGGTTTAGAGGGCGCTCTTCATCGTGGCGAACCACACGATGCTATTTGGCATGACGGGGCGCTGCTTTTAAGCCAAACTTGTGGTTACCCATTTACGCATGAATTCAGAGACTTACTAAAATATGTTGCCACGCCACATTATGATTGTGAGGGGTGTGAAGGTGCACATTATTCAAGCGTCATTTTTGCCCGTGATTTAAAACCGATTGCGGAATTCAGCGGGGCAAAACCTGCGATCAACGCGCTGGATTCAATGTCGGGGAATCTGGCACTTAAGCTGTGCTTCAAGGATTTTTTGCGAGGACGTGAATTTTTTCAACCACCATTAATCACTGGTGGCCACCTCAATTCACTTGCCGCTGTGCGCGAAAGAAAGGCCGATGTATGCGCCATTGATGCCGTTTGCGTTGCACTAGCCAAAAAATATCGACCAGCGGATTTGGTGGGACTGGTTGAAATAATGCGCTCGCCCATGGTGCCATGTTTGCCATTTGTGACGCGCGCCGGAAGTGTTTCAAAGTTGCAAGACAGTTTGCGCCAGGTATTTCAAGACCGGCAACTTAAGGAAGTGCGCAGCGCTTTGCTGCTCGGCGGTATATCTGTGTTGCCAGCGGGTGCCTATAACGTCATTCCGCAGCTGGAGGCTAGCCTATAGTTTCTTTGGCACGGTTTCGTTGGCACTAATCCGCGCCGCATCAAACTCTTCTTTCATTTCGCAGTGGCGCGACAAGGCATGGAGCTTTTGATATTTGTCCGCTGGAAAAAACTCTGGCAGCCGCAATTTCAAGTGGCTTAACATGCACCCAATCGTCACATCCGCCTGGCTCATTTTGTTGTCAAAATACCAAGGCGTGCCGCAGGCGTGTTCCAACCACTCCAAAGAGGTTTTAATTTGTGATGAAAGCCGCGCATCCAGAGTTTTGCTGATGTGGCTCGCCTCATGAAACGTGCGCTCAAAAAACAGCGCCACCACTTTATCAGATACGCCGGTTGAAACAGCGCAGGCCTGCAACACACGCCGCCGTTCGGTGCCATTGGGTGGTGTCATGGCGCGGGCGTGGCCCGCCACATGATCAAGATGGTCAAGAATTGCATTGGAATCAATCAGTGCTTCGCCGTCTTCCAAGATCAAAATCGGCACCCGCAGCAGCGGATTGATCGCTTGCACTGCCTTTTTGTCACTGAACACCGACAAGGGCTTGCGCGTGAACGGCATGTGATAGTGATGCAATGTCACTGCCACGCGCCGCACAAAAGGCGAGTCATATTGGCCAACCAAAATCATTGGAAGATGTTGCGCCAGTTATGAAGCGTCGGCAACTTCAATTTTGAGCTGCTTGCCAAGCGCCGCGAAGGCTCGCTCAATCTTGCCAATGCTGGTGGATTGTTTGAAATCCAACAGGCGCTCAATCTCCTGGCGGTGCAGCTTCATTCGGCGCGCAAGCTCTGCCTTTTTGACGCCCTTTTGCTGCAAGGATTCATAAAGCCGGATTTTCATTTCGGTCTGCAAGGGTAAGGTAATGAAATCATCCTTGGCGCGGATTTTGGAGGGCGCGGGGATGGGTTCTTGATAATGGATCTTCCCAGCAATCATTTCTCGAAATGCACCCACGGCCATTGCCAAGGCTTCCTCGCGCGTATCACCAGCCGTGATCACCTCCGGAAAATCAGGAGCGGTGACGAGAAACGTGTCATTGTCATCCGGTGTGAGTTTAACGCGATACCTGATCATTTGAGCCCTAACTGCTTCTTGATGGTCTGAACAAGACCCGTACCAATCTCTTTGCTGCCGTGCATCGGAAAAGATGTCTCCTTTCCTTTGTAACGAACGATGAGATGACTCGTTCCACCTTCTCTCGTCTCAAACGTACACCCTTGCTTCTTCAGCCAGCGGCGGAATTCAGAATATTTCATGATAATACATCCCCAAAACAATGCGGCGACGCCGCGAGGTTTCCCAGTGTTCGACAAACCCTGTTTTGGCGATGGTTCTCGCCCCCTGTCGGAAGTCCATTGCAACCGATTGCCTAGCTTCTTTAGCCTTTGTTGACGTTTGTTGTCAACAAAAACGTTGACAACTATTTCAACCGATCAAGCGCCTTTTGCCTGCCGATCAATGGCAAGAGTGCCGCAAGCTCAGGGCCGTGATCCAAGCCCGTCAAAACATGGCGCAATGGCATGAAGAGCGTCTTGCCCTTGCGTTCTGAGGCGGCCTTGATGGCATCTGTCCAAACCTTCCATGTGGTATGATCCCATGGTTCAACAGGCAACAACTCGCGGGCCTTGGCGATGAAAGCCATATCCTCGGTGGCCACATTCATCTTCAAATTCTGATGAATCACATCATCCCAAAATTTTGCATCAGCAAGCTTTTCAATGTTGCCACGCACCGCAAGCCAGAACGCCTCATTGCCATAATCCAATCGGTCTTTCACGGCACTCCACGCCGTCATATGCAAAAGCTTGGCATTGAGTGTGGCCAGCTCAGCCTCATCAAAACGCGCCGGCGCCCGGCCCAACTTGCCGAGATCAAATCCATCCACCAATTCTTTAATATCCGTACACGGATGAATATTGTCAGACGTGCCCACAAGCGAGGTGAGTGAAACGATCGCCATGCATTCCAATCCGCCCTCACGCAACGACTGGATGGAAAGCGACCCCATTCGCTTCGACAAGCCTTTTCCGTCGGCACCCAGCAACATGGAATAATGGGCATAAACCGGAACCGTTTGGCTGATAGCGCGGGAAATTTCAATTTGCGCGGCGGTGTTCACCACATGGTCTTCACCACGGATCACATGCGTGATCCCAAAATCAATATCGTCAATAACTGAAGGCAAAGTGTAAAGATAACTGCCATCTTCGCGTATCAAAATCGGGTCAGACAAAGTGGCCGTGTCGATATGCACCGGCCCGCGAATAAGGTCAGTCCATTCCACGGCCTTCTGCGCCAACTTGAAACGCCAATGCGGTTTGCGACCTTCGGCTTCGAATGCCGCTTTTTCTTCCGCTGTCAAATTCAAGGCCGCGCGATCATAAACCGGCGGCAGCCCCCGTGCCTGCTGGCGCTTGCGGCGGCGGTCCAATTCATCAGCCGTTTCATAACACGGATACAAGAAACCGCGCGCCCGCAAATCCGCAGCCACTTCATCATAGCGGCCAAAGCGCTTGCTCTGCCATTCCACGCGCGAAGGCGTGATGCCAAGCCACGCCACGTCGGTCTTAATGCCATCAGCAAATTCCTGTGTTGAGCGGGCTGTGTCTGTGTCGTCATAGCGCAAAATGAATTGCCCACCCGTTTTGAGTGCAAAAAGCCAGTTGAGCAATGCGGCGCGTGCATTGCCGATATGAATACGGCCGGTGGGCGAGGGGGCGAAGCGAACGATGGTGGACATGGCATTGAGCTAGCCGTTACAACAGGCAAAATCAACAATGGGAAGCAGATGAAATGAAGCAGCGGCAACTTGGCAAAAACGGCCCCATGGTGGATGAAATAGGCTTCGGTGCCATGAGCATTGCCGGCGCCTTTGGGCCCGCAGATCCTGAAACCAGCAATAAAGCGCTAGACCGCGTGTTTGCGCAAGACCATCCGCATATCGATACAGCCCTCATTTACGGCCCTTAAATTTCCGAAGAACTAATCGGGGAACGTTTGAAAAACTCTCCGGCAGCACGCGGCAAGGTTTCCATCGCAACGAAGGGCGGAATCATTCCTAATCCACGTGGTGTAAGCAACACACCAGCTTTCATGCGAACGTGTCTGGAAGGCTCGCTCACGCGCTTGGGCGTGGATCATGTTGATCTTTATTATGTGCACCGCCGCGACCACGCCATCCCCATCGAAAAGGTGATGCACACCATGGCGCAGTTCGTGAAGGAAGGAAAAATCGGCGGCATCGGTCTTTCTGAAATAGCCCCCCACACATTGGAGCGCGCTTCGAAAATCCATCATGTGCGTGCCGTGCAAAATGAATATTCGTTATGGACAAGATTGCCAGAACTCGGAATGATCCAAGCCTGCAAACGCTTTGGCACGGCTTTCGTGGCCTTCTCGCCAGTGGGGCGCGGCGTGTTTACAGATGGGGTGGTTGAGCCATCAGAAATGCCATCCACAGAATGGCGCAAAGCCATGCCGCGTTTCCAACCCGAAAATTGGCCTGCCAACCTCGGCTATATCAATAAGTTCAAGGCTTACGCCCATAAGCGCGGTTGGACGCCCGCAGCCCTCGCCAATGCCTGGGTGCTGGCGCAAGGCGATCACATCATCCCCATTCCAGGAACGCGCACGGCAGCCCATCACGACGAAAATCTGGCCGCATCCAAAATTGTTTTAACTGCCGCAGACCTGGCGGCAATCGAAGAAATCCTTCCCGCCAGCTTTGCCCATGGCAACAGGTATTCAGTGGAGCAACAGGGAAGTGCGGAACAATATTGTTAGGGTCGGCCAAAGATAGGCGTTTAAACCTATTAGGAAGCGCCCGGAGCGCCGTTTGGGTGGTCTCCCTTGGGGGAGTAGCTGACAGGAACAAAATCCTCTATAGGCCGCTGCTGAAGGGCTAGGAATTGAAATCTATCTTGGGTTGTGTTGGGGCGGTGCTCGCCACCCCGTTGTTTCGTCTCCCGTGCGAAGGCAGGGGTCTAGCTTTCGTAGATTCAACTTTCCAAAAGCTGAATTCCGGCTCGCATTCCCAAAGTTCGCGCATTCATATCTTCCGTGAGAAATGACGAGGTTTGGCATATGAAGTTTGCGTTCTCGTCTGCATTATGCAAGTGAATTGCTTTAAAATAGTTTCACTTCGACATAAGGCAAGCATTTGGTTGCCGATGTTGATCTTGCAGGGCGGACAAAATGTCAACGACTGATATACCAGTTGAGCTCGAACGGGAACGCAACGAACTGCTCGACTCCTGGCGAAAAGTGCTCTCCAAAGAAGGGTGGCGACGTAAAATCGAAGGGAAGATTGCGAAATATTTTAAATGCATGTCTTCAGTTGACGACAGGAGTAAGGCTTCAAAAATTCGCGGCATTCATGACGCTTTAGAATATCGTGCTATGAAGAACGGGCTCTGCCGAGGTGCAATTTTTAGGACAGAAAAATTCGTAACGACGATTCACCGGAGTGGAACTAAGCCCCATCAAACTGTTCACATAGAGCACACGATCCCGATTGCAGAACTTGATCGTCAATTGCGAGCAAAATTCTTTGGACAACCCGAAGCCGCAACGGATTTCTTGCTAAAATTTTCCGTGTGCACGGCCTTCCATATGGAAGAAAAGAGCACAGGAATTACGCAGCGTTATAGCAGTAAGTCAGATGCATTCGACGATGGCCATCCTGATTTTGCGAGACCGTTTCAGCGGTACAGGCCCCTGTTTGCAAAACCTTCAGTAATCTGGAATGTTTTTGATAAGGTTAAAGTTGATCCCAACACATTCGACTTCGATCAACACGAGGAAATTCTGCGGCGGTTGATTGCGCATTGCCGCTAATCTTTATCCCGCCACCCGTTCGTAATCGGATACCTTCTATCGCGGCCGAAATTTTTCCGCGTGATCTTCACCCCCGGGGCACTTTGTCGCCGTTTGTATTCCGCCACATAGAGCAAATGCTGAATGCGTTTCACCAGCGCAATATCATGGCCACGCGCCACGATTTCGGCCACGGGTTGCTCAAGCTCCACCAAGCCTTCAAGAATATCATCAAGCACGTCATAAGGTGGCAGCGAATCTTGATCTTTCTGGTTTTCGCGCAGCTCAGCCGTGGGGGCTTTGGTAATGATGCGCTCAGGGATCACCCGGGCCACCGTGTTGCGCCAGGCGGCCAAGCGGTAAACTTCAACCTTGTAAATATCCTTGATGGGGTTGAAGCCGCCATTCATGTCGCCATAGAGCGTGGCATAGCCCACACTCATCTCGCTTTTGTTGCCAGTGGTTAAAACCATTGCGCCGAATTTGTTGGAGATCGCCATCAGCACCACACCGCGTGATCGCGATTGGATATTTTCTTCTGTGGTATCAGAATTCTTGCCCGCAAACATTGGCTTCAAACCTGAAAGAAAACCCTCCACCGGTTCTTTGATTGGCACCACATCATAACGCACGCCCAGCGCCTTGGCGCATTCTTCTGCGTCCACCAAACTGTCTTCGCTGGTGTAGGCATAAGGCAACATCACACAGTGAACGCGCTCTTTGCCCAGCGCGTCGACAGCCATCGCCGCCACCACCGCACTATCGATGCCACCGCTCATCCCCAACACCACACCAGGAAAGCGATTTTTATTCACATAATCGCGCAGGCCCAGCACACAGGCCTTCCATGTTTCTTCCTCGTTTTCTGGCAACTTGGCAACCACACCCTTGGCCATTTGCCAGCAGCCGTGCGCTGTTCTTTGCCAGTGCGTGATGGCCACCGCCTCTTCAAACATCGGCATTTGCAGCGCCAGCGAGCGATCGGCATTCAATACAAATGACGCGCCATCAAACACCAGCTCATCCTGCCCTCCCACTTGGTTAAGATAAGCCAAAGGCAAATTGGTTTCAGACACCCGTGCCACCACGAGATTCAAACGCACGTCATCTTTATTGCGCTCGAATGGCGAGCCATTGGGAACCAGCAGAATCTCTGCGCCCGTTTCTTGAAGTGTCTCGCAAACCTCCGAAGCCCAAATATCTTCGCAGATGGGAACACCGATTCTGACACCTTTGAAATTGATTGGCCCTGGCGCGGGGCCGGGCTGAAACACCCGCTTTTCGTCAAACACGCCGTAATTCGGCAGATCATGTTTGAAGCGCAGGGTTTCGATTTTGCCGCCATTCAACAACGCCACCGCGTTATACAACAATTCACCCTCGCGCCATGGCAAACCGATCAAGACGGCGGGCCCTTGGGCGCACGAACGCGCCAGCTCTTCAACAGCCAACTTGCACGCGGCAACAAAAGAAGGCCGTAAAACCAAATCCTCCGGCGGATAACCTGAGATATATAACTCAGGGAAAAGAACCAGATCAACCTTCACCAGCTTGGCAATTTCCGACTTGGCTTTCGCCAGATTGGCGGCAATGCCACCAACAATCGGGTTCAGCTGTGCAAGAGCGATGGTAAGAGTGTCCGTCATGGAATGAACTCTTACATGACTTCAAACTGTTTTCAAAACCGCCTTGCAAAAGTGGTCGCCAAAGGCCAAAACTAGCGCAACAAAGGAAGTGCCCATGCGTATCGACAATGAAGGCGAAAGCAGCAACATCCAGGATGATCGCGGCGGCGGCGGTGGGTTTGGCGCACTGGGTGGCGGCTCTTCATCGCTTGGCGGCATGGGTGGCGGCGGTTTGGGCGGCATGCTGCTGCCGTTGCTTCTGAACACGATTGGCTTTCGCGGCATCATAATTTTGGCCGTGATTTATTTCGCGTTGAAGATGTTTTTGGGGGTTGACCTGATCAATCTTGTCAATGGCGGCGGCGGCGGAATATCCATGCCGCAAACCACGCAGGTTATTAACTCTAACCAAAGTGGCGTTGCACCGATTGGCAAAGTGGCGGGCAGCGCCACCGCGGCGAGCGACCCGGGCAAAAAATTCGTGGCGCAGATTTTGAATTCCACCGATGAAGTGTGGACGAAAATTTTTGCTGACATGGGCAAGCAATATGAAAAACCCACGTTGGTGCTGTTCAGCAATTTTGATCAGTCCGCTTGCGGCTCTGCCCAAAGTTCAATGGGGCCATTTTATTGCCCGGCTGATCATAAAGTATATATTGACTTGGCCTTCTATCAAGAACTGAAAAATAAACTCGGCGCCCCGGGCGAATTCGCCCAAGCTTATGTTGTGGCGCATGAGGTGGGCCACCACGTGCAGAATCTTTTGGGGATATCTGATCAGGTGGATGGCCAACGCCGCCGTGTCAGTGAAGTACAGGCCAATGCGCTTTCGGTGCGCACGGAATTGCAAGCCGATTGCTTTGCGGGAATCTGGGGCCAGAAACTGGGCACGCTCACCAAGATTCAACTTGATAATGGCGACATTGAGCAAGCGCTGAATGCAGCCAGCCAAATCGGCGATGACCATTTGCAAAAGGCGGCGCGCGGCTATGCCGTGCCGGATAGTTTTACCCACGGATCTTCAGCGCAACGGGTGAAATGGTTCAAAGCGGGGATTGCCGCGCAATCCTTGAATGACTGCGACACTTTTAGCGCCAGCAATCTTTAGCGCATTTGTTCACCTCTTGTTAGGTGTGATGGGCAAGCATTTGTTGCCCATGCCAGAAAATTAATTAAAATCAGACGTGATAATAATTCGACATTTTCTCACCTGTTAACGTCGCAAGCCTAGCATGGGCAAAAAGGTGGGCGAATGAAGCGGCAGTTCCTTGATCATGAGGTGGGTATACGCCTGCTAAAAGGTGTTGATCTTGCGGTATTGACGGCAAGCACCTTTGTGTTGTGCATTTTATTGAGCAGTGAACCGAGCGCAGCAACGCCAGCACTGGCCGGAGCATTCGCACTTGTTCTAGCGTTTCTCTGTGTATTTATTGTCCGCGGATTTGAACTTTATGATTCAGCAAAGTTGCGCCGTATTTTATCTACCTCACTTAAAACGGCGGTGATGTGGGGTATCATTGGATTCATTGGCGAAGTTGGCATCAGCTTTTCTGGCCTGCCGTTGGCCCATTCTTGGTTCGGTCTTTGGGTTTTGGTGGCAGCGAGTTTTATTTTCATTTCCCGCGGCGCTGTTTGGTTTGGCCTGCAACGCGCCCCGCAATCAGGCCAATCGCGCAATCGTGTGGTTATTGTAGGTGGCGGCAAAGCGGCTGAAGAGGCCATCAACATGCTCGAAAATTCAAAGGGCCTCAGTGTTGAAGTTTTAGGTTTGTTCGATGATCGCTTTGACAAACGCAGCCCGGCTTCGGTGCGCAAATACAAAAAATTGGGAACGATCGCCGATCTGGCGTCATATTCACGCGTAAACCGCGTTGATCTGGCCATCGTCGCGATCCCACTCTCGGCCGAGCAGCGTTTGCTGCAAATTCTAAAACGCATCTGGGAATTGCCTATCGACATTCGCGTTTCTGGCCACCAAGGCGAGTTCAGGCTTTCGCCGCGCGCCTATACTTACCTTGGCAATTTGCCGCTTTTGGCAGTATTCGACAGGCCGCTTAATTCTTGGAACCAGTTTCTGAAAGACACGCTGGATCGTATCATTGCCTTCTTGGCGCTGCTCTTTTTATCGCCGGTGATGTTAGCTGTTGCGCTAGCCGTGAAATTTGAGAGCCAAGGCCCAATTCTGTTTAAGCAAAATCGCTATGGCTTTAACAATGAACTGATCGGGATTTATAAATTCCGCTCCATGTATTTATCAGGCGCAGATGCTGATGCCGCAAAACTTGTAACCAAAGGGGATCCTCGCGTAACGAACGTGGGCCGTATTATCCGCAAATCCTCGCTGGATGAATTGCCGCAACTGTTCAATGTGCTGATGGGCCAACTGTCTTTGGTGGGGCCGCGCCCGCACGCTGCGCAAGCCAAGGCTGCCGGCGGCCTGTATGACGAAGTGGTGGAAGGATACTTCGCGCGCCACAAAGTGAAGCCAGGCATAACGGGATGGGCACAGATCAATGGTTGGCGTGGCGAAACGGATACATTGGAAAAGATTGAGCAACGCGTGAAGCATGATCTTGAATATATCGACAAGTGGTCTTTGGCCTTCGATCTGTATATTTTATTGAAGACGCCCTTTGCCTTGCTGAAAACCGAGAATGCCTATTAAGCCATAACGCGGATGCAGCACACCTAGTGCAACGCAACATCACATTCTATAGGCGCAGCGGTGTTTCGATGCTAACAGCCGACTCGTAATCTGCCGTGGGGGTGGATTCTCATGGGGAGTAACGACATTATGGAAACTTTATTACCACTTATCCTTCAGGCTGTAGCTGGCGGCGTTGGCGGTAACGTCGGTGGCGCTGCAATGCAGAATTCCAGCCTTGGCACTTTGGGTAACACAATTGCCGGTGCAGTTGGCGGAGTGGGCGGCGGTTCACTCATTGGTTCGTTGGTTCCGGCGCTTGCTTCAGCGGCAGGCGGCGGTTTCAGCATCGGCAATATAGCCGCCAGCGGAGTGGGTGGCATTGTGTTGCAAATCATTGTTGGCATGATCAAAAGCCGCATGGGCTCATAAATCTTATCTAAGATGTTATCGAAAAGAGCGCCCGCAATGGTGCTCTTTTTTAATGGTGTAACCGCCCATCCAATTCGTCCTCAATATGGGCGCGGATAATGTCTTCAAAATTCCGCTCTGCCATAAACCCCAAATCGCGTGCGCGTTTAGCATCAAAGCGCGTTGGCCAATTTTTCACAATGGCCCAAATGGTATCATCGGGTTGATCTTTGATCAGAGAAACCACGTTGTTGCCTGCAATTGCACGCAACGCGTCAATTTGTTCCTGCACCGTTACACCCACGCCCGGCATCGTCAGGTTACGTCTGGGCCCCACCACTTCGCCATCAAGCCCGGCTGCGTGGATCAAAAAATTCACGGCACTGCGCGGTGAAGCATGCGTGTGCACAACATCGCGCGGCACCGGCAAAATCGCTTCCTGGCCCGCCAGTGGTTCACGAATGATGCCGGAAAAAAAGCTGGAAGCCGCGCCATTGGGCTTGCCCGGGCGCACGCAAATGGTGGGAAAGCGAATACCTATGCCATCAAAGATTCCCTTGCGCGTGTAATCTGCGAGAATTGCCTCGCTGATCGCCTTCTGCGCGCCATAGGAGGTGAGCGGCGTGAGATGAAAATCATCTGGAATAATGGCGGGGAAGGGTGCACCAAAGACAGCAATGCTTGATGTATAGACAACCCGGGGCGAGTTTTTCGCACGCCGCAACGCATCAAACAGGGCCAGCGTGCCATGCACATTAACCCGGTAACCCAAATCAAAATCAGCTTCAGCGGTGCCTGATACAATTCCGGCCAAATGAAACACAACATCGGGTTTGAGGGCGGCAAGTTTTTCAGCTTCACCTGAAACCGCTAGATCGCTGGCGTGAACGCTGCACAGCACGGATGGAGCATCCCCGGCAACAACGTCTTGCAAATGCAATGCCGAAATTTTTCCCCCGGCAACGGCACCATCTTTCAACAACCGCGTGGTTAATTTGCGACCGATCATGCCAAAAGCGCCAGTAATTAAAACCCGCATTATTTTCCCCATTTCAGTGCTAGAGGTGAGACTTCTCTGGCCAACTCAATTAAGCCTTTGCGTGTTTCCGGATGCAATGGCCGCAACGGATGGCGCACGTGATCAGACTTGATCACACCACCTTCCATCATAACCGCCTTAGCAGAGCGCAAGCCGCATTGTCGATTTTCGTAATTGATCAGCGGTAATATATTTTTATAAAGCGCGGTGGCATGAGTGCGGTCTCCACTGCGGTGCGCCGTAATCACCGGTTTGATGAGATCAGGAATCATGGCACTGCACATGGAACCTGTCGCTCCTGCATCCAAATCTGCCAGAAGGGTGATCGACTCTTCACCATCAAACGGCCCCACAACTTTATTGCCCCCAGCGGCGATCAGATCGCGCAACTTCTGGGCGGCAAAAGCCACTTCAATTTTGAAATACGAAACCAGCGGCACGGCTTGGGCAAGCCGCACCAGGAATGGCACAGACAGTTTCACGCCAGATAGCGGCGCATCCTGCACCATGATCGGCAATCCGGAGGTTTTGGCAATCGCCGCAAAATGCTCAATCATGGCACCTTCATCAGCCTGGAGGGCAGCGCCATGATAGGGTGGCATCAACATCAACATCGCCGCGCCATGATCAGCCGCATGTTTGGCGCGGTCGGCGGCTATCTGGGTTGAGAAATGCGAACACGTCACAATAACCGGCACGCGGCCCGCCACCTGTTTTAAACAAAGCTCAGTGGAAACGCGCCGCTCTTCGTCCGTCATCACAAATTGTTCAGAGAAGTTAGCCAAGATACAAATCGCATCTGAGCCTTGATCCACCATCAAATCCATCACGCGCGCTTGGCCATCAAGATCAAGCGATCCATCATCATGGAAAACAGTGGGGGCGACGGGGAGAACCCCGGTCAACGGATGTTTCAAAATTGAACCTCAGCGAAGTTTGGGTTGATCTACCATTTGTAATACAAATGTATTGGTTCCCGCAATACGTTCAATCACCATCCGGGCAAGTTCTTGGCCCGCTCGCCTGAAATCTTCATCAATGCCTATAATTTCCGGTTGCGACATGGAAACCAGATCAGTCATTGGTTTTGCCACAAGATCATAATCATGACCGATCACGAGGTGGCCTTTGCCAAGCCCTGATATCAGGGCGAGCGCAACGCTTGAGGATACGCATACAATCCCGTCCGGTGGGTCTTTGCGCTGTGATAATTCAAGCCCTGCGTGTTGCAATTCGCTGATCTCAGAGTCTGTGTTGGCATTGGCCAACATAAAACCCGTCAATTCAAAATCGGCCAGGCCACGCTCAAAGCCCTTCAGCGTGTGGTGATAATAAGTCAAACTTGGTGGCGGACTAATCAAAGCAATATGCTTGCGGCCCTTGGCTTTCAACGTCCGCAGCGCTTCATAGGCATAGGCTTCATTGTCGAAATCGAAATATGAATGGTCAATTCCCATATCAGTGCGGCCATGTGTGGTGAAAGGAAAATTGTTTTCAACCAGATAACGCACGCGGGGATCATCCGGCTGCGTGCGCGAGAAAATGACACCGTCAGCCGAATTGGTTTCGACGATATAGCGAATCGGTTCCATCGGGTCTGAAAGCGAATAGGGCGTAACCACCAAATGATATGGCGAGCCTTTGAGTGAATCTGAAATCCCATAAATCATGTTGGCAAAAAAGCCTGAGCCACCATCTTGCGCGTTCAGCACCAGGGTGATCACATTGCTCTTGCCGGTGCGTAAGCGAACCCCAGCGCGGTTGGGCCGATAGCCCGCTTGCTGGGCCGCAAGCTGCACGCGTTTGCGAGTTTCAAGCGCAATTTCCGGGCTGCCGCGCAAAGCTTGGCTGACCGTAGAAATCCCCAACCCGGTGATTTCTGCCAGTGATCGAAGCGTGGGCCGCTTTTCTGAGCTGTCAGACATGCTGCCGCAAACTAGGGCATTTCTGAATCGTTTCAAACCTCAAAAAACAATTGTGCAATGCAATAATTTACTTCCCAAAATAATTTAATTTGAAACGTTGCAATTTTTCGGCAAGAGTTATATGCGTTCGAACTACCCAATAAATCGACAGGGAGGAAATTGTCATGGGTCTTAAAAAACTTGCTGCCGGTCTTGCATTAACCGCATCGCTGTTTGCGATGAGCGCTGCGAAGGCTGCAGATATCGAAGTCACGCATTGGTGGACGTCTGGTGGTGAAGCCGCCGCCGTTGCCGAATTTGCCAACGCCGTAAACAAATCCGGGGACAAGTGGGTAGACGGCGCCATCGCCGGTTCGGGCGACGTTGCCCGCCCAATCATCATTTCGCGCATTCTCGGCGGTAATCCTATGGGTGCTACCCAGTTGAACCCAGGCCACGATGCTGACGAGTTGATCAAGGCTGGTTTGCTGACTGACTTGAGCGACTTGGCCAAAAAGGAAGATTGGGCCCACATTCTGCGCCCTGCATCACAGTTGGCTTCATGCACCGTTGATGGCAAAGTTTACTGTGTTCCAGTGAACCTCCACTCGGCTCAGTGGATGTGGACAAACCGCAAGGTGTTCGCTGATGCTGGCATTGAGCCACCAAAAAACTGGAATGACCTCGTAAAGGCTGCTCCAGCTTTGAAGGCCAAAGGCATTCAGCCTCTCGCCATGGCGCAAGGCTGGCCAGTTGGCTTGCTTGTGGGTGACTTGATTGTTGCCATCGCTGGCGGCGACAACTTCGTGAAGGTTTACAAGGACCGTGACCTTGCTGTTGCCAATGGCGCAGAATTTGGCAAGGTTTTCCAGGCTGTTGCCGACGCACGCAACATGGTTGATCAAAAGGCTGTCACCAAGCAGTGGAATGAGGCTGTTGGCCTCGTGATCTCTGGCAAGGCCGCTGCTAACGTAATGGGCGACTGGGCCGGCGGTGAATTCCAGGTGGCCAAGATGACACCAGGCAAAGACTATGATTGTTTGCCAGGTTTGGGTGTCACACCAGTTCTCAACACCGGTGGAGACGTGTTCTACTTCCCCGTGGTGAAGGATCCTGGTCTGAAAGCTGCTCAGCTCAAGATGGCTTCCACATTGGTAACAAAAGAAGTGCAAGTTGCATTCAACCTGAAAAAGGGTTCATTGCCAATGCGCGCTGACGTTGATCTCGCTGCCGCTAACGACTGCATGAAGAAGGGCCTCGAAATCTTGGATCACTCCAAGGCCGTGTTCCCGAACGATGTGCAAATGTTGGATCGTGACTCGATCAACCAGATCAACGATCTGATGACCAACTTCTTCTCGAAGCCAGAAATTACTCCGGCTGATGCACAGAAGCAGTTTGCCGACATTATCAAAGCTGCTCCAAAGATGTAATTTGGAAGTCGGGCCTCGGCGGGAAACTGCCGGGGCCGGTTTTATTGCACTAACCTCCAAGCATCGTAACCTTTGCGAAGGCGGGGCCAGCTTGTCTTTCTTGCAATTCTTTGCAAAGAAAGTTGGGCACCTAAATGCGCAAGCGGGGCGATATTTTGAGGTGTTGCTAAAATTTGATGCAGGCACTCACTTCCCATGACCACTTTTGACACCGCACTTGTTGGCGCGTCTTCGCAGCCTCCGCATTTCCAGCAATTCAGCAATCTGGTGCGCTACGGCGTGGCAGGCCTCATGGCTGTCATCGGCGCGCTGGCTCTCATATTTGATTTTCCCTTTGCACAACTTGGCGTATTCCAGCCGATGATGTATGCCCTGGGCCTCGTTGTCGTGTGCCTTGTTATTGATGTTCCCTTCCGCAAATTGAATTATCAGCTGGGCATGATTGGCGTTTATCTCTTCGGGGCAGCGGCGGCTTGGGTGGCGTGGTATTCCGGCGGCAACTGGCTCAGCCAAGACGCCGCCGATTTTATTTGGAAAGTCACGGCGCTCTTCAGTTTCTTATTCACTATTGCCGCTGGCGTTTGGAATGCACCCTTCAAAAATTTTGCGGCGAAAACCGCGGCGATCCCGATGATGTATATCGTGCTTTTCGCCTTCATCGGATGTAGTCTGTGGACGGTTCTCTATTCCACTTCAGACGCGCGAATTTATCCGCTTTATACTTACGTCGGCCTCAAACAATATTATCGGCTTTTCGGCGCAGAAATCTGGCACATCGCCGTCAAGAATGTTTTGATCTACATTGCATTAAGCACCACGGGTGCGATGGTCGCAGGCTTTCTGCTCGCCGTTTTTATGGATCAGAAAATCCGTTTGGAAGGCTTGTTCCGCACGATTTATCTCTATCCCTTTGCATTGTCATTTATCGTCACCGGCCACGTCTGGGCCTGGATTTTCTCGCCGGAGTATGGCCTCGAAAAATCCGTTCGCCAATTGGGTTGGACAACGTTTTCATTTGACTGGATTGCCAACAACGACATGGCAATTTATTGCGTTATAATCGCGGGCCTGTGGCAAGGCACAGGCCTTGTAATGGCGCTGATGCTTGCTGGCCTTCGCGGCATTGATGAAGAAGTTTGGAAAGCCGCGCGTGTAGACGGCATTCCCAAATGGCGCACTTACATTTCAATCGTCATCCCCATGATGCGCCCGG
The DNA here is from genome assembly GCA_025359265.1 of Hyphomicrobiales bacterium. Classification (GTDB taxonomy): domain Bacteria; phylum Pseudomonadota; class Alphaproteobacteria; order Rhizobiales; family Aestuariivirgaceae; genus Aestuariivirga. Next base: position 35,826 of record JANYHB010000035.1, on the reverse strand, counting down.
TTTTAATCACCACCTTGGTGTTCGTGGCAGCCGGTGCCTTCCGCGTTTATGATATCGTGGTGGCTCTCACCGATGGCGGCCCCGGCATTTCAACAACCGTGCCATCGCAATATGTTTATAAGTATCTTTTTTCTGGAAACATCGGGCAAGGTTTAGCCGCTGCCACAACAATGCTTGTTGTCTCAGCGGTGATCTTGATCCCTTGGGTGTATGTTGAATTTGTCAAAGGCAAGCAGATAAGATGAGCAGCCCTTCCACCAACATTGAACCGACAGGCCCGAGGCCACATCCCTGGCTGGAATGGGATCGCGTCGTCGTCTATGCGTTCCTCACGCTTACCGCGCTTTATTTTTTGGCGCCTCTCTATATCGTGATCATCACGTCTTTCAAAGATCTTGATCACATTCGTGATGGCAACATCTTCTGGCCACAGACGGCCTATCCTGATGGTGTGCACTTCTACGATCCTTGGCGCAGGGCGTGGTGGGAAGTCTGCACTGGCCTCGAATGCCATGGCATCAGCCCCAATTTTTGGAATTCTGTGAAGGTTACAGTGCCGTCGGTCATTGTATCGGTGGCTGTGGCGCTGACCACCGGCTACGCGCTTTCAAACTGGCCGTTCAAAATGTCGGAAGCCTTTTTCACCGTGCTGATTGTTGGCTCCTTTGTGCCTTACCAGGTGATGCTTTATCCCATGGTTCTGCTCACCAAAAACATGGGCATTTACTCTACCCTCACCGCGGTAATCTTCGTCCACACAGTTTTCGGATTGCCGTTCCTCACCTTATTGTTCCGCAATTATTTTGCCTCGCTCCCGGTGGAATTATTCAAGGCGGCGCGGGTTGATGGCGCAGGCTTTTGGCGCATTTTGATCCAGATCTTTGTCCCCATGTCTTTGCCAATTCTAACGGTTGCCGTTATTTTGCAAGTCACCGGCATTTGGAATGACTTTTTGTTTGGCGTGGTTTTCGCCGGATTGCCGAATTACCCAATGACGGTAAAGCTCAATAACATTTTCACCTCGTCCTTTGGTGTGAAAGAATATAATGTGGAAATGGCGGCCACCATTCTCACCGGCGCTGTGCCGCTCTTGATCTATTTCCTCTCCGGCCGATATTTTGTGCGCGGCATCGCTGCTGGCGCAGTGAAAGGATAATGATGGCGACCGCGCAATCCACCAAGACGCACAGTGTTTCAATCCGTGGCCTTGCCCAAAGCTATGGGTCGCTGCAGGTGCTGAAACAGCTTGATCTGGATATACCAGATGGTGAATTTCTGGTTTTGCTCGGCCCCTCGGGCTGTGGCAAATCTACTCTGCTGAATTGCATTGCGGGCCTGCTGGAACCAACGCACGGCCAAGTCTTCATCAAAGGCAAAAACGTGACTTGGGAAGAACCATCCAAGCGCGGCATCGGCATGGTGTTCCAATCTTACGCGCTTTACCCGCAGATGACGGCGGAGCGAAACCTGTCTTTTGGTCTTCGTGTGGCGGGCATGGCGAAAGACGAAATCGAAAAGCGTGTAAAGCGTGCCTCCGAAATCCTGCAGATTGAGCCACTCTTGGCGCGCAAGCCCATGCAGCTTTCAGGGGGCCAACGCCAACGTGTTGCCATCGGCCGGGCTTTGGTGCGCGATGTGGACGTATTTCTGTTTGATGAACCACTTTCCAATCTTGATGCCAAACTGCGTGCTGAACTGCGCGTCGAAATAAAACGCCTGCATCAGCGCTTGGGCAACACCATGATTTACGTCACCCATGATCAAATCGAAGCCATGACATTGGCAGACCGTATCGCCGTGATGAAAGCCGGGGCCATTCAACAGTTGGATACGCCACTCACAATTTACAGCAAACCACGCAATCGTTATGTGGCGGGCTTCATTGGCTCTCCATCAATGAATTTCATTAAAGCCAAAGTGGCCGGAACGGTCAAAGTGCCAACAGTAGAAGTTGCCGGCCAGAAGGTGGACATCAGCGAGTATGCTTTTGTTGACGGAGCCGTTGTGGGGCGCGACGTGGAGTTCGGGGCAAGACCAGAACATATCCGAATTCTGCGCGCCAAAGATGCTACGGCTAAAGGTATTATCGCCGCGACAGTTGAATTGATTGAGCCCATGGGTTCCGACAGTTTGGTATGGCTTGAGCTGGGCGATCAAAAACTTTCAGCCCGCGTGGAATCGTCTGAGCATTATAAGTCTGGTGAAAAAGTCGGTATCCAATTCCGCATTGATCAGGCTTCCCTGTTTGATTTGCAGAGCGGCGAGCGAATTTAGGGGCAACCATGGCGGAAGCCCACTCTGCACTGGATCTGAGCGGCACATGGCGCATTAATTCCGCCGATGGTAAACATGCGTGTGATTATGCGGTGCCGGGCGACGTGCATACCTCTTTGATCGCAGCTGGCGTGATCCCAGACCCCTACGTTGGCCACAATGAATATGACGTGCGCTGGGTGGCGGAACAGGATTGGATCGCAACGCGCGAGTTTGAATGGAGCGGCGAGGGCCAATGGCACCTCGATGTGGACTATCTCGACACCGTTGCGCAAATCAGCATCAATGGCAAAATGGTTTTAGACGCCGATAACTGCTTCCGCCGCTACACACCCGACGTTTCCAATGTGCTGCAGAGCGGCAAAAACAAGATCGAAATCCGCTTCTTCTCAAATGTGAAGGAAGCGGCAAAACGCCAAAAGGCGCACCCCTATTTTGTGCCTTATGCCGCGCAGAACTGCCCCATCCCCGACACCAACTTTCTGCGTAAACCATCCTGCCATGCGGGCTGGGACTGGAACTTGGCCATCATGCCCTTTGGGGCTTATGGGCGGGTAAAACTTTGCAAAGCCAAAGACGAACGTCTCCAGGTGATCGCGTCACAGCATCACCTCGAAAATGGTGATGTTGAAATTAAGCTGTCAATTGCAGGCCCAGATAAAACGAACCAAGGCAAGGAAGTCCTATTCCTATGCGCGGGGATTGAGCGACGTAAACGTTACAGTGCAATGAACGCCAACAGCGGGTTTTTCCACGAGGAAGAAACTTTTCGCATATCTAAACCGAAATTGTGGTGGCCTGCTGGAAGTGGTGAACAGCACCTGGTTGAAATCTCGGTTCGTTGTGGAGAAGAATATTGGAGCCAACGGATTGGCCTCCGCCAAATCGAACTTATTAACGAAAAGGACACAGTTGGCGCACGCTTTGCTTTCAAAGTGAACGGTAAAGAAGTCTTTTGCCGTGGCGCAAATTGGATTCCCGCTGATGCGCTGCCATCGCGCGCCACGCCAGAATTAACCCGCAAACTTTTGCAGGCTGCTGTTGACGCCAACATGAATATGATCCGCGTCTGGGGCGGTGGCTATTACGAACAGGATTGGTTTTACGATCTCTGCGACGAGTTGGGTCTCATGGTTTGGCAAGATTTCCAGTTCGCATGCAATCTCTATCCAGCCGATAAAAAGTTCCTCGGCGAGGTGCGCCAAGAAGTGCATCAGCAGGTGGGTCGTCTCCGGCACCATGCTTGTATCGCAGTCTGGTGCGGTGACAATGAATTGATCGGCGCGTTGAACTGGTTCCCCGAATCTCGCGCCAATCGTGACCGTTATCTCGCCGCTTATGACCGTTTGAACCACACCATCGAACAAGCCGCGAAATCAGCTGATCCATCCATCAACTGGTGGCCATCTTCGCCATCTCCCGGGTTGCTTTCTTTCGGCGACGCCTGGCACGACGATCGTTCGGGCGACATGCACTTCTGGTCAGTCTGGCACGAAGGTAAAAATTTTGACCACTACCGCGATGTGAACCCGCGCTTCTGTTCGGAATTCGGCTTCCAGTCTTATCCATCGCTCCACGTGATCAAGGAGTTTGCAAAAAGCGATGAAGATTTGAACATCTCCAGCCAAGTGATGGAAAGCCACCAGAAGAACACGGGCGGCAATGCCCGCATTGCCGAAACCATGTTCCGCTATTTTCGCTTCCCCAAGGATTTCGGCAATTTCGTTTACGTCAGCCAAATTCAGCAGGGCCTTGCCATTAAAACTGCCGTCGAATACTGGCGCAGTTTGAAGCCCCACTGCATGGGCACGCTTTACTGGCAGCTCAATGACACCTGGCCCGTCGCCTCATGGTCGTCGCTTGATCACGGTGGCCATTGGAAGGCCATGCACTATATGGCCAAGCGCTTCTATGCTCCCGTATCCGTGATGGCGCTGCCAGACAAAAAGGGCGGAATCAGCATCAAAGCCGTCAATGACCGCCTCGCCAAACAGAACATCAAGGTGACGCTCACAACGGTTGATCCGGCAGGCAAAACTGCGCATCTGGCAAAACTATCCAAATCCGTGCCTGCAGACAAAGCGATTGAACTTACAAGGTTGAAGCAAGGCACACTGCCCGCCGGCCATATTCTCATTCTTGATTACGAAGCAACAGACGGCAGCATGGGCAGGGCGCATTTCGCTGGTGAACCTTATAAAGCGCTGCGCTTTGTCGATCCACTGCTCGCCCACACCGCCACCATCAAAAACAACACTCTGCACATCACGCTGAGTGCCAAACATACATCACTGTTCACCGCTGCTGAAACGGGCGTGGATGGTCAGTACACGGATAATGTGGTTGACCTGCTGCCGGGTGAAAGCACCACCATCATTTTCACACCCACCAATGCCGCTGATCTCAAGTCGGCCCAACAAAATCTCGTCGTCCGCAATCTTTATTCATCATCACACTAGGAGAGCCAACATGCCAAAGAGAATTTCATTCCAACTCTATTCCGCACGAAAAACCCAACCATGGGCAGCGATCTTTGAACACCTGGCCGCCTGCGGTTACAAAGAGGTCGAGGGCTTCGGCGCCAACTATGAGGATGCCGCCGGCACCCGCGCGTTGATGGATGCCAATGGCCTCACCATGCCCACGGGCCATTTCAGCCTTGATGTGCTGGAGAAAGAGCCAAAGAAGGCCGTAAAAATTGCTGCAGCACTCGGCATTCGCAATATATTTTGCCCTTATATCTTGCCTGATCAACGCCCCAAGTCTGGTTCTGGCTGGAAAGCCTTCGGCAAGCGCTTGGGTGCCATTGGCACCGCCATGCGTGAAGAAGGCCATGGCTTCGGTTGGCACAACCATGATTTTGAATTCGTCCCCTTGAAAGATGGCTCAATGCCCATTGACTACATTTTTGAAGGCGGCCCGATGGTTGATTGGGAAATTGACCTGGCTTGGGTAGCCCATGCCAAGCAAAATCCGGTCAAATGGGTGAAAGCCTATGGCGAACGCATCACATCAATTCACATCAAAGACAACGCGCCAAAGGGCGAAAACCTGGATCAACACGGCCAAGCCGATGTCGGCAAGGGCACGCTGAAGTGGCCTGAAATTTTCAAGGCTGTTCGCGAGAATACGCGTTGCTCTTCATTCGTGGTGGAGCACGATGATCCGAAAGATTTTAAATCTTTTGCCAAGAATTCATTCAATTTTCTCTCAAAAATCTAAGAGGCGACCATGACGAACAAAACCCTAGGCGTCGGCATCATCGGATGCGGCAATATCTCGGAAGCTTACTTAAAACTGGCTCCGCTTTTCAAAGGCATCGAAATGAAAGCGGTGGCAGATATCAACATGGCCGCCGCAGAGGCCCGCGCCAAGCAATTCGGCGTGAGGGCACAAAGCGTGAAAGACCTGCTCAACAACGCCGAAGTGCAGATCGTGGTCAACCTCACGGTTCCCGCTGTGCACTATAAAGTGTCAAAGCAAATTCTTGATGCTGGCAAACATGTTTATTCCGAAAAGCCACTTACACTGTCATACCGAGATGCCTTGGCGCTGCAAAAATATGCGGCCAAGAAAAAACTCCGCGTAGGTTCAGCGCCAGATACGTTCCTCGGTGCGTCGCACCAACTGGCTCGCAAAGCCATCGATGATGGTGAAATCGGCAAAGTGGTTTCCGGCACATGCCACTTCATGGGCCCGGGCATGGAAATGTGGCACCCCAATCCAGATTTCTTCTACAATCCGGGCGGCGGCCCGATGTTGGACATGGGGCCATATTATATTTCTAACCTGGTCAATCTCATTGGCCCGGTAAAGCGCGTGGCAGGCATGTCAATCACGGGCCGCAAAGAGCGTGTGATCAACAACCAGCCCAATAACCCGCGCAACGGCGAAAAGTTGAAGGTGAAAACGCCCACAACCTATCACGCCCTGCTGGAATTTGCTCAAGGGGCTGTGGTCACGGTTTCACTATCGTGGGATGTATGGGCCAACAAACATCAGAACATGGAACTCTATGGTCAAACCGGTGCGATGTTCGTGCCTGATCCAAATTTCTTTGGCGGTGAGGTAATGGTGGCAGGCTCTGACCAACAACCCAAGGCCTTGCCAAATTGGGACCATCCCCTGGGGAAATTAAATTGGGGCCGGCCTGGCGGTGATCTCCTCTGGGCGAATTATCGCTGCGCCGGATTGGCTGATATGGCTGATGCGATTATGAAAAAGCGCCTTGCGCGGTGTGATATTTCCATGGTCGCCCACGTTGTTGAAGTGATGACAGCGGTGATGGAAGCTGGTGAAAAGCGCAAAATCATCAAGTTGAAATCAACCTGCAAACGCCCCGCACCTTTGGGACCAAAGGAAGCAGCAGGGTTGATGAAGTAAATTTGTCAAGCTCTCGATTGGCGGGCTGGCCCGGCAGGTTCAGCCTTGCGGCGCCCACCGCGCCCTGCCATTCTGGACGGGGCCAAACTTGCGCATGGAGACAAATGTGATGCAATACAACCGCACCGGAAATTCCGGCCTTTTGCTTCCCGCCATCTCATTGGGCCTGTGGCACAACTTCGGCGCTGGCGCAGATCATGAAAACATGCGCGCCATGTGTCGGCGCAGCTTTGAACTGGGCATCACGCATTTTGATTTGGCCAATAATTATGGCCCGCCCCCGGGCAGTGCTGAAACCGCTTTCGGAGAAATCCTCCGCAAAGAATTTGCCGGTCGCCGCGATGAGCTCATAATCTCCAGCAAGGCCGGCTATCATATGTGGGATGGGCCTTATGGCGAATGGGGAAGCCGCAAATATATGATCGCCAGTTTGCACCAAAGCCTCAAGCGGCTGGGCCTTGAGTATGTGGATATTTATTATTCACACCGCTTTGATCCAAACACGCCCTTGGAAGAAACGATGGGTGCGCTGGATTTTGCGGTGCGCAGTGGCAAAGCGCTTTACGCAGGCATATCAAACTATCCGGCCAAAGCCACGCGTGAAGCGGCACGCATCCTGAAAAATCTCGGTACACCGTGCCTCATCCATCAACCCCGCTTCAACATGTTGCAGCAGGAGCCATTGCAAGACGGCGTATTTAAAGCGGCGCATGAAGCAGGAATCGGCGTCATTTGTTTCTCGCCGCTGGCGCAAGGCTTGCTCACCTCCAAATATCTCAACGGCATTCCTGAAGATAGCCGCGCCGCCTTCGGAGGTTTCCTCAAGAAAGATCAGATCACCGCGCCATTGGTGGCAAAGGTGAAGGCCCTGAATGCCATGGCGCAGGCTCGTGGCCAGACACTGGCCCAAATGGCAATTGCGTGGGTGCTATCTCACCCGGAAGTGACATCAGCCTTGATCGGTGCTTCAAAAACTTCCCAGATCGACGATGCAGTTGGCGCTTTGAAGAATCCGAAGTTCAGCAAGCCTGAGTTGACGAAGATAAGTTCAATTCTGAAATCCTGAACGGCGCAGCTCTCAAACGACGCCCCAAGCCTTCGTGGCAGAGTCATAACTGTGCAGTTCGCCAAGCGCGATATCAAACCACGCGCCATGCAGCCCCACATCACCCTTGTTCTCGCGCATGCGCAACCACGGGAAAGTGCGCAGATTGGCAAGCGAATGTTCAACAGAGGCATGCTCCACGGCCAGTTGCAAGCCACTGCCATGTTCATGATCGTGGCGCACGGCATCGGCTACATCGCGCACATCACTCATCCATTTCCCGATGAAATCACCGGCACTCAGTGGATCACCGCCCTCGACCACGGCTCTAATGCCGCCACAGCGGCCATGGCCCATCACCACCACATCTTTCACGCCCAGCGACAGCACCGCAAATTCAATGGCCGCCGAAGTGGCATGGTGGCCACCATCCGGCGCATAGGGCGGCACCAGATTGGCCACATTGCGCATCACAAAAATCTCGCCGGGCCCGGCGTCGAAAATCGTCTCGGGTGCGGCTCGGCTATCACAACAGGCAATAATCATCATCTTCGGCTGCTGCACACCAGCGCCCAGTGTGCGGTAACGTTCTTCATCCTGCGCATAGCGCCCCGTGCGAAAGCGCCCGTAACCCTGCAACAAATGCTCCGGTAATGCCATGAGGCCCTCAACTTGTTAATCCAGCCTCAACAGGATATGGCGGTGGCCATGAGCAAAATCCAGTCTTTTTTCCCCACCCTGATTTACCGCGCTGATCATGCCGCATCGGCCACGCTGAACCACAAGCTCGAAAACGCCGCCCTGAAGCTTGCGCAAGATGACGGTGCAGGAAACCGTTGGTGTGAGAAACATGGCTATCACGGCTACACTTCTTTTGCTTCAATCACCGATCTGGCCCAGCAAATTCCGGTGTTTAAAACGTTAGAGAAGCAACTCGATAAACACGCTTTGGCTTTTGCCAAAGCCCAACATTGGGACATCAGAGGCGGCAAGCCCATGTGTGATTCGATGTGGGTGAATGTGCTGCCCGAAGGTGGCGCGCACACATCGCACATCCATACGAACGCTGTAATCAGCGGAACCTATTATGTGGCTTTGCCCCAAGGCTCTGGCCCTATTGTTTATGAAGACCCGCGCCATGCCATGATGATGGCTGCCCCACCGCGGAAGGCGAGGGCACCGCGTGAACTGAATAGCCACATCAGTGAAACGCCAAAGCCTGGCACAGTGCTGTTGTGGGAAAGCTATCTGCGCCACGAAGTACCCATCAACCGCGCCGAAGGGTTGCGCATTTCCATAAGTTTCAATTATGTGATTGCCGCAAAATAGCTATTTCTTTGCCCTCTGGGCCCGTTCTTCATCTTCAAGATGAAAGCTTCGCAATAAATGATGCAGGGCAGGGGCCAAGGCAAAGCCCGCCACGGCAAAAAACAAAAAACCGCAGATCAGGGCATAGATGCCTTCGAAGATGTGGCCGGGGCCAGTTTTCATTTGGTCAAGCGGCCCTTCACCAGCAAGGATCATCGCCGCATCAGCAAAGGCGGCGGGCCAGGAGATGCTACCATCACCAAAATAAACATAACCGATCATGCCGATGAACAGGGCAATGCCAATCATCAAGGCCGCCCATCGCGCATTGCGCCACAGGCGTCTCATCAAAACGGTGCGACGATTCATGCTTTGAACATCGCCTCGCCAAGTTGATCAACAATCAACTGGCCTTTGCTCAAAGCAAATGTGCAAGCCTCATCGCGATCAGCAAACTGATCGGCCCGCACAAATTTATGCTCTTTACCATCCTTCAGAACTTGGCCCGCCAACTGCCATCCTCCGGGTGCCTTGAAGGGTGCAGCCGTTATAATATAGCCCTTATATTCCAATGATTTGGAAGGCACTTCTGTGGTTTTGCGCGAGCTGAATAAATGACTCCAGAAACTCATTTTAAATTCCCCTCACGCCGCCACATCGCAAGGCGCGGCACACACCGTGTTGCTGCTTGTTTCAATCTGCAATGTGGAATGGCCAATGCCGTGGTGGTGCTCAAGCTCTTCGCAAAGCATGGCCAAAAATTGATCTCCGGGGTGTCCGTTTGGCATAACCAAATGTGCGGTCAACGCGGTGTCGGTGGTGCTTGTCGCCCAGATATGCAAATCATGAACACTGGCCACCCCGCGCTGCCCCGCCAAAAATTTGCGCACGTCATCTGGATTGATCTTTGATGGCACGGCCTTCATCGACATGGCCAAAGCCTCTGTCATCAAACTCCAGCTGCTCCATACGATCACCGCGACGATGACCAAACTGGTGAGTGGATCAAGCCACAGCCAGCCTGTTCTTATCATCAAGAAGCCCGCCAGCACCACACCGGCCGCCACCGCGGCATCACCCGCCATATGCAAATAGGCACCACGAATGTTGATGTCATCCTGCCGCCCACGCATGAAAAGCAAAGCTGTTGCACCATTGGTGAAAATGCCAATCGCAGCCACCACCATTACCCAAAAGCCTGGAACTTCTACGGGTGCGCGCAGGCGCTGCGCCGCCTCCCAGCCAATTGCACCAACGGCCACCAGCAACAGCACGCAGTTAAACAGCGCCGCCAAAATCGTGCTGCTCTTAAAACCATAGGTATAGCGCGATGTTGGCGCGCGCTTGGCCAAGATATAAGCGCTCCACGCGGCCAGCAAACCAAGGACATCAAATAAATTATGACCAGCATCAGCCAGCAGCGCCACCGAGTTGATAAGTAGCCCATAGATGAACTCGCCCACCACAAACCCGCCATTCAGCAAAATGCCAATCGCAAAGGCATAGCCAAACGAAACGGGCGCGTGCAAATGGCCGCTGTCATGCAAATGCCCTGTCCCATGATGGGCATGGGCGTTGGGCCTTGGGGCCAGAATCTCGAATTTAGGCAGTTCGCTCATGGCATGCATTATCGCACGCATGCTTTGGGCCTGCAATGATGTAACACTTGCCGTCTCGTCGCACAGGTGTTAGGTGCAGCCGTCATCCTAAAAACGAGTTTTGACCGCGAGGTTCCCATGGCTGGCAAATTTCCTGAATATCTCACCTTTGATGATGTGCTAATGAAGCCCGGTGCCTCGTCAGTTTTGCCTGCTGAAGTTTCCACCGCCACGCGGTTGACAAAGTCGCTCAGCCTGTCGGTGCCCGTAGTCTCTGCAGCGATGGACACTGTGACCGAAGCGCCCATGGCCATTGCCATGGCGCAAGCCGGCGGCATAGGGGTTATTCACAAAAATTTGAATCCGCATGAACAGGCCGAGCACGTGGCCCGGGTAAAACGTTTTGAGAGCGGCATGGTGGTCAACCCCATCACCATTGCCCCGGAAGCCACCTTAGGCGATTTGGTTGAATTGAAGAAGCGCCATAAAGTGTCTGGCATTCCGGTGGTGGATGCCTTTGGCAAACTCTGCGGCATCATCACCAACCGCGACGTAAGATTCACCACAGACCTTAACGCTAAAGTCGGTGAGTTGATGACGCGCAATCTCGTCACCGTGCGCGAAGGAGTAGATCGTGCCGAGGCCAAGCGCCTGCTGCACAAGCATCGCATCGAGAAGCTGATTGTGGTGGATGATAATTTCAAATGTCTGGGCCTTATTACCGTCAACGACATGGAAAAAGAAGCTGATCATCCGTTTGCTGCAAAAGATGCAAGGGGCCGCCTTCTCGTTGCCGCCGCTACAGGTGTGGGCGATGCGGGTTTTGCGCGCGCCGAGGCATTGCTGGATGCCGGTGTGGACGTGCTTGTGGTTGATACGGCGCACGGCCACTCCATTCACGTTGCCAATCAAGTCACCAGGCTCAAGAAACTCTCCAACCGCGTGCAATTGATCGCGGGCAATGTGGCCACTGCCGAGGGCGTGAAAGCCCTCATCGACTCAGGCGCGGACTGCGTGAAAATTGGTATTGGCCCCGGCTCCATCTGCACAACCCGCGTGGTGGCAGGTGTGGGCGTGCCGCAACTCTCGTCCATCATCGAATGTGCGGAAGAAAGTTTGAAACAAAATATCCCCGTGATTGCAGATGGCGGCATCAAGCTCTCGGGTGATTTTGCCAAAGCGCTAGCCGCCGGCGCGTCAGTTGTTATGATGGGCTCTATGCTCGCCGGCACTGATGAAGCGCCCGGCGAAGTTTTCCTTTATAATGGTCGCAGTTTCAAATCTTATCGCGGCATGGGCAGCGTTGGGGCCATGGCGCGAGGCTCCGCGGATCGCTATTTCCAACAAGATGTGGGCAACACCTTGAAGCTGGTGCCCGAAGGTATTGAAGGCCAAGTGCCGCACAAAGGCGCTGTGGGTGCGGTTCTGCACCAAATGGTGGGCGGCCTGCGCGCCGCCATGGGTTATGTGGGCGCTGCAACAATTTCTGAATTGCAATCCAAGGTGCAATTTGTGCGTATTACGAATGCCGGGCTTCGTGAAAGCCATGTGCATGACGTGATGATCACCCGTGAAGCGCCTAACTATCAACGAGACAACACATGAATCATTTGAATTGGCTTCTCGCTCCACTTTTCGTTCATGTGGCTCTCACTCTCTTTGTTGGATTGCGAACAATTTCCTTTCGTATTGCGACGGTGATGAAGGGGGAAACCAAACTGCAGGATATCGCACTCAATTCCAACAACTGGCCCCCTCACGTTAAAAAATGGGGCAACAATTTTGACAATCAATTTGATGTGCCTACCGTTTGGTATGCGCTGAGTGCCTTGATTGTAGCGACGGCGAAGATTGATTTGGCCTTCATTATTCTATCGTGGCTATTTGTTGCGTCGCGTTTGGCGCATTCATATATCCACACTGGCTCGAATTTTATCCGTTATCGCATGTATGCCTTTCTGGCCGGGTTTGCGATCCTCATGTTCATGTGGGCCTGGTTCGCCATTCGCCTGTTCATTATCGGCTGATCATGAAACTTGCGGGCCGCATTGCCGGGGCGATTGAAGTTCTGGCCGAAATCTTCACGCGCAATCGCCCGGCTTCAGAGGCGTTAAAAGATTGGGGCAAAACCCACCGTTTTGCCGGCTCGACTGACAGGCACGTGATTGGAACCTTGGTTTATGATGCGCTTCGTCACCGCAACACCGCAGCCATGCGTGCGGGCAACGACACAGCACGTGGCCTAACCCTGGGAACTTTGGCGGAAATCTGGCAACTGCCGACCAGTGAGATCGAATCTCTGTGTACAGAGCAATTCGGGCCGGGGGAGCTTACGACACAAGAAAAAAAGGCACTGGCCCTGCAACTGCCAAAAGATGCGCCACCCCACATCACTGGTGACTTTCCGCAATGGCTGGAGACTGACCTGCGCAAAACATTTGGCGACAATTTAGTCTCAGAGATGGCTGCATTGTCACAGCGTGCGCCGATTGATCTGCGAGTCAACACCTTGAAGGCTTCGCGCATCGAGGTTCTGCAAACCTTTGCTAAGTTTGCGGCAAAGCCAACGCCTTTCAGCAGCATTGGCCTTCGAATTCCGGCATCAGGTATAGAGGTGCGCAATGTTAGTGTTGAAGCCGAACCGGCTCATGGCCTGGGCCAATTCGAAGTGCAAGACGAAGCCTCGCAACTTGCGGTTTTGCTTACGGGCGTGAAGCCGCATGACACCGTTTTGGATCTCTGCGCGGGAGCAGGCGGCAAATCTTTGGCATTGGCGGCCCTCATGAAGAACACAAGCAAACTGGTAGCCTATGACCGTGACAAACATCGCCTGCGCCCGATCTTTGAACGCATCACCCGCAGCGGGGCCAGCTGCATCGAAGTGGTGCCTTATGATGAGCCGCAAAAAATCAGAGTGCTTGGCGGTTATGATCTCGTCGTCGTTGACGCGCCCTGCACTGGTTCGGGCACTTGGCGCAGGAAGCCAGACGCCAAATGGCGTCTCAGTAAAAAGCAAATAGAAATTCGGGTGAAAGAGCAAGTAGCACTTTTAGAACAAGCCGCAGCCCTCGTGGGAAGGGGTGGAAAACTGGCCTATTTCACCTGCTCAGTTCTACCACAGGAAAACGGCGAGCAAGTGCAGGCTTTCCTGAAGAGGCATGGTCAATTCACAATTATTCCGTACCCAGAACAATGGACAGCGGCAATGGCTTCAACGCCACCGCAATCTGCTGATGGCCGAACCGACACGTTGCAACTCAGTCCACATACTCATGGCACCGACGGTTTCTTCGTGGCCATAATGCGGCGGATGAATTAAAACTCACTCCAACTCCCAAACCATATTCACCTCGGCGGAAACCGTCAGTTCGCCTTGGGCAACGGGCACCGGAGCAGACGCCTTGGCCATCGCGTCCATTTGCAATCCACGCTCCCGCATCGGCGCATTGCCACTACCTTCGCTGATCGTTGCGATGGCGCCCAGCTTCGTGCCAGCTGCTTCTACCAGTAATTTCGCGCGTCGCAACGCATCAGCAACGGCTGCTTGGCGCGCTTCATCTTGCAGCGCTTGCGATTCATTTATCCCAAATGAAATACTGTTGATTTGATTGGAACCGGATTCTACGGCTTGATCAAGTATAGTGCCCAAATCTGCCAGCCTATGAACCGTCACCGTCACCGAATTCGTAATATCATATCCCGCAATCTTATTCGCGTTCGCCGAAATCTTGCTGCTCTCATAGCGCGGGCTTACCGAAAAATTATTTGTTTGAATATCTTTGTCATCAATGCCGTTGGCTTTCAGCATCGCAAAAATCGCTGTCACCTTGGCAGTGTTGGCAACCAGCGCCGCCTTGGCTGTAACGGCCTGTGAAAGGGTGCCCATCTCAACGATTGCCAAATCTGGCTTGGCCTTAACTTCGCCATGCCCTTGCAATGTTAAAAAGTGGGTTTTCTTTGTATCCTCAGCCATTGCGGAGAGAGGGGCTATCAAGGCAAATGCCAAAAACGCTGTTATAATTATTTTCATCGGGCCAAATCCTTGTTTATGACATAGGATATTTTCTAGCAATTATGCCCTATTTATGACTTGTGATAAATTATCGAAAGGGTGGCTCGTCAAAACTGCGCAGTTTGCGCGAATGCAAGCTGCTCTTCGTTATGCGCATGTTATCCAGCGCTGCAATGCCGATGAGCAGATGCTCTGCCACGGCGCGATCGTAAAACGCATTGGCCGCACCGGGCAATTTAATCTCGCCATGAAGCGGCTTATCGGAGACACAGAGCAAAGTGCCATAAGGCACACGAAAACGATAACCTTGTGCAGCCAACGTACCGCTTTCCATATCAATGGCAATTGCGCGCGAAAGATTGATGCGCTTGCGCTCTAACGTCCATCGCAACTCCCAATTCCGATCATCATGCGTCATAATGGTGCCGGTACGCAGGCGCGCTTTCAGAGCTTCGCCAGACTCACCTGTCACTTGTGCGGCCGCTTGTTGCAGCGCCACCTGAACTTCCGCCAAAGCCGGAATGGGAATTTCCGGTGGTACGATATTATCGAGAATGCGGTCTTGCCGCAAATAGGCATGCGCCAAAACATAATCACCGATGCGTTGTGATTGGCGAAGCCCGCCACAATGGCCGATCATCAACCAGCAATTTGGCCGCAACACCGCCAGATGGTCGGTCATATTCTTGGCATTGGAAGGCCCAACACCAATGTTCACCAGCGTAATGCCTCCCTCGCCGTCACCGCGCGAGAGATGATAGGCGGGCATTTGAAACCTGTGCCACGGGCAATCATCAATCACCTTTTGTGCGGCAACCTTGCTCATGCCGCGCGTAATCTTGCCGCCACCCGGCAGAAACAAGGCCTCATAAGGCCCATCCGTTGCCAACTGGGCAACCGCCCAAGCTTGGAACTGATCAACATAACGGTGGTAATTGGTAAGCAGAATCCACGGCTGAAATTTATCAAAATGTGTGCCCGTATAATGTTGCAGGCGCTTGAGCGAATAATCCACGCGAACGGCATCAAAGAGGGCCAGCGGCAGATGTGGGCCAGGATGTGCCTCCAATTGGCTGTCGGCAATCTCATCGCCCACAAGCGCCAAAAGAGGAATAGGGAAATGAAGGGCCAATTCGGCCGCAGTAATGCCCTCAGCGCCCAAGTCGTTGCCGTTGGTTAAAACGTAAGGATAAGGAATTTCCTGGTGCGAAGGCCCTACGGAAATTTTGGCATCATAGTCCTTCACCAAATAACTTAATTGCTCTTCCAGATAGTGTTGAAACGTGGCGGGCTGCGTAATCGTGGTGGCATAGGTTCCCGGCGCCTGGAACTTGGCATAAGCGCGCGAAATGCGCGGCTGCAGGCCTTTTCCAACATAAGTCACCCGCAATTCGGGATAGCGGAATTTCTGGCGCTCTTTGTCGGTCGGGGCTTTGCGAGATTTAAAATAGCGCTGTAGCGCGTCGTGAAGCGCAGTGGTGGCCTCTGCATGGCTCTTGATCAGCGCGGCAACGGCGGCTTTTGGTGCTAGGCTTTTTGTTGTCATCTTCCGCCTCTAGCATAGATTCTTAAAATCATGTAGCCACCACCTGCCATTGGCGGGCCTGTAGCTCAATGGTTAGAGCTGACGGCTCATAACCGTCTGGTTCCAGGTTCGAGTCCTGGCGGGCCCACCACCTTTACGCATTGCGGCGCTTGCCTTCCAGTAAATCCATCACGCTGCGCATGGCATCCAAAACATTGGTGCCAGGGCCGAACACCTCGGCCACGCCAGCGGCTTTTAGGAAATCATAGTCAGCGCGCGGAATAACCCCGCCACACACCACAATGATGTCGCGACGTTTTGCAGCGTCCAACGCCGCAATCAATTCCGGAACAAGTGTTTTATGCCCCGCAGCCAAAGATGAAACACCGATGACTTGCACGTTTTCTTGCATACCAAGTTTTGCAGCTTCTTGTGGCGTTTGAAACAGCGGCCCGGCAATCACCTCAAATCCCAAATCAGCAAAAGCCGCAGCAATCAACTTCGCCCCACGGTCATGGCCGTCCTGTCCAAGCTTGGCGATAAGGAGTTTGGCCTTTTTTGCTTTTGCCAGCACTGCAAAGCGTTCAGTCAGGAATTTGTATTCGGCATCATCTTTATATTCTCCGCCATGCACGCCCTTCACAAGCTGCGGCGAGGCAACATGATCGCCAAATACTAAACGCAACGCATCAGAGATTTCGCCCACAGTGGCGCGCGTGCGAGCACAGCATATTGCGGCTTCAAGCAAATTGCCCTTGCTTGAGTTAGCAACAGCCTGCAATGCGGCCAGCGACTCTTGCACACGAATGCCATCGCGTGAATTCTTCACCTGTGCCAAGCGCATCACCTGTGCGTCACGCACCGCTGAATTATCAATCTCACGCGTAACCAGCTTGGCTTCCTCTTCAAGCCTGAATTTGTTGACGCCAACAATAACTGTTTCACCTTTGTCTACCGCTGCTTGCTTCAACGTAGCCGCTTCTTCAATCATGCGCTTGGGCAAACCAGCCGCGACGGCCTTGGTCATCCCACCTTGCGACTCAATCTCTTCCATCAGCGCCCAGGCCTTATCAACAAATTGCGCCGTGATGCTTTCAACAAAATAAGAGCCTGCCAGTGGATCGGCTACTTGGGTGATACCGGTTTCATGCTGCAAAATAAGTTGTGTGTTGCGCGCAATGCGGGCCGAAAATTCTGTAGGCAAGGCCATCGCTTCATCAAATGAATTTGTATGCAGCGATTGCGTGCCGCCCAGAACGGCTGACAGTGCTTCATAAGCCGTGCGGATGATGTTGTTGTATGGGTCTTGCTCTTGCAGGGAGACGCCAGAAGTTTGGCAATGCGTGCGCAACATCAGGCTTTCAGGTTTTTTCGGATTGAAACCGCTCATCACGCGGTGCCACAGCAAGCGTGCGGCTCTCAGTTTTGCAGCTTCGGCAAAGAAATTCATGCCGATAGCAAAAAAGAACGAAAGCCTGCCCGCAAAAACATCAACGTCCAAACCATGCGCCACTGCGGCCCGCACATATTCGCGGCCATCGGCCAGCGTGAAAGCAAGTTCCTGAACCAAATTGGCTCCAGCTTCCTGCATGTGATAGCCTGAAATTGAAATCGAATTGAATTTCGGCATCGCTTTGGCGGTGAAAGCGATAATGTCTGACACGACGCGCATCGAAGGCTCTGGTGGATAGATATAAGTGTTGCGCACCATAAATTCTTTTAGAATGTCATTCTGAATTGTCCCCGAAAGTTCTGAAGGCTTTAGCCCTTGCTCCTCGCCCGCCACAATGAACATCGCCATGATGGGTATCACCGCCCCGCTCATTGTCATGGACACAGAAATTTCTTTCAATGGAATGCCGTTGAAAAGAATTTTCATATCCTCAACGCTATCAATCGCAACACCTGCTTTGCCCACGTCAGCAGCCACCCGTGGATGATCAGAATCAAAGCCTCGATGTGTGGCCAAATCGAAAGCCACTGAAAGGCCCTTCTGCCCCGCAGCCAAAGCCATGTGGTAAAACGCGTTGGATTGTTCAGCGGTTGAAAAGCCCGCATATTGTCTGATGGTCCACGGGCGGCCCGCATACATTGAAGCATAGGGCCCGCGCGCATAGGGCGCTTCACCGGGTTTGCCATCCAAATGCGCCAGACCAGCCAGATCATCCTCGGTGTAAAGAGGCTTAATTTCAAGGCCATCTTTGTTTGGCTTCGACATCATTCAAATTCCATGATTAACTGATCGACCGCCAAGCTATCGCCGACTTTGGCATTCAAATTCCTGACTTTTGCATGACTTATGGCGCGTAAAACATTCTCCATCTTCATGGCTTCAACCACGGCAACGGACTGGCCTGGCTCAACCGTATCACCAACCTTAACCGACAGCACCCGCAGCAACCCGGGCATCGGACAAAGCAAATGCTTGGATAAATCCTGGGCCTTTTTCACTGGCATCAAAGTTGCCAAAGCAGCCACATGGGGCGTGCGAATTTGCGCCAGAATGTCCATGCCGCGCCTGCGCAAGCGAATGCCTTTGGGTGAAATAAAAACTTTGACGCTCAACTCATGCCCATTGAAACGGAAATGTCCATGCGTCTGTCCAGGTTGCCACGCCGATGACACCAGCAACGCATTCCCACCATCCAATGCAATGTTATGGCCCAAAGCCGCTTGCGCCACATGGGCGGTTATCGCTTTCGTGCCTATCGTCATAACCCAATCCGTTCCCAGCTTGCGTTGATGGTTGGGAATTGCGCCACTGATTTGCGCAGCGCGCTCTTGTATTTTTGCATGGATGAAAGCCGCGATGCGAGCCAGATCATCCAAGTCATTCCCATTTGCCGGAACACCCTTGAAACCTTCAGGAAATTCCTCGGCAATGAAAGCGGTGTTGATGGTTCCACCGCGAAACCGCTCATGCCCCATCACCGCCGACAAGAAAGGCAAGTTGTGGCCAATGCCTTCCACTTCAAATTCATCCAAAGCGTCTTGCATGGCGGTGATGGCTGCGAGGCGTGTGGGTGCCCAACTGCACAGCTTGGCAATCATCGGATCGTAGTATATCGAAATCTCACCACCCTCATAAACGCCGGTGTCATTTCGCAAAATTGTTTTGTCGCGCCTCACACCCTCGGGTGGCGGGCGATAGCGTGTCAAGCGGCCAGTAGAGGGCAAGAAGTTGCGATAAGGGTCTTCCGCATATATCCGGCATTCAATTGCCCAACCGTTAAGCTTCACCTCACTTTGCTTGAGGGCCAGTTTTTCGCCCGCCGCCAGGCGGATCATCCGCTCTACCAAATCAAGGCCCGTGATGAGTTCAGTGACGGCATGTTCCACTTGCAACCGCGTGTTCATTTCAAGAAAATAGAAATTACGTTTGCTGTCAACAATGAATTCGACAGTGCCAGCAGACGTGTAGCCCACCGCTTTTGCCAGGGCGACAGCTTGCTCACCCATGGCTCTGCGTGTCTCTGCATCAAGAAACGGCGATGGGGCTTCTTCGATGACTTTTTGGTTGCGGCGTTGGATGGAGCATTCGCGTTCGCCCAAATAAATCATGTTGCCGTGGTTATCGCCCAGCACTTGAATCTCAATGTGGCGTGGTTCAGCCACAAACTTTTCGATAAAGATGCGATCATCGCCAAACGCTGATTGAGCTTCTGAGCGTGAAAGTGCCAAACCCTCGCGCGTTTCTGCATCATTGAAAGCCACCCGCATGCCCTTGCCGCCACCGCCCGCCGAAGCCTTGATCATCACGGGATAGCCAATGTCGAGTGCGATCTTGACCGCATGGTCAGCGTCTCTAATCACGCCCATGAAGCCAGGCACAGTGGAAACGCCTGCGGCCATGGCCAACTTCTTGGACGCTATTTTGTCTCCCATGGCTTCAATGGCTCTTGGGCGAGGGCCGATAAAGACAATTCCCGCTGCTTCGCAGGCCGCTGAGAAAGCTGCCTTCTCTGAAAGGAAACCATAACCTGGATGAATTGCTTCAGCGCCGGTTTGTTTGGCGGCGGCGATGATCTTGTCCATCACCAAATAACTTTGCGCCGATGGGGCAGGGCCGATGTGAACCGCCTCATCTGCCATCTTCACATGCAACGCACGTGCGTCGGCATCTGAATAGACCGCAACCGTCCTGATGCCCATGGTGCGCGCCGTCTTAATAACGCGGCAAGCATTCTCTCCACGATTGGCAATGAGGATTTTAGAGAACATTTTATTCATGACACGCCGTCATAAAGTCAGCACCAATTTGGGTGAAGCAAACAATGTCGCAATCAAAATAATGTGTTGTTATATAGGGGCCAAGAATCTCGAAACCCACTGTTTCACGTTTCAATAAACCCAAGATAATACAAGTTTCTATTGCGGTCTTGTCCCAAGGTTTTCCCAAGTGACTAGGAATACCAGATTTTTCTCCATTTGTGACGTATCTGCCGCCTGCGAGCAAAATTCCATTTTGGGGAGAATGCTCAAATAGCTCTTGACAGATTACGCGCACGGATGACTCATAGATTTCAGAAGTAAATTCATTGCTGGTGACGGCTGCAAGGTGTCGAGATTGAACGAACTTAGAAATGAATTCGAAGTGGTTGTCTGTCGCAGATTTGTCGCCACCAATCGTACTCCAAAATTTCTCAAGGAAATTTGCTTCTGCGCTAGTCATCTTTGAAATAAAATCTACAAATAGAGGACGTTGGTGATCTTTGTTTGCTAATGCACTGACCAGCAAATTTGCCCACCAATCTACTAGTTCCGAATCAATGTCTTCAGCGGATGCTTTTTCGAGATAGGGCAGCCCAAATTTTGGACTTAGATCAGCTCTTTTTTCGATTTTAGTAATTCTCGGCTCAGCTCGGCTATAAATTTTGGCAAGAGCCTCTTTGCGATAGAGTCTATAAAATTGAATCTGATCACCTATTAGGCCTATTCCGTGTCTTATGGGGCTAATTACATCCAATGCCGCATTGACGAATTTGTCAGTCGTCTCTTCGGACATTTTTATGTCAAGTTTCACTAGTGGAAGCGGAGGTAATGGCATTTAAGAACTCACAGCGGAATCGTGTCGTGTTTTTTCCACGGCATATCCACTTTCTTTTTGCGCAAGGCCGCAAAGGCGCGTGCGATGCGTTTGCGCGAGGCGTGGGGCATGATCACTTCATCAATGAAGCCGCGCTCCGCCGCAACGAATGGATTGGCAAAGCGCGTTTCATATTCTTTGGTGTGGGCGGCAATTTTTTCTGTGTCGCCCAGTTCGTTGCGGTAGAGAATTTCCACTGCTCCCTTGGCCCCCATCACGGCAATCTGTGCTGTTGGCCAGGCGTAGTTGACATCTGCGCCAATGTGCTTTGATGCCATCACGTCATAGGCGCCGCCGTAGGCCTTGCGCGTAATCAATGTGACCATCGGCACGGTGGCTTGTGAATAGGCAAACAATAATTTTGCACCATGCTTGATGACGCCACCAAACTCTTGCGCAGTTCCCGGCAGGAAGCCGGGCACATCAACCAGTGTTAAAATCGGAATGTTGAAAGCATCGCAAAAACGCACGAAGCGTGCCGCCTTGCGCGCTGAGTCAATGTCTAACACGCCGGCCATATGCAGCGGTTGATTGGCCACCACACCGATGGTTTGCCCTTCAATGCGCAGCAATCCAATGAGGATGTTGCGTGCGAAGGCCTCTTGAATTTCAAAGAAGTCACCTTCATCAGCCAAGGCCAACACCAACTCCTTCATGTCATAGGGCAGGGCCGCGTTATCCGGGATCAAAGTATCAAGCCGCGCATCCAAACGTTCGGGCTCATCATGAAAGGGCCGCGTGGGCGGCCCTTCGCGGTTTGACAAGGGCAAGAAGTCAAACAGCCGCCGCACCTGCTCCAATGTTTCAACATCATTGTCGTAAGCACCATCGGCCACCGATGATTTGGTGGTGTGGGTTATGGCGCCGCCCAATTCTTCAGCGGTTACGATTTCATTCGTCACCGCCTTCACCACATCGGGGCCGGTGACGAACATGTAGGATGTATCGCGCACCATGAAAATAAAGTCGGTCATCGCCGGTGAATAGACCGCACCGCCAGCACAGGGCCCCATGATCACTGAAATCTGCGGAACCACGCCGGAGGCCGAAACATTGCGCTTGAACACTTCGGCATAACCCGCCAGCGAATCCACGCCTTCTTGAATGCGCGCCCCACCAGAGTCATTGAGGCCGATGATCGGTGCCCCCACCTTGCTGGCCATATCCATGATCTTGCAAATTTTTCGCGCGTGCGTCTCAGAGAGTGAGCCGCCAAGCACGGTGAAATCCTGGGCAAACACGCAAACCATGCGGCCATTGATGGTGCCCCAGCCGATCACCACGCCGTCGCCGGGAATGATTTGCTTGTCCATGCCAAATTCAGTTGCGCGATGGGTGACAAACATATCATATTCTTCAAAGCTGCCTTCATCCAGCAACACGTCAATGCGTTCGCGCGCTGTCAATTTGCCTTTGGCATGCTGGGCCGCAATGCGCGCTTCACCGCCACCCAATCGGGCTTCGGCGCGGCGTTTTTCCAGTTCCTTGATGACGTTTTCCACAGGTTCCCAGACTTTTTATGATTATTCCAGTGCTAGCCCAAGGCCACGGGAAGGGCAATCTGCCAGATCATGTCGGTTTCAGCATTTATGACCTAAATATAATGATGTGAATAATTAAAATTGTGAGGTGCGCACCTCAAAAGCCTCTTGCGCATTTTGGCGCAAGGCGGCAATGTTAATTCGAATCTTTTGCGAGTGAGAAGAAATGAAAAAAACCGTCGCCCAGATCAAAGCCGATATATTGGCCAAGTTGACTTATTCGATCGGCAAGAATCAGGAAGTGGCCAATCGCCATGATTGGCTTGTGGCCACAACTTTGGCCATCCGCGATGTGATGATTGAGCAATGGATGGATTCCACCCGCCGCGCCTACAATGCAAAGGCCCGGCGCGTTTACTATCTGTCTCTTGAGTTTCTCATCGGGCGACTGCTGCGCGACTCACTCAACAATCTTGAGCTTCACAGCGTATTCCGCGGTGCTTTGGCCGAATTGAATGTTGACCTTGATCTCACTGAGGCGCTGGAGCCTGATGCGGCTTTGGGCAACGGCGGGTTAGGCCGCTTGGCCGCTTGTTTTATGGACAGCTTGGCGAGTTTGGACATTCCAGCCTATGGTTATGGCATCCGCTATAATCATGGACTGTTCCGCCAACTGGTCAAAGATGGTTGGCAGGTGGAAGTGCCAGAAAATTGGCTGGAAGATGGCAACCCCTGGGAATTCGCCCGCCGCGAAGCTGCTTACAAAATCAGTTTTGGTGGCAAGGTGCAGACAACAACTGGAAAAGAAGCGGCGGTTTGGTTGCCGGGCGAAACATTACTGGCCACAGCCTTTGACACGCCGGTGGCGGGGTGGCGCGGCAAACGGGTGAACACCCTGCGGCTGTGGGGCGCGCGTTCGCTTGATCCCATCCACTTGAGTGCCTTCAACAGCGGTGATTTTGCTGGCGCCGTTGCCGGCCAAACCCGCGCCGAAATTCTCACCCGGGTTCTTTACCCGTCCGACTCCACGCCGCAAGGCCAGGAACTGCGGCTGCGGCAAGAATTTTTCTTCACGTCTGCATCTTTGCAAGACATTTTGCGCCGCCACATGCAGCACTATGGCACCATTGACAATCTGGCCGATAAAGTTGCGGTGCAAATCAATGATACGCACCCCGCGATTGCCGTGGCTGAATTGATGCGCCTGTTGGTGGATATTCACAATGTGAGCTGGGAAGACGCTTGGACGATGACCCAAAAGATTGTGTCTTACACCAATCATACATTGCTGCCAGAGGCATTGGAAAGCTGGCCTATGAGCTTGTTTGAAAATCTTCTGCCGAGGCATTTGCAGATCATC
Organism: Hyphomicrobiales bacterium; assembly: GCA_025359265.1. Classification (GTDB taxonomy): domain Bacteria; phylum Pseudomonadota; class Alphaproteobacteria; order Rhizobiales; family Aestuariivirgaceae; genus Aestuariivirga. The sequence continues at coordinate 11,754 of JANYHB010000035.1, read as the reverse complement.
TTTGCCATCAATGATCATTTGCTGGTTGCGGTGCATAACAAGTTGGGGGCCGATGCAGATTTCATCCGCTCGGTTTCATTGATCGATGAAAACGCCGGGCGACGCGTGCGCATGGGCAATTTGGCTTTTGTAGGATCGCACAGTATCAACGGAGTATCAGCGCTGCACACTGAATTGATGAAGCAAAGCGTGTTCAAAGATTTGAACAAACTTTTCCCGGGCCGCATCAATAACAAGACCAATGGCATCACCCCGCGGCGCTGGTTGCATAATATCAATCCAAAGCTCTCGGAACTTATGGCGGAAGTTGGCGGCAAGGAAACCATGGATAACGCAGAATTGCTGACCCGTGCCGCAGGCATTGAAAAAGATGCCGGACTGACCGATCGTTTTGCAAAAATCAAGCGCGATAACAAAGCTGCCCTTTCGAAATATGTTGAATCCACTTTAGGGCTGAAGCTAGATCCGTCATTCATGTTTGATGTGCAAGTGAAGCGCATCCACGAATATAAACGGCAGCTATTGAACATTTTGCAAGCCGTGGACGCATATTTGCAAATCAAAGCCAATCCGGCAGGAAAGTTTGTGCCCCGCGCCAAAATTTTCGCCGGCAAAGCCGCACCGAGTTATACGCAAGCCAAGCTGATCATAAAGTTGATCAATGACGTCGCAGCCAAGGTAAATGCTGATCCGGACATGAAGGAAAAACTGAACATCGTGTTCCTTCCCAATTATAATGTGTCGCTGGCTGAAGTGATCGTGCCTGCCACCGATCTTTCCGAGCAGATTTCAACTGCTGGCATGGAAGCCTCTGGCACCGGCAATATGAAATTTGGCCTCAACGGCGCTCTCACCATCGGCACATTAGACGGTGCCAACGTGGAAATGCGCGATCATGTGGGTGCCGATAATTTTTTCATTTTCGGTCTTGAGGCGCATGAGGTGGATGCGCGTCGCGCCAAGGGAATTGATGGCCATGCCGTGGTCGAGGCATCACCGCGCTTGCGGGCAGTCTTGCGTGAATTGGCCAAGGGCACCTTTTCACCGGACGAAAATTCGCGGTTTAATGCCATTGCCGATTCCATCTATCATGGAGACTGGTTCATGGTGGGCCAAGACTTTGATGCTTATGTTGCGGCGCAAGAAGTTGTCGATAAGACATGGTTAATGCCAAAAGACTGGACGCGCATGACAATTCGCAATAGCGTGAACATGGGTTGGTTCTCATCAGATCGGACGATCAGGGAATATGCCCGTGATATTTGGAATGTGCCAACTGATTGATTGAGTGAAAACATGGCCGATAATAAGTGGAAAACCAACGGCTCCGAAATCCAAGCCATCATTGATGGAAGACATGCAGACCCCTTCAAAGTGATGGGCCTGCATAAATTTGGAAAGGCATTCATCGCCCGCGCCTATGTTCCCGGCGCGGATATCGTCACGGTTCAGTCTCTTGACGGAACCGATTTGGGCACTTTGGAACGCCGCCACCCAGCGGGTTTTTTTGAAGGTGAAGTAAAAGCCAAGGCCAAACAGGCCATTCGCTTCCACTGCATCAATGCAGGCGGAGGGTGGACAACCACCGATGCCTATTCGCTGGGCCCTGTGCTTGGGCCGCAAGATGATTATTTTATCGGCGAAGGCAATCATCTGGGCCTTTATAACAAACTGGGGGCCCATCCCTTGCATCATGAAGGCGTGGACGGCGTTCACTTTGCTGTTTGGGCGCCCAATGCCCAACGCGTGTCTGTGATCGGAGATTTCAATAGCTGGGATGGCCGCCGTCATGTGATGCGCAAACGCATGGACGTGGGGGTGTGGGAAATTTTCGTGCCTGAAGCCAATGTGGGCCAAGGCTATAAATATGAATTGTTGGATTCCAGCGGAAATCTGCTCCCTCTGAAATCTGATCCGTTTGGTTTTGCCGGTGAGCTCAGGCCCAACACGGCGTCTAAAGTTTCCGACATTTCACAATTCAAATGGAGTGATGGCGAGTATCTGGCCAAACGCGCCCAGGGCGATAAACGCCGGCAGCCCATGTCCACCTATGAAGTGCATCTGGGCTCCTGGCGGCGCAAGGGTGCCAATGATTTTTTAACTTATGACGATTTGGCTGACCAGCTGATTGGCTATGTAAAAGACATGGGCTTCACCCACGTTGAATTGTTGCCGGTGTCTGAACACCCCTTTGATCCAAGTTGGGGCTATCAACCAACCGGCCTGTTTGCGCCCACCTCGCGCTTCGGTGATCCCTCGGGATTTGCCCGCTTTGTTGATAAGGCCCACGCAGCAGGCATAGGTGTTATATTAGACTGGGTGCCCGCCCACTTCCCAACTGATCAACACGGGCTGGCCAACTTTGATGGCACAGCTTTGTATGAACACGCGGATCCGCGCCAAGGTTATCACCCCGACTGGAACACGGCCATTTTCAATTTTGGCCGCAAAGAGGTTTTAAGCTTTCTGCTTAACAATGCGCTGTTCTGGTTGCAGCAATATCACGTTGATGGCCTGCGCGTGGATGCGGTGGCTTCGATGTTATACCTCGACTATTCGCGAAAAGACGGGGAGTGGATTCCCAACAAAGATGGCGGGCGCGAAAATCTGGAAGCCATCGCATTTCTACAAAGGGTAAACCATGAAACTTACGGCCAGCACCCCGGCATCGTCACCATAGCCGAGGAAAGCACGGCCTTTCCCGGCGTTTCAAAACCCACTTCCATGAACGGGCTTGGTTTTGGCTTCAAATGGAACATGGGCTTCATGCATGATACATTAAAGTACATGGGCCGCGAGGGCATCCACCGCCCGCACCATCACAATGATCTGACGTTCGGTTTGCTCTACGCCTTCACTGAGAATTTTGTCCTGCCGCTGTCGCACGATGAAGTGGTGCATGGCAAAGGCTCACTATTGGCCAAAATGTCGGGCGATGATTGGCAGAAATTTGCCACGCTGCGGGCTTTCTATGCCTTCATGTGGGCTTATCCCGGCAAGAAGCTTTTGTTCATGGGCCAGGAATTCGCGCAATGGACGGAGTGGAATTTTGCGCAGGCGCTGGATTGGCATGTGCTCGATGGTGAGCCGCACATTGGCATGCAGAGCTTGGTGCGTGATTTGAACAAGCTCCACTCATCTGTGAAAGCGCTGCACGCCAGAGATTGTGAGCCGGAAGGATTTGAATGGATTTTGGCTGATGAGCGCGACAACTCGGTTTTTGCGTGGGCCCGTCATGATGGCGAGGGCGGCGATGTGGTTGTGAGCGTTTCCAACTTTACATCGGTGCCGCGCGAGAACTATGTTTTGCCCCTGCCGCAAGATGGAGAATGGCGTGAGGCGATGAACACCGACGCCAAAAATTATTGGGGTTCCGGTGTGGGAAATGCCGGCAAAATCGTGGCCGACAAAGGCCCATCACACAATAAGCCGGCCTCGGCGCACATCATGCTGCCGCCGCTTGCCACAGTGTATTTCGTAAAAGAGCGTAATAAAACGGAGAGTAGAAAATGACGGAGCAACGCAGACACGGCCCTCTCGCCCGCGATGCCATGGCCTATGTTTTGGCGGGCGGACGCGGCAGCAGGTTGATGGAACTCACCGACGTGCGCGCCAAGCCTGCGGTGCCCTTTGGCGGCAAATCACGCATCATCGATTTTGCGTTATCCAATGCCATGAACTCCGGCATCAGGCGCATCGGCGTGGCCACCCAATATAAGGCGCATAGCTTGATCCGCCATTTGCAGCGCGGGTGGAACTTCTTCCGCACTGAACGCAACGAGAGCTTCGATATTTTGCCAGCCTCACAACGCGTTTCGGAAGACCAGTGGTATGCCGGCACGGCCGACGCCGTGTTTCAAAACCTCGATATCATCGAAGCCCACAATGTAAAATTTATCGTGATCTTGGCCGGTGATCACATCTACAAGATGGATTATGAGTTGATGCTGCAAGAGCACGTGAACACGGGTGCCGATGTCACCATCGGCGTGTTGGAAGTGCCGCGCCTTGAAGCATCTGGTTTTGGGGTGATGCATGTGGATGAAAAAGACCAAATCATCAACTTCATCGAAAAGCCGAAAGACCCACCTGCCATTCCCGGCAACCCCAACGTGGCCTTGGCCTCCATGGGCATTTATGTTTTTGAAACAAAGTTGCTCGCGAAATTGTTGATCGAAGATGCCGCTGACCCCAATTCCTCGCGCGATTTTGGCAAAGACATCATTCCGAAAATGGTGAAGGGCGGCAAAGCCATGGCGCATCGCTTCACCAAATCTTGCGTGCGCTCTGAGATGGAAAAAGAAGCTTACTGGCGCGACGTGGGAACCATCGACGCTTATTGGGAAGCCAATCTTGATTTATGTGAAGCAGTGCCATCGCTTGATCTGTATGAAAATGATTGGCCAATCTGGACGTATAGCGAAGTAACGCCACCTGCGAAATTCGTGCATGATCTTGAAGGCAGGCGCGGTTCGGCCATCGCATCATTGGTTGCCGGGGGCTGCATTGTTTCTGGCGGCATGATCCGTCGCACCATGTTGTTCAGCGGTTGCCGCGTGAATTCCTATTCCTCTCTCGAAGATGCCGTGGTTCTGCCACGGGTGAATGTAGGCCGCAATGCCAGACTGTATAAAGTGGTGATTGACACCGGGGTGACCATTCCAGACGGCTTGGTGGTTGGTGATGATCCCATTTTTGATGCCAAGCGGTTTCGCCGCAGCGAGAAAGGCATTTGCCTGATCACCCAACCCATGATTGATAAACTAGGCACTTCATGAAAGTTCTTTCGGTTGCAGCCGAAATCTATCCGCTCATCAAAACCGGTGGGTTGGCCGACGTGGCCGGGGCTTTGCCCGCCGCACTTGCCCCACATGATGTGGAGATGACCAGTTTTGTGCCTGGCTATCCATCCGTTTTGCAAGCGCTGGTCAATCCGCAAGAGCTGCACCGGTTTGAAAATTTATCGGGCGGCCCCGCTGTGCTGCGCATGGGCAAGGCCAAAGGTTTGGATGTGATTGTTCTGGATGCCCCACATCTGTTCAATCGGCCGGGCAATCCCTACCTCGGCCCCGACGGCAAAGATTGGCCCGACAATGCCAGGCGTTTCGCGGTTTATTCCGAAACGGCGGCTGAGCTTGCGCGCGGCTCATACGCAAGCTATAGCGCCGATATTTTGCATGCCCATGATTGGCAGGCGGCTTTGGCTTGCGCCTATCTGCGTTATCGTGGCGGGCCAAAATCTCTGCTCACCATACACAACATTGCCTTTCAAGGCGTATTTGCACCTGAAACATTTATGTCGCTGAATTTGCCCCAAGAAGCCTACAGCCTTGATGGCCTGGAATTTTACGGCAACGTGAGCTATCTGAAGGGCGGATTGGATTCTGCCACCGCACTTTCAACCGTCAGCCCCACCTATGCTCAGGAAATCTGCACACCAAATTATGGCATGGGCCTGGAAGGCGTGCTGCAGGCAAGACGCACCGTGCTCAGCGGCATCGTTAACGGCATTGATGCAGACGTATGGAACCCCACAACCGATGTGAATTTGGCCGAACGTTTTGATGATAAGTCAATAGACAAGCGCCGCGCCAACAAGCGCCAAATGGAAAAGCTTTTCGGCCTTGAACCGGGCGATGGGATTATTCACGGCGTGGTCAGCCGCCTGACTTGGCAAAAGGGATTGGATATTTTTGTATCGCTGTTGGATGGTGTTGTGGCGCAGGGTGGGCGCGTTGTGGTGTTGGGCAATGGTGAGCCTAACATTGAGCAGGGTTTTCGCGCCGCTGCGCTGAAACACCCAAACCGCATTGGTGTGACAACATCTTACAGTGAACCGCTCTCACATCTTATCCAAGGAGGTGCCGACACGATGTTGGTGCCATCGCGGTTTGAGCCTTGCGGTCTTACGCAACTTTACGGCTTGCGCTACGGCTGCGTGCCGGTGGTTGCGCGCGTGGGCGGATTGGCAGACACCATCATTGATGCCAATGATGCGGCCCTTGCGGCGCAGGTTGCGACAGGCCTTCAGTTTTCTCCGGTGGATGGGATAACTCTGCAAAGTGCCTTGGCAAGGGCTGCCTGGATTTATAGTCAACCCACAATCTGGCGCGGCATACAGCAACGCGGCATGGCCAGCGACGTGAGCTGGCGCCGCAGTGCGCAGGCTTATAGCAAACTTTACCAGAATATTCTTTCGGACCGGGCAGCATGATTAAAACAGTTTCAACAAACCCCTTCACCGATCAACGCCCGGGCACTTCGGGACTTCGCAAAAAAGTTACGGTGTTTGAGCAGGAAAATTATACTGAAAACTTCATTCAATCGCTGTTCAATGTGCTGGAAGGATTTAACGGCAAAACCTTGGTGCTGGGCGGTGATGGCCGGTTTTATAATGACCGTGTTGCACAAATTGCCATCCGCATGGCCGCTGCCAATGGCTTTGGCAGAGTGATCGTGGGCCGGGGCGGCCTGCTTTCAACGCCTGCGGCGTCTAACATAATCCGCAAATATGGTGCTTATGGTGGCATCATTCTATCGGCAAGCCACAACATGGGCGGGCCCACCGGAGACTTCGGCATAAAATACAATGGCGGCAACGGTGGCCCCGCACCCGAGAAGATTACCGAAGCCATATTTGCGCAGAGCAAAACCATCAGCAGCTATAAAATCAGCGATGCTCCCGATATTTATTTAAATACAATTGGCAGCAGCACGGTTGATGGTCTCACCATTGAGGTGATTGACCCTGTGGCCGACTATGCCACTCTGATGCAAAGCTTGTTTGATTTCGATTTAATCCGCACACTGATTAAATCTGGCTTCACCATGAAGTTTGATGGCATGAGTGCGATCACTGGCCCATATGGCACGCGCATTTTTGAAGACCTGCTGGGTGCTGCAAAGGGCACGGTAATGAGTGGCGTGCCGCTGCCAGATTTCGGTGGCCACCATCCAGACCCAAATCTCGTTCATGCCAAAGAGCTTTGCGACCTTGTGATCGGCGGCAAAGGACCAGATTTTGGCGCGGCCTCGGATGGCGATGGTGACCGCAATTTGATTGTTGGCAAGGGCATTTACGTAACGCCTTCTGATTCGCTGGCCATCATTGCGGCCAATGCCATCTGCGCGCTGGGTTATAGCAAGGGCATCGCCGGTGTTGCGCGTTCCATGCCCACGTCTTGCGCGGCAGACCGCGTGGCGCAAAAGCTGAAGATCAATCAATTTGAAACGCCTACAGGCTGGAAATTTTTCGGCAACTTGCTGGATGCCGGGCTTATCACCGTGTGCGGCGAGGAAAGCTTCGGAACCGGTTCCAATCACGTGCGTGAGAAAGATGGCGTGTGGGCCGTTTTGATGTGGCTTAATATTTTAGCGCACCGCAAGCAATCAGTGCACAGCATCGTGCTAAGCCATTGGGCGGAATATGGCCGCAACTATTATACACGCCACGATTATGAAGAAGTTTCAACCGATGCGGCAAATGGTTTGATGAATGGCCTGCGCGGTAAATTGCCCACACTGATTGGCCAGAACAATATCGTAAAAGCAGATGATTTTTCTTATGATGATCCCGTTGATGGTTCGCGAACCGAAGGGCAGGGCATAAGGCTGATTTTTGAAAACGGATCTCGCATTATTTACCGCCTCTCAGGAACGGGCACCTCGGGCGCCACGTTGCGGATCTACATCGAAAGTTATGAGGCAGACAACTCAAAACAAGGTTTAGACTCGCAGACCGCCTTGGCAAGCCTCATCACGATGGCGAGCAACGTGAGTGATCTCGGAAAATTTACCGGCCGCACCTCACCCACGGTGATCACCTGAATTCTTCCGTTCCGAAACTTGGCGTTCATTTGTCAAAGGGCGGTGCGGATGTTGCGCTGTTCTCACGGTTCGGTGCTCAGGCCTGGATTTGCGTTTTTGAAGCTGGCGTTGAAACGCGCCATGAACTTGCAAAAACCGGCGATGTATTTTCCGGCTTCGTGAACGCCATGAAGGCCGGAGACGCTTACGGCTTTCGCGTTGCCGGCCCCTGGTCACCAGAGCTTGGCCATCGTTTTGACGAATCCAAATTGCTGATGGATCCTTATGCCACCGTTATTTCAGCGCCGTGGGTCTACGCGCCCGCACTCGGAATGCGCGGCACGAATACGGCAAACCTTGTGCCGAAGGCTGTCGTTGAAACTGCGCTCACAGACTTGTCTTTGCGTAACGCCAAACAGCCCCGGTTGATTTATGAACTAGGGGTGAAGAGTTTCACGAAGCTGCATCCTGAAATTCCCGAAGGGCAACGTGGCACAGTGGCTGCGCTGGCGCACCCCGCTGTCATCGCTCATCTGCAAAAATTGGGCGTTGATACAATAGAGTTGATGCCAGTTCACGCCTGGATTGATGAGCGCCATTTAAGACCGCTGGGCCTCAGAAATGCTTGGGGGTATAACGACGTGCAGTTCATGGCGCTGGATCCGCGCTTGGCACCGGGCGGATGGGCAGAACTGCGCGATACAATTGCTGTTTTGCATCAGAACTGCATTCAGGTGGTTTTGGATGTGGTGTTCAATCACTCGGGCGAGAGCGATCAATTCGGCCCCACAATCTCATTTCGCGGATTGGACAACGCCACCTATTATGCGCAAAGCAACGGCGAGCTTCATAATGATGCGGGTTGCGGAAACACTTTGGATTTGAATAATCCACCGGTAACCGAAATGGTTGTTTCAGCATTGCGCCACGCCACGCTGAAATGTGGTGTAGATGGCTTTCGCTTTGATCTGGCCACCGTTCTGGGCCGCATGGAAGGTGAATTCCGTGCCGATGCCCCCTTGATCAAAGCCATTGCCAATGATCCGGTTTTGGGGACGCGCATTTTAATCGCTGAGCCTTGGGACGTCGGCCCCGGTGGATATCGCTTGGGCAATTTCCCACCCGCGTGGCTGGAGTGGAATGACCAATTTCGCGATGGCGTGCGGCGGTTCTGGCGTGGCGATGCTTGGTCTGCCAACCAATTGGCGACGCGGCTGTGCGGATCATCTGATATTTTCGTTGCGCGCAAACCATCGAACAGCGTCAATTTCGTTGCCGCCCATGATGGCTTCACCCTGCGTGATCTCACGATATTTTCGGCAAAACAAAACCTGGCGAATGGCGAGGGCAATCGCGATGGCAACGGCGGTGAAATAACCTGGCCCGGTGGCAAAATAGAAGCCCTGCTTGCAACGCTGTTTTTATCGCGCGGCACAATGATGATAACCGCAGGCGATGAATTTGGGCGCACCCAAAATGGCAATAACAATGCTTATGCCCAAGACAATGCAATAACCTGGCTGGATTGGCAAAATGCTGATCAGAAATTGATAGACTATGTGAGTAAAATCAGTCAGTTGCGTGGCGAACATCAAGCATTTTTTGAAGACGAATTCGTTGGTGCAAACGAAGCGCTCTGGTTCGATGAGCGAGGCCAGCCCATCGATTGGCAGCGACCAAAAAATCAGTTTTTGGGTTTGCTGTTGCAGCGTGGACCAGAAGCTTTGGCCATCGCATTTAATGCGTCGACCCAAGCGGTGCTGCCGGCCTTGCCAGGCGCTGAATCGAAACGCTGGAAATTGATATTTGCATCCACTGAAGGCCCCAACTGCCCACCATTTTCAGTTTGTGTTTACGCAGCTGAATCCGGTTAGGGTTTCAATCGTTGCAGTGTCACATCAACATCCAGCGTATTGAGGCTATCGAATACGCTGAACAGAAATTGATTCAGATCCGGCTTATCGCTGCTGCCAATGCCTTGATCATTTCCCAGCACAAAATTGCGCAATGAAAACCGCCGATCGGCAATCAAGATTGCCAGTTTGCGTGGCAAAATCGGAATTTTCAAAGCCCCTTCTTCTGCAGGCCACGCGCTGCCAATGGTTTCGTTGATCACGGCCACAAATAAATCAATGCCTGGAACCTCAAACACATCTTGTGCCGCGCGCAGTGAGGGCAACACCCAATCCACCACAAAAAACACAATGATGCGAAAGCCCGCTTTATTCGCCGCATTGAAAAAGTTCAGTTCCGCAATGGCTTTGAAAAACGAAAGCATGTGGCGCTGCGGAAGATCAATCACATAGTCACGCCCCGGTGCGGCGAGTATGGTATCAAATACTTTCATCCGCCCGGTTATTTTGTCAAAATCAGTCAGCGCCGTGCGGCCAGGAAAGTATTGCCGCAAAGGCCCTTCGGGGGCGTCTGTATCCAACACGAAGGGGTCTTTGCCATCCAGCAGCAAATAGTCGACAATCAGCCGCGCCAGCAAAGTTTTGCCATTGCGACTGGCATCTGATGCCACGATATAGATGGTAGGCTTGTTGGCCACTTATTTGCCTTCAGGGCGCAACCGGGTGGAATGAACTACTGTGTCGCGAGAATTTCCTGCAGCATTGCAACATGCGCAAACTCAGCGTCAATCTCTGAACACCACTTGCGCACATAACCACGCAGCACGAAGGAAAATTTAGAAGCTTCACCTTTGGCCGTTTTGTTGGCAATGAAATTGCCAAACGTCACTCCAGCCAAATCGACCTGCTCATAAGCCATCTCATTGAGCTTGGGCACGGTGATTTCCTGCGCCTTCGGGATGGCCGAGAAATATTTCTTGTGCGTTGTGTCATCCCACTCAAAGAAATTTGTTTCGTTGATGGAATTCCGCGCCACCAGATATTTCAAGCCCGGAAGATATTTTGAAATTTCACCAATTTCATCTAGTGATGCGATGGAAGGGCCAACAACGTGAATGAGCCCGAGATTGAAAACACCGCTGCGCGCCGCTTCAAGAACGCCAATGCGTTCAAACAGGTCAAGTGAATAAGATAAATTGCCGGCCTTCAGATCAACCACCGTGGCGCGCACCGGGCTGTTTTCCATCGTATCCAGCACCTTCATCTGTTGAACCACGTCAGACAGATCAATAATCTCGGCCTGCGAAGGATAAAAGCGGTTCAGGCTGCCGCGTGGATTTTCAGTGTCAAAGGCGCGAGAACTCACTTTGTTGCGCGAAAAGTAATCGAGCAAGGCGCGCGAAATGGTGGTTTTCCCCACGCCGCCTTTATCAGCACCCACCAGAATGAGGGTTGGTTTCATCAGTTGCTCCCCGGATAGTATTTTCTGCCGCTTCAGCGGATTGCGCTTTGCCATATCATGTATGATAATTCGTGTATAGAAATAATCAGGTAAAAAGCCGAGTGGGCTGGCACTCTAACGGGAAGTTTGTTATCTCTGCAACCGCTAAAATTTGAAGCATATTGTAAGGAATTTGTTGGCCATGCTGAGCCTTATCCTCGGAGCCATCTTGTTTGCGGGCCCACATTTTTTTTCAAGCCTTGCGCCAGCCCAACGGGATCGTTTGCAGGCCCGCTTTGGCGAGGGCCCGTTCAAAGGAACTTACGCCGCACTCACCGGAATCGGCTTGATCATTTTGATTTATGCATATTGGGTTACGCGCGGCTCTGGCGAAATGCTCTATGTGCCAAAGCAAAACTTGCGCCATGCCACAATGGGCTTGGCGACTTTGGGGATGATCTTGCTGGCGGCAGGCCAGGGCAAAAGCCATATCAGGCTGTGGCTGCAAAATCCATTCTCGATTGGCATTGCGCTGTGGGCCGTTGGCCATTTGCTGAGTGTGGGAAAATTTGCTGCAGATTGGTTTTGGCTGACCATGCTGGCCGTCGCTTTGGTTGATGTTGGGGTTTCCATGGCGCGCGGCAAGAAGCCTGA
>JANYHB010000063.1 GCA_025359265.1 Hyphomicrobiales bacterium | reverse complement strand
GCACAGCCGCAATCACCGCCACCACAATGGTAAAAACCACCATATGCAACAGGTGAACCCGTGGCTGTTCAACCGTAATCGCCTCTTGCGCCATACTGAATTTCCGCCTTGGGTTGGGTGTTGCAGGCCAACTTAGACGATTCAGTGGCAAAGGGGGAGAGGCAACATCAGGCTTCGGTGCGTTGGCATCTGGCTTGGCGGCCCAGCAAATAGAGGCGCACGGCGGGGTCAGTGGTCAGGCCAATGGCAATTTCAAAAGCCTGCCACGCTTCCCTATTGGCGTGGGCCTGCGCAAGAATGGCTGCACGTGCGGCGTGATAAGGCTGAAAGGTGGAAAGCCAGGAAAATGTCGCGGGATCAGGCAAAATCTCCAGTGCTGGGCCCACCCCTTCAATATTGAGCACAGCCAGCGCACGGTTGATCGCCACAACGGGAGAACGGGTTAAAGCCCACAGCCTGCCGTAAAGGGCGGCGATGGCGTGTACATCAGCAGTTCTTCCGAAAAAGGGCGCAGAATGCGCTGATTGGATCGCTGCTTCGATTTGAAAGCGGCCGCTGTGCCCGGAAGCGGCAGCTTTGAGGAGCAAGGATTCCGCCTCCATCAACATGGCGCCATCCCAGAGCGTAATATCCTGCTTCGAGAGCGGCACGTAATTTTCGAACCGGTCACGCCGCGCGGCATGCCTTGCCTGTAAATACAGCATCATGGCAAGCAACCCGGTGGCTTCGGCGGCATCCGGCAGAAGTGTAACAACCACCCGGGAGAGCCAGATCGCTTCAAGGCTCAAATCCGTCGTCACCGCCTGGGAACGTTCACTCCACCCCTTGCCATAGGCGGCGTAAATGGCCTCCAACACAGCCGCCAGCCGCTGCGGCAATTCGTGGGGATCGGGGATGCGAAAACTGAGGCCGTGTTCGCAGATCTTCGATTTGGCGCGGGATAAGCGCTGCCCCATTGTGGCTGGTGTCACTAAAAATGCCGAGGCGATATTTGCGGCGTTGAACCCCATCACACATTGCAGGATGAGTGGCGCGCGCAGATTTTCATCTATGGCCGGATGGGCGCAGGCAAACATGAGGGAAAGCCGTTCATCCGGAAAAGCCGGAGGATCACCCGCAAATCCTTCCGCCGCGCTTTGCAACTGTCTCTCCCCTTCAATGGCCCGCCGCGTTTTGCGCGCACTGTCAGTGATTTTGCGCAAAGCCACGGCAAAGAGCCAACCCTCAGGATTGCGCGGCACGCCTTCGCGCGGCCAATGTTCAAGGGCTGCAGCAAACGCTTCCGATAGGGCATCTTCGGCGGCAGCCACATTTGCGGAACGTTTTGAAAGAAAGGCAACCAGCTTGCCATAGGCACTGCGCGCCACGTTTTGCGCGGTAGCATGGGCAAGCTGGCCCCAACTTTCCATGGTTTGCTACATAGTCCAGATGGGGCGCACTTCAACACTGCCCATATGGGCACCCGGACACTTGGCAGCCCACTGCAAAGCTTCATCCATGTTTTTGGCTTTGATCACGTAATAGCCGCCGATCTGCTCTTGGCTGTCTGAATACGGCCCATTCAAAACCTGGGTTTTGCCGTTGCGCACACTGACGGTGGCCGTCTCGGCGGTAGGATGCAATCTTTCTCCCCCCACCATCGCCCCGGCCGCGACCAGTGCTTCGCTATAAGCCAGATAGGCGGCCATTCCCTGCTTCATCTGCTCGGCTGGCAAGGCTGCAAATTCTTTTTCATTCGAATGAATTAAAATCATGTAGTTCATGGTTCTCTCCTTGGCATCAACCCGCCAAAATGGCTGGTCTATAGCAGAGACGCGTGGGCAGCGGCGATTTCGACAAGGTGCGCGATTTTATTTGCAAAACGCAAAAAGTTTAACCCATCGCCTTGTTAATCTCTTCCGTCATCTTCTTGGCATCGCCGAACAGCATCAACGTATTGTCGCGGAAGAACAGCGGATTTTCCACGCCCGCATTGCCAGAGGCCATGCCGCGCTTGATGAACATCACCGTCTTGGCTTTCCACACTTCCAGCACCGGCATGCCGAAAATCGGTGATGTCGGATCATCTTTCGCCGAAGGATTGGTTACGTCATTGGCACCGATCACAAAGGCGATATCGGCCTGGGCAAATTCGCCGTTGATGTCTTCCAGCTCAAACACTTCATCGTAAGGCACATTGGCCTCGGCCAGCAGCACATTCATGTGGCCGGGCATACGGCCGGCCACCGGGTGAATGGCGTATTTGACGGAAACCCCTGCCGCCTTCAAATGATCGGCCATTTCGCGCACCGCATGTTGGGCCTGCGCCACCGCCATGCCATATCCCGGCACGATGATAACCGATGAGGCATTCTTCATCATGAAGGCAGCATCCTCAGCACTGCCCTGTTTCACGGGTTTGGCTTCGCCACCACCGGAGGCGGCTGCCACAGCGCCGCCAAAGCCGCCGAGGATCACCGAAATAAATGAACGGTTCATCGCCTTGCACATGATATAAGACAAGATCGCACCCGAAGAACCCACCAAAGCGCCCGTGATGATGAGAGCTGTATTATGCAGCGTGAAGCCAATGCCCGCCGCCGCCCAGCCGGAATAGGAATTCAGCATCGACACCACAACAGGCATATCCGCGCCACCGATGGGGATGATCAACAATAAGCCCAGTGCCAACGCCACCGCCACGATCAGCCAGAATGCGATGGCGTAAGCCCCGTTGAAGAACATCGCCACCAAGGCGAGCAAAGCCACGGCCAATGCGGCGTTTATCACATGCCGCGCGGGCAACATGATGGGCGCGCCAGACATGCGGCCATCCAGTTTCAAAAATGCAATCACCGAGCCGGTGAAGGTGAGCGCGCCAATGGCCACGCCCAGGGCCATTTCAATCCGGCTTTGCGCATGGATCACGCCATCGGTGGCAATGCCAAAAGCATCAGGCGCATAAAATGCCGCAGCAGCCACAAACACCGCAGCTAACCCGACAAGAGAGTGAAAGGCCGCCACCAACTGCGGCATGGCGGTCATGGCAATCGTCCGCGCCATATAGGCGCCGATGCCGCCGCCGAGGGCAATGCCGGCGATGATGATCAGCCATACCGCAAAGCTGCTGGGCGCAGCCACTGCCAGCGTGGTGAGAATGGCCAGCGCCATGCCAACCATGCCGTAAATATTGCCACGGCGCGATGTGGCCGGCGATGAAAGTCCACGCAACGCCATGATGAACAAAGCGCCGGAAACAAGATAGAGAAGGGCTGCGAGAGACGCTGTCATCTCACTTCTCCTTCTTCTTATACATGGCCAGCATTCTGTTGGTGACCAGAAAGCCGCCAAAGATATTGACGGAGGCCAGCACCAGTGCAAGGAAGCCGAAAATCATCGCCAAGGTTGAACCCGAAGCCACCGCCCCAGCCCCGACCGCTAGCAACGCGCCCACCACGATAACCGATGAAATGGCGTTGGTGACACTCATCAGCGGCGTGTGCAGAGCAGGCGTCACATTCCACACCACATAATAGCCGATAAAAATCGCCAGCACGAAGATGGAGAAGAGATAGATGAAGGGGTCAACCGCTTGTTCCATCATTTCGCTCCTTGAAACATCGGATGCACCAAAGCACCATCGCGCGCCACCAATGTGCCCTTGATCAATTCATCATCAAAATTAATCGCCAAATTTCCGTCCTTGCCGATCATCGTGTCAAGGAAGTTGGATAGGTTCTTGGCAAACAGGGGCGTGGCATTGCCAGCAAGCTTGCCTGCCAAATTCACGGTGCCAATGATCGCCACACCCTTATGCAAAACAATTTGATCAGGTTTGGAAAGCGGGCAATTGCCGCCGCGCTCCACCGCCAAATCCACAATCACTGAACCCGGCTTCATGCTTTCCACCATGGCTTGGGTAATCAGCACTGGCGCAGGCCGCCCCGGAATGAGTGCGGTGGTGATCACCATGTCCTGCGTTTTCACATGGTCTGCCACCAGCTGCGCCTGTTTCGCTTTATCATCAGCGGAAAGTTCTTTGGCATAGCCGCCAGAGGTTGCCGCATCGGCGACATCGGCAAACACGAACTTTGCCCCCAAAGACTTGACTTGCTCTTCCGTTGCCTTGCGCACGTCGGTGGCCGAAACTATGGCACCCAGCCGCCGCGCCGTGGCAATGGCCTGCAAGCCCGCCACACCCACACCCATGATAAACACTTTTGCAGCCGCAACTGTGCCCGCCGCGGTCATCATCATGGGCATGGCGCGGCCGAAATAAGCTGCCGCATCAATCACCGCTTTGTAACCCGCAAGATTGGCCTGTGACGATAATATGTCCATCGACTGTGCCCGGGAAATGCGCGGCATCAATTCCATGGCAAAAGCTGTTGCGCCAGATTTGGCAATCGCATCCAAACCCTTGCGCTCGCCATAAGGCTCCAAGCCAGCGACCAGAACAGCACCTTTTTTCATGGCTTTGAGAACAGCGTCTGATGGGCGGCGCACTGATAAAACAATGTCGGCATCTTTCACCACATCGGCACCCTTGCCGATGGCGGCACCTGCCGCCTTATATTGATCATCAGAAATGTTGGAGCCCACGCCCGCGCCGGATTGCACCGCCACTTGCAAACCTTTTTTAACATAAGCCTTAACGGCATCGGCAGAAACCGCACAGCGGCTCTCGCCCGAAACACTCTCAGCAGGAACAGCGATTTTCATTCAACAAGCGCTCACGACATATGGATGTTATTGGCAACAAACAAGCCATAAACCACCAGCAGAACCGCGGGCAAGATCCATTTGCCCCCCATGCGCATGGCGATCAACGACGTCAGCGCGCCAACGAAAATGCCGCCAAAACCCACCAAGAGGTTGAGGGGGTAATCCATGAACCGAAAGGTCACCAGTGCCACCAATACATAGCAGCAAATAATTGCCGTCATCACCGACCAGCGCAAAAATCCTTCGTAGGTGGCGCGCGCGGCGTCAATGCCTGAGAGGCCGGGTTGTAGGGGTGCGTGTCCGTGGTCTGCCATCTGCGATTCCTTGATAGGGTTGAAAGCCAATTATCTGACATAAGTCGGCGCGGCAATCCACTCTGATTGTAGCGCACACGATTATAGACTAGACATGCTGCATTGCAATAATTTGAGGTGTCATATGAATTTGAACGGCAAAACTGCCCTTGTCACGGGTGCTGCCTCAGGCCTTGGCCGCGCCATCGCCACCCGCTTTGTGGCTGCCGGGGCCAAGGTGGCCATCGCAGATGTCAATTTTCAGGCCGCCCAAGCCACGGCCAAGGCGCTTGCCACGGGCAACCAAACCATGGCTTTGGAAATGGATGTCACCCAAGAGGCCGCCGTGAACGCCGGGGTGGCCAAAGTGGTGGCGGAGTGGGGGCATATTGATATTCTGGTTTCCAACGCGGGCATCCAGATTGTGCACAAGCTGGAAGAATTCCCCTTTGAAGATTGGAAAAAAGTCATGGCCATTCACCTGGATGGTGCCTTCCTAACTTCCAAGGCCGTTCTGCCCCACATGTATCAACAGAAATTCGGTTCCATCATTTTCATGGGCTCGGTGCATTCCAAAATGGCCTCGCCTTTAAAGTCGGCTTATGTGGCCGCCAAGCATGGCATCATGGGATTGTCTCGGGTGATTGCCAAAGAAGGTGCCGAACATGGCGTACGCAGCAATGTCATCTGCCCGGGTTTTGTAAAAACGCCACTGGTTGAAAAGCAAATTCCCGAGCAAGCAAAAACCTTGGGTATTTCTGAGGCAGACGTCGTGAAAAAAATCATGTTGGGCGGCACGGTGGATGGTGAATTCACCACCTTGGAAGACGTGGCCGAAGTGGCACTCACTTTTGCGGCCTTCCCCACCAATGCGTTGACAGGTCAATCGCTGGTGGTTAGCCACGGCTGGTATATGGAATAGCAAATTGGCAGGCCCGTCATTGACTCATCGGGTACGCAGCCTTAGGTTTAAGTTGGCGATATTATACTTGACGTACCCAAATAGATGTATTACATAGGATGCATAAGGAGTTATCTCATGTCATCCGTTCTCACCCAACCACACTTTCACAATGAAGCCGCCGCCTACAAATGGGTTGAAGCCCGTGTATGGC
>JANYHB010000070.1 GCA_025359265.1 Hyphomicrobiales bacterium | reverse complement strand
GGCCGCCTGATTTGCAGCTTGCCTAAAACGAGCGGCACTCCTATAGCCACCAACGCCGCAAGTGTGGGTGGTTAGCTCAGCGGTAGAGCATTACCTTGACATGGTAAGGGTCACAGGTTCGATCCCTGTACCACCCACCATATGTAACAGAATTGAGTGGCGGAGAGGGAGGGATTCGAACCCCCGGTGGGCTTGCACCCACTTCGCATTTCGAGTGCGACGCGATCGACCACTCTGCCACCTCTCCGCAATGGGTTGAAAACCTATGGTCGGGAGCGCGTGATAGCTGAAGGGCCAGCCGCCGCCAAGCCCCTTTCCGCGAGATTTGACAGTGCGGCTCACTCTGCTAGAAGCCCGACGATGATCACGTCTTCGCTAAAACACACCAAAACCGTCTAAAAGCGCCGTCCCCGGTCAGTTCCCCCGCGGGGGGATATGGCCCAAATAATGCCGGAAGACAGAATGAAAATTCTTGGGGGCGGAATAAAGGAATTGCCGAAATGGGTTATAAAGTTGCCGTTGTTGGGGCCACAGGCAATGTGGGCCGCGAGATGTTGAAGGTTCTTGATGAACGCCAATTCCCGATTGATGAAATTCACGCGATTGCGTCGCGCCGTTCGCTTGGCCGAGAGGTAAGTTTTGGCGATAAGGTGCTGAAGTGCAAAGATTTAGAGCAGTTTGATTTTTCTACAGTTGATATGGTTCTGATGTCGGCAGGTTCAGAAGTATCCAAAGTCTGGTCGCCCAGGATCGGCGCCATGGGCGTAATGGTGATCGATAACTCATCCTGCTGGCGCTATGATCAAAACGTGCCTTTGATTGTGCCGGAAGTAAACGCGCAGGTGCTTGACGAATATATGGCGCGCAACAACCGCATGAACATTATCGCCAATCCAAACTGCTCAACCGCCCAACTGGTTGTGGCTTTGAAACCATTGCATGATGTTGCCAAGATCAAGCGGGTGGTGGTTGCCACTTACCAATCGGTTTCCGGCGCTGGCAAAGAGGGCATGGATGAATTGTGGACGCAGACCAAAGGCCTGTTCGTGACCGATAAGCCCACGCCGAAAAAATTCTCGAAGCAGATTGCGTTTAACGTGATCCCGCACATCGACGTGTTCATGGAAGATGGCTACACCAAAGAAGAGTGGAAGATGATGGCAGAGACCAAGAAAATCTTGGACCCCAAAATTAAGCTTACTGCCACTTGCGTCCGTGTACCGGTGTTCGTGGGCCATTCTGAATCAGTGAATGTCGAATTTGAAACGCCGATATCTGCGGATGAAGCACGCGACATTCTGCGGGAAGCACCGGGCTGCATGGTGATCGATAAGCACGAAGCAGGCGGCTATATTACGCCGGTGGAATGTGCGGGTGATGATGCCACGTTTATCAGCCGCATCAGGGAAGATGCCACGATTGAGAATGGCTTGAATTTCTGGGTTGTATCAGACAATTTGCGCAAAGGTGCCGCACTCAATGCCATCCAGATTGCCGAAACTTTGATTAACCGCGGTCTAATGAAGAAGCTGGCGGCGTAATCAAATTTGTAACGAGCGCCCGCTCTTTTGCCAAGCCTTCCCACTCATCGCCCTCATCGGCAAAAATCAGGGTGTAGGGTCCGGTATAGCCTGCTTTTTCGCCCGCAGCGATACATGCCGCATAGTCCGTCTCATCCATTGTTAAGCCGGTAAAACTCGCCTTGGCGTGGCACAGCTGGGCGCGGGCAAAAATGCTGGTGAGATCAGCATATTTCGTGGTTCCGCCCCAGTTTCCGGTGTCGGCCAAAAAGCCGAGGCCAGAGACGCCCGCCAGAATGTGATACACTTCCGCGGGTGTTGCAGTGAGATCAAACCAGTTCTCGGTCACCAGCTTCACGCCCTGGGTGGCTGCGCTATTTGCCAAATGTGTAAGCCCTGAAATGGAAAGCGCCAGCGCCTCGGCACTTGGCCGTTGTTTGCCTGCAATGGCTCGGGCGTGGATGGTGCCCAGTCTTGCCGACACGCCGATCCATTTATTCATCCAAGCCATATCGCGTGAACGGGTGGCGGAATTGGTGATATCGCCATCGTCGATCAGAAGCGTTTGGATCATAACTCCCGCGTCTTTGAAAGACGAACGCACCTCTTCCAGATATACCGGGTCAATCAACGCCAGATGAAAGTGGCAGAGTTCAACGCGGGCATAGCCATGGCCGCGAAGTGCCGCCGGCAGATCGAGCAAGGTGATTTCAGGCTTGCCAAATGTTTCCATGGGCGGTGCGTGGTCTGAACCGCTTGGCCCATTGGCATAAGTTATACCCAATTTGCGATGCAGCGACCAAGTTGAAACAGCGATACGCGGATGAAAGTTCATTATTTTGCTTGCACTCCTGAACGAAATTCTAGGTTGAATTAGGCAGAATGGCAATTCCACTTTCAGCAAAGGCAGAGGCGTGCCTAAGCCTTCGCCGTTTACAATTTTAATCGGTTTTTGGGAGAGCTAGATAACGTTGGTGGCGGCCATGCTTTTGTGGCTTATCGACTGGGCTTTCCTGCGGCGATGGAAGAAATCCACAAACGGTCGCTCTGCAAAGACAAAAAACCCGAAACTGAGGGCCAAGGCCACAGGAAGGCCCACAAGGCTGAACAGTATCGGCGGCAAATGCGCACCCACCAAAACCGACCACATTTTGC
Source organism: Hyphomicrobiales bacterium (assembly GCA_025359265.1). Taxonomy (GTDB): domain Bacteria; phylum Pseudomonadota; class Alphaproteobacteria; order Rhizobiales; family Aestuariivirgaceae; genus Aestuariivirga. The sequence goes on along the minus strand of JANYHB010000070.1, from coordinate 55,377 downwards.
TGATCGGGCGCAAGGCAAATGGGTGCAGCAGATAGATGCTGTATGATGCATCGCCCATCAGCACAGCATAGCGCCAGAATTTTTGCGTCACATCAAGCTGCGGTCCAAATGTTGCGGCGGAAAACAGCAAGAGGGCAGGGCCCATGCCCAGCAAGCGATTTGCCAACCCATCTTCGCTGATGCTGGCGACATAATCTTGCAACCCGAAGCGCACCCAGACGCACGCCAGCAGCGCTACCGCCGACAGACCGAAGGCCAGCGGGCGCGATAATCGCAACCCTTGTTGATAAGCCACAGCCGCCAACATGCCGATGATGAAGTTTAAAATAATCGGGTCGCCCCAGAAATTCAGAGGCACTGAGGCAAGACTTCCATCCAACGCGAACAATCCGCTTAACCGCAATGCCACCAATAACAACAAAGTTGCCAATGCGATCAAGAGCCCCGTCATGCGCCGCCAGAACAGAGCCCCGGTAAACACAATATAGAACATCATTTCGAGATTAAGCGTCCAACCCAGGTTGGCAATGGGCCGCACCAAGCCGTTTATGCGCGTAACCGGCCAGAAAAGATATGATGAGACAATATATCCCAAATCCAGCACCGGCACACTCAGCATGCTAGGAATGAGCATCACACCCGCCACGGCCAAGGTTGTGACAATCCAATACAACGGCAAGACGCGCTCTAAACGGCGGCGCAGAAAGCGCGCCGCATTGCCCGGCATGGCAAAATCATCCCAGCTGATCGTCACCATAATGAAACCGCTGATCATAAAAAACAACGCCACGCCATTGAGGCCAAAGAATGTGTCGTAACTGCACGCCTGCTTGGTGGCATCGCAGATTTTTGTGGCCTCAACGCCCAAATGATAAACCACCACCGAAAGGGCGGCGATAGCGCGAAGGATTTGGATATTGACGAGTTTGGACATGGGGCCAGGCTTTGATTAATGCGCTGAAAAGCAGCTGACCTCAGCATATATCGAAAAGCCTGGCTTGGGTAAATTGGCGTGGAATGTCGTTAATCTTCCATAAGTGGTTTGGCATTACGCAAACCTGATACCCCGCAGCAGGCGTCTCTGGGATCATTGTTTCCAAATCAGCGACAGCTTGTCCATGGATCTCCTTGCGGCATCACCCCAATCCACATCGCAAACGCATGCCAAGTCAGAAATCCATTACCGCTTGGCAAGCCCGGCCATTAAAGCATGAGTTCAAGCATGCGGTTTTCATACACTTGCGCACTCAACCCATAAGCCTGGTGCCCAGGGCATGGCCAACATTGGCGATTGAAGTGGGCTTGGCCACGCGCATTTCTTCGACCGTGCGCACCTGTTGGCGCGCCGCCCCCGCCCAATTGCGGGTCTTTACTTTTGGGTTCTGCAACCGTTGTTTGGCAGCAGGTATGGCATCGGCATATTGCGGCAACCATGCGGCTTGCTCCACCAGCATTTCATCCACCATTTGCCAAACTTCCTCTGGCGTTGCGATGGCGCCGACCAATGGATCATGCAACACCGCAAGTTTCAGTAAATCAACATCGCCTGTTACGGCGGCCTGCACACTCATGCGCTGCACATTGATGGAAGACATGCACGTGGCGGCACAGGCGAGCGGCAGCTCAATGCCTTCCGTCATGTTGATGCCGAAACGGTCCACATGGCCGGGGCTTTCAACAATGCAATCAGCCGGCAAATTTTTGATTATGCCGCCATTCTTCACGTTGAAGTGCCCGCGATAAGTTCGACCGGTTTCCAATGCCTCCAAAATATGCGAGGCATGTTCATCGGTGCGTTGGTAATTTGCGAGAGACTTTCCGGCGGCCTCCAAGAACATCGGAAAATCCTGTTCAAACCAGTTCCGATTCTCAGTGCAATAACGCAGATAACCGCCCGTTTCGCCATGAATCCAATCTTCCAGCGAGATCCATTTGGTGATGTCGTCGGGCCGCTTGCGATACCATGGCAGATATTCGGAAAGATGGCCGTTACTCTCGGTGGAGTAGAAGCCAAAGCGCTTCAACACGTCGATGCGCACTTTTTCCTGCTCGGAAAATTGCGGATGTTTTTCAAATGCGGCCAACAGTTCATCTTTTCCGATCTTGCGGCCTTTATGGTTAAGCCCGATATACCAGGTTTGATGGTTGATGCCGGAGCAGATGATATCCAGCTCCAAATGGTTTGTGATGCCCAAGGCCTTGGCAATCTGCCGCCATCCATTCTGCACGCCGTGGCACAAGCCCACCGTATTCACCTTGCCATAATCAAGGCAAGCCCATGTGTTCATCGCCATGGGGTTGGCATAGTTAAGATGCAGTAGATCGCTGTGCGCCACCTCGCGCATGTCTTGGCAGAAATCCAGCATGGCGGGAATTGTGCGTTGGCCATACATAATGCCGCCAGCGCAAATGGTATCGCCGACACATTGATCAATGCCATATTTGAGGGGGATGTTTACATCGCCCGCATAGGCCTCCAGCCCGCCAATTCGCACGCAGTTCATCACATATTTAGCGCCGTCAAAAGCGCGGCGCCGATCGGTTGTTGCGGTAATTTTTGTGGGCAATTTATTGGCGGCAACCAAGCGTTCAATAATTTGCCTTGCCATATCCAAATTATGCGGATTGTTGTCAGTAAGGGCGATTTCAACTTCAGCAAATTCCGGCACGCAAAGAATATCGCTCACCAGCTTTTTAGTGAAGCCGATAGAGCCCGCACCAATGATGGCGATTTTGAAGGTCATGTGAATTCTCCTAAAGTGACTTTAAAAACTCTCGGTGCCGCAATGCGCGAGGCGCAGCTGCGCGATATTCTTCAGTTAGTGTATCTGCCGCTGACTTGGCGTTTTTGCGCAAGTCTGGCAGGCTTTCCATATGGGCCTGCGCAACGGCGCGGTTCAGCAAACCCAGGCCATCAAGCACCGGGTAATACAGCTGCTGTTCGGTATGCGCAAAACCACCGGGCAAGGGCGAAAAATCTTCCCAACCAGGCATCTTCCTCTGCCACGTTGCGAGGCGCGATTTGGTTTCATCGCTGATAAAGTCCTGCGCCACACTTTGCCAAAAGCTGGTGTCGCGCCGCTCACTCACATAATGCATATTGATGAATTGCTTGAAGTCATCAAGTTGGCGCGCTGCAAAGCCATTGTATTGGTCAGCATCCTTTGTTGTGCAATTTATGTGATGTGATAAAAAAACCATCATCTGCACAATGGTTCCGTGGATGGATGTGGCCTCAAGCGGTTCGAGAAAACTTGAAGCAAGGCCAAGCGCCAAACAATTGCCAATCCACGCCTTGTCCAGGCGGCCTGAATCTATTTTGATGTCATTGCGCGGCTCAATCTTGCGGCCCAGCGTCTTTTCGATTTCGGCCTGGGCCTGGTCAGGCGTTGTGAAGTGATCGGAATAGACATAGCCGCAGCCCATGCGCTTTTGGGTGGGGATCATCCACAACCAGCCCGCGCCCTGCGCCCAGGCAGTGGTGTATGGTGTGAGCTCTTCATCTTCGCCGATATCGAGCCAAAATGGCATGGCGCGGTTAACCGGCAATTCCTTGGCATACGATATCCATCTTGCACCCATTGCCGAAATCAGCGTACGCCGAAAACCGGTGCAATCGATGAAAAAATCCCCCGTGATTTCACCTGCGTCGGATATCAACGCGGTTATCTTGCCAGACTCTTTTTCCCGCGTGATGCCGTTGACCTGCGCGTCGATCTTCTCAACGCCGCGTGATTTGTTGCGCAGCCACTCGCCCGCTTTGGCTTGATCAAAATGGTAAGCGTTATGGTAAGGCCCCATTGGCACCAAGCTGCCATCAGTTTTGCGAGCGAAGGGCGCTCGCTGTTGATCCAGCAAATAAGCAAACAAATGTGTGTCGGCCAATCTGCGACCGGCGGCACAAGAAAAAATGTCGATATAGCTTTGCGGGCGTGAACTGGCGGGTTCCATCACCAAATGTGGATCATCAATCGGGCCATCATAGTGGTGGCCCAAGCGCCGCCAATCTTTATGGCGTATGCCGAATTTTATGGTGGCCTCAGCCTCACGCAAAAACTCAAACTCATCAAAGCCAAAGCCCTTCAGCATTTGGCGAAAAACCGCCGTGGTTCCCTCACCCACGCCAATGTTCGGAATTTTGGAGCTTTCCACCACGGTGATTTTGTGCACATCAGGTAAAGTCTGGCGCAGCATCAGCGCGGCCAACCAACCAGCCGTGCCGCCACCCACAATCACAAAATGCTGCGGTGGCTTCAACATTATTCAGCAGCTTGCATCTTGGTTGGCAGGCGGGCGAACTCAGGCAGCCAATTGCCATGGGCTGCCAGCAGGTCATCCACCAGATCCCAAATCTGCTGCAAATCCAACTCAGCCGCCGTATGCGGGTCCATCATCGCGGCGTGATAAATGTGTTCGCGATTTTCAGTAAGCAATGCGCGCACGGTCAGTTCCTGCACATTGATGTTGGTGCGGATGAGCGCGGTGAGCTGAGGCGGCAACTCCCCCACAAATGTGGGCTGAATGCCACGGTCATCCACCAGGCAGGGCACTTCAGCGGCGCAATTATCCGGCAGTGAGGTTATGCAGCCATTGTTGCGCTGGTTGCCATAAATTACCGAAGGCTCACCCGTCCACACCGAGTTCATGATTGATGAAGCATATTCGTGGCTGGGTGCAACGTGAATTTTCTCGGCCGATTTGTATTCTTCGGCGGTTTTTTTCCACCGTGCAATTTGCTCTACGCAGCGCTTGGGATATTCATCCAGCGGAATGCCGAATTTTTCGATCAGATCTTCGCGGCCTTCCTTGATGAAATAGGGCGTATATTCAGCAAAATGCTCTGAACTTTCAGTCACGAAATAACCCAGCCGCGTGAGCATTTCATAGCGCACTTTATTAGGGCAGCGCGGGTTCCAATGCGAAGGCTTGGGAAAGCGGCCTTCGCGGTAGCCTTTCAGCAAATCGGGATAAAGGCTGCGGTAGGAACCATCTTTCTGGCGGTGTTCAAATTGCAGATAAAACGCCATATGATTGATGCCAGCGGCGCGGTAACGAATTTCTTCAATGGGAATATCAAGATCGCGGGCCAATTCAAAGGCTGTGCCTTGCACAGAATGGCACAGCCCAACCTGTTTGATCTTGGGAAATTTCTCAGAAATGGCCCAGGTGTTGATGGCCATGGGGTTCACATATTGCATAAGGATGGCATCGGGGCAGACTTCCATCATGTCGGCGCAAACACTCCACAAATGCGGCACGGTGCGTAAACCCCGCATGATGCCCCCCACGCCCAACGTGTCGGCAATGGTTTGGCGCAGCTTGTATTTTTTTGGAATTTCAAAATCCGTGACTGTGCAAGGCTCATAGCCGCCCACCTGGAAAGCCGTGACCACAAAATCCGCCTTTTCGAGCGCCTTGCGCTGGCTGCCATGGATTTCAACCTTGGCCTTCACGCCCAAAGTTGCAATCAATTTGCCAACAACAATTTCAGATTCTTTCAAGCGCTCAGGGTTGATGTCCATCAAGGCAATGGTGGCACCGCTGATGGCCTTACATTGCAGAACATCGCCGATAATGTTCTTCATGAAAACTGTTGATCCAGCCCCGATAAAGGCAATGCGTGGAAGTGCGGTCATAAAAATCTCCTATGCAGCAATTTCAAATGCGGCGCGCACCAGGCGCTTGGTGTAATCAGTTTTGGGGTTGTTCAGAACGTCGGCCACTGGCCCTTGCTCTACAATCTTGCCATTCTGCATCACGATAACGCGGTGGCACAAGGCCCGCACCACCTTGAGATCATGGCTGATGAAGAGATAGGAAAGCCCTCGTTCGCGCTGCAGCTTGCGCAGCAACTCAATGATTTGGGCCTGTACGGAAAGATCGAGCGCCGACGTGGGTTCATCCAGCAGAATGAATTCAGGCTCCATGGCTATGGCCCGCGCAATGGCAACGCGCTGGCGTTGGCCGCCTGAAAACTCATGTGGAAAGCGATTGAGGATATTGGTGGGCAGCCCCGCGTCTTCCAGCGCTTTCTGTACGCGGTCTAATCTATCTGCATCAGTTTTGCCGATTTGATTGACGATTAAACCTTCTTCGATAATCTGCCGGATGTTCATGCGCGGGTTCATCGATGAGAACGGGTCTTGAAATACAATCTGCATCCGCGAGCGGAAGGGGCGCAGACCATCGCGCTTCAGGCCATCGATACGCGTGCCATCAAACGTGATTTCCCCCTCATGCGGGTTAAGAAGCCTGATCAGCGCCTGGCCGAAAGTGGTTTTACCTGAGCCACTTTCACCCACAAGGCCCAGCGTTTCGCCGCGCTTAAGTTCGAGGCTCAAGCCATCCACCGCTTGCAGATCAGTATAGATAGCGCTGAACAGCCCGCCTTTTTTCAACGTATAAGTCACTCTGACATTCTTGCCTGAAAGCACCACAGGCAAGTCGCCTTCCAGTGGTTTGGCTGTGCCCTTGGGATCTGAGGCCAGTAGACGCTGGGTATAGGGATGTTGCGGACGTGCGAATAATGCCGCTGTGGTATTGTGCTCTTTCACCTCGCCATGCTGCATCACATAAACGCGGTCGGCAAACTGGCGCACCACGGTGAGGTCATGCGTGATCAAAATCACCGCCATGCCATATTTGGTTTTCAGATCTTTGATCAAATTCAAAATCTGCGCCTGCACGGTTACGTCCAGGGCTGTGGTGGGCTCATCGGCAATCAGAATATCTGGGCGGTTGGCCAAAGCAATGGCAATCATCACGCGCTGGCGCTGGCCGCCTGACAGTTGATGCGGATATTGTTTCAGCCGTGCTTCCGGATCAGGTATCTGCACTTCTTCAAGCAGCGCCAGCGCTTTGGCCATCGCTTCGGCTTTGGAGATTTTATTATGAATGCGGATTACTTCGGCAATTTGCGAACCCACCGTGTAAACCGGATTCAGTGAGGTCATCGGCTCTTGGAAAATCATTGAAACACGGCTGCCGCGCAGTTTGCGCATCTCGCGCTCAGGCAATTTCAAAATATCTTGGCCGCCGAGATTAATGTAGGAGCCGCGGCCCATGGTTGCGCGCCGCGAAAGCAGCCGCATCACTGCGCGCGCCGTCACCGATTTGCCGGATCCGCTTTCGCCCACAATGGCGATGGTTTCGCCTTTGCGCAGCGCGAAAGACACATCTTTCACGGCTTCCACCGTGCCGCCTTCCACTTTAAAAGTAACAGCCACGTTGCGGGCTTCAAGGATCATGTCAGTCTGTTCCATCATGCGCCTCAATAGGGGTCAATCGCGTCACGCAGTCCATCGCCCAACGCGTTGAACGCGAACACGGTGATCAAGACAAATGCCACTGGCGAAAGTATCCAAGGGTAGGAGCCCAACACTGAGAAGTTTCCGCAATCTTGTAACATCATGCCCCAAGAGATCAGCGGCGGTTTCACCGCAAAGCCCAGATAGCCCAGAAATGATTCAATCAAAACAACTTGTGGAATCCAGGTGGTGATAGACACGATAACATGGCTCACCACATTGGGCAGGATATGGCGCAGAATAATGCGCATATCAGTGGCACCCACAGCCTCGGCGGCGCGCACATATTCAATGCGCGCCAAGGCCAGGGTTTTGCCGCGCACTTCGCGTGAAAGCTGCGCCCAATTCAAGGCGGCAATAACCACAACCACAATGGACAGAAAAACCATGCTGGGAGCGGCAACCGGGATGAGTGCTGCCAAAGTAAGATAAAGTGGCAGCTGCGGCAGCGCGAAAAAAATATCGACCACACGCTGCACCCAAGCATCAAAGCGCCCGCCCAAATAGCCCGAAAGCAGGCCCACCAAAGTTCCCACAATGGTGATAAAGGTGACGGTGATAAGGGCCACCGCCAGTGAAATGCGTGAACCGATCACGCCGCGCGCAAATATATCGCGCCCAAATTTATCGGTTCCCAAAATATGAAAGGGTTGCCCGTCATCTGTGCCGAACAGATGAACTGTTGCCGGGATAAAGCCCAGTGCATGATAAGCATAGCCCTGAACAAAAAACTTGACGGGCCGCGGGTGATCATAATCCGGGCCGTTGAGAGGTTGAAACGTTATAGGGTCCAAGGCGCCCGATTCCGATATCGCAAAGGTTTGTGGCCTGAACGTGAAACCGTCTTTATTGTAAAAGCTCACCGTGTCGGGCGGGGCGAAAGCCAGTGTTGGTTCTTTGGGATCAAGGGGGGCAACAAAATCCGCGAAAATGGCGGTTAAAAAAAGCAGGGTTACCAGAATAAGCCCAATCATGCCCATCACCGAGCGCCGGAACTTTCGCCACACTAAAGTGAGATAGCTCTCGCTCGTGGCGTGGCGGGCAGATGCGGGAATTTGATCCAGATAATCAGTTCCCTCCTGTTTTACGAATGGCCCAATTAAAATGTCGCTCATGCAGCACCGCCCAGACGGACGCGCGGGTCAAGCCACGCAAGTAATAAATCTGATACAATGCTACCGATAATTTGCACGGTGCCCAGAATAAGCATCAGTGTGGCGGTGACCAGCACATCGCCAATGCCCATGGAAAGCACGATGGCCACGCCAATGGTTGGCAAGCCAAAAGTGATAGCGGTTTCAATCTCGCCCTCAATCATATAACGCATGACGGCACCTTGATAGGCCGCCAACGGATGCAATGCATTGGGCACCGCATGTTTGATAATCGCCATGGCACCGCTCAAGCCCTTGGCGCGGGCGGTTTCAACATATTGGGCGTTCAATGTATCCAGCAGATTGCCGCGCATCATGCGCATGTTGTAGGAAATGCCGTTGAGCACACCCACCAAGATAATCGGCCACACATGTAGAATAAGATTCCAGAACTTGCCCAAAGACATTGGCTGATAGCTCCAATAGCTCGAATAAAAGCTGCCAATTTCTTGAATGCCAAGGCGGAAGGCCAAAATGTAAATCAATACCAGGGCGAACAGGAATTTTGGAACCGTAATGCCAAGAAACCCGAAGAAGGACAGCGCACTATCCACCCAGGAATATTGGTTGGCAGCGGCAATGATTCCAAGCGTTACCCCAATGATCGTGCCGATAATGTGAACGGTGATGACCAAACCCAGGCTTGGCGGCAGGCGTTGCCACACCACTTCAGATATTGGGCGGTTGAAGAAATAGCTGGTGCCAAAATCACCACGCAATACATCCCAGATCCAGCGGAAATATTGAATAATCAGTGGGTCATTCAGCCCGTGGTCTATACGAAATTGCGCGGCTGCAGCCAGCGCCACTTCATTGGTGGCATGGCCCTGTGTGCGCAGCATGTTGCCAACATAATCCGCATAGTCACCCGGCGTCGCATGAATGATTGCAAAAGTGATAACGCTCATGATGAAGAGCACGGGGATCGCCGCGAGAATGCGATATGCGAGATAGCGCAGCATGATCTGAAAATCCAAAGTCCTCCCCCCCCGATTTAGGGGAGGGAGGAACAGGAGTGCTTTACTTTACCAAGCCTTCACCAGGTGCAGAACCAGGCTTGCCGGGCAAGGTGTTGGGGAACAGCTCGTTCTTGGATTGCTTGTCGGCAGCCACAAACACGCGTTCACGGATGATGTTATCTTCCGCCCAGTTATACATGAAGATTGGGGCACCAGGCGCGATGTTGGAAAAGCGCTTGTTGACAATCAAAGCCCCAGGATAGACCGTGAGACCGGCTTGATAAACGTTCTCAGTGGCCATTTTCTGGTATTGCTTCATCAGGTCTATGCGTTCTTTTGGATCGCTCGCGGCCATGAACTTTGCCACCACGTCGGTGAGCTTGGCTTCAAAGTCCATCATGTCCACCTTGCCGTCAGTGCCGGCCTTGTGGAAGTCTGTGGTGTTTGGCCCAACCGGAGCCAAATGGTCGGTGTTTTGTACGGCCGTGATCACTTCGGTGCCTTGGCGTTGCACCATCCAGTCATACTTGCCTGCATCACGTGCCGCATCATGGTCTTTGCCCGATATTATTTTTGGGATAACCCGCAGTCCCACCTTTTCACCCATTGCCACAACACCTTCGGCAAGCGACTTATCAGACTGATAATCAGCGTTGACGAGAAGTGTGATTTCCACATTCTTGCCACCGGCGAAGTTGACAAAACCGTCTCCATCGGTGTCTTTCAAGCCGGCAGCTTCCAAGGCTTTCTTGGCAGCGTCGACATTGAAAGGATAATAGACGGTGGAAGCCTTGTCATAGAAGCTGGTGCCAGCATAAAGACCACCAGGATAAATCGTTGTGAAGGGGCCCTTCACCAGTGATTCACCCAAGCGTTGGCGATCCAGCATCATTGTCACGGCTTTGCGGAAGTTCAGGTCGCGGTTCAATTTGTGAACGGCCACACTGCGCTCATCGGTTTCGCCCCAGCCATTGGCTGAATAGTTGAAGTCCAGCGTATAGCCGATGGTGCGTTGGCCAAATTCCAATCGTGCCGGAGAAGCTGGATCGGCTGCTTTCTTCAGAGACTCAACATAGTTTTCAGCCTGCTCAAGATTGGAGAAATCGCCCGAACCGGCCACGGCTTGCACGTCACGGTCTGCCCAGGTGGACAGGCGGTAGTGCATTTCATTCAGGTAAGGCAATTGATTGCCCTTCTCGTCCACTTTCCAATAGTAAGGATTGCGGCGCAGAACCACAATATTGTCTGGCTTGTGGTCTACAACGGCCCAAGCGCCCATGGTGGGCATGGCCATGTAGGTGCCGGGGAAGGCGTTCTTATATTGATCATAAGTGTTTTTGGAATTGGCGGGATGTTGTGGCGCCAAGATGTGCATGGGGCCGGGGCAGAACTTGCCGTAAGCCATTTCATAAAGTGCTGAGGTTGGGAAGGCCGCGGCAAACGTCCACTTGATGGTGTTGGCATCAATTTTATCAAGCTTTGTGCCTTTGCCGAAAGTATCAGGTGTCGCCCCGTTCAAGGGGTGAACGTTGGTATCAAGCACGTTCTTTTCCCAATAAAACATCACGTCATCAGCTGAAAAAGGCTGGCCGTCAGACCATTTGGCGCCTTCGATGAGGTGCATGGTCAGTTCATGGCCGTCTTTGCTCCATTCCCAGGCTTTGGCGAGGTTTGGCAGTGGCTGGAGTTCTTCAGCCTTCACTTGGAACAGGGGGCCCGTGCGGGTCAAACATTCTTGCAAACCAATGTCGATGCCGCCCCAGCCTTGGGATTGGCCCGCCCAGTAATTCCAGCCTTCCGGACGGCCGCCGATCACATGGCGCATCACGTCACCATAAACGCCCACGCCGTCTTTCATGTTGCCGGTTTTATAAACCATCGGCTCTTTCGGCAACCGATCCTTCAGCGCGGGCAACTTGCCAGCTTTTTCCAAAGCTTTCACAAAATCTGGCTCATTGTATGAGGCGAGCGCTTTGTATTCCAGAATATCGCCAACGCCCACCAGCGTCACTTTGCCTTGCGCGTCAAACTTCGGGGCATCTGGCACAGCATCCGCCCTTGCCGCGTTGCCCGATACACCAAGCGCCAGCAGCGCAGCCAACAGGCCTGTTACTGTTTTCATTATTATCCTCCCAAAACTTTATTCTTTTTGTCGGAGCTTCGAAGACTCTCCGTTGCCACAGGTTCACTTAAATTGGGGCTTGCGGCAATCCCGTTTCCATAATAACAATTCCGAGTTTTAAAGATTGGTGAAATTGTTACGCATGGCTGGTATCATTGCCAAAGTGTCAGGCACCGTTGCCAGTGAGCGTAGATTTTATGCACGCTCTAAGGCCTTTGGCCGATTTGGCATGCGCGTGTTCAAGCCGCAGATTATGGCCCATCCCCATCATCATGGTCACGTGGAGGTTAATTTCACCCAGAACTGCCAATTGAAATATAATATGGATGGGGCCGAGATTATGGTGGAACCTGGCCAGCTGGTAATCTTTTGGGCGAATGTGCCGCATCAGCTTATCGCCGTGGAACCATACGGAGAGCCGGAACTCTGCAACATCTATATCCCGCTTGATGTGTTTTTGATGATGCCGCACCTGGCAGAATTGCAAACGGCGTTGTTGAATGGCGCCATCGTCGCCTGCCCTGTGGCACTGTGCAGCTATGATATGCTGATGCGTTGGCACAGCGATTATCGTGCGGTGAATGCCGAGCGTTTGGACATTCTCAAAATGGAACTCAACGCCCTGTTCCGCCGTATGGAGATGCAAGGCTTGCAGTTGATCAAAGAACCATGGGCCAGGAAAAAAGCGCCCCAATCGTTGGCCTCAGCCCACATCCGCCATGTGGTGAATATGGTGCGGCACGTGCTGGAAAATTTAGATCAGCATCTGAAAAATGAAGACGTAACCGAAGTTACCGGCCTGCATCCTAATTATGCGCTCAACATTTTTTCGAAAGCGATGAACATTCCGCTTAAGCAATTCGTCTTGCGCATGCGTCTTTTGCGGGCGCGCGGCTTGCTGTTGGAAAGCGATGTGGCCATTGCAACAGTGGCTGAAGCCAGCGGTTTCGGTTCCACCAGCCAATTTTATGCCCATTTCGCCGCCGCATACGGCATGGCCCCCAATCAATTGCGGATTAAATATAGAGGAGCGTGAATGGCTAACACTTTTGAAATGCCGGAATTTTCCAATTTACAGGTCAGCGTGGAAGACTCTATCGCGACCGTGCGTCTCAATCGGCCTGAAAAGCGCAATGCCATTGATGCTGAAACGGTGGAACAACTCATCAGGCTGTTCAATGGCTTGCCGCGTTCAGGCATTCGCGCGGTGGTGCTATGCGCCGCCGGAGCGCATTTTTCTGCGGGCCTGGATTTGGTGGAACACCACAGGCAGGATCGCTCGGCGGCGGATTTCATGTTTATTTGCATGCGCTGGCACGAGGCTTTCAACAAAATGGAATACGGCGGTATTCCAGTGATCGCGGCCTTGAAAGGCGCGGTGGTCGGCGGCGGCTTGGAACTGGCTTCATCGGCACACATCCGCGTGAGCGATGCAACCACTTATTTTGCTCTGCCGGAAGGGCAGCGCGGCTTGTTTACCGGCGGCGGTGCCACCATCCGCGTGGCAGACTTGGTGGGCAAAGCCAGGATGATTGACATGATGCTGACAGGTCGCATTTATAAAGGCCGCGAAGCGGTAGACATAGGTCTCTGCCAGTATTTGGTGGAAGACAGTGAAGCCAAGGCCATGGAGCTGGCGCGGATAGCCGCCAAAAATCCACCGCTTTCCAATTTCGCAATCTGCTCGGCTATCGCCCACATGCAAAATATGTCGGCCTTTGACGCATCTTACGCTGAGGCTGTCGTGGCCGGGATTGTCAACACGCAACCCGCGTCGCGCACATTGTTGCAAGCCTTTGCCAATAAGACGGGGGCAAAGGTGAAGCCCGCATGAAACCAGGCTAATTATAAGGTCGCAGTCTGCCCATCGAAGTTGGGAAAATGGCAGGCGGCAATTCGCTCAGGGCCGGTTTCGGCCAAACCGGGCCGCTGCATAAAACAGCGGTCTTGCGCGAAACGGCAGCGCGGGTGAAATGCGCCAAGATTTTGACTGCTGTTTAGCAATCACCAGTTAGGCGTGGCGCCACCATATCTGAGGATGTCACAGGTTTGAAATGCTGTTACAAAGCAGCATGAAAATACAAACGGCGAGCCCGATAAACCCAAAGTTGGCAAAAACCGCAGAGGGGCAACGGCTCAGTGCAGACAGCGCGGATGTTGCTCGATGGCGACAATGGGGCCCTTATTTGAGTGAGCGCCAATGGGGCACTGTGCGGGAAGACTATTCTGCCGATGGTTCTGCATGGGAGTATTTCCCGCATGATCATGCACGCAGCAGAGCTTATCGCTGGGGCGAAGATGGCCTGGGTGGGTTTGGCGATGACAAGTTGAATGTTTGCATGAGCGTGGCTTTGTGGAATGGCCGCGACCCGATCATGAAAGAGCGGCTGTTTGGCCTGACCAATTCACAAGGCAATCATGGTGAGGATGTAAAGGAACTCTATTACTATCTCGATGGTCTGCCCAGCCATGCTTATATGAAAATGCTGTATAAATATCCCCAGGGTGAATTTCCCTATGAGGAATTAGTCAAGGTCAATGCCGTGCGTCCGCTGACTGAGCCAGAATATGAGTTGATCGATACCGGCGTATTCAAAGACAACCGCTACTTTGACGTGGAGATTGAATACGCAAAGGCGGCACCCGACGATATTCTTTTGCAGATTACTGCAACGAACCGCGGGCCAGATGCGGCGCCACTTCATATTTTGCCGCAAATTTGGTTCCGCAATCAGTGGTCTTGGGCAACTGGCAGTGCGAGGCCCACTTTAAGCGCGGCGGATTCAAAAGCCATTTATATCAGCCATGGCGCGCTGCCGGCAATGCAATGGCAGTGTGATCAAGAGGCAGACATTCTATTCTGCGAAAATGATACGAATACAGACCGGCTGTATGGCACCAAGCTCGGCGCCAATTTTAAAGATGAGATCAATAACGCGGTTGTCAATGGCCGAGGTACGCGCAACGCTGCAAAAAGTGGCACCAAGGCTGCCGCCCATTGCGTTGCAATGATAGCGCCCGGTGGAAAGAAGACAGTTCGCGTCAGGCTATCACGTGGCACGAGCAAGAATTGGTTCAAAGACTTTGATGCCACCGTGTTGCTGAGGCGCAATGAAACCGATGAATTTTATGCGGCGCTGCAAGCGGGACAAGGCGATTCAGACAAACGGCTTGTCCAGCGCCAAGCGCTTGCGGGCATGTTGTGGTGCAAGCAATATTACGGTTATGACGTGAGGCTGTGGCTGGAAGGCGACCCGTCGCAGCCCGCACCTTCGCCCGCGCGTGCCGCCATTCGAAATGCGGAATGGGGCCATCTATCGCTTGGCGATGGCAGCCACCTTGATATGGGCGATATCATTTCCATGCCCGATTCATGGGAATATCCATGGTTCGCCGCTTGGGATTTGGCTTTTCATGCCGTAACTCTTGCGCTCATTGATCCGAGCTTTGCAAAATCCCAGCTGGTCCTTCTCACGCAAGCGCGCTCACTGCATCCCAATGGGCAAATTCCTGCCTATGAATGGAATTTCGGCGATGTAAATCCGCCTGTGCAGGCGTGGGCCGCCTTGCAGATCTATGAACAAGAGCGAAAAGCCGTTGGCGCGGGCGATGTGGTGTTTCTTGAACGGGTTTTCCACAAGCTGATGCTGAATTTCACGTGGTGGGTAAACCGCGAAGACAATATGGGGCGCAACATTTTTCAAGGCGGTTTTCTCGGCCTCGACAATGTTGGGCTGTTTGATCTGCGCAAAGCGCTGCCTGGTGGCGGTTATCTCGATCAGGTTGATGGCACGGCCTGGGCCGCCACCTTCGCCCTCAATATGATGCGCATCGCGTTGGAACTGTCGCGCAGAAATAAAGTCTATGAAGACATCGCCACCAAATTTCTGGAGCATTTTTTATATATCGCTGAGGCCGTCCATAGCACAACAGGGCCCATGCCAACCGGGCTTTGGGATGAACAAGACGAATTCTATTATAACGTTTTGCACATTCCTGGTGCCCCGCAAACCGTGATGCGCATTCATTCTTTAGTTGGCTTAATTCCGTTGTTGGCCGTTGAAGTGCTGGAAGAAGACTGCACAAAACTATTCCCGGATTTTGCCGCGCGGTTGGATTGGTTTATTTCGCACCGGCCTGATCTTGCGGCACTGGTCTCTGATTGGCGGATGCCAAATAAAAACGGCTTCCATTTAATGTCGCTGATGCGCAAGCACCGGCTCAATGCTGTGTTGACGCGGATGCTGGATGAGACTGAGTTCTTGTCAGACTATGGCATTCGCTCGCTTTCGAAATTTCATCAGAAACATCCCTACACTTTCGTACACGCGGGCGAAAACTTTGGGCTTCACTATGAGCCGGGAGAAGGTGAGACGCGCATCTATGGTGGCAACTCAAACTGGCGCGGCCCCATTTGGATGCCAGCGAATTTTTTGATCATCGATGCCTTGATGAAATTTCATCGCTATCACGGCGATGATTTTCAGATCGAATGCCCCACTGGTTCCGGCACCCCGATGAACCTGGCACAGATCGCTGATGAGCTTTCCAAACGTTTGCAGCGCCTCTTTTTGAAACGAGCCGATGGCAGCCGCCCTTTCGGCGATCCTTCCAATGGCCAAAAAAATGCGCCAGAAGCAAACGAATTGCCGCTGTTCC
Source organism: Hyphomicrobiales bacterium (assembly GCA_025359265.1). Classification (GTDB taxonomy): domain Bacteria; phylum Pseudomonadota; class Alphaproteobacteria; order Rhizobiales; family Aestuariivirgaceae; genus Aestuariivirga. Next base: position 39,176 of record JANYHB010000070.1, on the reverse strand, counting down.
ACGAATACTTTCATGGCGACACCGGGCGAGGCTTGGGGGCCTCTCATCAAACCGGGTGGACGGGCCTCATCGCCTTGCTTCTGCAAACGAATAATTGAACAGGGAGTCTAAAATGAGTGACGCAACACCAAACTATTTGTCATCAACGGCGCTTCCGCCATTGCCCAAATTGCTCGTGGGGCAAAAAGCCTTGGTCACGGGGGCCAATTCGGGCATTGGCCAAGCGGTGGCTATCGCCATGGGGCAGGCTGGTGCTGATGTGGCGGTCAACTATGTGGCGGGTGATGAGGCGGCCAATGCGGTGGTTGAAACCATCAAGGCCCTTGGCGTAAAATCAGCTGCTTACAAGGCTGACGTTTCAAACGAGGAACAAGTTGCCGCCATGTTCAAAAGCATGATCGCGGAATTCGGCACAATTGATATTCTGGTGGCCAATGCCGGCTTGCAGCGCGATGCAGCTTTTGCAGAAATGACACTGGCCCAATGGAACATGGTCATGGGCGTCAACCTCACGGGGCAATTTCTGTGCGCGCGGGAAGCGGTGCGCGAATTCAAACGTCGCGGCATTGTGCCAGCGGTCTCGCGCGCGGCGGGCAAGATTATTTGCATGAGTTCGGTGCATGAAATCATTCCATGGGGCGGGCATGTGAACTATGCCTCTTCCAAGGGCGGCATGCGGATGTTCATGCAAAGCTTGGCGCAGGAATTGGCACCGCAGAAAATCCGCGTCAACAGCATTGGCCCGGGTGCCACGCGCACGCCAATCAATACTGCGGCGTGGAATACGCAGCAAGCCTATGACAAGTTAATGACACTGGTGCCCTATGGCCGCATTGGCGAGCCGGAAGATGTGGCGCATTCTGCGGTGTGGCTGGCCTCTGATCATGCTGATTATATCAACGGCCAAACGCTGTTCATTGATGGCGGGATGACGCTTTATCCCGGCTTTGCCACGAATGGCTAAACCCCATTACATCATAAACCTCAGGCTTGTTTTTGCCGCAGCGTCAACCGCGATTGCAGGATAACAACAAACAGCAAAAACAATCCGCGAATAACTGATTGCCAGTAGGCCGAGAGAGAAATCCAGCCCAGCCCATTTTCAAAGTTCAACACATTAAAAATAAGGCCCAACAGCAACACGCCAGCCAAGGTGGCGCCAACTGAGCCAACACCACCCGTCAACAACGTGCCGCCGACAACCACTGAGGCAATGGCGAAAAGTTCCCAGCCCACGCCCTCAATGGGCTGGCCCGCGCCGAATTGTGAGGCCAGAATAACTCCGGCCAAGCCCGAAAGCCCGCCGCTCAGCACATAAACCATGAATTTGACGCGGTTGACGGGAAGCCCCATCATGCGGCTGGCATCTTCATTGCCACCAATGGCCAGAACCGATCGGCCGGTGCTGGTGAAATTCAAAACCACAGAACCGATGGCATAAGCCAAAACCGCGATGAGCGCCGGAATTGGAATGTTATAGAAATCACCCTGGCCGAGATTGACAAAAGTTCCATCATAGGAAACCGAAACAGTTTCATCATGGGCCAGCAGCAGCGCCGTGCCATTGGCCGCCAGCATCGTGGCCAAGGTGGCGATGAAGGGCAAAATCTTCAAGCGCACGATGAGAAAGCCATTGAGGATCCCAACAATCAAGCCAGCACCTACGCCAACCAAGGTTCCCACCACCATGCCTTGCGTGCTGAACAAAGCCGACACAACGCTGCCCAGGGCTGCGGTTGATCCTACTGAAAGATCGATGCCCCCCGTCATGATCACAAAACACATGCCCAGCGCCACCAGCGCGAACATCGAATTATAGCGCAGCACGGTTGAGATATTAAACAGGCCTAAAAAGTTGTCATAGCGCAACCATCCAAAAAGTATGAGCAGCGCCAGCGCCAGCAAAACACCCTGGCTTGATAATGCGGCAATGATGGAATTTTTTTTCATCGGTCAGGCTCTGCTTTGGCGTTGCAACCACACGGCCAGAACAATCAGTGCTGCCTTAACCAGCTTGGCCACGTCATCAGGTACACCGTTAGACAACAAGGTGTAGCGCACCAATTGGATTATCAACGCGCCAACCAAAGTTCCGGTGACGGTGGCGCGTCCACCGCTAAGCAAGGTGCCACCCACGGCAACTGCGGCAATGGCATCAAGCTCCATGCCAAGGCCAACAAGGTTGGCATCGCTGGATGAATTAATGGCGATCACCACCAAACCGGCAATGCCAGAGCACAAGCCGCTTATGCAATAAACCCAGCGCTTCACCCGCGCCACCGGAATGCCAGACAATCGGGCCGCTTGCTCATTGCCGCCAATCGCCAGAATTTGCCTGCCAAACAACGAACGGCGCAGCACCCAGGCGGCAATGGCCACCAAGGCGATCATGATGACAACCTGCACCGGCACACCAAGCCAGCGGCCAAGCCCAATCCATTGAAATTCACCCAGCTTGAAGGGCTGCAGATTTCCATTGGTGGATACCTGCGCAATGCCGCGCCCAGCGATGAACAGCACCAAAGTCGCAATGATTGGCTGAATGCGAAAATGGGTAATGAGCCAGCCATTAAACCAACCAAAAGCCCCGGCTGTGGTCACGGCCACGATCATGGCCACTGCCACACTCAGATGGATTTCGCTGATGTGAACAGCGGTGCCTAAAAAGATAAGCGGTGCAATGGCCCCAGATATGGCCATCATTGATCCCACCGACAGATCAATCCCACCCGTGGCGATCACCAGCGTCATGCCCACGCCAACGATCACGATTGTGGCAACTTGCGTGAGATTGACGTTGAGGGTTTGCACGGAAATAAAATGTTTGGTGAAGATTAAATTGAAAATCACCAGCGCCAGCAGGGCGAGCACGGTCGAATATTTGGTGAGAAACTGGGTGGCATCAAAGCTCTTTGCAAGTTTATGCGTATCTGTTGCAACATCGCTCATAAGGCTTGTTCCGTTTCGCCATGGGCCATGGCTGCCATCACAGCAGCCTCAGTGATCTGTTTGCCCGAAAGTTCAGCCACACTGCGGCCTTCGCGCAAAACAAATACACGATCCGATCCTTCAATCACTTCTTCCAGCTCGGAAGAGATCATCAAAACGCCAAGCCCATCATTGGCAAGTTCCTTAATCAGCAATTGGATTTCAGCTTTTGCCCCAACATCAATCCCGCGCGTGGGCTCATCCAGAATAACCAGCTTCGGGTTCATCGCCAACCAGCGCGCCAGCAATACCTTTTGTTGATTGCCGCCGGAAAGTTCACGAATTCTTTGATCCGGCCCATTGCATTTGACGCCCAAGCGTTTGATGAATTTTTCAACAATAACCAGCTGCTTTTGTTCATCCACAATACCAACCTTGGTCAGTTGCGGCATCAGCGCCAAGGTCAAATTCTCGGCCACCGACATGTCGGGAATTATGCCTTCAACTTTTCGATCCTCAGATGAAAATCCAATGCCTCTGGCAATGGCTTCAATGGGGTCGCGCGGATGATGGCTCTGGCCACCCAGAGACATCTCGCCACCGCGGCGCGCATCCGCGCCAAACACCAACCGCGCGGATTCCGTGCGCCCGGCACCAAGCAAGCCAGCAAGCCCAACAATTTCGCCAGATTTTACACTGAAAGAAACGTCTTGCACCTTATGTCCGGCGCTCAAATTGCTGGCCACAAGAACAGTTTCACCAATCTTGCCACTGCGTTTGCCAAAGGCCGTGGCACTTTTTGCAACTTGCACAACGTCGCGCCCCAGCATGCTGGCGACAAGCTCAATTTTGCTGATCGATTGCAGTTCACCCACTTTCACCGTGCGCCCGTCGCGCATGATTGTCACCCGGTCACACACTTGGTAAAGCTCATCCAGTTTGTGGCTGACAAAAATAACCGAGATGCCAGAATGCTTGAGCTGGCGAATGACATCGAAAAGAACGCTCACTTCGCGCTCATCGAGGGAAGATGTCGGCTCATCCATGATCACCAGCTTGGCCTTGAACCCGATGGCGCGGGCGATGGCCACCATTTGCTGGGTTGCCGTATTGAACTCATACAAGGGTTTGCGAACATCAATCTTTATGTTGAACCGCGCCATTAACTTCTGGGCTTCTTCGTGCATGGCCGCCCAGTTGAGCAAGCCGTAACGGCGCTGCTCTCGCCCCAAGCAGATGTTTTCGGTGATGGAGCGGAACGGGACTAAATTTATTTCCTGATATATCGTGCTAATGCCCTGTCTCTGGGCATCTTGCGGCGAGCGCGCTTCAAACGGCGAACCATCAAAGGAAATGGCGCCGGTGTCACTTTTCACATAGCCGGTGAGAACTTTGATCATCGTTGATTTGCCGGCGCCGTTCTGGCCGATCAGCGCATGAACCTCACCAAAACCCACTTCTAATGAGGCAGAAGACAATGCGGGAATACCGGCAAATGCCTTGTTGATATTTTGCATTGAAAGCAAGATAGGTGATTTTTGTGGTGTCTCAGAGACCATTTCAAGTGCCATTTTCGGAGCATGAGTGATGCGCCGCCATCTCACAAAGTCAAGTGCTCAACCAATCACGCACATGGGGATTTTTGAGGTCGCATGCCTGCCAATATTTGAGCCCGACTTTGGCCGTACAAAGCCGGGCTCTGGGAGAAAACGCTTACTGACTAACGATTAATAAGAATCTGCCATGCTGTCTTTAGCATTGCTCTTATCGAAGAACCGATCGGTGTTTGTCATTGTGGGCGGAAGAGTATCACCCTTGGCATAGGCCATTGCGGCAGCATAAGCCGCCGGGCCGAATTTAGGATTGCACTCAACCGAGAAGGCCATCTTGCCGTCAATGATTGCCTGCAACGCATCTTTTTCACCATCAATCGAAACAACCGTCACATCCTTGCCGGGAACCTTGCCCGCTGCTTCCAGGGCTGAGATAGCGCCAATGGCCATTTCGTCATTGTGAGCATAAATCACCGTGGCTTCCGGATGGGCTTGCAGCAGAGCTTCAGCCACTTGCCGCCCTTTGTCGCGGTTGAAATCACCGGTTTGCGATGCAACAATCTTCATGTCAGGGTTCTTTGCGATAACCGCGTCAAAACCCTTCTTGCGATCATTGGCAGGCGAAGACCCGGTTGACCCTTCCAGTTCCAGAATGATGGCTTTGCCGCCGGTCAGTTTCACGAGGTTCTCGCCCGCCGTGGTGCCTTCCTTGAGAAAGTCTGAGCCAATGAACGTCACATAATCTGTGCCGCCTTTGGCAAGGTTTGCATCAACGTTGCGGTCGATCAAGAACAGCGGAATGCCAGCCTTTTTGGCTGCCATAACGGCCGGAATAAGTGGCTTTTCTTCACGTGGCGACAAGAAGATTGCATCAACGCCTTGGGCAATCATGCTGTTGACGTCAGCCACTTGCTTGGCGGCAGAACCAGCGGCATCGGTATAAACCAATTGCCAGCCCAGTTTTTCGGCTTCAGCTTTCATGCTGGCCGTTTGCGCCAAGCGCCAAGGATTGTTGCTTTCGGTTTGCGCAAAGCCAACTTTATAAGTTTTCTTGACTGCTAACTTGGGAAGGCCATCGGCCAAAGCTGTCGCGGCAAAAGCGCCCACAATTCCGACTGTCATCAGAAGTGCCGCGCGGCGGTTAATAAGTGTCATTGGTGATCTCCCTTGAAAAATATGCACGCACTTTTTGTCCGGCGTGTAGAAAACAAGTAAATCTCCAATTCAATTTTCAGTCAACATCTAATTTATCATACAAATGGTTTCGCGGCGCACCAATTGCTGCGCCGCACTCGGAAAAAACCAACAGCACGCGATATAATTTTACGACGCTGGCCACTGCGCGAAAGGGTTTTTGGTCAAATCGGTGAAAAGCCAAAGCTTGCAACTAATCTTTCCACAACATCGCCAAGCGAGGACGTGGGCTTGCTTGCGATTGAATTTGGTTGCCTGCTTGGTGTAGAGAAGAGCGCCGGGCATGAATAAAAAGCGGCAGCACAACTTTGGCAAACAATCGAGAGAGGGTCGGGCTGCTCATGAGACAGTTTATTGACAGCAAGAACACGCTGGTTGTTGATGCCATCGACGGATTATTGCGAAGCTCTGGCGGGGCAAAGCTGGCCAGACTGGACGGCTATCCTGATATTAAAGTGGTTTTGCGAACCGATCACAATCCGTCGCATGTTGCGGTGCTTGCCGGTGGCGGTTCAGGCCATGAGCCAGCCCATGCGGGCTTTGTGGGGCAGGGGCTTTTGACTGCGGCCGTCTGCGGCGAAGTTTTTGCCTCGCCCACTGTAGACGCGGTTTTGGCGGCAATCATGGCCGTTGCTGGCAAGGGCGGATGCTTGCTGATTGTCAAAAATTATACGGGTGATCGCTTGAATTTCGGCTTGGCTGCAGAGCGCGCCCGTGCCTGGGGCAAGACGGTCGACATGGTGGTTGTGCGCGATGATATTGCATTGCCGGATATTGCCCAGCCGCGCGGCATCGCTGGCGTGTTGTTGGTCGAAAAAATTGCTGGCCACTATGCGGCCAAAGGCTGGTCGCTCAAGAAGGTAACAGCGATGGCCCAAAGGGCTGCTGATGCAACGGTGTCGCTTGGTATTTCGCTGAGCTCGTGTACGGTGCCCGGCATTGGCCGCGAAGACCGCATACCGCATGGCAAGGCAGAACTTGGCCTTGGCATCCACGGGGAACCGGGGGTCAATCTGATAGAATTTGACGGCGCCAAACGCAGCGCTCGGCTGTTGGCGGATCGCTTGTTTAAAGCCGCCAAGCCCGCCCGCACCTATGCTTTATTGGTCAACAATCTGGGTTCCACCACGCCACTTGAAATGGGTCTGCTCACCAATGAAGTGTTGAATGGCCCCCATGGCAAAAAGATCAAACTTGTATGTGGGCCGTCAGCCTTGGTGACGTCGCTTGATATGCACGGCTTCTCGTTCAGCCTTTTGGCGCTGAATGCAGAGTTTGAAACAGCGCTGCAATCACCGGCCAGCGCGCTGGCTTGGCCCGGCGTGCATCAGCACATCAAGCCCAGGCTTGTGAAACTTCCAGCGCTGCTGAAAACCAGGGCGGTGAAACCCAGTCGCAATCCACAGCTCAACGCTTTGGTCAATCAAGCCTGTGCAATTCTGATCAGTGCCGAAGCAAAGTTGAATGCGCTTGATGCCAAAGTTGGTGATGGCGACACTGGCTCCACCGTGGCCACGGCTGCGCGCCATTTACAATCAATTCTGAATAAATTGCCCCTCGCCAAGCCAGATCAATTCTTCATGGGTGTCAGCACGGCCATGACGCGCAGCATGGGTGGCTCATCAGGCGTATTGCTGGCCATCTTCTTTGCGGCAGCCTCGCATGCGTCGGCCGCTGGTGCCGGTTGGCAGGCGGCATTGCAGTCCGGCCTTGATAAAATGATGGCATACGGCGGAGCCAAACCCGGCGACCGCACCATGATTGATGCCTTGGCACCTGCCCTTGATGTGCTGTTGCACTCCGGCAGCTTGGTTAAGGCGGCACAAGCCGCTCGCAAAAGCGCCGATGCCACAGGCCGCATGATGCAGGCTGGAGCCGGGCGCGCAACTTATGTGTCAGCCGAAAATTTGAAAGGCGTCAATGATCCGGGGGCAGAAGCGGTGGCCTTGCTGCTGGAAGGTCTAACTGGCAATTGATTTTACAGCTTCTGCATCGAGCACTTTTGCTGCGGTGGCGAATGAACGATCCAGATGTTGCCCCATGGCACTTCGGGCCTTGTCAGGATCTTTGCTGTTGAGGGCGCGAATGATGGCGCGGTGCTGCTCCAATGTTGCTTCAGCTTCACCGGCACGAGGCAACATAATGTGACGACATCGATCAAGCTGGGCTTTGGAAATCTCGACCGCCCGCCACAAGCGCGGCAGATTGCTGATTTCAGAAATATATTTATGAAATTTATCATCAGTCGCAATGGCCAAAACATAATCTTTGCCTTCGATGGCGCGGGCATGGGCCATCAAAATTTCTGAAAGCGCTTCGGCATGGGCGCCGTTCATATGGGGCACCGCGCGACCCGCACTTTCCATTTCCAGGGCCCGCCTGATAATATAGGCCTGCTCCACCTCGCGGCGATCGATCAGCGCTGCTCTGGTTCCTGATTGCGCTATGACATCAATGAGGTGTTCATCGCTCAATTTCTTCACGGCTTCACGAACTGGTGTGCGGGATATTTTGAGTTGGGCCGCAATCAGCTTTTCATCAACAATCTCTCCCGGGCCAATTTGGCCGGTGAGAACCAGATTGCGAATAAGTTCATAAATCTGGTCGCGAAGCGGGCGCTTGCGATCTATTCGGGCTTTTGAAAGATGCAATCCCATAACTGTCATACTAATATAACAGTTATGGACAGCAACATAAAACTTGCATAGATTAGGGAAAATACAAAAATATAGAGGGAGGGTGCTTTGGTTACCGCAAATAATTTTCCCAAGCTTCACAATGCGATGTGGCCGGGCCTTGTTGGCAAGGGTGCAGACTCAGAACCTGGCATTGAACTCGATACGCTGATTGATCTCACAGCCAAAGCCCAAGTGAACGGTGTGAAGTTTGATGGCATTGATATTTTCCATGTGACCCCTCACACAAACCTTGATGCCAGCGATGATGAGATCAAACGCCTGGCAGAAAAAGTGCAAAGACGCGGGCTAAACATCGGCTCTATCGTGGCCCCGGTTTGGCCCCCGGTGGGCGGCGGCTCGGCCATGGGTTCGCCCGCCGATCGCAAAAAATTCGTGGAGAACGTGCTGAAGTCCTGCAAGCTTGGCCAGCGTTTGCGTGAGCTGGGCGTGCGCCCCTATGGCGTGGTTCGCATCGACTCCGCCTGCAGCCCTAGCGACTGGGCCAAAGACCCGGCGGGTAATACCAAGAAGATCGCTAAAACGTGGCGTGAGGCGTGCAGCGTTGCGGTTGACCATGGTGAGCGCCTGGCGGCTGAAGGTGAAATCTGCTGGGGCGGCATGCATTCATGGAAAGACATGATCAATACGCTGGAAGAAACTGACCGGCCGCAAACCATCGGCTTCCAGGCGGATATGGCCCATACTCTGCTTTATACGATGGGCTACAACGCGCCCAAGTCACGACTGCTTCCTGCCAAGTTTGATTGGAAAAGCAAGCCCACGCTCGACGCGGCGTTGAAGAAGATGACGGATGCCCTGCGCCCCTGGACGATTGACTTCCACGTTGCACAAAACGATGGCACGGTAAAAGGCCTGGGCTACCACGACAAGACCGGTCGTCACTGCATGGTGACAGACAAGAATGGTAAACTTGACATTCCGAAACATGCAGGCTTCTGGCTGCGCGATGGCAAGGGTGAACTCACCAAGGCCTTCCGGCATATTTGTTGGGATGGCTGCATGTTCCCCAATGAAGTGATGCTGAAACAACAAACCTGGAACGACATTTTGGCCACGATGATCAAAGTGCGCGAAAAGCATGGTTGGGTGGCTTAACGTGGCGAAGAAAAAACTGAATATTGGCATGGTGGGTTATGGCTTCATGGGCCGCACCCACTCCAACGCCTTTTCCCAAGTCGGCCATTTCTTTGATCTGACTTATCAACCTGTTCTGAAAGCCGCCTGTGCCCGTGATGCCTTGAAGCTCAAGCCCTTCGTTGAGCAATGGGGCTATGAGTCCATGGAAAACGATTGGCGCGATTTGGTGGCGCGCAAAGATATTGATTTAATTGATATTGCCAGCCCCAATGACACCCACATGGAAATTGCCATCGCCGCAGCCAAGGCTGGCAAGATGGTGATGTGCGAAAAGCCCCTCGGCCGCAATGCCGCTGAATCGAGGAAAATGGTGGCTGCCGTTGAAAAAGCCGGTGTGGCCAATATGGTTTGGTATAATTATCGCCGCGTGCCTGCCGTCACCTTGGCCAAGCAGTTGATTGAAGAAGGCAAGCTCGGCAAAATTTTTCACTACCGTGCCAAGTTCCTGCAGGATTGGACGATCTCTGCCGATCTGCCGCAAGGCGGACAAGGCTTGTGGCGCTTGGATGTGAATGTGGCAGGCAGTGGTGTGACGGGTGATCTTCTGGCGCACTGCATCGACACGGCCATGTGGCTGAATGGCGGAATTGACAAAGTGGTCGGCCTTACGGAAACCTTTATTAAAGAACGCCAACATAATTTGACGGGCAAGAAAGAAAAGGTGGGAATCGACGATGCCAGCTTGTTCCTCGCCAAGTTCGCCAATGGTTCACTGGCCAATTTCGAAGCGACACGTTATGCGCGTGGCCACAAGGCGCTTTATACCTTGGAGATAAACGGCGAGAAAGCCTCCATCGCCTGGGATTTGCACGACCTGCACCGCCTGCAATATTTTGATCATCGTGATGAAGGCCGCACCCGTGGCTGGCGTGCGTTGCATATAACCGATGGTGACCACCCTTACATGGATAAATGGTGGGTGCCCGGATTGCAGATTGGCTATGAGCATACTTTCATCCATCAGGCCGCCGATTTCCTGGAAGGTGTGAGCTCAGGCAAGCCCGCTGCACCCACATTCAGGGAAGCAATGGCAACCGATATGGTTACGGATGCCGTGTTGAAATCTGTTAAAACGGGCAAATGGGAAAAAGCAAAATAGTTGTTATCGTCTTGTAAAAATTTATCCACGCGATAGTCTGTTGAAACAAAGAGCTGCAAAAGCTGATTGGGAGCAAAATGTCTGAAGCGTCAAAACATGCGCTGAGACTCTTGGGAATTTCAAAATCCTATGCGCATGTGCGCGCGCTGGAGAGATTGTCTTTCGATGTTGTCGAAGGGCGTTTCTTTGTGTTGTTTGGGCCCAGTTCAGTTGGTAAAACCACGGCACTGCGCACCATTGCCGGCTTGGTGAAACCGGATTCGGGTCAAGTTGAAATCAACGGCAAAGATGTAAGCCAGGCGCCGATTGCCGGTCGCGGCGTGTCAATGGTTTTCCAATCCTTCGCGCTTTATCCGCATTTGAGCGTTTTTGAAAATTTGGCCTATCCTTTGCGTGAAGAAAGATTGGGGCGCGAAGAAATTGCCAAGCGGGTGAAAGAGACAGCCACCATGCTGAAGCTTTCGCATCGTCTGGAACGCAAACCCAACACGCTGTCAGGTGGAGAGCAACAGCGTGTGGCGCTGGGGCGGTCGCTCATCCGCCGTCCTAAAATTCTGTTGCTGGATGAGCCGCTCACCAATCTTGATGCCAAACTTCGCCATGACATGCGCGCCGAACTGAAACGCCTGCACCAACAATTCGGCATGACCATTGTTTACGCCACGCCTGATGAACTCGAAGCCCTTTCCATGGGTGAAGAAATTGCCGTCATGCGCGATGGTGCAGTGGTGCAACACGGCACGCCCGATGAGCTTTATGAAAATCCCGTTGACATGTATGTGGCCGGAAAAATCGGTTCGCCACACATGAACATCATCACTGCCATAACCGGGGCTGATAAAACCACATTTGAAACCGCGCTGGGCAAGATCACCGCGCGATCAAAAATCAAATCGGTGGCCAGTGGTGAAGCCGCGATACTGGGCATAAGGCCAAGTGATGTTCGCTTTGCCAACAAGGGCGAGGCAGGCGTCAAATCGACTGTGCAAATGCTGGAGCCGCTTGGTGATGTCACGGTTGTTTCCATAGTGGCAAGGGGCGAAACACTGCGCATGGTGGTGCCTGAATCAGCCGCGCTGGCGCTTAGGCCGGGCCAAGCGACATCCATATTTCTAGACCATAAAAAGTTTCACGTCTTCCGCGCTTCAGACGGCCAGGCAATAACCTGACGGCTGAAGAAAGAAGTTAAAAAAACATCCAAAAGGAGGAAAACTAAATGACTGCAATAACAAAGATACAAGGACTGGCGACAGCTGCAGGCTTCGCTTTGGCCTTGGCGGTTGGAGGTGCCAACTCTGCATCTGCCGAAGATGTGGTGCTCCACATGGCGGTGCCAGATTGGCCGCCAACGCGCATCATGAAAGACATGTTTGATAAGGAATATAAGCCAACATCGGGCAACAAGGTGACTCTTGATGTTGATTTCATTCCGTGGCCAGACTTCTACACCCGCGTCAACGCTTCGCTCACATCGGGTGAAAAGAAATACAACATGGCTGTGTCAGATTCGCAGTGGCTCGGGGCCTTCATTGAAGGCGGCTATTTCCGCAAGATCAACGATCTCATCGACGCTGACAAAGAGTTGAAAAAAGCCATGGATGGCATGCATCCAATCGTTCTCAATGCCTATTCAACCTATCCCAACAGCACGCCAAACTATTATGGCTTTCCGCAGTTCCCCGATCTCCTTGTGAGCTATGCCCGCAAGGATATCTTCTGCAATGACGACGAACAAAAGAACTTCAAAGCGAAATACAACAAGAAACTTCCGTGCACGGGCGAAGAGTTCGACAACGTGGATTGGGACTTGTTCGGCAACATCGGCGAATTCTTCATGAGGAAGAAGGGTGAGATGCTGGCGGGCAAACCAGCTGATGATGACTTCTACGGCGTCGCCTTCCAAGTTGGCAAAGGCTATGATTTCTCAACGACATCCGTGCACACATTTGTGTGGCAGGCTGGCGGCGACATCTGGGATGAAACCAAAGCCCCTAACGGCCATGCCATGGGCCAGGTCAACTCCGACGTTGCAGTCAAGGCGCTGAACCATATGCTAAGCTTCATCAAGTATATGCCGCCCGTGGCCAAGACTGGCACCATGGACATCTTCAAATCTGATGAACTGTTCCGTGCCGGCAAGGTTGCGCTTAACGTGGATTGGATTGGCTTGGGTGAAGCTTCGCTTGATCCCAAATCGTCCAAAGTGGCTGATAAGCTGGTTTTTGGCATGGGCCCCGGCACCAAGGGAGCTGATGGCAAGATCAACCACACCAGCCAGATCGGCGGGCAACCCTTTGTTCTCACCACATGGAACACGGATGTCATCAACAAAGAAGCTGTTGGCTTCGTGAAGTGGTGGCTGTCGAAAGATGTGCAGATGGAATACGCCTCAAAGGGCGGCCAGTCGGCCATCAAGGAAGTCTATACCGATCCGAAATACAATACGTTCCGCCCGTGGAACCGGGCTTGGGCTTCCCAGCTCGATTGGCAAAAAGACATGTGGCATATTCCGCAGTTCTTTGAAATTCTGACCCAGCAGCAAGACCAGTATGACCTTGCCATCACGGGCAAGCAGGATGCTAAAGCCACCTTGGACAACGTCGCAAAGTTTCAGGAAGACCTGCTGAAAAATGCTGGCTTGATCAAGTAACTTACTGCAGGGCGCGCAGGTGAAACTGCGCGCTCTTTTTTACTCTCCTGTGGAAATGAGTTGATGAACCCGATCACCACCGCGCCGCCGCCCACCTTGTTCACGCCGACGCCCGATAATTGGAAGCTCGCTATCATGATCGGCTTGATTGTGGCGGTGTTGGCAATGATTTTATTGCCACCTGCGGTTTCTTTTTGGAGTGTGGGCGCAATGGCTGCCATGGTTGCCGCCAGCTTTGTGGTGAATGCCTATCGGCGTTATTACTATGGTGGCCTGTTGGTCGCACCCGCTATCGCCGTGCTGGTTGTGATGAATATATTTCCGCTGCTGTGGTCTTTGGGCCTTTCATTTTTTGCCTATCAAAGCAACCAGCAAACCATTCGTTTTGTGGGCCTCGCCAATTACATCAAGGTTCTCGCCGACGAATTGAAAGCGCCTGAAAACTGGGCCAACCTCACCAACACTGCCATGTTTGTGGTGCTCACTGTAACAACCCAAATGATCATGGGCTTTTTATTGGCACTCATGTTTGCCAAGCAATTCCCCTTGCGCAAATATTTGCTCATTCTTGTGCTCACACCGATGATGCTTTCCGTGGTGGCGGCAGGCGTTTTCTTTTCCTACTATTATGATCCAACCTTCGGTCTGTTGAGCTATTTCATCCGCATATTCAGCGGCCAGCAATTCATTTTGATGGATAATAAGGCGGGCGCAGTCGCTGGCATTGTGTTTGCCGATGCTTGGATGTGGTCACCTTTTGTCATGTTGCTGGTGCTTGCCGGTCTCGTTTCCGTGCCAAAATATCTCTATGAAGCCGCAGCCATTGACCGCGTCTCGGGCTGGCGGCAGTTTTGGTCAATCACCTTCCCCTATATTCGCGGGCTTTTGATGTTGGCCCTTTTGTTTCGCACCATTGAAGCATTCAAAATGGCCGATCTGGTGATCCTGCTCACCAAAGGCGGCAATGGCACCATGACGATTTCTTATCACCTGATCCGCATCGCCAATGAACAGAACAAAACCAGCGAAGGCGCTGCCATTTCTTATGTGATGCTATTCATCGTCATCGTTCTCACCAATCTTTATCTTTATATTGCCAACCGACGCACAGTGGAGCCTGCCCATGAGTGAAACCGCTTCAATGTGGGAAAAGCTGGGCTTTCGAAAAGCATCAGGCGTCAGTGAGGCGGGATGGGGCCAAACCCTGTTTGCCGGATTGATCAGCCTGATTTATTTTCTCCCGGTATTGCTCATCATCATCACCAGTTTCAAACTTCAAACGGAAGCCTTGGCCATTCCACCCAAATTCATTCCGACCCATCTATTCGGGTTGATCCCAGACGCTTATGTGTTCACGCCCACTCTTGAAAACTACACATCGGTTTTCTCACGTTCGATGACAGCGGGTGCCGCCGCTGAAAACACCGGCTTTGATCGCTATTTTTTCAACTCAATCGTCATCGCCAGCGTGTCGGTCTTTCTTGCCCTCATCATCGGAACGCTCGCGGCTTTCGGCTTCTCGCGCTATCCGCTAAAAGGCAATGATACCTATCTGTTTGTGATTCTCACCACCCGCATGTTGCCCGCCATTGTGGTTATCATTCCGGTGATCTTGATGTTCCGTATTACCGGCCTTTCAGGTTCCTATCTCGGCATCATCATGCTTTACACGGCTTTTAATCTACCTTTCACGATCTGGATGATGAAAAGCTTTTTTGATGAACTTTCATTGGATGTTGAAGATGCGGCACGGCTGGATGGATCATCGGACGTGAAAGTGTTTTTCAAAATTTGCTTACCGCAAGTTATCGCAGGCCTTGCCGCCACTTTCGTTTTCGGATTGATCCTCACCTGGAACGAGTTCCTGTTTGCCTTGCTGCTGACCGGGGTTGACACACGCACCGTGCCGGTGGGCATGAGCCAAGCGGTGGCGGGCGGCGGCATCGGAGTTTTGTGGGGCCTGCTTGCGGCCATTGAAACGCTGTTCTTGATCCCGGTATTCTTCGTCACCTTCTTCCTGCAAGATCATCTGCTGCGGGGCGTAACCTTCGGAACGGTGAAGCGCTAATGTCCACCATTGAACTCAAACAAGCGACTAAAAAATATGGCGACTTTGTTGCCGCGCGTGATGTTGATCTTTCGGTCAAGAAGGGCGAAGTGGTTTGCCTGCTGGGCCCTTCTGGCTGCGGCAAAACCACAACATTGCGAATGATTGCCGGTTTGGAACGCATCACCTCGGGCGAAGTCATCATTGCCGGACAACGCATGAACGAACTTGCGCCCGAGAAGCGTAACATCGCCATGGTGTTTCAATTTTACGCCCTCTATCCAGCACTCACTGTTGGCCAAAATATCGCCATGCCGCTGCATCATGAAAAAATCAGCGCCGCCGAGATCAATTCCCGGGTGGATAAGGTTGCGGAGATCTTGCATCTTGGCCCTGTGCTCAAGCGGTTGCCGGGCCAAATATCCGAAGGCGAAAAGCAGAGGGTTGCCGTGGCCCGCGCCATTGTGCGAGACCCAAATTGTTTCCTGTTTGATGAACCACTATCTCGCCTTGATGTGGAGCTGCGCCATTCCATGCGCGGCCAAATCAAGCAAGTGCTTGCAAACCTGTCTAAGGCAACTGTCATCGTTACGCATGATCAGCTTGAAGCCTTAACAATGGCAGACCGCATCGCCATCATGAAAGATGGATTGATTGAACAAGTAGGCACCCCCCATGAGGTTTTCGCCAAGCCTGCCAATGTCTTTGTGGGCAGCTTTATTGGCACGCCGCAAATGAATTTGGTGGAAGCCCAGTTGCAGAACTTCTCAAAGGGCAAAGCCCGCATCAGCTTTAATGGGCAAAATCTTGAAATCACCACCAATGAAAGAGTCGGCGCGCTTAAATCGCCGAAAATCACCCTTGGCATCAGGCCGCGTGCTTTTGCCACAGAATCCAAGGCCAGCACGGAAAACATCCAAGCCAAAGCTGAACTCATTGAGCCGATGGGTGCCGAAACCCTGGTTCATGCCCGCACCCAGGGCGGCAATGATATACGTGTTGTGGTGCCGCGCCAAATGCGCGTGAAAATCGGCGAAGCCCTGCATTTAAGGCCAGACCCAAGCCAAATTCATGTTTTTGGTGAAGATGCCAAGGCGGTGCGCGCATGAACGAGATTCGCCAAACCGGCATGTCTGCCCGCGCTGCCTTGCGCCTTGAACTGTTCATCATCGGGCTTGGCCTTTTTGCTCTGGTCTTGATTTTTCAACCATTCAGCATTGGGTTGTTCGCAGTGGGTTGCATGCTGGTTGTGCTGGCTGGTCTCATCAACAATTTGCTGCCGCTGGCCAGGCCAGGCGTAAGGGTGAAAGCCGTCATCACCATTGCCATGGTGGTTGCGATGATTTTCTGCATTGTTTTGCTGGTTTCGATCTGGGCTGCCTATCTTTATGGCAAATTTTTCCTCGCGCCGCCTAATCCTGATACCGTGGCAGGCAAGGCCATGTTGGCTGCAACGCCTTTTTATTTTCATCCCTTCGTGTGGACGGTGGCTGTCATTGCCTCGGTGCTGGCGCTGCTGATCTGGTGGCGCAGCAAAAAATGATATGTGCTGGCAGGGGCACAGTTGCCGCTTCAACTGATGAGGATAAATAGACCCATGAAAAGAATGTGCCATATCATTCATCTGAAGCCAGAGATCATTCCAGAATATAAGCGCCTTCACGCTGCCGTGTGGCCCGAAATCCTGAACGGTATCGCCGAGAGCAACGTGAAAAATTACTCCATCTTCCTGCGTGAGCCGGAAAACCTGTTGATCGCCTATTGGGAATATCACGGCAGCGACTATGCCAAGGACATGCAAGAGATAAAATCAGCTCCGCGCATGCAGGAATGGTGGAGCATCACTGACCCGATGCAAGCAGCTTTAGAAACCCGCCAAGCCGGAGAATGGTGGGCGAGCACAGAAGAAGTTTTTCACACGGATTAGCGCTTCTTCTTGCTGAAAAAATTGCGTTCCAGCTCGGCAAAACCCTGCTGATAGACATTCGTCTCAGTGTTGGGCATCAGTGTCAGATCATCCTGTGGGCTGGTGTCCCAGTCACCAGTCCACGCACCAAAGGTAGAATTGGTGCTGGTAACGGGCCACAGCCTTGGGCCCGAAACATAATTGAGCCACGGCAAATCCGATTTTGTAATGCGATATGAAAATGAACGCTCCACATCATCCATATGCAGCAATTCTTCATTCAAGTGCCCCGCACCGAAATAAAAATCGCGCACCCCAGAAACCTTGTCGGAGCGATGCTTCATCAACATATGCATCTTGGTGATATCGCCATGCCATTCTCCCATGCCCGCAAAATCCCGCATGATCTTCCACACCTCCTGCACAGGCGCCTTGATCACACGTGATGTCCACACTTTGTTGGGTGATCCACCTTTCCAACGCGGTGCCTCAAGCGGCACAGGCTTCTTTGCCTTGATGATCGACGCCAATGATTGCCAATTCGCGGCAAAAACATCGCGCGATATAATATCCTGATATTTGCCTTCATCGCCCGGCGCTTCATCAAAAGTGGCGCTCCATTCAGCAAAAGTTTCATCGGTGTGCGTCACCGGATAGAGCCGCAGCGTGGCCACATAGTTTTTTACCGGATAGGCCGGCTTCTCGAAATTATAGGTGAAAGTGTAATGTGAATCATCCAGCGCCAACAATCGTTCGCGGATATGGCTGCCATCTTTCGTGTAGAATGAGCGCACACAGCCCACCACATCGGAAGCAAGCCCGCCTTCGATTTTTGACCGCTCGATGGCCGGGGCCCAGCTGGGCAGGCCGTTGAAATCGCGCACCAAGCTCCATACGGTTTGCACCGGGGCTTTGAGAACAATGCTGGCATAAGCGCGGGCCATGGCTCACCTCAGAATGAAATTGCTTTGAATTGTCTGGTTTGCGCCGTCAGTGCAATTTCCGTTGGCAGGCGCTCCATCGAACTCGCGCCATAAAAACCGTGAATGCCCTTGGTGTTTTGCAAAACATAAGCGGCATCTTCGGAAGAAGAAATTGGCCCGCCATGGCAGAGCACAATCACATCCTTGCGAATTTTTTTGGCAGCTTCAGCCCAAGCGTTGATGAGGGCCGGGCAGTCTTCGCGCTTCAGAGTTGTCTCAGCACCAATGGCACCTCCCGTGGTCAGGCCCAAATGCGCCACAATAATATCAGCGCCGGCTTCTGTCATGGCCACGGCTTCACCCGCAGAGAAAACATAGGGCGTGGTCAACATGTCTTTGTCATGCGCTGCTTTGATCAAGTCAACCTCAAGCCCATACCCCATGCCGGTTTCTTCAAGGTTTTTGCGAAATACACCATCAAACAAACCAACCGTTGGAAAATTCTGGATGCCGGAAAAGCCCAGCCCCTGCAACTGATCAAGAAACTGATCGCGCAACATGAAGGGATCGGTTCCATTCACACCGGCAAGAACGGGCGTGTGCCTCACCACGGGTAAAACCTCGCGCGCCATATCCACCACAATCTCGTTGGCGTTACCATAAGCAAGCAGACCCGCCAAAGAGCCGCGCCCCGCCATGCGGTAACGGCCCGAATTGTAAATCACGATAATATCAATGCCGCCCGCCTCTTCGCATTTGGCCGAAAGCCCCGTGCCTGCACCGCCGCCAATAATGGGTTGGCGTTTGGCAATCATCTCGTGAAATTTGCCGAGCAATGCTTGGCGTTCGAAGCGCGGCATGTTTATGTCCTTATCTCAATGAAAGCAGCAACCACTGCATCAGCAAAGGCAACGTCATTGATATGGGCGTCCAATTCAACCAGTTTGTGGTTGGGAGCAGGGTGCCACGCTTTCTTGATGGCCTCAAATAAAGCGGCATCGGCAGCTGGATCATGAAAGGGCTGGCCCGGTGCATCGATGGCAGAAACCCCACCAAGCGGCAGAAGAAAGCGCACCGGCCCGTGCATTTGGTTCAAGCGCTGAACAATCCAGGTTCCAATGGCGGCACTTTCATCGGGCGTCGTGCGCATCAAAGTGACGAAGGCGTTGTGAATATATAAATTGCGGCCCGCCAACGCGGCAGGCACTGTTTGGCGGGCCCCGAAATTCACCATGTCCACGGCACCCACAGAACCCACATAAGGTATTCGTGTTCTGATCACAGCGCCAAATCGATCATCAGAACAGGCAAGAACGCCGCCAAACAAATGATCCGCAACTTCGGTCGTTGTCAAATCGATTGCAGCGGATAGAAAACCCGAGTCGATGAGTTTCTCAAAACATTGGCCGCCCGTGCCCGTGGCATGAAACACAAAACACTCGTTGTCTTTGTCGATTCTCTCTCGAATGTATGAGATGGCCTGCGTGGTCACCCCAAACATGGTGAGGCCAATGCCGGGCTTGGATTTCTTGGCCCGAGGTATTTTATGCAACACCATGCCTGCGGCGGCATGGGCCGCGTTGCCGATGACCACGCGGGTGATGTCATTCAGGCCTGCCACGTCAGCCACTGCAGGCATCATCATAATGTCGCTTGCACCAACAAAGGGCGCGACATTTCCCGAAGCCAAAGTTGAAACCATGATTTTCGGCAGGCCCACCGGCAGGGCGCGCATTGCGGTCGTCACAATCGCCGTGTTGCCTGAGCCACCAAGGCCCAAAACCGCGCCTAGGTCTTTGCGCGCCAGCATGAAATGCGTCAAAGCCTCCGCCATGCCCGCCACGGCTGAGCCCCGGTCGCTTAATCCCAATACTGCGCCTTTGCCTTGTGGGTGATAAGCCGCCACCATTTCCGCAGAGACATCAGCCGCAGCGGCGCTTGGCGTTGTTGAAACATCAACCGTAACCGCAACGGCCCCCGAAGCCTTCACGCGCCGTGCGGCATAGCGCAATTCTTCGCCCTTGGTGTCGAAGGTGCCGATCACATAAACAGGCTTGGCCATCTTAAGCTTGGGCCCAGCCCTGCTTCATGCACTTCAAGCCTTCTTTATAAACCTGCTCTTTGTTGGGCGCAAAATCGCGCCACACCCGCGTGGCCGCCGCAAGGGCCGGCATTGAACGGCCAAAGGCCTCAATGGTCATCCAGCCCTCATATTTGGCGGCCTTCAAACCCTTGTAGGTTGCAGCCCAAGGCACGTGGCCGCGCCCTGGTGTGCCACGATCATTTTCGGAAATATGCACATGGATCATATGGCGCTTGATGGTTTTGATCGCCACCACCGGGTCTTTCTCTTCGATGTTGGAATGGAAAGTATCATACATCGCCTTCACATGCGGGTGATCCACTTCATCAAGGTATTCAGCCAGCTGCGCCATGGTGTTTAGAAAATAAACTTCAAACCGATTCAAGGCTTCCAAGGCAAATCGCATATTCTTCCTGGCGGCATAATCTCCGGCAGCGCGGTGAAATGCAATGCCGCGCTTGCGCTCTTGCGCCGTTGCACCCGCGCCTGAAAAATACCCCAATTCCGAATGCATCGGTCCACCCCCAATGGCTGAGCCCAGCGCCGCATTGCAATCCACAAACCATTTAGCGCGTGCAAGTGCGGCTTGCCGTTGCGCTTTATCTGCAGAGAGCGGATTGTTCCCTGCGCCCAACACGCTCACCGTGGTGCGCCCCAGACCAAGCTTGTTGAGCTCCTCACCCAGCCAGGCGTAATGGTCAGGAGTTCCTTCAAACAGCGGGATTTCAACGCCGTCATAGCCGGCCTTTTTCAAAGCCATGATGATGGGCAAATGCGCCCTCGTCACATGCGGAGTCCAAAGCAGAAGATTGAAACCAAATTTCACGAAGCGCTCCCATTTTTTTTGGATCAGATCAATCCGGAAATCGAGTTTTGTCAATAACTGAGTCGGTTTTTGCTGGACGTTTGGCGCCAATCGTCAGAGACTGAGCCAGAAGATAAATGGGAGATTTCAATGAACAAGCCATTTGCACCCACCAATGCAACCGAAGCCGTATTGCACCGCTTGCAGAATTTGATGTCATCATCGCCGGTGCCTTCCATCTCCACCGAATTATTGGTGACAGCCGACGGCGAATTGAACCGCGAGCTGCATCATTTCCTCCTCGATCCGCCTTCCAACCCCGATCTGCTGAAGGGCAAGACCGTCGCCATCTGCTGCACCAACGGCGTTGAGGAGGTCGAGATTATAGGTGCCCAACGCTGGCTCACAGAACATGGCGCAAAGGTGCACATCGTTGCCACCCGCATTGGTGAGTTTGACCCCACGCTGGGTCTGCGCTTCCCGCCGCTCACCAAAACCCACGTCTTGGCCATCAGACTGATGGAAAACGCCGGCTGGCTGAAAATCGACAAATATACCGATGAAGCAAAAGTGGCAGACTATGATGCCGTGATTTATCCCGGTGGTGCCTGGAACCCAGACGCGCTGCGCATGGATAAGCACGCCGTGAATTTTGCCAGAGACATGCACGACGCCGGCAAACCCACCTGTGCCGTCTGCCACGGGCAATGGGTAATGGTGAGCGCCAAAATGTTAAAGGGCAAAAAAGCCACCGCCGTCTGGAACATCCAAATTGATTTGGAAAACGCCGGGGCCATCGTGCTTGATGAGCCTTGCGTGGTGGACGGCAATCTCATCACCGCGCGCTTCCCCTATGATCTGCCACGCATGATTGATGCGTTGGTAAAACAACTGGTAAAAGCCGCATGAACGCCGTTACTGCAATGCTACTTGAGGAGATATGTCAATGAAAGTCGCCAGACTTAGCTTCAAGGCTTTTGACCTCGACTTCTATTAGTGCTTAGATTTCTTACCTTGCCCGAAGACACAGGCAATTTAGTGGGAGAACAAAATGAGATCGACGCTAAAATATTTGACAGCGGCACTGCTTGCGACGGCTTGGAGCGCGTCCAGCCTTTCAGCCAAGACCCTGGTCTATTGCTCAGAAGGCTCGCCCGAAAATTTCACGCCGGCGATGAATACCACAGGCACAAGTCTGGATGCCGCGCGGCCAATATATGACAAGCTGGTGCGTTTTGTTCCCGGCACCACTCAGGTTGAACCATCGCTTTCTGAAAAAACTGATGTGTCGGCCGATGGCCTCACGCTTACGTTTCATTTGCGCAAAGGTGTCAAGTTCCATTCTGGCGTCAACGGCTTCACGCCCACGCGTGATATGAACGCCGACGACGTTATCTGGTCATTTGACCGCCAGGCCAATGAAAAGAACCCATGGCACAAAGTGTCTGGCGGCAGCTTTGATTATTACTCTGACATGAGCATGCCAGACCTGATCGACTCAATCACCAAAACTGATGACAGCACCGTGGTGATAAAGTTGAAGCAGCCAAATGCGCCAATCCTTGCCAATCTGGCCATGGATTTCGCCACCATTCATTCAGCTGAATATGCCGACTTCCTGATGAAGAAAGGAACACCTGAGCAGTTTGACCAAATCCCCGTTGGCACCGGGCCATTCTCTTTTGTGGATTATCAGAAAGATGCGGTGATCCGCTTCAAAGCCAATCCAAATTGGTTCGGCGGCAAGCCCAAGGTGGATGATCTTGTTTATGCCATCACGCCGGATGCCTCTGCCCGTTATGCCAAGTTGAAGGCGGGCGAATGCCAGGTCATGATTGCACCTAACCCGGCCGATCTCGCCGCCATGGCCAAGGATGATGGTGTCAATCTCATGCAACAGGCTGGTCTTAACATTGGCTATCTCGCCTTGAATGCACAGAAGCCACCGTTTGATAAGCCCGAAGTACGCAAAGCCATCGCACAGGCGATTGATCGTGGCGCGATTTTGAAAGAAGTTTATCAGGGTGCTGGCCAACAGGCAAAGAACCCAATTCCACCCACCATGTGGTCTTATGATAAGGATGCAGCCGATATTCCTTACGATCCGGCTGCCGCTAAAGCCGCCTTGGATAAGGCTGGTGTCAAAGATCTGCAAACTGATCTGTGGTGGATGCCGGTGCAGCGCCCTTACAATCCCAATGCCAAACGCATGGCTGAAATGATGCAGGCCGACTTGGCCAAAGTGGGCATCCAGGCCAAGCTGGTTTCCTATGAGTGGGGTGAATATCGCAAGCGCGCACAAGCGGGTGAGCACCAGATGGCGCTTCTCGGCTGGACGGGTGACAATGGCGATCCTGACAATTTCCTCGCCGTGCTCTTGGGCTGTGGCAAAGACGGCAAGCCCAATGGCCAGAACATTCCAAAGTGGTGCGATGCCAAGTTCCAGGAGGATGTGAACAAAGCCGTAACCCTCACTGATCAAGCGGAGCGCAGTAAACTTTATGTTGACGCCCAGAAGATCGTTGATGCGCAAGTGCCTTGGCTGAACATTGCCCATTCCACGGTATTTGAACCCATCAGCAAAAAAGTGTCGGGTTATAAAGTCTCGCCCCTGGGTGCCCATGAGTTCTGGAACGTTGACGTGGCCGAGTAGAATCGAAATGCACGCTCTGCTTTTTCCCTCCCCCATGTGGGGAGGGATCAAGGATCGGGGTCGCTCCAATCTCCGCCAGCATTTTGTGCCAATTTCGTATCTCTGCTCGCCCTCCACCCCGGCCCTACCCGCTAGCGGCAGGGAGAGTTCATCTTAATGCTCCGCCTTCTGCTCAACCGCATTGCCCTCACCATCCCCACTTTTGTGGCGTTGATGTTTGTGACGTTCGTGATGTTGCGCCTGGTGCCGGGCGATCCGGTGGAAGCTCGGCGCGGTGAGCGCGGCCTCAGCCCGGAAATGCACGCCAAGGCCTTGCATGATTTAGGTCTGGACCAACCTGTGTCGGCGCAGTTTGGCAATTATGTCTGGGGCATTCTTCACGGAAATTTCGGCACCAGCATTGTATCCAAAACGCCGGTGACGCAGGAGTTCTTCACGCTGTTTCCGGCCACGGTAGAACTCACACTCTGCGCCACGCTGTTTGCGATTTTGGTTGGCATCCCCGCTGGCGTCTATGCCGCCGTGCGGCGCGGAAAATTTTTTGATCAAGCCCTGATGATCACCGCTCTCACCGGCTATTCCATGCCGATCTTCTGGTGGGGGCTGATCTTGATCTTGCTGATGTCAAACACCTTGCATCTCACGCCGGTGTCTGGCCGCGTTGATCTTATCAAATATTACTATCCGCAAACCACAGGATTCTTGCTGATCGATTCTATTTTGAATGGGCCCAAAGGGGCTTTTCTGGATGTCGTGCGACATCTCATTCTGCCATCTATCGTTCTTGGCACGGTGCCGCTCGGTGCCTTTGCGCGCATGACACGCTCGGCCATGTTGGAAGTGTTGGATGAAGATTATATCCGTACCGCCAAGGCCAAAGGCTTGTCAGCTTTTCGCACAATCAATCTGCATGCGCTGCGCAATGCCCTCATTCCCGTGGTCACATCCATTGGCCTGCAAATGGGCAGCTTGCTGGCGGGTGCCTTTCTCACTGAAACCATTTTCTCCTGGCCCGGTGTGGGCCATTGGATGGTGCAATCCATTGGCCGAAGGGATTATCCCGTTTTGCAAGGCGGCATCATGCTGGTGGCGTTGGTGGTAATGCTGCTGAATGTGGTTCTCGATATGACATCCGGCCTGATCAATCCGCGCCTGCGCCATGAAAAATAAGACATGAGAAGCAGATCATGAGCGCCATGACTTCACCCACCACCATGTCTGCGCCAACGCCGCTCGCTGCGTTCTGGAGTGCCTTCAAAGAAAACCGTGGGGCGGTCATCGGCATGTGCGTTGTAATTTCTATCGTGCTGGCCGGCATCTTTGCGCCCCTGCTCACCTCGTACGATCCGCTGATCCAATACCGAGACGTCGTCAAAGTTCCACCGATCTGGGCTGAGGGGGGCAGTTGGGCGCACCCACTTGGCACCGACCCTTTGGGCCGCGATATGTGGGCGCGACTGGTTTACGGCTCCAGGCTTTCAATCTTCATTGGCGCCGCAGTGATGATCGTTTCTACGGGCGTCGGTATCATTGTGGGCTTGCTTGCGGCTTATCGTGGCGGCTGGGTTGATGTGCTTACCTTGCGGGTGATGGATTTGATCATGGCCATTCCTGATATTCTTTTGTCGATCATGGTGATTGCGGTGATCGGCCCCAATCTCACCAACACCATCATTGCCATCATGGTCGTATATCTGCCGCGCTATGTGCGCCTCATGCGCAACACCGCCTTGGTGGAATTGAAAAAAGACTATGTCACCGCCGCCAAAGTATCAGGCGTGCTGCCGATGCGCCTGATGTTGTCCACCGTGCTGCCAAATTGCCTCGCCCCGCTCATTGTACAAGCGGCGTTGGGTCTCTCTGACGCCATATTAGCCGCCGCCGCCTTGGGCTTTCTGGGTCTCGGCGCCCAGCCGCCCACACCGGAATGGGGTTCCATGCTGGCTGATGCCAAAGACCTGATTCAATCCAATCCCTGGGTCATGGCCATGCCGGGCCTGGCGATACTGATCTTGGTTTTGGCCATCAATCTGATGGGTGATGGCATACGCGACGCGCTGGATCCGCGCTTACGGCGGAGCTGACCGATGGCTTTGCTTTCAATTCAAAATCTCACTGTGGAATTCAAAACCAGTCGCGGCTTGTTCAAGGCGGTTGACCGGGTTTCTTTTGAGGTGAACAGCGGTGAAGTTCTCGCAATTGTGGGCGAAAGCGGCTCCGGAAAATCCGTGGCCATGCTCGCCGTCATGGGCTTGTTGCCTTGGACCGCGCAGGTTTCAGCAGAATTGATGACATTTGAGCATCGCAACCTGCTGACGCAATCGGCCCATCAGCGCCGCGCCATCAATGGCAAAGAGATTGCCATGATCTTCCAGGAGCCGATGACCAGCCTCAATCCTTGCTTCACTGTGGGCTGGCAGTTGACTGAGGCGCTGCGCACGCATGAGAAGCTTTCGCGCAGTGAAGTCCGCACACGCGCCCTGCAATTGATGGATGAAGTCGGCATTCCGGCCGCGTCTGAGCGCATGGGTTCCTTCCCCCACCAATTCTCCGGCGGCATGGCCCAGCGCGTCATGATTGCCATGGCATTATCCTGCCGCCCCAAGTTGCTCATCGCGGATGAACCAACGACGGCCCTTGATGTCACCATTCAAGCGCAAATTCTTGACTTGCTGAGGCGCTTGCAAAAAGAGCGTGGCATGGGCCTCGTGCTTATCACCCATTCCATGGGTGTTGTTGCTGAGATGGCAGACCGTGTTTGTGTGCAATATGCCGGCCAGAAAGTGGAAGAGCAAAATGTCAGGCCGCTCTTTGCCCATCCGCGTCATCCCTATACTGCCGCATTGTTGTCAGCTTTGCCCGAACGCGCCACGGGGCGTGAGCTTCAGTCGATCAAGGGTGTGGTGCCTGGGCAATTTGATCGACCTTCTGGCTGCTTGTTCAATCCGCGCTGTGCCCATGCGACTGACCTCTGCCGCATGTCAGAGCCCGTGATGAATTATTCCGCGCTCTGTCATTATCCGTTGGGGGTGAAATGATGGCGCTGCTGGAAGCCCAAGATCTCGCACGCCACTACAAGGTTTCGCGCGGGCCCTTTGCACAAGCCGCCACATTGCGAGCGGTTGATGGCGCAAGCTTCGCCCTTGAAAAAGGCCAGACACTGGCCGTGGTTGGCGAAAGCGGCTGCGGCAAATCCACCTTGGCCCGCATGGTCACCATGATCGAGCCACCCACATCAGGTAAACTCTCGATTGCCGGTGCACGCGTTGATGGCGCTTCGCTTGCCACACTGAAATCCTTGCGGCCCAACGTGCAGATGGTTTTCCAAAATCCTTATGGCTCACTAAATCCGCGCCAAAAAGTGGGGGCGATTTTGGAAGAACCGCTCACTGTCAACACCGCCTTTGCCAAAGCCCGGCGCATCGAAAAAGTTCGGGACATGATGGCCGCTGTAGGCCTGCGGCCTGAACATTATGATCGTTATCCGCACATGTTTTCCGGCGGCCAACGCCAGCGCATCGCCGTGGCAAGAGCCTTGATGTTGGAGCCGGAGTTGCTGGTTTTGGATGAGCCGGTCTCGGCGCTGGATATTTCCATTCAAGCCCAAGTGCTCAACTTGCTGGCTGAACTGCAACGCAACCTCAATCTCGCGTATCTTTTTATCAGCCACGACTTGGCGGTGGTGCGCCATATTGCTGATGAGGTGATGGTGATGTATCTGGGCCGGGTGGTGGAACAGGGGCCTGCTGCGGATATTTTTGCACATCCATTACACCCCTATACCCAAGCTTTGTTATCGGCCACTCCGCGGGCTGATCCATTGGCACAGCGCAACCGCGTTGTTCTGAAGGGCGAATTGCCATCGCCGCTGAAACCGCCAAGTGGTTGCGCCTTTCATCCGCGGTGTGCGCTTGCGACAGATATTTGCCTGAATACCGCGCCAAGCTTGCGACAGATCAATGCAAGCAAAGTTGCGTGTCACCATGCTGAGGCAAATTCTGGTTGAAAACGATGGTGCCCGGGGACAGAATTGAACTGCCGACACGCGGATTTTCAATCCGCTGCTCTACCAACTGAGCTACCCGGGCGCCTTCACTTTTCTTAAAGTGCGGCGCTCCCTATAGGTTACAAAATCAGGGCGTGCAACCCTCTTTCAGTCTTCGTTGTGTTGGCTGATTGTTTCATTCTCGTCGTCTTGTTCCACGGCGGGAATGGCATAGTGGCCGCCCAGCCAGCGGTTCAAATCCACCTCGCGGCAACGATTTGAACAGAACGGATGAAGCTTGGCATCAGAAGGTTTGCCGCACACCGCGCAGGGCTTGCGCCGGGTGAAAGCAACAACGTCTGCCATCGTCTAAAGCCCGGCGGGCGGGGCCGCCATCCAGCGCATCTGGACGGGGTATTTTGCGCCTTGCAGCAGCGCCACAGTTTCATTCAGAGGCAGGCCAATCACGCCAGAATGCGATCCTGATAAATAACGCACAAAAGCTTCGGCGCGGCCTTGAATGGCATAGCCTCCCGCCTTGCCTTTCCATTCATCGCTTTTGAGATAGCTCTCCAAGTCATCGCGCGACAAGCGTTTGAAACGCACTTTGGTTTCAACACAGCGCATGGTTTTCGTGCCATCAGGTGCAAGCAGGCACACCGAAGAATAAACCCAATGGGAACGGCCTGACAGCAGGGTGAGGCAATCTTTCGCCTCTTGATAAGTCTCGGCCTTGGGCAACACCCGCCGACCAAGGCCCACAACAGTGTCAGCCGCCAAAACATATACGGTGCTGCCCAAATTCTTCACCAAAGGCGAATCCTTGGCTTTAAACGCCTTCTCCTGCGCCAAGCGCAGCGAAAGCCGACGCGGCGTTTCGCGGCGTTGCGGTGTTTCATCAACATCTGCCGGGTTTAAAAGATCAGGCGCCAAGCCAATGCGGTCTAACAGCGCTAACCGGCGCGGCGAGCCGCTGGCCAACACCAGTTTCGCCGCCAGCTCAGCCATGTTTATTTAAACCGATAATTGATGCGGCCCTTGGTCAAATCATAGGGCGTCATCTCTACCATCACTTTGTCGCCCGCCAATACGCGGATGCGGTTCTTGCGCATCTTGCCCGAGGTGTGGGCAATAATCTCATGGGCGTTGCTTTCCAACTTCACGCGAAACGTGGCATTGGGTAAAAGTTCCACAACATAACCTTCAAATTCCAATAGTTCTTCTTTAGCCATTCAATGTCCTTCAATGCGGTTGCGGCCTTTTGCGCCGGAACCGAGTCAAAATCAAGGACGCGCTGGTTCTTGCCAACTGTAATGAAATGTGTAGCGTGGAACCATGGGTAAACTGACCACACATGTGCTGGATACCGCCAAAGGAAAACCTGCCGCCGGACTTAAGATCGAAGTGTGGGGAGAGACGCTTCTGAAGTCTATTCACACCAATGCCGATGGCAGGGCCGGTGCACCTTTGCTGGAAGGCGATGACTTTAAAGCCCAACACTATGAATTGCGTTTCTTTGTGGGTGATTATTTGCGCGCGCAAGGCGAGCCCTTGCCCGAACCACTGTTCCTCGACGTGATTCCCATTCGCTTTGGCATCAGCGATCCCATGCAACACTTTCACGTGCCGCTGCTGCTCTCGCCTTTCGGCTATGCCACCTACCGGGGTTCATGATGGCACTGGAATTTTTGCGGCGTGGCAAAATTGTGAGAATGGAAAGTTTCGCGCCCGATACCATGCTGCTTGACTATCTGCGCCTCACCGAAAAATCACGCGGCACCAAAGAAGGCTGCAATGAGGGAGACTGCGGGGCCTGCACGGTGGTGCTGGGCGAAGTTCAAAATGGCGCGATGAATTACCAGGCCGTAAATGCCTGCATTTTACTTTTGGGCCAAATTCACGGCAAAGAAATCATCACCGTTGAAGACTTGGCTGAAGGCGAAAAACTTCATCCCGTGCAACAAGCCATGGTGGATTTGCACGCCTCGCAATGCGGGTTCTGCACACCGGGCTTTGTCATGTCGCTCTTTGCGCTCGGCCATGGCAAGAAGAGTGTAACGCGCGCCGATGTAACCACCGCCATCGCCGGAAATCTCTGTCGTTGCACAGGATACAAACCCATCATCGATGCTGGCGTGAAGGCCTGCCAAAACTTGCGCGACAGATTTGCTGGCGATGCAGAGCAATCGATTGCGTTGCTGAACGGGATTTCCAGCGAGACTATGTTGGTTGGCGATGAGCAGAATTTTTTCGTGGCCCCTTCTTCTGCGGAGTCTTTGGCCGAAAGGGCAGCGCAGCATCCGCAGGCGCGCGTTGTGTCTGGTGCAACTGACGTGGGCTTGTGGATCACCAAACAATTCAAAGCCCAAAAGCAGATCATTTTCACTGGTCGCGCCAGAGGCTTTGCCGAAATAGCGTGGCATGAAGCCGCCTTACACATTGGCGCGGGGGCAACCTACACTGCTGCCCAAGACGGCTTGACAAAACTGGCACCTGATATTGGTGCTGTCATGCACCGGCTCGGTTGCGTGCAAGTGCGCAATTCCGGCACTATCGGCGGCAACATTGCCAACGGCTCTCCGATCGGAGACATGCCACCCATGTTGATCGCGTTGGGTTCAATCCTCGTGTTGCGAAATGGCGAAACTGAACGCAAAATGCCGCTGGAAAGTTTCTTCATCGATTACGGCAAGCAAGACCGAAAATCCGGCGAATTGGTGTGGCGCATTGAAGTGCCGTTGCTGAAACAAAATCAAGTTTTCAAAGCCTACAAAATCACCAAACGCTTCGATCAAGACATCTCCGCCGTATTGGGCGCGTTCCTGTTCACGATGGACAAAGACCGGATAGCAGACGTCCGCATCGCCTACGGCGGCATGGCCGCAACACCCAAGCGGGCCACGAAAACTGAGACGATCCTGCGCGGCAAAACTTTGCAAGAGGCGATGAGCATAACATTGAATGACTATGCGCCCATCGCAGACATGCGCGCCTCAGCGGAATATCGTCGTGAAATAGCGGCAGCCTTGCTCAAGAAAGCGGTGATGGAATTGCAGGGTGCGCAAAACACGCGGGTGTTGGCATGAAGCCATTGGCTCATGTCGGCAAAGCCCTGGCCCATGACAGCGCCGCATTGCATGTCTCGGGTGCCGCAGTTTACATTGATGACATTGCGGAAATCGAGGGCACGCTGCACGTGGCTCCGGGCTTTGCCAAAGAGGGCGCCAAAGGCAAGATCCTTTCAATAAATCTTGCTGCGGCACAAGCCGCTGAAGGCGTTGTTGCCGTTTTAACAGCGCAAGACATACCGGGCAAAAATGATTGCAGCCCGGTGGCGGGTGACGATCCCATCTTTGCCAACGGTAAAATTGAATTCCATGGCCAGGTGATCTTTGCGGTGGTGGCAAAAACCCGCGATGCCGCAAGACGCGCCGCGCGGCTGGCGGTCATCGAAATTGAAAAGCAGAAACCAGATGTCACGGTCGCCGATGCGCTGGCAAGCAATGGTGATCTTCTGCCGCCTTATGCCTTCACCAGCAAAGGTGTGGTTGCCGCGCTGAAGAATTCCACCCACCGTCACGCCGGCCAACTGAAAATCGGTGGGCAAGAGCAGTTCTATCTTGAAGGCCAGGTGGCCTATGCCATTCCGCAGGAAAAGGGCGGCATGTTCGTGCATTCTTCCACGCAGCACCCAACTGAAATTCAACATTGCGTCGCTGCCATGCTGGGCATTGATGATGCGCAAGTCATCTGCCAATGTCGGCGCATGGGCGGGGCTTTTGGCGGCAAGGAAAGCCAGGCCGCGCAATGGGCGGCCATTGCCGCACTTGCCGCGCATATAACCGGCCACCCGGTGAAATGCCGCCTCGACCGTGACGACGATATGATGCTCACCGGCAAGCGCCATGACTTTGAAGCCACTTATGAAGTGGGCCTTGATAAGTCACTGCGCATCGCTGCTGTGGATGTGTTGTTGGCGGCGCGGTGTGGCTATTCGGCCGATCTTTCGGCGGCGATCTGTGATCGCACCATGTTTCACGCAGACAATGCCTATTTCTATCCGCAATATAAAATCGCTACGCGGCGGCTGAAAACCAACACGATTTCCAACACCGCGTTCCGTGGCTTCGGTGGCCCGCAAGGCATGGTGTTTGCCGAAGCGATGATGGAAAGCATCGCCATCCAGCACGGCTGCGACGCGTTGGAACTGAGAAAGAAAAATCTTTACACCAAACAGCGCAACACCACGCCCTATGGCCAGAAAATTGATGAGCATCTGGTCGGTAAAATCATGGCCACTCTCGAGAAAACCTCGTCGTATCAAAAGCGCCGCAAAGACAATGCAAAGTTCAATGCCAAAAGTTCCATCTTGAAAAAGGGCCTCGCGTTAACGCCGGTCAAATTCGGCATCTCTTTCACCAACACCATGATGAACCAGGCCGGTGCTCTGGTGCATGTTTATGGCGATGGCTCGGTGCACCTCAATCACGGCGGCACAGAAATGGGGCAGGGCCTTTATCAAAAAGTGGCGCAAGTGGTGGCCGAGGTTTTCGGCATCGGCGTGGACAAAATCACCATCACCGCCACCCGCACGGATAAAGTGCCCAACACCTCGCCCACCGCAGCGTCATCGGGGTCAGATCTTAATGGCATGGCGGCGCGCAATGCGGCAATGGCGATCAAGGCGCGGATGGCGGAAGTGGCCGGCCGCCAACACGGCGTTCACCCGTCAAAAGTTACGTTTTGGGATGGGCAAGTATCCGCCAAAACCAAATCAAGCAGCTTTGCGGCGCTGGCCACCGCTTGCAAGGGTGCGCGCGTTTCCCTTTCCGCCACTGGCTATTATTCAACCCCCGCTATTCATTGGGATAGGGCAACCGGCAGGGGCCACCCGTTCTTTTATTTCGCCTACGGAGCCAGTTGTTCCGAAGTCCTGGTGGATACACTGACAGGCGAAATGAAAGTCTCGCGTGTGGATATCTTGCATGACGTTGGCCACTCGCTAAATCCGGCAATCGACATTGGCCAAATCGAAGGCGGCTTCGTGCAGGGCATGGGCTGGGTCACCACCGAGGAATTGGTGTTCGACGCGGAAGGCCGTTTGCGCACGCACGCGCCCTCAACCTATAAAATCCCCTGCGCTTCCGATGTGCCGGAAGATTTTCGCGTGGCGCTGTATGAAAGCAAGGGCAACAAGGCCGATACCATCTATCGCTCCAAAGCAGTGGGGGAGCCGCCGCTGATGTTACCCATATCCGTGTGGTGCGCGGTGATGAATGCTATTGCCAGTTTAAAGCCCGGCACGGTGCCGAAGTTGGATGCACCCGCCACGCCAGAGGCGATCATGCGCGCGGTGAAAAGCCTGGGTGTGAAATGATCAGCCTGTGGCCCAAGGCGTTGGCCTTGCTGGAAGCGCAAACCGCTTGCGTCATGGTCACCGTCACCAAAGCCGAAGGTTCAACGCCGCGCGAAGAAGGGGCGCAAATGCTGGTCACGGCGGGGGGCTATCACGGCACGATTGGCGGCGGCACGCTGGAGTGGCTGGCCATGGCCGAGGCGCAAAGCCTTTTGGGCAAACTCAAATCCATCCGTACACTGACGAAATCGCTCGGCCCCGATCTGGGCCAATGCTGCGGCGGGCGGATGACTTTGCGTCTTGAAAGCTTAACGCTGGCCGATAGGGAAGATGCAAGGCAACGCGCCACTGTCACGGATGCACTCACGCATCTCAACCTGTGGGGGGCGGGCCATGTGGGTCGCGCCCTTGTCATGGCTCTGGCCCCACTCCCGTTTAAAGTAACCTGGTGGGATGTTCGCCATAATGCGTTTCCAGCCGCGGTTCCTGAAACTGTCACCTGCCGCCTCGGTGCCCCACACGACATGGAGCCTGGCTTCCTCTTGGTGATGACCCACAGCCACGCGCTGGATTTTGACATTGTGGATTGGGGATTGCGCCAACCCGGCTTCTCCCACGTGGGCCTTATCGGCAGTGCCACCAAAGCCACGCGGTTCCGCAAGCGTCTGCTTGAGGCAGGCCATGAAACAGCAGCGTTAGGCCGCCTCACTTGCCCCATCGGTTCCAAAGCCATCCGCTCAAAATTGCCAGCGGCAATCGCCGCGTCGGTGGCCGTGCAACTTCTGCACTGGCAAGAGATGTTGAAAACCCAAGAATACACTGGGCAAGTTAAGCGTCCTTACGCTAAGGCTCAGACTCGTGGTTGACCTTCTGGCGGCAAAAAACATTGTAAAAATATTTGGCACCCTGCGCGCCAATGATGATGTGTCGCTTTCTGTAAAGCAGGGCGAAATCCACGCTCTGCTCGGCGAAAATGGCGCCGGCAAGTCCACACTCGTCAAAATGATCTATGGCGCCTTGCAACCCAGTTCCGGCCACTTTGAATGGCTGGGCAAGCAAATCGCCATAGAAAGCCCATCGGCTGCGCGCGCCCTCGGCGTCGGCATGGTGTTCCAACACTTCTCATTGTTTGAGGCTTTAACGGCGGCCGAAAATATCGCACTGGCTTTGCCCGGCAAGTTTGATGTGAACACGCTATCAGAGCGGGTGCGCAAACTCTCGGCAGATTATGGCCTGCCGGTTGATCCAGCCGCGTCTATCGCTGATCTTTCGGTGGGCCAGCGTCAGCGCGTTGAAATCGTGCGCTGCCTGTTGCAAAATCCTAAGCTGTTGATTTTGGACGAGCCCACCAGTGTGCTCACCCCGCAGGAAGCCGATCAGCTTTTCATCACCTTGCGCCGCCTGGCCGCAGAAGGTTGTGCCGTGCTCTATATCTCGCACCGCCTGGAAGAGGTGCGCCAGCTCTGCTCAGCCGCCACGGTTCTGCGCCATGGCAAAGTGGTGGCCGCGTGTGATCCACGCAAGGAGACGCCCGCCTCACTGGCCCGCATGATGGTGGGCACGGATGTGGAAGCGGTTCATGCCACAATCAATCATCACTTGGGCCCCGTACGCCTCGCGCTCAACGCCCTGTCAACCAAGGCTGATGGTTTTGCCGTGGCGATGAAAAACGCCATGCTGGAGGTGCGCGGCGGCGAAGTGGTGGCGATTGCGGGCGTTGCAGGCAACGGGCAATCGGAGTTTTTTGATGCTCTCTCGGGCGAAACCGCCGCCAACCGCGCCGACGCGGTGATGATGGATGGTGTGCCCTGTGGCTTCGAAAACATCACGCGGCGGCGCAAACGTGGCGCAGCCTTTGTGCCAGAAGAACGCTTGGGCCATGCCGCAGTGCCGGCCTTTGCCCTGTCAAATAACACCGTCCTCACCCGCCACGCGGTTGATGAAGGCTTGGCCAAACGCGGTGTGATCAATTTATCGATGGCCATGAGAATCGCTGGTAAAGTGATCGCCGCTTATGATGTGCGCAAAGGCAAGCCAGACCCTGAGGCGCGCTCGCTTTCAGGCGGCAACCTGCAGAAGTTTACAGTGGGGCGCGAACTTGAACGCCGGCCCGGCATTCTGGTGGTCAACCAACCCACATGGGGCGTGGATGCCGGAGCTGCCGCCACCATTCGGCAAGCGCTGATTGATCTGGCGCGGTCAGGTTCGGCCGTCGTTGTGATCAGCCAAGACCTTGATGAGATTTTCGAGATCGCAGACCGCATTGCCGTCATTTCACGCGGCCAACTTTCCAGAGCGGAACCGAAAAATACCTGGACACTGGAAAAAATCGGGCTCGCCATGGCTGGCGCGCATGAGGTGGCCCATGCCGCTTAGATTGGAAAAACGCGCCGAACCATCCAACACGATGGCGCTTTTTTCGCCGGTTATTGCCATCGCTTTGACACTGCTTTTCGGGGCAATGGTTTTCGCTTCACGCGGCATCGATCCGCTGCATGGCCTTTATGTCTATTTTTTAGAGCCACTGAGTGATGAATGGAATCTCGAAAAGCTGATAGTGAAGGCCACCCCGCTGGTTTTAATGGGTGCGGGGTTGGCGGTGTCGTACCGCGCCAACGTGTGGAACATTGGCGTTGCGGGCCAGTTGCAAATGGGCGCCTTGATGGCAGGCCTTGTGCCGGTTTATTTCACCAGCTGGCAAGACCCAGTCGTCATGCCGGTGATGTTGGCGCTGGGCATTTTGGGCGGCATGGCCTGGGCCGCCATTCCGGCGTTTCTGCGGGTGCGCTTCAACGCCAATGAAATTCTCACATCATTGATGCTGGTCTATGTGGCAGACTTTATTTTTGATTGGCTGGTGCGCGGGGCTTTGCGTGATCCGCAAGGCCATAATTTTCCCAAAACCGTAAATTTCGCCGGATGGCAGAATTTGCCCAGTTGGGGTGATATCCATTTGGGGGCGGTTTTGGCGGTTATCGCAGCGGCAGGGCTGGCTTTCATGCTGTTTCGCATGCTCAAGGGCTTTGAGTTGCGCACCCTGGGCGCAGCCCCGCGCGCCGGGCGTTTTGCCGGATTTTCGGCCAGTCAATCGATTTATTTCTGCTTCCTGCTGGCGGGCGGCCTGGCGGGCCTTGCGGGCGCTTGTGATGTGATGGGCGTGGGCCACCAGTTGCAAACGCCTTATGCAACCCCGGTTTATGGCTTTGTGGCCATTATTGTTGCCTTCCTCGGGCGGCTTAATCCCGTCGGTGCCATCGTTGCTGGTTTGCTGCTGGCCCTCACCTTTCTGGGTGGCGAAGCAGCCCAAACCACGCTGCATATTCCCGACAAGATCGCCAAAGTGTTTCAAGGTGTTTTGCTGTTCTTTGTTCTGGCGTGTGACACACTGGTGCTTTACCGCATCAAATGGGAGGCCCGCAAATAATGGAACAGTTTTACGCTATCGCCATCACCATTGTGGGTGCTTCAACGCCCTTGTTGATTGCCGCCTTGGGTGAATTGGTGGTGGAACGTTCCGGCGTTCTAAACCTCGGCGTTGAAGGCATGATGATCATCGGTGCGGTCACGGGCTTTGGTGCCGCTTACGTCACCGGCAATCCTTATGTCGGGATCCTTGCAGCCATTTTTGGCGGCATGTTGATGTCGCTGCTCTTTGGTTTCCTTACGCTCACTTTGCTGGCCAACCAGGTGGCGACTGGCCTTGCCATAACATTGCTGGGCATTGGCCTCTCGGCACTCATCGGTGAAAACCTTGTTGGCAAACAAATCACGCGCGTGCCCAATTTTCAGGGGGTGGACATTCTCATCGTGTTTTCGTTCATCCTCGTCGGCCTCGTCTCGTGGTTTCTTTTCCGCACCCGCTACGGCTTGATGGTGCGCGCGGTGGGCGATAACCACAGCTCAGCCCATGCCATGGGCTTTTCGGTTATTGGCCTGCGCTATGCCTGTGTGGCCTTTGGCGGCGGCTGTGCCGGGCTGGCAGGGGGTTATCTTTCGTTGGCCCAAACCCCGCAATGGGTGGAAAACATGACGGCAGGCCGTGGCTGGATTGCCTTGGCCTTGGTGGTGTTCGCCACCTGGCTGCCGCAAAGGCTGCTGTTTGGTGCCTATCTTTTTGGCACAATCTCCATTTTGGCCTTCACCGTACAAACTTTTGGCTGGGGCATTCCGTCCCAGCTGCTTTCTTCCACGCCCTATCTTGTCACAGTGGTGGCACTTGTGCTGATCTCTCGCAATAAGCGACTCTTAACCGCCAATACGCCCGCCTGCCTTGGACAAGCATTCGTGGCGGATCGATAATGTCTAACAGGGATATTCAAAGATGAAAAAACTTCTCATTTCCGCCGCCGTGGTTGCCATGGCCTTGGGTGGAACCCAGGCTCACGCAGCCGGCAAACTCAAAGCCTGCTGGGTATATCTCGGCGCCATTGGTGACATGGGCTATACATTTCAACACAACGAAGGCTTGAAGCAAGTTCAAAAAGAACTTGGCGACAAGGTTGAAACCGTTTTCGTTGAAAACGTGCCTGAAGCAGATGCTGCGGGCCCGATTGAGCGCCTCGCGCGTGACGGTTGCGCCATCATCTTCACCACATCATTTGGCTATATGGAACCGACGATCCAGGTTGCCGCCAAATATCCCAAAGTGATGTTTGAACATGCCACCGGCTTCAAGACGGCGCCAAACGTTTCAACTTATAACGCCAAGTTTTATCAGGATCGTTATGTTCAAGGCGTGGTTGCCGCCAAGATGAGCAAAACCGGCATCGCCGGTTACATCGTGTCCTTCCCCATTCCTGAAGTTGTAATGGGCATCAACAGCTTCATGTTGGGTGCGCAAAGCGTCAACCCAAACTTCAAGGTCAAGATTGTCTGGGTCAACACCTGGTTTGATCCTGGCAAGGAAGGTGACGCTGCCAAGGTGCTGTTCAGCCAGGGCGCAGACATCATCACCCAACACACTGACTCTGCCGCCGCCATAACGGTTGCCGAAGAGCAAAAGAAACTGGGCTTCGGCCAGTCGTCAGACCAAATCAAGTTTGGCCCGCATGCACAGCTTACAGCGGCAGTTGACAATTGGGGCCCCTACTATGTGCGCCGCATCAAGCAATTGCTTGATGGCACCTACAAGCAAGCCGAAAGCTGGGATGGCATGGCCGAAGGCACCGTCACCTTGGCGCCCTTCGCCAACATGCCAGATGACGTGAAGGCCCTCGCCCAGAAAACCGCTGATGATATCAAGTCAGGCAAGCTGGAACCCTTCACCGGCCCTATCACCAAGCAAGATGGCACAACGGTTGGCGAAAAAGGCAAGCCACTCCCCGCCGGAGACATCCTTGGCATGAATTACTACGTCAAAGGTATCGACGATAAACTGCCACAGTAAAGTGAAGCTCTCCCTCCCCACTTGGGGGAGGGAGTCTTATTCTATCGCGCAGAAAGCCATTCCATCTCGCCCTACTGCACTCCGTCACCCTTGCGAAAGTTGGGGGCCAGTTTCCTTCGCGGCATACCTGTATTCACTGCGCTGGATCCTGCCTCGGCAGGAATGACGTGAGCGGGGAAGTAAATCGGAACCCAAAATACCAATGCCATCACTCGATCCTTTCCTTCTTGACTGGCTTAACCTCCTCATCCGCTGGGGGCACCTCATTGCGGGCATCAGTTGGATTGGCACATCGTTTTATTTTGTCGCTCTTGATCTTTCCCTGCGAAAGGACACAGTCCTGCCTCAAGGCGTTGCGGGTGAGGCGTGGGAGGTTCACGGCGGTGGCTTTTACCGGGTGCAGAAATATCTCTCGGCCCCCGATAATTTGCCGCCCCATCTTATCTGGTTCAAATGGGAAGCCTACCTCACCTGGATCAGTGGTTTTCTGCTTTTAATCGTCCAGTATTATGTGCAGGCTGACACCTATCTGATTGATCCTGCGGTGCTGCCTTTGACGTCGTGGCAGGCTTCGGCGATTGCGGTTTGCTCTCTCGCTGCCGGGTGGTTTGTCTATGACGGCCTGTGCCGGTCGCCGCTTGGCCGCAACACGGGCGTGCTGGCACTGTGTGTGTTCGCCTTGATTGAGCTGCCGCCTATGGGTTTACGCATGTGTTTTCCGGTCGCGGTGCCTTCATCCACATCGGTGCTTTCATCGGAACCATCATGGCCG
>JANYHB010000060.1 GCA_025359265.1 Hyphomicrobiales bacterium | reverse complement strand
TGTTCCCACACTTTGCTGTCTTTGCCGGTCACTGAAGATGTGATGAGAGAGGCAATAACACCGGCTGCCATGGCTTGGCTGATTTCCGCGGCTTCAATTGAAACGGGTGCCATGCCGGTAAGCTCTGCCAGGCGCGCCGTTGATTTATTGTAAGAGCGCACCTTGATGCCGGCCATGTCGGCAACGGAATTGACAGGTTTTTTGAAATACAGGCCTTGCGGCGGCCAAGGCACCGAATACAGCAATTTCAGGCCTTGCTCAGCCAGCACTTTGTCCAACTCAGGGCGTGCAGCATGATATAATTTGATGGAATCGTCGTAAGACGTGGCAATGAATGGAATTGAATCTGTGCCAAAAATCGCATTTTCATTTTCATGCGATGATAACAGCCTTTCACCAATTTGCGCGGTTCCGGTTTGCACGGCGCGTTTGATGTCATTGCCCTTGAACAATGAACCATTGGGGTGCAGCACGATATTGATCTCGCCCTTGGTGCCATCTGCCACACAAGCACCGAATTCTTGCGCGTTCACCGTCTGGAAATTGCTTGCCGGATAAGCGGTTGGCATATCCCAAGTTTGTGCGCCATGTGCGGCAACCGAAAGCGGGCCGGCGAAAAATACAACTGAAGCCATGGCTTTAAAACGTGTCATCAATTTAGTGTCCATCGTTATTTAAACATTATTGCGCGTGCCAACGGTAAAGCGGACAAGACTAGGTCTGATTCTCGAGATGGATTTAAACCGAGACTCGTTAAAATGTAGTTCGCATTGAAGCCACAACTTCCGCGTTATGGTTTCGAACACGTCAATTTTGGATCGATGGTTGATGATAAGTGAAATGGGGGGCGAAGTTTCGCCGGCATTGTTGGAAATGGTTGCAGATTTCCTTTGGGCAGAAACTTCACCCGTTGAGGTGGATCTGGCGGCCTGGGTGGACAATGGCACACTCACCGAGGATGACTTTGTGGGCTGTCTTTCACCCATGGAATTGGCAAAAGCGCAAGCGATCGCCAATCCGGCGGAACGAAGGCATTTTCTGGCACGGCGGTGTTTTCAACGCTTGTTCGTTTGTCTGGTTGCGGGCTGGAAATTCCATCCGCGCACGATCAGGCTGGAACACAAGCTGGATAGCAGGCCCACCTGCCTTGATTTCCCGGCTCTGCAACTTTCCTTTTCAACCAGCGGCAACGCTGCGGTGGCCTGCGCAAGCAGAACCCATGCCGTTGGCATCGATATCGAGCGGGTTCGGGTGATTGAAAATGCGGTTGGGCTGGCAACGCGGTTTTTTACCCAGAATGAAGCTGAAGTCATTGCGGCGAAGCCGGAAGACGCCAAAAGTCACCATTTTTTGATGCATTGGACAACAAAAGAAGCCGGTTTGAAGGCCATTGGGCAGGGTATTGTGGCGGGTTTAAACGCGTTCCGCCTGGTGGGGGAGCCGCCGCGAGTGGCTTACACAGTGCTCGGCCCAAGCGCCATAAATGGCACTTGGACATTGAAAAATTTCGATATTTTGCCGAATCATATCATCGCCTTGATCGAAAAGAATAGCGTGGATAAGTATTAGATCGCTTGCCAGCCTGCTTGGCCTGATTTAGCGAAAATTGAGGCGTTTAGATCGGTCAACAATGTTGCGAGTTCGGTTAGCATTTGCGTTAGGTTTTGTCTGTGTCGCCAGCTCGGCGTTCGCTGCGGACGTGCCATATGTTCCGCATAAGCCTCTGAAAATGAAGGCTTTTATTAAGAAGTCGAAAGTGGCTTTGCACCGGCCCGAGCAGCTTATGCCGGTTGCTGTTTTACCCAAGGTGCTGCCCGGCAGTATCACCCAGACCACGAAAGATCAAACCCAAGTCACCACTGCATCTACCAAAGTTTCTCCCAGTGTGATTGAATTGCCGTGGGTGCTTAATCCTTTGGTTGCAACAGCCGATGGCGGCAAAAGAGAAGGTTCAGCCGCAGCAGAAGGTAACTTGGTTACCAATAGGCCAGGTACTGATTTTGGCCCGGATGTGGTGATTGAATTATCCGGCCACGTGATCAAAACAGCGCAGGCAACCGTGCGTCTGGACATTCGCATTGGCGCGCTGGAAAAGTCCGTGTTGTGGAGCAGCGATGATATCAAGTCGGGCGCGTTTCAAATCACACTGAACGAGAAGTTGGAATCGGGGCGGATGCCAATTTATTTTCCCGCTTCAGTTTTAGCGTTTGTCACTCAGCAGGGGGATGGCCATGTGGCCATGGTGTCACTTGAAAAAGTTGTTTTCCGGATGGGTGTTACGGCTGCCACCCAATAAAAATCCGGCAGCAAGCGCATGCCGGATTTGAAAATGATTATCTGAAGTGTT
Organism: Hyphomicrobiales bacterium; assembly: GCA_025359265.1. Taxonomy (GTDB): domain Bacteria; phylum Pseudomonadota; class Alphaproteobacteria; order Rhizobiales; family Aestuariivirgaceae; genus Aestuariivirga. The sequence continues at coordinate 40,909 of JANYHB010000060.1, read as the reverse complement.
TTAAGCTGGCAATTTATAAGCTTGGCGAACAAATAGGCGCCACCGGCCATCTTGCTTTTTCCAAACCTGAACAACATTGAGCAAAAAGTTTTGATCTTTGCCTTGGTACAAGATGAAGGCATCAAAGGTGTGGCGCGCAACGGCAAGATCACCTGATACGTGAATAGCATGGTCGTAAAGCTTGATTGAGTGGAACACTTCAACTTTATCTACGACGGTCTTCACAAACTCGACTTTGGTTTGCACTACGCCACCGGCGTGGCCAAACGACATATCATCGTGCGACAGTTCCAATAAATGAGCACCGTTGCCGTCCACCATCGCTTTGCGGAAATCTTCAAGGGCGCCTAAAACGTCGCCGGTATCATCGGCAAGGGCTGGCGTCGTTGTTGCACTTGTAACTGCAACCAGTGCTGCCAATGTGGTTCCCCAGGCAATGTCGCGTCTATTCATCGAGTTCTTCCTCTCATAGCGTTGCCCACATCCTTAATAGCAAACTCTTAAATTAACGTAAATCGAGCGACACAAAATGCATGGAGATACATCTAATGATTGCGATAAATCATATGAAACGAGCCAATAAAAAGGTTTGCCCTGATATTGAATGAAAACCTATTTTTAAAAAAATGGTACCACCACCCCGGCTCGAACGGGGGACCTCTAGATCCACAATCTAGCGCTCTAACCAACTGAGCTATGGCGGCAAAGGCTTAAAAGGGCAGGGTTTAACCCCTTGCGCTTGCTGTAGCGCCAAGAGGCTGGAATTTCAACCACCAATAATTCGTCGTTTTCAGCATGTTTGTTGTTCACTAAGGTTTACAAATTCTTAACAAATGCTGGACGCTAGTCATGAAACTGGCATAAGAAAGCGGTTATTGGGAAATTCTAAATTCGTGCTGAAACAACTGCCATCGTTGGATGAGTTGCGCCAGTCTCAGGTTGCCGCATGGCTATGGGATGTGGCGCGCGCGCGCTTGGTTTGGGCCAATGCAGCTGGTGTAGTGGCATTTGAAGCCACATCTTTGTTTGACTTAATCGACCGCGTCTTTGATCCATCGGAACCCGGCTTAAAGGCTTTGACCGAACTACAGTCAAAACTCACGCTGGGCGAAGCCCAGTCAGTCATTCTGGAGTTTCCTTCTCTCGAAAGATCAGATGGCATTGAATGTGATTGTTGGTTGCATGAATTGGCCGATGGCCGTATGGGCGTTCTGGCGCAGCAGAAAAAAACTGTTACGGCATCGATTTTAGACGAGGCTGGTCTATTTGAAGACTTGCCGGTTGCGGTTTTTGCCGTTGATGATGTGGGTGTTTTGGTTTTTGCTAACGAGCTCGCGCGAGACATGTTTGATGTGCGCAAAATAGAGCATCTCAGCGCATTGATAGGGCAATCGCAGGCTGATAAATTTCTCAACCGTTTAGGTCAAATCCGCATGTTCAGCGCCGTTGCAAGCTATGAAAGCCGCTTCGGACCGCGCGATGCCCGTTTTACGCTTCGCAAACCACAAAACAGCGTAAACGTTTTTGCCTTAGTGGCCATAGAAGACGTGACTGAACGCCGGCAGCTTGAGAAACGGCTGCAAATCCCTGCCCAATCGCCAAGTGTTTTGGCACCACAAGAAAAGCGCGCCTTCGAACAATTAGGGCAGACTTTGGCTGCTGCCGCTGGCAAAGTGCGAGCCGAGATTGCCATGCCAGCACCGCAAGTTGAAAGTCAAGCCGTTGCGCCGGCGCGGGTACATCAACCGGCTGCGAAATCCGCCGGCGTAGCGGTTGATCTTCCCGGTTTTCTCGTTGAAGCTTTGGATCGCAGCACTGAAGCTTTAGCGATCTCGCAGCATGGCTTGCCTGGCTATGTCAATCAAAAGCTGGCGACGATTTTGGGTTTTGCTAAAACATCCGATATTTTGCGCGACAGTCAATTCTGGTCGACACTTGCGTGCGTTCCTTTTGGCGGTGGCGTGGTGGATTTTACCATGGCTGACGGCCACACAATGCCCTTGCACGTCAAGCGCGATGTAATGCCCTGGAAAAATGGAAAGGCCGATCAATTCCACCTACACTTGGCTACATCGCCGCAAGTTGTTGCGCAGGGATTGCCGGCAATTCAGCCTGTCCCGTCGGCCTCCATCGCAGAAATCAAGCAAAGCCCTCCGCCAAATAAACCCATTATCACTGAAGAGCATGAAGACGATTTGCGTTCAATTCTCGACATCTCTTCTGACGGTATAATCATGCTGGATAAACAGGGTCGCATTGCCAGTTTGTCAGCCGGTGCTGAAGCTATGTTTGGCTATCGCCATGCGGAACTGGTGCACCAGCCATTGGCAAAACTGTTCAGCGCCGAAAGCGCAGTTGTGGTGAAGGAATATCTTGCCGGGCTAGACGGTGAAGGCTTGGCTTCAGTATTCAATGACGGGCGCGAAGTTTCTGGCGTGGTGAAGCAAGGTGGAACTGTTCCTTTGTTTCTGAATATAGGCAGATTGCAAAAGGCGGAAGGCGAAGCTAGTTATTGCGCAGTTGTCCGCGATATTACGACGTGGAAACGCACTGAACATGAGCTGCGGGTGGCCAAAGATCAAGCCGAAGAAGCCAGCCGCCAGAAATCAGATTTTCTGGCCCGCGTGAGCCACGAACTGCGAACGCCGCTGAACGCCATTATCGGGTTTTCTGAAATTATGCGGATGGGCCAGCTTGGCGAAGTTGCCAATGAAAAATATCGGGGTTATCTCAATGATATTCATTCTTCCGGCAATCAACTTTTGGCGATGATAAATGATCTGCTTGATCTTTCCAAGATTGAGTCTGGCCGCATGGAGTTGGATTTTACTTCGGTGAATTTACCGGAATGTTTCGACCAATCCGCAAAACTGCTGCAAGAACAAGCTACGCGGGCGCGGGTGTTGTTGCGCAAATCTTTTCCGGAAAATTTGCCTCGGGTGGTGGCAGATCAACGCGCCATGCGCCAAGTGATGCAGAATCTGCTTTCGAATGCGATCAAATATACCGATGCTGGCGGGCAGGTGATTGTGTCAGCTCTAGTCGAGACTTCAGGGGCTCTGATTTTGCGTCTCAAAGACACCGGCATTGGCATGAATAAAAATGAGTTAAAACAGGCGTTGGTGCCTTTTGTGAGGGTTGAAAAGCCCGGCCGCGAAAGACAAGGAACTGGGCTTGGGTTGCCGCTCACCAAAGCTTTGGTTGAAGCCAACCGAGCGTCTTTCAAGATTTCCAGTGAACCGGGGCAGGGCACGCAGATTGATATCACCTTCCCGACAACACGCGTATTGGCGGAATAGTAGAGTGCGATTGAAAATGCGGTTTAGTTCCTGCAATCTAGCAATGTGATCAAAGTTCAACTTCAGCCCTTCGATGTGGGTGACGAATATGCAGCGCTAAAAGCGCAGCGCAAAGGCGTGGGCGGTTTTGCGATGTTTGTAGGCAGCGTTCGCGATGTGTCTGGCAGCGATGACGTGTCTGCGATGACGCTGGAACATTATCCTGGCATGACTGAATTGGCACTAGCCGAAATTGAGGCAGAGGCGCGAAATCGTTGGCCGCTGCACGCGGTGTTGATCATTCATCGTTATGGCACAATGCTGCCGGGCGAAGATATTGTTCTGGTGATTACGGCATCTGCCCATCGTGAAGATGCCTTTCAAGCTTGCGAATTTCTGATGGATTGGTTGAAAACCAAGGCCCCGTTTTGGAAGTTGGAAGAGGGCAAAACCGGTTTGCGTTGGGTGGATGCCAAAGCTTCTGATGATGCGGCCACGACAAGATGGAGCAAGCCGCAATAAAGCTTTTGTGAAAAATGCTTTCATGGCAAACTCAAAAAAAATCAGGAGCGAAAATGTCAAACGCAGAAATTGGTGTCATCGGCATGGGTGTGATGGGGTCAAACCTGGCACTTAATATTGCGGAAAAAGGTTTCAAAGTTGCCGTGTGGAATCGCAATGATAAGGTGATGCATGATGTGATACGCCATGCCGGACCATTGGCCTCCAACATGATTGCCTGCGAAACTTATGAACAGCTAAAAGCTGCCATTCGTCCGCCCCGCCCCATCATAATTCTGGTGAAGGCCGGCGATCCGGTGGATCAAGTGATTGGGCATTTGAAGTCTCTGCTGGATGCCCACGACATTATCATCGATTCGGGCAATGCCAATTTCCGCGACACGATGCGCCGTTTTGATGGGTTGAAAGATTCCGGCCTCACGTTCATCGGCATGGGCATATCGGGTGGTGAGGAGGGCGCACGGCACGGGCCGTCTATCATGGTGGGCGGTAAAGAGTCTTCATGGCACCGCGTTGAGAAAGTGCTCACTTCGATTTCAGCAAAATATAAAGGCGCACCTTGTGCCGCTTATATGGGCCCGGATGGTGCGGGGCATTTTGTGAAGACCATTCACAACGGCATCGAATATGGCGACATGCAAATGATTTCAGAAGTTTACGGCATCATGCGCGATGGCCTTGGCATGAAGGCAGCAGAAATTGCCAAGGTGTTTGGGGATTGGAACAAAGGGCGGCTGAATAGCTATCTGATCGAAATCACCCAAAAGGTGCTGAGCGTTATTGATGCGAAAGCCAAGAAGCCCATCGTTGATGTAATTGTTGATCGTGCTGGTCAAAAGGGCACGGGCAAATGGGCGGTGATTGAGGCGCAAACGTTCGGCGTGAATGCTTCAGCCATCGAAGCCGCTGTTGATGCACGCCTTATGTCATCATTAAAAGCAGAGCGGGAGAAGGCTGAAAAGGCATATAAGATCCCGCGTAAGAAAATATCGCCAAAATCTCGCGCCGCATTTTTGCGCCAACTTGAAGGTGCGCTGTATGCGGGTAAAATTGCCGCCTATGCGCAGGGTTTTGCGGTGTTGGAAACGGCGTCGAAGGAATTCGAATGGAACTTGCCACTGGGAACCATTGCATCCATCTGGCGCGAAGGCTGCATTATTCGTTCGCAATTCTTGGGCGAGATCACGAAGGCCTTTAATAAATCTGGCGGTGGCAATTTACTAATGGCCCCGGCCTTCACCGCGATGATGAAGAAGGATCACCTTTCATTGCGGGCTGTTGTTTCAGCGAGTGCATTGGCAGGCGCACCAGCACCAGCGCTTGCCAATGCCTTGTCTTATTTCGATGGTTATCGGCAAGCGCGGGGCACGGCCAATCTTATTCAGGCGCAACGTGATTTCTTTGGTGCGCATGGTTTTGAGCGCATCGGCGAAGAAGGCGCATTCCATGGTCCGTGGGCTCTGGGCCGTGGCTGAACTTCCGCATTACCCACGCGACATGCTGGGTTATGGCGGTAGACCGCCTGACCCGAAATGGCCTGGTGGCGCTTACGTGGCCGTGCAATTTGTGTTGAACTATGAAGAGGGAGGCGAGAATAATACACTCCACGGGGACGTGGCGTCCGAAGCGTTCTTGAGCGAGATTGTGGGTGCGGCCCCTTGGGTGGGCCAACGCCATTGGAATATGGAATCGATTTATGAATATGGGGCACGCGCAGGCTTTTGGCGGCTGCATCACCTGTTTACCAGCCGTAAAATTCCTCTAACAATTTACGGTGTAGCCACTGCGCTGCAACGTTCACCTGTGCAACTGGCCGCCATGAAAAAGGCGGGCTGGGAAATTGCGTCGCACGGTTTGAAGTGGGTGGAACACAAAGACATGGCCGAGGATATGGAGCGCGCCTCCATCGAGAACGCAATTCGTATTCATAAGGAAATCACCGGGGAGCGGCCGCTGGGGTGGTACACGGGTCGGTGTTCCATGAACACCACGCGCCTGGTGATGGAAGAGGGTGGATTTCTTTATTCATCGGATGACTATTCAGATGACTTGCCTTATTTTTTGAAATACCCAGAAGGCAAAAAACATCTCATCATTCCCTACACATTGGATGCCAATGATATGCGGTTTGCCACACCCCAAGGCTTCAATACGGGGGAACATTTTTTCCAGTATCTGAAAGATTCATTCGATTGCCTCTATGACGAAGGCAAGAAAGGATCACCCAAAATGATGAGCGTCGGCCTGCACTGCCGCCTCACCGGAAGACCTGGCCGCGCCGTGGGGTTGGCGAAGTTTATCGACTATATTTCAAAAAAGAAAAAAGTCTGGATTCCGCGCCGTATTGATATTGCCAAACATTGGTGGAAAGAGTTTGGGTGAGCGAGGATGTTAAAGCTAACGCAGTCACCTAGTCAATAATGTCTGCCAGTGCCCTGCGAACATCTTTACGCGTCTTACCGTCGATTTTGCCAGCTATGCGGATGACACGTTCTACCGCAATCGTCGTAATTTTTGCGATACGCGCCACCGAGGCTACGGTTAAACCTGCCTTTTCGTGATCCAGAATAATATCGTCCGGCGAAGAGTTCTGCCCCCGGCTGGTGATCATGGCCACCCAAAGATGACCGGTGCGGGCGTTATATTCATCCGATGAAACAACGAGCGCTGGGCGGCGCTTGGCCGCGCTATCTGAATAGGGAAAAGGCACCACCACAACATCGCCGCGCTTAATTTCTCTCTCAAAGATCGGCATAGGCTTTTTCGTCCGCAGTTGAGGCCCATTCGTCAAAGATGACAAATGGGTTTTCCTCAAAATTCGGCTCAGCTTTTTGGATGGACACGGTATTTCCGCTCAAATTGTAGGCCAGCCTGTCACCGGGCCCAACGCCCAGCTTTTGGCGAATTTCACGAGGGATTACCGTCTGGCTTTTGCTCGTGATTTTAGAGAAAACGACACCCATAAGATAGTAAGATGCCTTACTTTCTTACAAACGTCAATTTTTTAGTCCCCGCAGTAGAATTTCCGCCACTGCCAACTTCACCTGCGCCTTGCCATCTGCACTGCCCAGCACTGCTTCAACCTGGGTTGAAAAATCCGCGTAGTGCTGCGTCACGGCCCAAATCGCGAAAATGAAATGCGGTGGGTCAATGGGCTTGATCTTGCCGGCTGCAATCCAATGGCGGATCACCTTCACTTTTTCTTCAACAAGCTCACGCAACGGCCCCTTCAAAAACTTCTGGATATGTGGCGCGCCGTGCAGAATCTCATTGGCAAAAATCCGTGAAGCTGGAGGGTTGGCAAACGACATATCCAGTTTTTCAGAAATATAGCGGGTGAGTTCAATAAAAGGATCGCCCCCCACATCCAACATGCGGAGGGGCTTCAGCCATTCCTCCAGCGTGTGTTCCAATACAGCAACATAAATATCCTCCTTGCGCTTGAAATAATACAGAAGGTTGGGCTTCGATAACCCCGCTTTGACAGCTATCTGATCCACTGTGGTGCCGCGATAGCCATAGGCCGAAAATACTTCCAACGCGGCTTTCAAAATCACCGCCTGATTTTGGTGCTGGATGCGCGATTTTTGTGGCGCTTTTGCCAAGGTCTTGGGCATGATGCATCCTGTTATTTCTTGATCAAATGGTCAAGAGCTTCTAGCGTTGCATTAACAACAAGACCGCAGGAGACGGATTTGGCGGCGAAAGTGATTTCTGCACAGAATTTGGGCTTGATCTTTCAGACAGCCGATGGTGCTGTTGAGGCGCTCTCGGAAATCACACTTGATGTCAATGAGGGTGAGTTCGTGTCACTCATCGGCCCTTCCGGGTGTGGCAAAACCACTTTACTGCGAGCCATTGCCAATTTGGAAAATCCGACCTCTGGCAGGCTCACGGTGAACGGCTTGAGTGCCGAGGCCGCGCGGCTGGCAAGGGCCTATGGTTATGTGTTTCAAGCGCCGGCTTTACTGCCGTGGCGTGACGTGAATGATAATGTTAGATTGCCGTTAGAGATTATGGGATTCGATGATATGGCGGGCCGCGTATCACGCAATCTTGCCCTGGTAAATTTGGCTGGCTTTGAAAAGAAATATCCTTGGCAACTTTCCGGCGGCATGCAGCAGCGGGTTTCCATCGCGCGCGCTTTGGCCTTTGATCCCAAGCTTTTGTTAATGGACGAACCTTTTGGCGCCCTAGATGAAATCGTTCGCGATAGACTCAATCAACAACTTTTGGAACTTTGGGGTAGCACCAAAAAGACGATCGTATTCGTCACGCATTCCATTCCAGAAGCGGTGTTCCTTTCCACCAAGATCGTGGTGATGAGTCCAAGGCCAGGGCGTATTATTGATGTGATTGAAGTTGATCTGGCGAGCCAGCGAAAACTCGAGATCCGTGAAACGCCCGCGTTTCTCAAAATCGCTCACCGCGTGCGCCAAGGATTGAAGGCAGGGCACAGTTATGAAGACTGATGCCGCATTTAGATCGGGGCACTCGCAAGATATGGCGGCCTGCGCCGCGTCGATAGCGATGAAGCATGTTCCTCTTCTCACCGTTACCCTGGCCATCATCATATTTTGGTATGCGATGTGTATTCCGATGAATGCGGTATTGACTGCACCGAAAATCGTGGCAGCAGGTGGCGGTTTTGCCAACACTTTAATCTTCTCATGGAGTGAAGGACGGCCAGTTTTGCCCAGTCCACACCAAGTTTTTCGCGAAATCTGGAATACGGTTTTTGCGGTAGAGCCTTGGGCGATTAAATCACTGGTTTATCATTTATGGATCACGTTATCGTCGACACTTGTGGGCTTCCTCATGGGCGGGCTGCTTGGCACGGCGCTGGCGATTGGAATTGTGCATGTAGCCTCGCTTGAAAAAAGCTTAATGCCTTGGGTGATTGCTTCACAGACGATTCCTATCTTGGCGATAGCGCCGATGTTAATTGTGGTTTTGGGCAAGACTGGCCTGCCGGATATTTTCACCAAGGCTTCGATCTCCACTTATCTGTGTTTCTTCCCCGTCACCATTGGAATGGTGAAAGGCCTGCGTTCACCCGATGTGATGCAACAGGATTTGATGCGCACTTACAATGCATCATCTGTGCAAACGCTGTGGAAGCTGCGACTGCCAGCATCTTTGCCATTTCTATTCGCGTCGCTGAAAGTGTCTGTCGCCATCTCTCTCACCGGTGCCATTGTTGCTGAGCTGCCAACAGGTGCAGTTGCAGGCATCGGCGCGCGGTTGCTTAACGGCTCTTACTACGGCAATACATTGCAAATCTGGGCCGCACTTTTTGTGGCGGCTTTTGCAGCGGCCATGTTGGTTTTACTATTGAGTGCCTTGGAAAAATACAGCCTCAAACGCATGGGCACAAAAGCATGATTCGCGCCACTTTCACTCTGTTGATCGGCCTTGCGCTATGCGTCTGCGTGGCGCTGGGCTTCAGCCGCTCCAACCCGCCCACGGGGCAAGACTGGGCTTTGTCCATGGCCTTCGTTATTTGCGGTTGGGTCACAGCTTGGAGCCTTAGCTGGGTTGCCGATCTCACACTACCCAAAGCGCAAACGCGCTGGCTGGTGCCCACCATTTTTGGCGTCGGTGTGATCGCGGCATGGCAAGCTTATGTTCATGCCTCAGCCATTCCCGGCGTGCTGTTGCCATCACCGTCTGAAATTTACACCAAGTTCGTATCGTCGCTGCCCACATTGGCCGCAGACTTTGTGCAAACCATTGTCCGCGCTGTTATCCCCGGCTGGTTGATCGGCTGTTGCGCCGGCTTCCTCACCGCGCTGGTTTGTGACCGATATGATTTTCTGCGCCGAGGGCTTCTGCCCTTCGGCAATCTCGTCGCGGCCCTTCCCATCGTGGGCATGGCCCCCATTCTGGTGATGTGGTTTGGCTTTGATTGGCAAAGCAAGGCGGCCATGGTGGTGGTGATGACGTTCTTTCCCATGCTGATCAACACACTGGCAGGCCTCAATGCGTCTGGCCATATGGAGCGTGATCTCATGCGCGGTTATGGTGCCAGTTGGGTTGCAACTTTGTTGAAGCTGCGCCTTCCCGCCGCCATGCCTTTCATCTTCAATGCGCTGAAAATCAACTCTACTTTGGCTATGATTGGGGCCATTGTGGCGGAGTTTTTTGGCACACCGATTGTCGGCATGGGCTTTCGTATGTCCACCGAGGTGGGCCGACAGGGGCTGGACATGGTTTGGGCTGAAATTGCAGTTGCGGCTTTGGCAGGTTCGGCTTTTTATGGGCTTCTAGCCCTTGTAGAACTTAAAGTGACATTTTGGCATCCGTCCTATCAACGTAGACGGTAAAAAGGAGAAGGCACGATGAATAGAAAATTGATCTATGCGGTGATTGCGCTGGCGGTTCTACTCGGTGGGTACTATCTGCTGAAACGATCTTCTGGCCCCGGCGCAGGCGAGGTGGCCAAAGTCACGATCCAATTGAAATGGGTGGCCCAAGCCCAATTTGCCGGTTATTATGTGGCGCAGGAAAAGGGCTATTACAAAGCCGCTGGCCTTGATGTGATGATCAAGCCGGGTGGCCCCGACATTGCACCAGAGCAAGTGATCGCCGGTGGTGGCGCTGACGTGATTGTCGATTGGTTGCCGGCAGCTCTCGCTTCACGCGAGAAGGGCAACAAGCTGGTGAACATTGCGCAACCGTTCAAACATTCGGGCCTCATGCTTACCTGTCGCAAGGACACGGGCATCAAAACGCCAGCCGATCTAAAAGGAAAAACCTTGGGCGTGTGGTTTTATGGCAACGAATATCCATTCTTGTCATGGATGTCGAAGCTTGGCCTGAAAACGGATTCAGACATTAAGGTGCTGAAGCAGGGCTTCAACGTAGACCCATTGCTGCAAAAGCAGGCCGATTGCATTTCAACGATGACTTACAATGAATATCATCAGGTGCTGGAAGCCGGCGTGAAGGCCGATGATCTGGTGGTGTTCAAATATGAAGACCAAGGTGTGGCCACGTTGGAAGACGGGCTTTATGTCGAAGAAGACAAGCTGAAGGATCCAGCCTTCGTTGCCACCATGGCCAAGTTCGTGAAAGCCTCGATGATGGGCTTTGCCGATATGGCCAAAGATCCCAAGGGCGCGGTTGCCGCCGTGCTCAAGAATGATGCCTCAGGTTCGCAAACGGAAGCACATCAGGCGACGATGGTGGATGAAGTGAACAAGCTGGTTGATGGTTCGGATGGCACGCTTGACCCGGCAGCGGCAGACCGCACTGTGGCCACGCTGCTCTCAGGCGGATCTGACCCCGTCATCACCAAGAAGCCCGACGGCGCTTGGACTGATGTGGTGACGAAGGCCGCCGCTGCGATGAAGTGACACGACACCGGCCCTCGCCCTTCGAGGCTGCTTTGCAGCACCTCAGGGTGAGGGCCTCTTATTCCACCTCATGCTGAGGTGCTTTGCGGCACGCAAAGCTTCGAAGCATGCGACAAAAGTGAAGGAGCCGCACATGACCACAACACTCATCAAAAACGGAACCGTCGTTAACGCAGATTTTTCTGAAAAAGCCGATGTGTTGATCGAAGACGGCAAGATCAAAGCGGTCGGCGCGGGCCTGAAGGGCGATGCCACGATTGACGCCACGGGTTGTTACGTCATGCCTGGCGGCATTGATCCGCACACGCATATGGACATGCCCTTCATGGGCACCAGCACGGCGGATGATTTTGAATCCGGCACGAAGGCGGCCCTTGCCGGCGGCACCACCATGACGGTGGATTTCTGCCTGCCAGCACCGGGTGAAAGCCTGCTGGCCGCCTATCAAGCCTGGCGCCACAAAGGAGAACTCGCCGCTGCCGATTATGGTTTGCACATGGCCATCACCAAATGGTCGCCGCAGATTCATGACGAGATGGAAACTGTGGTGAAAACCTACGGCATCAACACCTTCAAGCATTTCATGGCCTACAAGGGCGCTTTAATGGTGAATGATGATGAGATGTATAATTCATTCCGCCGCTGCGCAGAGCTTGGTGCATTGCCGCTGGTTCATGCTGAGAATGGCGATGTGGTGGCGCGCATGCAGGCTGATCTTTTGGCTCGAGGTGTGACTGGGCCAGAGGGCCATTCATATTCGCGCCCGCCCGAAGTGGAAGGTGAGGCCGCCAACCGCGCCATCATGATTGCCGATATGGCGGGCTGCCCACTTTACATTGTGCACGTGTCATGTGAGCAAACCCATGATGCCATTCGCCGCGCCAAGCAGGCGGGGCAGCGCGTCTATGGTGAGCCGCTGGTGCAATATCTGGTGCTCGATGATTCAGAATATCAAAACAAAGAGTGGAACCATGCGGCCAGCCGCGTGATGTCGCCCCCCTTCCGCAACAAGAAGCATCAGGATTCACTGTGGGCGGGCTTGCAATCGGGCACGCTCTCGGTGGTGGCCACCGATCATTGTGCTTTCACGCTGAAGCAGAAACAGATGGGCCTGAAAAACTTCACGCAAATTCCCAATGGCACAGGCGGCTTGCAAGATCGCCTGCCGGTGCTGTGGGCGGCAGGTGTGAACACCGGGCGTTTGACCAAGGAAGAATTCGTGGCCGCCACTTCGGCCAACATCGCGAAAATTTTGAACATCTACCCGCGCAAGGGCAGCATCCGCGTGGGCGCTGATGCCGATGTAGTGGTGTGGGATCCCAGGGCCACCAAAACCATCACCTACAAAACCCAAATCAGCCGCATTGATTATAACGTGTTTGAAGGTTTCGAATGCAGGGGCTTGCCCCGCATCGTGATTTCACGCGGCAAAGTAGCTTATGAAGATGGGAAGGTGTTGGCCAAAGCCGGAGACGGCGGTTACATCGAGCGCCCCGCCAACGCGCCGGTGCATCAGGCGAATGCGATTTGGAAGGGATTGAGGCAGCCTAAGGGGGTGCAGCGGATTGACGTTGTGCCGTGATTGGTCTCAACAAATGCCCCGAAACCGACTGAGTCCAGAACAAATCAACTTGCGAAGCTTATTTTCAGTATCGCGAGTTCTTAGCGCTCGTGGCCTCACAGCCTCAATTAGTCAGGACTTAGAGCAGACCTTCTTGGGACAGCAGTTAGATTGGGAAGATCAACGATACATCAGCTTCTATGAATGGTTTTCGATCTCGAAGAATCGGCACGACCTCCTCGTGTTGATTGAGCGGAAAATTCGGAACAGCAAACAGACCCTACATGGTCGAAGCCCATATTCAATTGAGGCAATCAAAATGCGCTTTCGGGAATTGGTTGAATGCGAGTTCGATGTGACTGAGGAAGCATGCAGATCGAGATTTTCAGCAACTGTCGAATGGCTCTTGGGCGAAATTCTCATTCGTGAGTTTCAGGCTCATTCATCGTCATTCGGTGTAAAGATTTCAAATTTGTCCGACGCGAACGAGACGCATGGCATTGGTGACTATGATGTGGTGTCCGTTTTGAGCGACATGAGTCTTGCCTACGTCGAATGCAAGAGCGGCGGAACAAATTTTGATCAAATTGCAAAAGCAATTCGTCGAAGTCGACTACTTGGCTCCGCTGCGACTCTTATTGCATTACCTGGAAAAACTGGAAACTTTGAAACACTTTGTAAGGTACTTTCGCTAAAAGTTCATCCCTTGCACGATGTCGCCACAACAGTCTATCGAGTGTCGGCATTTGGATTGGCTTCATCGGAAATATTTGGTTGGGGGAGTACTATTTTCATCCCATTGACTAGTGATAGTTTGAAAAACAGCATTCGAACTGCTCTTCGCTTGGCAGATAAAATAAGACACAATACGATAACATACGAGGCAAACTTCACCGGTACTTTTGGCTCCGAAATTCAGAATCTGTTCAACGCTGATGGATTTCGGCTTTGTTGGTGAGGACATTCGGGGCTACGGCGACAGGATTACGGCATTACGATGACAGTGCATTCGATTATACGCCCCTCTCCCCTTGCGGGAGAGGGTGCCCGATGGGGCGGGTGAGGGGTTGCTATGAACCAACAGGACAATGCGGAGCGAACCCTCATCCGGCGCTGCGCGCCACCTTCTCCCGCAGGGGGAGAAGGAAGTATTGAATGAAATTGCGGTGCCATGCAAAATGCATTTCCAGCAACCCGCAAGGAACTCCCCATGATCCGCCACGTCGTTCTCTTTAAACTCCGCCCCGGCCTGCCGACTGAAACGGCCGCCAATATCTTCGCTGCGCTCAAAGCCCTGCAACGCGAAATCCCCGGCATCGTCGCCGTCAGCACGGGCGCAGATGCGAGCCCTGAAGGCCTGCAACACGGCCACACCCATGGCTTCACGGTGGATTTCGAAAATGCCGCCGCGCGTGATGCCTATCTGCCGCACCTCGCCCACCAGAAAGTGGGTGCCATGATCGTGGCCGCTTCAGAAGGTGGCGTTGCAGGCATCACGGTTTTTGATTGGGAAATGTGAACCACCGCATTTTCGTCTTCCTCAAGGTGGTCTCGCCAAGCCCAATACGAGGCGAACCAGCGCCGCGTGGCGCCCGACATTAAAATTTATATATCTATAATTGTATTTTAACCGGTATAAAATCTTAGATAGCAAATTATTTTTGCAGCTTAAAGTTTAACAAAAGTGATGATTTTTACAATATCAAGTCTTGTGGATCATTCCAAGCTTCATCGGACTCGCACACGTTGCCAACTTGCCGTCCCAAACTGCTAAGGCTTTAATTGATTACATTAAAGACGTTTCAGAACGATACGAATCAAGCCAAATTAACCGTTCATTAAGGGCCGAATCCTAAACCAAGTTAACCTTCAACTGATGGTCTCGTTGTTCAGTGGGTTGGCGTTAGGAAATTAGATTCCTTCATGCCCGTGTGTCGGCGTTGAGTCTTACCCCTTAATTCAGGAACTTCGTGGTGGATTACACAGACCAGAGCCGTTTGGCCCAAAGCCAGCTCTGGCATGGCCGATTCAGGGCTGTGCCAGCGCCAAAAACATGCAGCGGCACGTATTTGACCATAACATTTCACACCGATGGCACGCTGCCAGAGACGCACTTTCAGTGCGCGGACGCTGGACCAACAGCCAAACGTAAAATCAAACGAAGGCGCAGGCCGCCGCGCGTCGGCCCGCCCGCACCTCCAGCGTGATTCATTTTTTCAAACCAAACTCAAGCCCACAACAACACCAAGACCGGGGATACCCAATGAAAAACCAGACTTCAAACCTTATAACAGCCTATGCGTTTGCGCGGCGAACGCGAAATACCATGACCACGCTTTTGGCAGGCACCTTCGTAATGGCACAAGTTACGCCAACCTTTGCGTCGATTGACAATACCGCGCAAGCAACCGGTACCTACAATGCGTCCACCGCAAATTATGGCTCATCAAGCCAGAGTGTGCCGGTGGCTGCAGCGGCACCCAGCCTGACCATTGCCAAAACGGCGGCGGCGCCAACAGTGGGCGCCGGCACGAATGTAACGCAGACGGATGCGGGAGACAGCATTACCTTTACCTATGTCGTCACCAACAATGGCAACGTAACCATGAACAGCGTGGCGCCCGTTGACGCTGGTCCAAGCTTCGGCGGCTTTGCTGGAACGCTCTCACTCAGTGCTTTCACCCCGGCAACCGCAACCATTGCGCCCGCTGGATTTCAAAATTTCACCGCCACTTACACCCTCTCAACCCTGGATGTTTACCATGGCGCAGGCCTTGCCGGCTCAAATCTCGTTGTCAACAGCGCGGTTGCATCGGGTGTTTATGGCCCGTCCAACACGGCCTATTCGATTCCTGCGGTCAACAAATCCACCGCCACAACCACCATCGTCGGTTATCCATCGCTATCGATTGTCAAGACTGCGATCTTGGCTGATAAAGCAGGCGGCACAGCGGGCAAGGCTGATGTTGGGGAAACCATTACCTACACCTTCGCCATTACGAACAACGGCACAGTGCCCATGACCAGTGTGTCACCCAGCGACTTGCATGACACGAACCCGGGCCCAGGCTCACTTGTTGGCCTTGGTGGCGGCAACATCATCGGCGAAACGCTTACCACGCCTGGCCCTCTTGGTGCGGCCGCATCAACTGATGCAACGGCTAACAACGGTATCTGGAGCACGCTCGCACCTGGTGCCACGGCTACTTTCACCTGGGCGCACGTTGTTACCCAGGCTGAGTTCAACCACGGTTAGTACTTGAAACGCTCACGGGATGTATTTTTGCGTGAGTGAATCGAGCGATGCAGCGTAACATCAGGCATAGCCTATGCCGATCGGCACCCAGAAGCCTCGCCAACGCGATGGCTTCTTTTGTGCTTTTCATGATGTGTGCTGTGCAGCTTGTTTCAGTTGCCCAAGCAGTGATCGCCAACACCTCGGAAGCAACGGGAACCTACAACGGAATCACAAAAAATTACGGGTCGTCCAGTGCCGCCGTTCCGGTGGCTGCGCCAAGTCCAGCTTTCACCTTATCAAAAATCGAAAAGAACATTACCGACACCAACGGTAATGGCATTCGAGACCCCGGTGACAAGGTTAACTATACCTTCGTCGTCACCAACACCGGCAACGTGACAATCAACAACATCACCTTAACGGATGCTGGAACCGTGGTGACCGGCGGTCCGATCAGTCTGAACCCCGGGGCTGTCGATAATTTAACTTTCACCGCCACCTACACTTTGACCGTGGCTGATTTTGTGGCGGGGAGCCACACCAACAACGCCACGATCAATGGAACGGCCGCTATCCCCGCTGCAACAGCGGTGAGCGCTTCGAGCAGTGTGACCACACCACTCGGTTACGTTGCCAGTTATTCATTTGTTAAAACAGCTTCCCTGGCAACCACGCCACCCAAAGCAAATGACACCGCAAGTTATACCTTGACTGTAACAAACACCGGAACCAGCCCGTTGTTCAATGTGTCGGTGAGCGATCCATTGTTGGCCAGCAATGAAAAGGTGAATGCGCATTTTGTAGCGCTGCTTGACAGTGCGCAAAATGCTGGCCCGGATGAATTGATCACCGCTAGCCTCGATGAGATCCAACGGCACTCTGGCATTGTGGAGGCAGCTGGCCGCAAATTCGCAAATTCATCACCTGCGCCAGTTTTGAATTCTGAATTTCATGCTGATCGTCAGTTGGTGCGCATGTCTGGTAAAACTGGGCCACTGCTTGCCGGTGAGAGGATCGGGTTTGTCTATGCGCTCACCAATATGGGTGATGGCCCTGTCACCAGCATTCAAATTGCGCAGCCCGACAGCTTTGCTTTTGGAAGCGCGCTTAGCCTCCTCAATCCGAATGAAACAGATGCGGCCAGCATCATCTTCACGCGCGATCTAACAGCTGCCGATCTTGCTGCGGGTGCGGTTCATTCCAATGGCTATGTTACCTGGGTTGATCGCGGTCACGAGAGTATGTTGCAGTTGGTTGCAGATGTTCCACTCTCTACAATAAAAGTTTACGATCAATTCGCCACGGCCTCGATCTCGCCTGTCACAGTTCCGCAGCTTGACCCCGGCAAAAGCACAGTCTTCACCGGCCCATATGTTTTAAAACAAACAGACATTGATGCGGGCACGGTGCACAATATTGCAACGGCTACGGCCCAAGATATTGGCGGCCTCACGATTTCGCATGTTGCCACTTTTGATCTACCCTTGCCGCAAGCGCCGGCAGTGGGTGTGGTAAAAGCTGGTACTTTGGTTACAGCTTTGCCAGGCCAGCCCAAAGCAGGCGATAAAATTACTTATAAATTTTCGGTCACCAATTTAGGCAATGTTACGCTTAATCCCGCGACGGTAGCAGATGCAACACCCGGCGTGACTGTCAGCGGCACCCAGATTGCCAATCTTGCTCCGGGCGTTACAGATAGCACCAGCTATACCGCTTCTTACACGTTGACGCAGGCTGACGTTGATGCAGGCACATTCCAAAATCAAGCCACGGCCACCGCCAAGCCCCCCTTAACTTCGGCGATTACTGCGCAATCAGATCCACTTGATCCAAAATTGCATTCACCCACCGTTGTTGCGCTTGCATCCAAGCCCGCCATCGGCTTGGTGAAATCTGTAAGCAGTATTGAAGATGTCAATGGCAACGGTCGAAACGACGCTGGCGACAAGGTTCATTACCTCTTCACTGTTTACAATCTTGGCAATGTGACGCTGCATGGCATTACCGTTGTAGACAAGCTGGGTGTACCGGTGGTGATTTCGGGCAGCCCCGTTGTTGCCCCCCTTGCGCCCGGGGCCACGGATGCCAGCGCAACTGGCATTTATGTTTTGACCCAGGCTGATGTGGACGCCGGGTTTGTTTCAAACTCTGCCACTGCAAATGGCATGGCACCGGATAACACTGTCGTTTCGCATGATTCTGATCCTACGGTGCCAACCGGCAATGCGTCCACGGTTCAGCCGCTCATTCAAGTTCCGCAAGTGGCGTTGTTCAAGAAGCAAAGCCTTTGGAAAGATTTGAACAATGACGGGTTGGTGGACGCGGGCGACGAGCTGGATTACGGCTTCACGGTTCAAAACACTGGCAATGTGACGCTGACGAATGCCAAAGTTACTGACCTGTTGGCAGGTGTGGTGTTGTCAGGTCCATCATCTGGTATAACGCTGGCACCGAACGCGCTGGATTCGAGCAGTTATACCGCCACCTACATTATTCAGCCTGCGGATGAAACTGCCGCCGTTGTGAAAAATCGCGCTCGCGTTGATGCAACGCAGGTTGGCAATGTTCTCTCAAATAGCGGCGATCAAACCAGTTCGACACCGGGCACAACAGACACGGTGGTTCAGCCAGCGCCCAAAATTGGCGTTGTTGTGCTTGCGCCATCTTACGTTGATACAAATGCTGACGGCGTTGTGGATGCAGGCGACACGCTCAGTTACGTCGTGCAGGTTAAAAACACCGGCCTCGTGACTCTGATGGGTGTGACGTTGGTTGACGCCAATTCCAATGCTCTCCTGGTTCCATCAGGTGGCCCCATAGCAGCTCTGTCTTCTGGTGTAACGGACACAACAACCTTCACAGCTACGCATATTATTACCGCCGCCGACTTGACCCTGGGGTTATACAACGCACAAGCCAAAGTGAGTGCAACGGCCAATACAAGCGCCGGCATAAAGACAATTACCGATCTTTCTGATCCATCCAGCTTCACGCAGGATTTGCCTACACCCTATTTGATGACGGCCACGGCACGCATCGCCACGTTAAAAACGTTCAATCACTATGAAGACTCGGTGGGGGCCACCATTGCCGCCCCGTTGGCTGGTGCAACAGCTGTTTATAGCGTGACGGTGAAGAATTCCGGCAATGTAGCGCTCGACACCGTGACGGTCGCTGAAAAAGCGGGCTTCAATGGCACGATCAGTGGCACCACACCCTTTGCGCTGGCGGTTGGTGCAACTGACAATACGCATTTCAGCGCCAAGCATTTGATAACCGATGCAGAAATGTTGGCGGGCCATTTTGATAACCAGCTTGTCGCCACTGGTACCAACACCGCCAAAGGGTTGACGGCGACTGATGATTCCGACTCCAGCAGCCTTTCCGGAGACTCGCCCACGGTTGTTGCAGTCGTCGCCAATCCGCAAATGGCTTTGTTCAAGAAGCAGAGCCTGTGGAAAGATTTGAATGGCGATGGCTTTGTGGATTCGGGCGATGAGCTGGATTACAGCTTTGTGATTCAAAACACGGGCAATGTAACGCTCACCAATCTCAAATTGACTGACTTGTTGGCGGGCGTTGTGGTGAGCGGCCCAACGGCTGGTATTAGCTTGGCCCCCGCTGCGGTGGATTCGAGCAGCTTCACGGCCACCTATATTATTCAACCGGCCGATGACGCTGCGGGCATTGTTAAGAACCGCGCCAAGGCGGATTCAGCGCAGGTAAACAATGTTCTGTCGAATAGCGGCGACCCTATCAGCTCCACGCCCGGCACCACCGACACCGCAGTGCAACCGGCGCCGAAAATTGGCGCTATTCTGTCGGCTCCTACCTATGTTGATACGAATGGAGATGGCATCGTCGATGCCGGCGATACGCTCACTTATGCCGTTCAAGTCAAGAACACTGGACTTGTCCCCATCACTGGGATCACTTTGGTGGACGGCAATGCCGGTGCGCTGCTTATTCCAACAGGCGGCCCAATTGGCACTTTGTCCCCAAGCGCTACCGATACAACCACTTTCACAGCCAGCCATGTGATCACCGCCGCGGATATGGTTGCGGGTGTTTATAATGCCCAGGCGAAAATAAACGGCAGCGCCAACACATCATCCGGTGTGAAACCAGTCACCGATCTTTCTGATCCAACCAGCTTTAACCAAGATGGGCAAACGCCTTATTTCATCACACCCAAGGCGCAAGTTGCAGTGTTGAAAATCTTCGATCATTTTGAAGATATCACGGGCACCACGGTTGCGAGCGCAGCCACTGGTAACTTCGCCGTTTACAAAGTGTCGTTGAAGAACACCGGCAACATAAATCTCGACAACGTCACGATTGCGGAAAAGGCAGGTTTCATCGGTACGATCTTTGGTGCCACGCCATTCGCGCTTGCCGTGAATGCAATCGACACAACGCATTTCACCGTTAAGCATCAACTCATTAATGCCGAAATGTTGGCTGGCCACTTTGATAACCAAGTTGTCGCGACAGGCACCAACGCAGCCAAGGGATTGACGGCAACAGATGATTCAGATGCCGCCAGCTTCACTGCAAATGCGCCGACCGTCGTTAACGTAACAGCAAACGCCCAAGCGGCTCTGTTTAAGAAACAGACAGGAACCAAAGACAACAACAGCGATGGCTTGCTCGATGCGGGTGACGAAATTGATTACATCTTCACCATTCAAAATCTGGGCAATGTTGCCCTGACCAATGCCAAAGTTACGGATTTGTTGCCAGGGGCCAGTGCCCGCCCCACCACAGGCATCACGCTGCAACCTGGCGCTACCGACAGCACCACCTTCACCGGCAGTTATATCGTGACAGGGGCTGATCAAACTGCAGGGGTCGTGAAGAATTCAGCGCGCCTTGATTCAGATCAAGTGAGCAATATAATTTCGCGAAGCGGTGTTCCAACAAGTTCAGTGCCCGGCACAACTGATAGTGCGATCACAACTACGCCGACGGTTGCCGTAGATTTATTGGCTCCAACCTACGTTGATACGAATGGTGATGGCGTTGTGGATGCTGGCGATACGCTGACTTACCCCGTGCAAGTGAAGAACACGGGCACAGTGTCTCTTACCGCAATTAGCCTTGCAGACACGAATGCCAATGGATTGTTGAAGTTCACTGGTACATTTGCCGGAGCATTAAGCGCGGGCGCAACCGATGCCACAACGTTTACAGCCACCCATGTGCTCACACCGGCGGATGTGACGGCGGGAGCTTATAATGGCCAAGTGAAAGTCAGTGCGAAAGTCTCAACTGGCACACTGATTGTCACCGATCTTTCAGATCCAGTTGATTTTACGAAAGACCAACCGACGCCTTATGTGATCACGCCAGATGCTCACATCGCAGCGCTGAAGATATTTGATCATTTTGAAGATGCAACGGGCGCGGCGATTGTAGGCCCCGCCACCAATACCTATGCCGTTTACAAGATTACAGTCAAAAACACTGGCAATGTGGATTTCGATAATGTGGGTGTGGCTGAAAATGTGGGCTTTGCCGGCCTGGTGTTAGGTTCAACGCCATTCCCGCTTGCGTCTGGCGCCACCAACACGAGCCATTTTACGGCAAAACATCAGATCACCAATGTGGAAATGTTGCAAGGCCATGTCGATAACCAGGTTGTGGCAACCGGCTCCAGCTCTGCCAAGGGCGTTTCCACCACCGATGTTTCAGATGGCAGCGACTTCAAGGGCGATGCGCCGACCGTAACGCCGGTCGTGGCCAATCCGCAGATAGCCATTGTCAAAACCTTCAAGGTGAAAGACGTCAATGGCAATGGCGCCAACGATATTGGCGATATTATTCAATACAGCTTCACCGTGGCCAATATCGGCAACGTGGATTTGATGAATATCAGCATCAATGATGCCAATGCCGTGCAGCCTTCTCCGGCACCTGTTATTGCAGCGCTGCCGGTTGGGGCGCAGGACGCAACAACATTAACAGCTTCACACGTGATCACCCCGGCAGAAGTGGCCAGCGGCGCTTATTCCAACCAAGCTATCGTTTCAGCCGGGTTCGATCCAACACATCTAACCGTGAATGCCCAGAATCCAAATGGGCCTGCGGCGCAGCCATTCGTGACGTCTAATTCCGACAATACCAGCTTGCTGGCTACCACAAAGCATCCGACGGTTACGCCGCTTTCGCTGGCCAGACCGGTTTTGACCAAGACGGCAGCGCGCAGCCAAGTGAAACGCGGCGATGTCGTGGCATTTACGATAACGGCCCTTAACCTCTATGGGATCCAATATCAGCTCGTGGATATCATGCCGCCAGGCTTCGGCTATGCTGCAGGCTCAGCGACAATCAATGGCGTTGCCACAACGCCCGTGATCAATGGACAAGTTCTCACCTTCAACAGCTTAACGCCACCAGCAGGCAAGCTGGTGCTGAACCTCAATCTTATTGCCTCTGCTACCTTGGGCGGCGGCAAGTTCGCCAATAACGCGCGCTTGATCGAACAAGATAACAACAATGTTCTTGCCGTGGCCCAGGCTGTCGTTGAAGTGACTCCAGACGCTGTTTTCGATTGCAGCGATATTATTGGCCGCGTGTTCGATGATTTGAACGCAGACGGGTACTATCAACCCGGCGAACCCGGCATTCCGGCGGTGCGGCTGGTCACGGCCAACGGTGTTTTGATTACCACGGATGCGCAGGGCCGTTACCACGTGCCATGTGCTGCCATTCCCGATGCGGCGATTGGCTCAAACTTCATCCTAAAGGTTGACCCGAGAACGCTGCCGCAAGGTTACAAGCTAACCACCGGCAATGCATTGGTCGTGCGCCTCACGCGTGGCAAAATGACAGAACTGAATTTCGGTGCGGGCAAGCATCATGAAGTGCGCGTGGATGTGACGGGCAATGCCTTCGCTTCAGATAACACAGACCTCATTCCCACTTGGGCCAAAGGTGTGGCGCGACTGTGCAAAGTGCTGGGCAAAAATAATTCTGATCTTGTGATCTTCTATCATCAGGGCGGCGAAACAGGTGAACTGGCGCAAGGGCGGGTCGATGCCCTTGAGTCAACAATAAGGCAGACCTGCGATCCAAAACATTCCCTCAAAATCAAAAAACAAGTGGCGGAGGGGAAATGATGCGACCGGGAGCCACAAGATTGCGGTTTGGCGCTGGCGTTGCATTAATAGCATTGGCGGCGGCGCTGGGTTTATCAGCGCCAGCCCAAGCCAATAATGAACTTCCCTTTTCCATCAGCATTGATGGTCAGAAAGTTGATAGCAGTGCAGATCTGGCCAAATTCAACAAAGCCCAGGAAGAGGCCATTTCAGGCGTTGATATACAGGTTAAGTTTGATGGTCTGGGTGTCAAGCCTACTTTGAATGTTTCAACTTATCCCATCCAGGTGAACTTCCGCACGGGTGATCATGTGCGCTTCTTGGCATCATACAACTATGCCGCCTGGATTGCGCGGGGTGAGGTGCGGGTTTATTCAACCGCTTCGTCTTCCGGGTCTGCGCCCTATGCTGTAATTCCAATCACACAATCTGGAACCGGTGAATGGGTTATGCCACCGGAAGCGCCCTCCGATATGGAATATGTGCTGCGGGTTTATGATCATGATAACCGCTTTGATGAAACCCGACCGTTGCCGCTAAAGCATGCTGCCACGAACCTGCCGCCGGAGCGCATCACGAGTGAAACGGTTGCCCCCGGTTACGGGGATGATCGCACCGCCGTTCGCAACATCAGCGTCTATGGCGGGGCAATCACGGTGTATGGCAAGAACATTCCCAAAGGCCACGATGTGCGGGTGATGGGTGAGCCGGTTCCGGTTGATGGCAGTCAGGCCTTTGTGGTGCAACGCATGTTGCCGCCGGGTGCACACGCTGTTGACGTTTCTGTGCTTCAGGATGGCAAGGGCCTGGATTTCACGCGTGAGATTGAGGTGCCGCAGGATGAATGGTTTGGCGTGGGCCTGGCGGATCTTACCGTGGGCCATAATTTTGGCCAAGGCATTGTTGAGCATACAGGTGTTGATGAATTCCCCGGCACATGGATGCGCGGCCGCGCCGCTTTCTATTTAAAGGGCAAGATCAAAGGCAAATATATTCTTACTGCGTCCGCGGATACGGGTGAAGGCACGTTGCAGGATATGTTCACGGGCATTGCCGGCAAAGACCCGCGTGCCATGCTGAAGCGCATCAGCCCGAATGATTATTATCCAGTTTATGGCGACGATTCGACGCTGGTTGAAGATGCACCCACCAGCGGAAAATTTTATGTCAGGCTTGAACGTGGCCCAAGTTCTATAACGTGGGGCAATATCAAAACCAATATCACGGGCACCAAGTTCATGGCGTCGCAGCGCCCGCTTTATGGCGCAAATGGAATTTATCGTTCCGATCAAGTGACCAAAGAAGGCCACGCAAAGCGGGCGCTGGATGTATATGCGGCCCAGCCTGCCACCGTTGCGCAAACCGATGTGTTCCGTGGCACCGGCGGCTCGGCCTATTTCATGAAACATCAAGATATAACCGCAGGCTCGGAAGTGATCAGTATTGAATTGCGCAACGCGGTTACGGGTTTTGTGGTGTCGCGCACCCAACTGGTGGCAGGAACAGATTATCGGATTGATCCGGTGAACGGCGTTGTGGTGTTAAATTCGCCGCTGCCTTCCAACACCTTGAGCGGTTATGAAAACTATCTGGTTGTACATTATGCTTATGAGCCCGTGACAGGTGACACGGGAGCTTATGTCTATGGTGGTCGTGCTGAAACATGGCTTGGCGATCATGTACGCGTGGGGGCTTCGGGCCTGCGTGAGCGCCAGCAAACGGCAGACCAGAGCATCTATGGCGGCGATGCGCGCGTGCAATCATCGGAACGCACTTATGTGGAAGCCGAAGTGGCGCATTCAGAAGGGCCAGGCTTTGGCTCCACTTATTCCATTGATGGCGGCCTGAGCACGCAAACCACAGCAGGTGCCGGCGTTGTGGGCGTTCCCGCCAATGCGTGGCGCGTGGAGGGGGCGGCCAATCTGGAAGAGGTTACCAAAGGTAAAGCCAGTGGTGAAGTCAAGGGCCGCTATGAGCATTATGATGCGGGCTTCTCATCAGCTGAAACCCAAGCCACGACTGAGACGATCAAATGGGGCGTGGTTGGCGACGTAAAAGTTGCCGGTGATATTCGGGCCAAAGCTGATTACAGCGAAGCCAATGTCGCGGGCCAAAGCCTCACGCGGGCTGGCGCGGCGCGGTTGGCTATTCCTGTCTCGCAAGGCTGGTCGGTTGAACCTTATGCCAGATACACCGAGCAGACGGGCACCTCAGTTGGCACAACACAAAACGGCGCCCGTGGCGACGGTGGAGTGAAACTTACCCGTGAGTGGGACCGCGATCACCAAGCTTATGTCTTCGGCCAAGGCACCTTTGTGCTGAGCGGGTCTATGCTGGCAGATAATCGTGGCGGCGTTGGCTTTGTCAGCAAAATAACCGATCGTATCACTGCGGCAGGTGAAGCATCGTATGGCACGCAGGGGCCCGATGTCACGGGCGCTATTGACTATGCAGCTACGGCCGATGATCATTATGTGGTTGGCTATCGACGGGACGCTTTCCGCAGCACCACGCCCGGCCAAACCTATCTGCTGAGTGGTGATGATCTTGGCACCATTTCCATTGGCGCGCATCACCGCTTCAACGATGAATGGTCTGCCTTTGCCGAAAATAATTATGATTTCTTCGGCCAACGCTACGGCGTCAATCAAGCCTATGGCGTTGCTTATACGCCAACCCCTGAATGGAAAGTTGAAGGGGCCGGGCAAGTTGGGCGCATCTATGATGGCTCGGTCAATCCAACCACACTGCTGAAAAATCCCGACATTTACCGCGATGCCGCATCATTAGCCGCAATTTATCACAGCAAAGGTGGATTAGACGGCAAGGTCAAGGGCGAAGTGCGTTGGGACTATTCAACCGATGGCACGGGCGAGAACATGTCTTACTTGCTGCAGCTCGGCCTGGGAATGAAAATGAACGAAAATTGGCGCGCGCTGGCCAACCTGGATGTGGTGCTCTCAAGTGCCACAAATGACACGAAGAATTCTGCTTACGTCAATGGCGTGGTGGGCTTTGCGTATCGCCCCACAAGCAATGACCGCATCAATGCTCTGGTGAAATACAACTTCCTGTACGACAATCCAGGTGCGGGGCAAGTTACGGCAGATGGCACAACTTATAGCCCAGCCCAGATCAGCCATGTATTCTCAGGCGATGTGATTTATAATATCAATGAGAAGCTGGCATTGGGCGCCAAATATGGCTTCCGTATTGGTGAACTTCGAGACCGCGCAGCCGGTTCGGATTGGACTTATTCGCAGGCCCACCTTGGCGTGCTCAGGGTGGATTATCACATCGTGAAAGAATGGGATATGATGGCGGAAGCGCGCGCCCTTTGGTCTCCCACCACAGGCAGCACCGACTATGGCTTCGTGGCTGCGATTTACCGCGAGATTGGCGATAATTTCAAACTGGGCATTGGTTATAACTTCGGCGATTTCAGTGACGACATCACCCATATCAGCCATGATAATCATGGTATATTTATCAATTTGATCGGAAAGTTCTGAGGTTTGAATTTGCGTAATGACTGAGCTATGCAGTCAGCCATGAAACCGTCCAAAGCCCCTGCCATTGATGATTTGCGCCGCCTGTATAAGGCGCGCGTGCCTAGAATGTTTTATGAGTATTGTGAGACGGGTTCATTCACCACACAAACATTTCAAGAAAACACCAAAGCATTTTCGAAGTTCAAATTGCGGCAGCGCGTGGCTGTCAACATTGATGGTCGCAGCTTGAAAACCAAAATGGTCGGGCAAGATGTTGCAATGCCTATCGCATTGGCGCCCGTGGGTTCCGCTGGCATGCAACATGCAGATGGCGAGATTTTGGCCTGTCGCGCGGCGCAAAAACTCGGGGTGCCGTTTACACTTTCAACCATGAGCATTTGCTCCATCGAAGAAGTGGCCAAGCATTGTGATAAGCCGTTTTGGTTTCAGCTCTATGTGATGCGAGACCGCAGCTTTGCAACCGATCTGGTGAACCGCGCAAAAGCTGCAAAGTGCTCTGCCTTGGTTCTTACGTTAGACTTGCAAATTCTGGCGCAACGCCATTTTGATGTGAAGAACGGCCTTTCGTCGCCGCCCAAACTCACCTTGCCCAATGTTCTGAACATGATCACCAAGCCTGCGTGGTGCTTGGAAATGCTGGGCACGACGAACCGTCAGTTCGGCAATATTATCGGTCACGCGAAAGACGTAAAAGATTTATCGTCGTTGAATGAATGGGCCAACAGCCAGTTTGATCAAACATTGGATTGGAATTCAGTGGATTTCATTCGCAAGCAATGGAGCGGCAAGCTGATCCTCAAAGGTATCAACGACGTTGAGGATGCGAAGATTGCGGCCAAGCTGGGGGCTGATGCAATCATCGTTTCCAATCATGGAGGCCGCCAACTTGATGGGGGGCCAAGCACAATTGAAATGCTGGCACCGATTGTGGATGCCGTGGGCGATAAAGTTGAGGTGCATATCGACAGCGGCATTCGCACCGGCATTGATGTGATGAAGGCCATGGCTCTTGGGGCCAAAGGCACTTACATCGGCCGCGCCTATATCTATGGGCTAGGTGCGGCGGGCGAAGCGGGGGTGACGCGCGCGTTGGAAATATTGCGTAAAGAACTGGACACCACCATGGCCCTCTGTGGCGAGACTGATATTCGCAAAGTAGGGCGGCATAATCTGCTGGGCTTTGATGTCGCTGCAAAATCGCGTTCATCCAAACGGTGAACTATGCGCCGTGCCGCAATATGGCACGATGATGGGCAATCGCGGTGGCAAGTTTCACCGCGAAGATAAAACGCTAAGCAAGCGGCGCTGGGCCAGCGCGCATTGGATTTGCTGTGAGCTGCATCATAAACATCAGCACCATGAGGCGATGGGCAAGGGTTACACCTCGCTGTTTTTCTTGGATGAGGTCACAGCACTGGCTGCGGGCCATCGGCCATGCTTTTATTGCCGCCGTGCCGAGGCCAAAGCGTTCTTGCAAAACCGGCGTGTGGACGATTTTGATCGGCAGCTTCATGGAGAACGGTTGGATAAGGCCCACCGCGCCATTCAGAGGCCCATTGATGGCGTGATGGTGGAACACCAAGGTGCGGCTCATGCGATCAGGGCTGGGCAGATGCTGCTTTGGTCGTTGGATGGCTATAAAACGGCAATTCCTTTCGTTCCTCAAGCAAAGCTTTTGACAGCGCCTTCAATCATCGCCATTTTGGCTGCGGGATATTCACCGCGCTGGCATCCATCCGCGCAGAAATGGGACGAGACATGAAACTTTTGCGTTATGGCCCCAAGGGCAAAGAAAAGCCGGGCATTTTGGATCAACATGGCAAGATCAGAAGTCTTGCTAAAGTGATCAAAGATTTGGACGGCGAAGCGATTTCGCCCGCAGGCTTGGCTAAACTGCGCAAAGTGAATGTGGCCAAGCTGCCGCTGGTTTCGGGTAAGCCGCGCATTGGGTCTTGCATTGCCAATCCGCAAAAATTTATCGCTATCGGCCTTAACTATTCAGACCATGCGGCAGAGAGCGGCATGACAGTTCCGCCTGAGCCTATTGTTTTCACCAAACAGGTGAGTTGCCTTTCTGGCCCTAATGACACTGTGACAATACCGCCCAAGTCCGCGAAATCCGATTGGGAAGTGGAACTGGGCGTGATCATCGGGCGCAAGGCCAAGAACATCAAGCAAGCCGATGCCATGAAACATGTGGCCGGTTATTGCGTGGTAAATGATTTGTCTGAACGCGAGTTTCAGATTGAACGGCATGGCCAATGGACCAAGGGCAAGGGCTATGACACTTTCGGCCCGGTTGGCCCGTGGCTGGTCACCCGCGATGAGGTGAAAGACCCGCAGAATTTGGGCATGTGGCTGGAGGTTAATGGCAAGCGCATGCAAACGGGCAACACCGCAACCATGGTTTACGGCGTGGCCTATTTGGTGGCCTATCTCAGCCAGTTTTTCACCCTGCATCCGGGCGACATCATCACCACGGGCACCCCTCCCGGCGTGGGCATGGGCATGAAACCACCGCAATTTCTGAAGCCCGGCGATACCATGGTGATCGCCATCGAAGGCTTGGGCGTGCAGCGGCAAAAGGTTGTGCGCGATAAGTAATCAATTTTCCGTCACCCTGGCGAAGGCCGGGGCCCCGCTTTGGCCGGGTTCGGAATGCGCGCATTCAAGCTGGATCCCCGCCTTCGCGGGGATGACGGTAGTGGGGGTTAGCAGTTGCCCCAAATCGGCGGCTCCACTAGAAGGCTTCGCATGAACGACAAAGCCAAATCTTCCCGCCCCAAAGCTCGCGTGGCCAAGGGATTTCGTGATATTGACGCCGATGAAGTCCGCGGCACGAGGGCCATGCTGGCCACCATCCAGCGGGTTTATGAGTCTTATGGATTTGAGCCGGTGGAGCAGCCCTTCATTGAATATACCGATGCGCTGGGCAAGTTTCTGCCCGATCAGGACAGGCCGAACGCTGGCGTTTTCTCTTTCCAAGATGAAGACGAGCAATGGCTTTCGTTGCGCTATGATTTGACCGCACCGCTGGCGCGCTATGTGGCGGAGAATTTCCAAAAGCTGCCCACTCCGTTTCGCAGCTATCGGCAGGGCTGGGTGTTCCGCAACGAAAAGCCGGGGCTGGGCAGGTTCCGCCAGTTCATGCAGTTTGATGCCGATACGGTGGGGAGTTCGTCGCCCGCTGCCGACGCCGAAGTGTGCATGATGGCAGCGGATACGATGGAAGCGCTGGGGATTGCGCGGGGGAATTATGTTCTCAGATTTTATAGTAGAAAGGTCATTGACGGAATTTTTGAAGCTATTGGCTTGGCTGGTGTTGAGAACGCTGCAAAGCGCCTCACGGCTCTTCGGGCGATCGACAAATTCGACAAATTCGGTGTTGACGGCGTACGACTGCTGTTAGGCAACGGCAGAAAAGACGATTCAGGCGATTTTACCAAAGGAGCCAATTTGTCTCAGTCGCAAGTTGAAGCTCTAGTTGCACACTTGCCTATAGCAAATGAAGCGGATGTTGCGATGAAGGCGCATGGTGTCCCGGGGCGGGATTCTGGTGCTGTTGGAAAGGATATACAAGAATTTGAAAGAATTCGAGCCGAGGGTATTTTTGGCGGGATACAAACGCTCGCAGCTAAAAGTCCCGTTGGATTGGAAGGACTGGGCGAACTCCGCCAAATTTGGAAAACGATTTCGGACGCTGGATACAATGACGGACGCGTCAGGATTGATCCCTCCATCATCCGCGGCCTCGAATATTACACTGGCCCCGTATTCGAATGCGAATTGCTGATGGAGACGAAAGACGAAGACGGCAACACTGTTCGCTTTGGCTCTGTCGGTGGCGGTGGGCGGTATGATGATCTGGTGGCGCGGTTTACCGGGCAGCAGGTTCCGGCCACAGGTTTTTCCATTGGCGTGTCGCGGCTTTATTCGGCGCTGAAACGCGTGGGCAGGGCGGGTACGCAGGATACGCTGGCCCCTGTCGTTGTCACCGTGATGGATAAAGACCGCGTGGGCGATTACTACAGGTTCGTTCAAGATTTGCGCGCCGCTGGCATTCGCGCCGAGATGAGCTTGGGTGCAGCCAACATGGGCAAGCAGATGAAATATGCCGACAAGCGTGGCGCTCCGTTGGTCATCATCCAAGGCGGTGATGAAAAGGCCAAGGGCGAAGTGACGATCAAGGATTTGCGATTGGGTTCCGAACTCGCCGCCAATATCGCATCGCGTGAGGAATATGCCTCGCAGCGCCTGGCGCAAGTTTCCGTGCCGGAGGCGCAGTTGGTTGAACAAGTGCGGAAGATGCTGGGTTAATGGCCGGGCGCACGCCTGCAGAGCGCGAGTCTCTTGCCCGTCAAAACATGGCTCTCATGGCCGTATTTGAGCGCGCGGGGTTTGAGCAAATTGCGCCAGACATCATTCAGCCTGCCGATATTTTTTTGGAACGTTCGGGCGAAGACATTCGCGCCCGCACTTTCGTGTTCAATGATCCCGAAGGCCGTGAACTCTGCCTGCGCCCCGATCTCACCGTGCCTGCTTGCCGTTTCCATTTGAGCCATGCCAAGCAGCCTGAAAAAGAAGCGCGCTATTCTTATCTGGGCCCCGCCTTCCGCTTCCCCGATGAAAAACTCTCGCCGCAGGAATTCACCCAGGCCGGTCTTGAATGGTTTGGCGCTGTTGATCCAATCTCTGCCGAAGCACGGATGTTGAAGCTGGCCATCTCGGCGCTTGAGGCGGCGGGTGCTTCAAATCTCAAAGTCACCTTGGGTGATGTGGGCCTGTTTGCGGGTTTGCTGGCAGATGCGCAAATGCCTGCACGCTGGCGCAGGCGCTTGCAACACCAATTTTGGCGGCCGGAAGCGTTCAAAGCGTTGCTGCAAAATTTCGCAATGGGCGAATCAAAAAAACGCAGCAGCATTTCAGATGTGATCGATACGCTCGCTACATCATCAGCCGATAACGCTGCCACAGCGTGGTTGGATAGACACAATCTGCCGCACCAGGGCGCGCGTAGAATTGAAGAAGTTTCATCACGCTTGGCCGAGAAATTTGCCGATCGTTCGGAAGCACCGCTTTCAAAAGATGTGATCACTGGCATCGAAAATTATCTGTTGTTGCAGGGTGGCGCGTCTGACATTAGTGTGGCGCTGAAAAAAATTGCCAGTGGCCCATCCTATTCAGCTGCCGCCTCTGCATTGGAAAAGCGCCTTGCTGCATTGGAAGAGCAGGGCTTGAACCCAAGGCGATTTCTCTTCTCCACCAGCTTTGGCCGCGAGATTGAATATTATACGGGCTTTGTATTTCAAATTGAAGTTGCTGGCGTGGCTGTCGCAGGCGGTGGCCGTTATGATGACATGTTGCGCGATCTTGGTGCGGCAACACAAATTCCGGCGTTCGGCTTTGCCATTCACACCGAGCGCCTGCAGGCGGTGCTGTGATGAGCCCACTCACTTTAGGCATTCCGTCCAAAGGTCGCTTGATGGAACAGGCGCAGGCCCTGTTGCTCAATGCAGGCTTCGGCATTGAGCGCATCGGCTCTGATCGCGGCTATCGTGGCCGCCTGACGGGAATTGCTGGCGTTGAAGTCGCATTCCTTTCGGCGTCGGATATTGCGACCGCTCTAAAATCCGGTGAAATAGATTGCGGCATCACGGGCGAAGATTTGCTGCGTGAAACCATTGCAGCAGACAACAAAATTGCCGATGTGGCGCTGCGTCTCAACTTTGGCCGCGCTGATGTTGTCGTGGCTGTGCCGAATTGCTGGCTCGACGTGGCGCAAATGGCTGACCTTGATGATGTTGCCCAACAGTTTTATTCCGTACACGGACGAAGACTGCGTGTGGCCACCAAATACATCAACCTCACGCGGCGTTTTTTTGGGGCGAAAGGGGTGACCGGATACCGTATTGTCGAAAGCCTCGGCGCAACTGAGGGGGCACCTACGGCGGGCAGTGCGGAACTGATCGTTGACATCACCACCAGCGGATCAACCCTCAAAGCCAACGCCCTAAGGGTGTTGGACGATGGATTGATATTATCGTCATGCGCCATTCTCGCGGTGGCAGGGCGCGCCAAGAGCCATGCCGTGATTACGCAAATTTGCAGCGCACTTGCTGGCGTTTTAAGTATTTAAAGCCCTTTGGCGCTGCGGCGCATGGCCTGCGCCACGTTGCAAATTTGCGATTGTCCTGCCAATATCCATGGCGGGGTTCATTAATCAAAAGGCTTGTCGCTGGCTTGACTTCATAAATCTGGGCTGGCTCGGCTGTGGTGCCG
Organism: Hyphomicrobiales bacterium; assembly: GCA_025359265.1. Classification (GTDB taxonomy): domain Bacteria; phylum Pseudomonadota; class Alphaproteobacteria; order Rhizobiales; family Aestuariivirgaceae; genus Aestuariivirga. The sequence continues at coordinate 8,061 of JANYHB010000060.1, read as the reverse complement.
CCCCCGTTCCCGGCTTAGCAATGGTTCGGATTTCTTGTCGCCGCGGCGAGTGAGAGGCCTGCGGGCGACTGCAGGCCTCTTTCATGCTAGGATGGCTTTTTACCGTAGACTGATTCCCATGCCGCATTTGCAAACCGGTTTTCATCCCAAGCTCGTGTCATCGTGGCGCGACGGCTATGATCTTGCCAAGTTTAAGGCGGATGTGTTGGCTGCCCTCACCGTGTCGATTGTGGCATTGCCGCTTTCGATGGCGATTGCCATTGCTTCGCATGTTTCGCCAGAGCGTGGGCTTTATACAGCCATTATCGGTGGCTTCATTTGAAATTGCACGTATGTTCAAGCATTCGCATCGTGAAGCTTTGGTTGTAGCCGTCACATTTTTATTGACAATCTTCGTTGATCTTACCACGGGCATTGGCGCTGGGGTGGTGCTGGCATTTTTGCTTGGCCCGCAAGAATTCCTGCGCGGGCCAAAACCTCATCCTCAACCGTGAGACGTTTGACGGCTGGGCCAAATGGTTCAATGCTGTAGCATTGATTCGGGAGCTTGTTATGAAATATCTGATTGTTGCGTTGGGGCTGGCTCTTGGCTTTGCATCCTCATCTGCCATGGCTGCCACGTGTGGAAACACCGCACAAGGCTTTGATGGTTTTTTGGCAAAGATTAAAAAAGAAGCCTCCGCACAAGGTGTATCAGGTGAGGCACTCGGCGTTCTGGACACCGTGCAATATGATGCGGGCGTGATCAAGCGCGACCGGGCGCAGAACGTCTTTGCGCAAAGTTTTCTACAATTTTCCGGGCGCATGGCAACGGATGCCCGCATCACCAAGGGCCGTGCCCTTATTGTCAAGAACAAGGCAACCTTCGATGCCGTTCAACAGCAATATGGCGTTCCAGCACCCGTTATCGCGGCTTTTTGGGCCTTGGAAACTGATTTTGGCGCCGATATTGGCCACTCCCCCACAGTGCAATCTCTGGTCACGCTGGCTTGGGATTGCCGCAGGCCGGAGAAATTTCGCCCACAAATTATTCCGGCTTTGCATCTCATCCAAAAAGGTTGGCTCTCGCCTGCCGAGATGCAGGGGGCATGGGCTGGCGAAATCGGGCAGACGCAATTTATGGCCTTTGACTATGACACCAGCGGGGTGGATTTTGATGGTGATGGCAAAGTAAACTTGCGCGACTCCGTGCCGGATGTGGTTGCTTCCACTGCCAATCTTTTGAGGAAGAGCGGGTGGTTGGCCGGCCAGCCGTGGTTGCAAGACGTGAAGCTGACGACTGACTTGCCCTATGATCAAGCTGATCTTGCCATCAATCACACGCGCGCCGAATGGGCCAAGTGGGGTGTTGTTGAGGCGGGGGGCCAGCCGCTGAAGCCAGATAAAGTGCCCGCCGCCTTGCTCTTGCCCATGGGCAAGGATGGCCCGGCCTTTCTGGCCTATCATAATTTCACGAAGGCTTATTTGAAGTGGAATGAAAGCCTGGTTTATTCCACCACGGCAGCCTATCTCGCCACGCGCATTGCCGGTGCTGGCCCGGTTTTTGCGGGGCGTGGACAAGTGCATGTGCCAAGCTATGAGCAGGTGGTGGCCTTACAAAATTTCCTTGCTTCGAAAGGCTATGACGTCGGCAAAGCAGATGGAAAGATTGGTTCCGGCACGCGCGCGGCAGTGAAGGCCGAGCAGCTCAAAATCGGCTGGCCTGCAGACAGTTATCCAACGCCCGAGTTCATTGCCAAGCTACTGGGCCGCTGAACTACTCAGCTGGTTGGTGCGCGCCGATTGCCATTGTTGGTTGGATAACCCGCTCGCGCGTAAGCCAACCGGATAGTTTTTCCATATAAATATAAAGCACGGGCGTGATGAAGAGAGTGAGTGCTTGAGACACAACCAAGCCGCCCACGACTGCGATGCCCAGCGGCTGACGCAGTTCAGCGCTGGCGCCCGTGCCCAGTGCTATAGGCAATGCGCCCATCATGGCAGCAAGCGTTGTCATCATAATGGGCCTGAAGCGCATCAAGCAGGCCTTGTGAATAGCGTCTTTTGCGGCCATGCCGTCTCGCCGCAGCTTGATGGCCACGTCAATCATCATGATGGCGTTTTTCTTTACGATGCCGATCAACATCAAAAGGCCGATCACGGCGATAATGGAAAGATCAAAACCGCCAAGCCACAAGGCACCCAGTGCACCGGCGGCGGCGGCCGGCAGGCCCGATAGAATGGTGAGGGGGTGGATGAAGCTTTCATAGAGCATGCCCAACACAATGTAGATGGTGAGAATGGCGCCGAGGATCAACAAACCCTGTCCGCTGGTGGAATCCTGGAAGGTTTTCGCCGTGCCGTAATAACCGGTGGTCACGCTTTGCGGCCAGTTGAGGTTGTTCTTTAGCTTGGTCACTTCGTCGGTGGCGGACCCTAACGCCACGCCTGTGGGCAAGTTGAAGGAAATGGTGGTGGCAGGCAGTTGGCCGATTTGGTTGACAGTCAGTGCACCCACTTGACGATCAACACGCGCGAAAGCGGCCAGCGGAACCAAAGCGCCGGTGCTGGAAGCAATTTGCAGGGTTTGCAGTCGTTCCGGCGTCCAATCGGTTTTTGGATCAAGCTCGGCAATCACAGAATAAGTGCTGCCATTGCTGTAAATGGTTGAAACCTGTTGTCCACCAAGGCCCGCATAAAGTGTTGTGCGCAAAACATCAGATGAAATACCCAGCGATTGCATCTTCTCTTTGTCGATCACCAAATGGGCTTGCTGCGCGGTGTTTTGCGCATCAGAGTTTACGTCGGTGAAAAAATCGCGGTCTTTAAGCATCGCGTCTTGCAGCTTCACCGCCCAGACGCTCATCAATTGATAATCAAGTGATTGCACCACAAGCTGGTTGGCACTGGCCCCTGGCCTTGCACCAATCGAAAGATTTTGAACAGGGTTGGCGTTGGCGGTGATGCCGGGAACACTGCCTAGAATTTTCCGCAAATCAGTCATCACTTGCGGCAGCGCAGCGCGTTGGTCTTTGGGTTTCAACTCTACGAACATGCGGCCCGTGTTCATTGCGCCACCGCCAGAGCCGACAGCTGATACCACATGGGCGATGCCCTCGTATTGGCTGACCTTTTCAGCGAGGCGGTTTTGCAAACCCTGCATTGTAGTGAAGGAAATGTCCTGCCTGCCTTGCGTGCCAATCTGCAGCTGGCCAATGTCTTCCGTGGGGAAGAAGCCTTTGGGCAAAGTCTGGATCATATAAACAGTAGCAAAGATCGAAAACAGAAAAACAACGAAAGTCAAAGGGTGAAATTTCAGGGCGACATTCAACAGCCGCTCATACCCATTGGTCATGCCATTGATGATGGATTCAAAAAACCGGCCGACTAATCCCGGTGTGTGATCTTTATTCAAAATGCGCGACGCCATCATCGGCGTAAGGGTGAGCGAAACAAACATCGAAACCAAAATCGCCACCGTCACGACAACAGCGAATTCATTGAAGATGCGGCCTATGACGCCACCCATCAGCAACACGGGAATGAACACGGCAACGAGCGAAACCGATATGGAAAGAATCGTGAAGCCTACTTCGCCCGCACCGGCGATGGCCGCTTCGAACGGGCCTTTATGTTCTTCTTCCATGTGGCGCACGATATTTTCCATCATCACAATGGCGTCGTCCACAACCAGCCCCACCGCCAATGTAATGCCCATCAGCGACACGTTGTCGATCGAAAAGTTCAGCAGATACATAATTCCCAGAGTGCCAATCAAGGAGATCGGCACGGCAATGGCCGGAATGATGGTCGCGCGAATGGAGCGGATGAACACGTAAACGATCCCGATCACCAATAGGATGGTGATTCCCAGAGTGTATTCGGCATCCGACACGGCGGATTTCACTGAAGCCCCACGATCACTCATCACAGTCAGCGAGGCTGTCGCTGGTATTTGTTTTTCAAGGTCGGGCAAAGCCGCCCGCACTTTGTCCACCACCGCCACGGTGTTGGCATCAGGTTGACGTTGCACCGCCATCACAATGGCCCTCGTGCCATCATGGCTCGCGGCAGAGTTGATGTTCACCACGCTATCAATCACGCGAGACACATCTTTCAAACGCACTTCGCTGCCGTTGCGAATGGCAATCACCTGGTTGGCGAATTCGGAAGCGTTGGAAAGTTGGGTGTCAGCCAACAAGGTCAACTGTTGGGGGCCAGCCACGAGCGTGCCCAACGGGCTATTGCGATTGGCGGCCGCCACCGCCGTTTGCAATTGGCCCACCGTCATGCCTTTGGCCGCCAGCGCATCGGGATCAATTTCAATTCGAACGGCGAAGGCTTGCGAACCGTAGATGGAGACTTGTGCCACGCCATCCACCGTTGAAAGTGTCGGTGAAATAACATTTTGCGCGATGTCATCAAGCTGGGTCATGTGCGCAATTTTGCTTTTCAATGCCAACAGCAACACGGGCGCATCAGCCGGGTTCACCTTGCGGTAATTGGGGGGTTCCGTCATGTCTTTGGGAAGCGAGCGTGACACACGCGAGATGGCGGCCTGCACATCGGCCGCCGCTGCGTCGATAGAGCGATTCAACACAAATTGAATGGTAACGTTGGTGGAACCCAGAGAACTTGAAGATGAGATGGTGTCTACGCCGGCAATTGTTGAAAACTGCTTGATCAGCGGTGTGGCCACCGATGTGGCCATGATGTCTGGCGAGGCACCTGGCAAATCTGCAGACACGTTAATGGTGGGAAATTCAGCGCGGGGCAAAGCGGCCACTGGCAGCAGCTTCCAGGCAAAAAGCCCGCCGAGTAAAATCGCCACAGACAATAAAATTGTGGCTACTGGCCGGTTGATACAAAAGGCGGAGATATTCATGGTTGAGTGCCTCCAGTTGCGGCCTGATCTTTTTTCTTGCCGGGCTTCGGGGCCGTCGTGTCATTCGGCGTCGCGGCTTCAGCCCCGCCAGACGTTACTGCCGACTTTTTAATTTCCGTTCCTGGCGCTGGTGCGGCTGCATCGGCAGGTTTGCCGCTGCGCACTTCATTGCCGTTGTTGAGCTTGGCCTGGCCCTCGATGACAACCTGCGCACCCTCTGTCAGACCCTCGGAAATCGACGCCAGTTCACCCTCAAAGCGCGCCACTTTCACGGGTGTTGCAGAAACCTTATTTTGATCATCAACAAGCCAGACGAAAGAACCGATCTGCCCTTGTTGCACAGCCACAGTCGGCACGGTGAGAGCGCCACTGACTTTGCCATACTCCACTTCCACTTGAACGCGCTGACCTGGCCACAGGATAAGACTGCGGTTGGCAATTTCAGCTGCCATGCCGATGGTACCGGAAGCTGTGTCCACACTGGAATCGATGAAAGTGAGTTTGCCTTGGTCAAGCACATCGCGTGAACCGGAGGCGATCACCCGCACCGTTACGGGGCCTTTGGCCACGGCAGCCTGCACTGGAAGCAGCGATTGCTCTGGCAACCTGAAGTTCACTTTCAACGGTTGCACTTGGGTCACCGTCATCAAAGCCGCTTGTCCGCCGGCTGCCGAGGTAACGGCGCCGGCTGCTGTCGTGATCGCACCCAGCTTGCCGTCAAACGGGGCTTTGATTTTGGCAAACTCAACTTGCAGCTTATCAGTATCGATAACGGCTTGGTCGGCCCCAATCAATTGGCGTGTGGAATTTTCAGCGGCAACAGCGTTATCGACATCTTGAAGGGTGCCGGCATTGCGCGCGGCCAGTGTGCGGGCACGCTGCAATTGAATTACGTTGTTTGCCAAAAGGGCTTGATCTTTGGCCAAGGTGGACTGGTCTTTCGCCAGCGTGGCTTGCACGGTGCGGTCATCCAGCTCAATCAAAACATCGCCGAGTTTAACCAGTTGGCCATCTTGCACATTCACCTTCATCACTTGGCTGGCCAATCGGGCATTGATGTTGACGACTTGTGGCGATGCCATGGTGCCATATGATCGCTCAATCAGCGGAAAATCTGCCTTCGCGGCCTGGGCAAGTTTGACGGCGACGGGTGGTAATGCACGTTTTGTGCCCGCTGCTTGGCCGGGTGCTGCGGCACCAGATGCCGCGGTTTGGGCCGTTGGATGAACGAAGCCTATCGCCATTTGTGCCAAATTATACTTCCACTGAGCCAAACCCAGAGCCAGAAATACAACCAACCACAAAACCACTTTAGTCCATCGCGCCATCATTTAACCTTCTTCATAATTGGTACAATAGTATGAGAATAGGGCGGAAATCCGTCACTTTCATTACAGATATTCAGCTGACGCCTTAAGTTTTGTTTAGGTGCAGAAATTGGGAAGGAGACACCGCTTTTTCTGTTACCGCTGGTTCATTTCGTCTAGCGCTTGGCGCAACTTCTTAAACAACAGATCCAATGCAGGGGCTTCAATTGTGAAAAGTCAAAGTGCCAATCTGCCAAGACCAAATCACGCCGCATTCAATTGAACCATGGGGGACGAATTATAACTTGATTTCATACCAACTGGTTTGTATGTGTCTGTAATGTCGGTAACTGATCAGTCCATCCCGGTTAAAACGCGGCTTTTGCAATCAGCGCTGCAGCTGGTGCGCGAGCAGGGTTATGATGGCACAACAGTTGATGAACTTTGTCGCTCGGCAGGCGTTACCAAAGGTGCGTTCTTTCATTATTTTGAAGGCAAGGAAGCGTTGGCCATTGTAGCAACCAAATTTTGGACGGAAGTGACGGGTGCAGCTTTCGCTGTCGCTGACTATCACAAATTTGAGGATCCGCTTGATCGCTTGCTTGGATATGTGGATTTTCGGATTGAGATTCTCGAAGGGCGCAGCTTGGCTGAATGCACGTGTTTTCTGGGCACCCTGGTGCAGGAAAAATTTATATCAAGCCCCACCATTCGCGATGCCTGCCTGGAAGGCATTGACAGCCATGCCAGAGATATCAGCAAGCTGATTGGCGAGGCCAAAATGCGCCACGCGCCGTTGGCGGTGTGGGGTGCGGAAAGTTTGGCATTGCATACGCAGGCGGTGATCCAGGGCGCATTCATTTTGGCTAAAGCAAAAAATGATGTGACGATCGCAGCTGACATGATCCGCCATTTGCGTCGTTATATTGAATTGTTGTTTCATTGCACTGATGAGACTTGAGAATGGCGATGAAGTTATACTATTCCAAAAACTCCAATCCGCGATTGGCAGTTGCTGTGGCGCGCTATCTCAAATCACCTGTCGAATTTGTTGCCGCCAACCCGCAAAATCCCGCCCACAAAGAGGCTTTCAAAGCGCTGAATCCGAATGCCTTGGTGCCTGTGTTCGAAGAGAGCGGCAAAACGTTATGGGAGGCCGACGCAATTGCGTGCCGCTTATCAGCGATTGCGAAATCAGATTTTTGGCGCGTTGGTGATCAGCAACCGGATATGATCCGCTGGATCAGCCGGGCCACCCATCATCTTAACCGCGCGGCTGATCCTCTTTATTTTTTCCGGGTTGTTTGGCCCATGTTCACGAAAGATGCTCCGCCCCAAGAAAAGCTTGATGACGGGCTGAAAGATTTTGTCCGCCACGCTCCGGTACTTGAGCAGCATCTTGCCAAAAGAACCTGGTTGGTTGGCGACCGGGTTTCCTATGCAGATTTTAGAGCCGCCACCTTTTTGCCATACGCGCAGGAGGCGCAAATACCTTTGGCAGATTTTCCCAACATGCAACGCTGACACAATCAGCTCATGGAGCTGCCCGAGTGGCGTGCACCTTTTGAAGAACTGGAAACTTGAAAACAGGAGAAGGAACATGAACACGATGCAAAATCCATTTATCTGGCATGACCTGATGACGCCTGACGCGCCATCAGCAAAGAAGTTTTATGCTGCTGTGGTGGGCTGGACGTTCACGCCGCAAATGCCAACCTACACCGTTGTCAATGCGGGTGGGCTCGGTGTGGGCGGCATCATGGATACGCCGCCTGAAATGCAGGGCATGCCGCCGGTGTGGACAGGCTATGTATTCACGCCTGATGTTGATGCGGCGTGCAAACAAGTGCTGGCGCTTGGCGGAAAAATTTACCGCGAGGCATGGGATGT
>JANYHB010000047.1 GCA_025359265.1 Hyphomicrobiales bacterium | reverse complement strand
GTGGTGCGGCACCCACGCAGCTGCGTGCCATGTTGGCCGAAGCTGGCTAATGCCTGAAAGTTATGCTGGCAAGGTTGCCCTGGTCACCGGCGCATCACGCGGTCTTGGCCGGGCCACAGCTTTAGCGCTGGCCAAAAAAGGCTGCCACATCATCGCCACGGCACGCACCCAAGGCGGGCTGGAAGAGCTGGATGATGAGGTGAAAGCCGCTGGCAGTAGCGCCACGTTGGTGCCGCTGGATATTCTGGATTTCGCTGGCATTGACCGTTTGGGTGCCGCGATTTTTGAACGCTGGAAGAGGCTTGATATTCTGATAGGCAATGCCGGAGTGCTGGGCAGGCTAACGCCGGTTCCGCATCTTGATCAAAAAGTTTGGGATGACGTGATGGGCGTGAATGTAACCGCCAATTACCGTTTGCTGCGGTCCATGGATGGCCTGTTGCGAATGTCTGAGGCGGGGCGCGCGGTGTTTGTCACCTCAGGTGTTGCCCACACCGTGCCGGCCTATTGGGGCGCTTACTCAATTTCCAAGGCCGCGCTGAACGCCCTGGTGAAAACCTATGCTGCCGAAGTTTCCACCACCAATGTCCGCGCCAACCTTTTCAGCCCCGGCCCCACGCGCACCAAGATGCGCGCGCAGGCGATGCCAGGCGAGGACCCCGCCACGTTGCCAACGGCAGATGCGGTGGCTGCCAGGTTGATTGAGATGTGTGGAGCCGAGTTTGTGAATACCGGCACCGTATTCCGCTACACTGCGGGCGGCCTTATCAAGCAAGGCTAACTATCTTTTGCCATCATCAAAGGGGTTGTTTGATCCCCTAAACACAAACCTGATCGGGGTGCCATCAAGCTTCAGTGTTTCGCGCAAACCGTTCATCAGATAACGTTGATAAGACTGCGGCAGTTTGTCGAGTTGATTGCCAAAGAGCGCAAAGGTTGGCGGCCTGGCATTCACCTGCGTGCCATAGCGGATTTTGATGCGGCGCGCAGACGGGGCTGGCGGGGGGTTTCGTTGAATTGCCTCTTCAAGCCAGCGGTTGAATTTTCCTGTGCTGATGCGGATGTTCCATTTGCGGTCTGCTTCCAACACCGCTTTCATCAAACGGTCTTCGCCCCTGCCCTGTTTGGCCGAAAGTGTGACAATGGAAATGCCGCGAATATCTGGCAATATATCTTCCATGATTTCATTTACTTTGCGCAGGGCGGCGTTTTTATCCTCCACCAAATCCCACTTGCTCAAAGCCAACACAATGGCGCGGCCCTCGCGGCCCACAAGATCGCACAAAGTGAGGTCTTGCTTTTCGATGGAGAAAGAGGCGTCGACCAAAACCACAACAACTTCAGCAAACTTTACAGCGCGCAACGCGTCGTGGACAGAAAGTTTTTCCAGCTTCTCTTTCACTTTGCCTTTGCGTCGAATACCAGCGGTGTCCCATAATTTGATTTTGCGGCCAGACCATTCCCAATCATTGGCAATGGCATCGCGTGTAATGCCGGCTTCTGGGCCGGTAAGCATACGCTCTTCACCGAGCATGGAATTGACCAAAGTGGATTTTCCCGCATTGGGCTGGCCAATGATGGCAAGACGCAGCGGTTTGTCGTGGCGATCTGGCGCTTCAATATCCGGGTTGAAGGGTTCTTGAATTTCTTCTTCTTCAACGGTGGGATTGGCCGCGCGGTCTTTCAGCACCAGTGGCTTCACCACGCCGTAAATATGCTCAAGGCCCTCACCGTGTTCACCCGAAATGGGAAATGGTTCGCCAAAGCCCAGCATGTAAGCTTCATGCACTTGTTGCTGCACGGCCTTGGTTTCAGATTTATTGGCCAATACGGTGACGGGTTTGCCCAGTTTGCGAATACGCTCGGCGAACATCCGGTCAACCGGCGTCACACCGGTTCGCGCATCAATTACAAAGAAGATATGATCAGACAGGCGCGCCGCTTCCGCGGCTTGGTCGCTCATCCGGTCCTCCAAGCTGCCACGCTTGGCTTCATCAAATCCCGCCGTGTCAAACACTTGGAATTCAATGTCAGCAATTTGGGCATGGCCCTCGCGCCGGTCACGCGTCACCCCTGGTTGATCGTCCACCAAGGCGAGCTTCTGCCCGATCAGGCGGTTGAAAAGGGTAGACTTGCCAACGTTTGGACGCCCAAGAATGGCAACGGTAACTGTCATTGCCCTTGCGGCTTTGGTGGCGCCGGCACGGGCGGCGTTGCGTCCGGTGCTGGAGTTTTGGCGGGTAATTTCTTCTTTAAAGCTTTCTTCCTCACCAGCTTCTTCGTCATTGGCTTGGCATCGGCAATTTTTTCCATGCCGGTTTTGCCTTTGACATCCGCCTTCATTTTCTTCTTTTCAGGAATCAAAGGCGATGGCGGGGGCAGCGGCTCTGGCGGCAACGCCTCTGGGCATAAATCCACTTTCGGATCGCAGGCTGCAATGGCGGCCGCATCCGCCGGCGGCGCTGGGGGGGCAAGAGGTGCGGGATTTCCCGGTGCCACCGATCTGTTGGCTTGTCGCAGCGTGGGTGCAATCACTGGTGGCTGGGCCGGCATCGTGGAGGGCGGTGCAGGCTGGCCGGTGATCGATGGATCGCGTGCCTGCTGCTGATCAGGCGGCAAAATTTCTTGGCGCTGGCCCGGCAACACAGTGTCATCAATCTGGCCCGTCATGCGCTTCATGGAGGAGCAGCCCGCAAGCAAGCTGAGAGATAGGCCAACAACAATAAAACTCTTCATGCTTTCCTCATTTTGCGGGAAGGTTGGGAACAATCAGTTGCAACATCAGTTGGGCGCGTTGCTTTTGGCTGGGCGTGGCTTTTACGTCTGAGGCGATGGCATTAAAATAACGATCCGCCATGACATAGTCTTTTATGCGATACGCCGACAGACCAAAAATTTCACGCGCTTGATTATGCCAGAGCACGTCATCTTTATCAAAACGGCCCAATCGGGTGAGCAACTGATCTGGTGATTGCGTATCAACAAGCAAATAGCCAGCGCGAATACGTGCCGCATCGGCAAGAGCAGGCTCATTGTTGGCATCAGCGGCGAAGGCATCAAATGTGGCCACGGCCTTATCCACGTCACCCTTGGCCGCCATGATGCCGGCTTGCTCCAATTTGGCAAGCTGTCCGAACCCGGGGTGGTTTACCGCGCCAAGGGCAGAGAGCGCATCATCCGGTTTTCCATCAGCCGCCTTTTTCAAAGCATCAAAATAAACCGTGCTTGCATCTTGCGCCTGCTTCAGCTGCACGTATTTATAAGCCTCCCATCCGGCAATGGCCGCAATGAACAAGACGCCGGCCAACATGAAATAGCGGCCATAACGATCCCATAATTTTTTATATTCTTCCTGGCGAACTTCATCGTCCACTTCACGGAAGATGCCATCATTATTCTCGCTCAAAACTCAGGGCTCCTCGAATCTGAAACTGGGTAGGGCAGCCCAAGGGCCAAATCAAGGCAATTCAATCTTTCACCGTATAGGTGTTTTCGGCAGTGGGAAAGTTGCGGCTGCGCACAGCTTCGGCATAAGCCTGAATGGCTCCCTCAATGGCCACACCCACTTTGCCAAATTCCTTGACGAACCGTGGCACGTTGGGTGTGAGGCCCAACATATCTTCCATCACCAATATCTGGCCATCACAGGCTGCCGATGCACCTATGCCGATGGTTGGAATATCCACCATTTTAGTGATCCTGGCGGCCAGCGGCTCAGCAATCGCTTCCAGCACCACGGCAAAAGCGCCGGCTTGCTCAACAGCTGTGGCATCAGCCTCAATGGCCGCCCATTGGGCTTTTTCACGGCCTTGAGTTTTAAACCCGCCAAATACATTGATGGACTGCGGCGTCAGCCCGATATGCGCCATGACTGGAATACCGCGTTCTGACAAAAACTTGATGGTTTCCGCCATGCGCAAGCCACCCTCAATCTTGATTGCGCCGCACTCGGTTTCCTTGATCACGCGAGCGGCATTGCGAAAGGCTTGGGCCGGGCTTTCTTCGTAAGACCCGAACGGCATGTCGACCACCACTAACGCCTGTTTGGCTCCGCGGGTTACTGCGCGGCCATGCATGATCATCAATTCGAGAGGAACGGGCAAGGTGGTTTCAAAACCGTGCATCACCATGCCCAAGCTATCGCCAACCAAAAGGAAGTCGACATATTTGTCGGCGATGGCGGCGGTATGAGCGTGATATGAGGTGAGCGAAACGATGGGTTGGCCACCCTTCCTGGCGCGAATATCAGGGGCGGTGACGCGCTTTTGCGTGGCATGTTGTGACATATTTTCATTATAGCCCAGAGACGGGGTGGCGAGCAACTGATCCGCCCGCTAATGTTGAAGCATGGCCACCATTACACTTCTTGATGATCGCACCCGCCCAAAGGCCCCTGCCCTTGAAGGCGCCACTGATGCCCATAAGTTGCCCGGACGGCATCTAAAGGCAATCCACCGCCATCACTTGCAACAAATGGCGCACGTGCAAAGCGTGATGGATTTGGTGGCTGCAGGTGCGGCAAATCCACAGGCGTTGGGCAAGGCCATTGGCAGCCTTGATCTCAAACAATCCATGCGCATGTTTGGCAATCTCTGTGGCCAGGAATGCAAGATGCTGACGGCGCATCATGATATCGAGAGTGCCTATCTGTTTCCCGTCTTGCAGCAACGCGGCAATGGCGGCATTCGCAAAGTTGTGGAGCGCCTGGTGGCAGAACACGCAATTATTCACTACTATTTGTCAGAATTGGAAAATGCAGTTGCGAAGTTGATGAATGTGCAAAACGCCCATACTTTTGCGGATGTTCAAAAAACTTTTCTGGCACTTGAGAGCATCATCAAATCGCATTTCCGTTACGAAGAGACAGAACTGGAAACCGCGATCGGGTTCTATGGTGTGGAGTTCTAACTGCGCTACCCGATCAATCGCACGCCCAGCACATAAGGGTGGAACAGGCTTGCGAGCAGTGCTGTCAACACCAGCCCCACAACCACGGCGATAATATCCGAACGCCACATCGGTTTAAATTCAGGCTTCTTGCCGCGCGCCATGGAAACCCCAACATCAACCAAAGCGACGGCCAGCATGGTCAGCCAAAACCAATCCGCTGCAAATTTTCCCACACTCAGCAAATGGCCAACGGCCCAGAGCGCAATGCCAATGGAGAATGGATTTTGCAGCCACAGCCTGATATGGCTTTTGCCCTGGCCTGCCGCCAGCAAGATCATGCCCAAAGTCGCCAAGCCCATAGTGGCATGGCGCAAGTTTTGTTTTGGCACATAGAGCATTTCGCCAGAGCCGCGCGTAACCCAATAGGCGTAAATCAAAATGATCAAGCCGATTCCGGTGAGTGCGGCATAAGTTCCTTTGAACGGGCCTTCGCCAAAGCGGGCTTGCAAACGATCCCGTTGGGCTGGCGCAAGGCTTGAAAAAAAATGCGGGCCCGCAAACAAGATAGTTCCGAGGATAAGGCTCAGCATGGCCGACAATTTCCTTACAATATGCTTCAAATTTTAGCGGTTGCAGAGATAACAAATTTCTCGTTAGAGTGCCAGCTGACTTCACTTTTTACCTGATTATTTCTATACACGAATTATCATACATGATATGGCAACGCGCAATCCGCTGAAGCGGCAGAAAATAC